>CALUJC010000076.1 GCA_944320865.1 uncultured Bacteroides sp. | reverse complement strand
CGGTTAAGCATAGTTGGACAGTTTCACTGTCCTCGTAGCCTTGTTAACTTGTTCCCTCGTCAACTAAATTCCCATTTCCTTAGTTAGGAAGAAATATTTCCCTGCCTGGGCGGGGATTTTTTCCTAACTGGGGAAAAAAACGGCGGGGTGCTCTCTCAGCCTTGTCCTGAATCATGCACGGAATCTTGATGGGAATCTTGCCCGGAATCTTGCAAACTTGCATTTCTTGCAGGGGCCTCACACACACACGCACGCACGCGGGAGGCGAACCGGTATTCGCCGCGCTGAGCTTTGGCCAGGATGCCGCGCGACACCATGCGCTTCAGCAGCGAGTCGAGCGTGTTGTCGGCTATGCCGCAGCGCTGGGCTTCTTCGAGGGCGGCCTGGCGGGTGAAGCGCTGGGGCAGGCGGTCGAGGAAGGTGGCGGTGGACACGGGGGGCTGCTTCACTGCCTCGGTGGGGGGCAGCAGGGCCAGCACGTGGCAGGCGTGGAGGTAGAGAGGCGAGGCCAGGGAGAGGACGGCCCGGAAGTCGGCATCGGTGATGGCGAGGCGGAAGTGGGGTATCACGCCGTCGCGCACGTTCTCGGGCAGTATGTCGGGGGCGGGCGTCAGTCCGGGGCATTGCATCAGCTGGCGGGTGATGTGGCTGTAGTCGCGCTCGTCGCGACGGGTGCCTGTGGGCAGCAGCCGCTCCAGGGAGCGCAGCAGGGCCACGACGCTCATGATGCGGCACAGGTTGATGGCGATGCGGGTGACGGTGCTCTTCATGGGGTCGCCATGGGCGGCTCCGGCGCGCACGAAGAGGCTGGCCAGGTGGTGGTTGAAGGTGTCTATCTGCTCCGCCGTCAGCTCCAGGCGTATGCCGCTGATGTTACCCTCCAGGCTGTCCAGCAGCCGCTTCCAGTGTTGTCCCCACAGGGTGAAGGTGCTGTCGTAGTCGGCCGTGTCGGCCAGGTTGAACTGGTCGGTCCACTCGTCGATGGCGGGCATGCAGTAGAACACCTGGCGGGAGAACAGTCCGTTTTCGGCCGAGGGTATGAGGGGCTTCACCTGGGCGGGCGTTCCGCTGAGCAGCACGCTGAGGTAGGAGCGCTTGCACTCGCGATACTCGTGGTTGGTGCGTCGGTTGTAGGCCAGCCGCTCGTGGTCGAAGCTTTTGCGCAGCGTGTCGCTCCAGTGGCCGTAGTCGCTGCCTATGGCGGTGCTCACGGTGTCGGCCTCGGTCTCGCATATCAGTCCGGCTCCGTCGGCGTCCATCAGGTTCTCCAGCATGCCGGTGCCCGAGTTGTCGCCGGTGATGAGGAACATCTTCATGCGGGGCTGTTCGGGTTCGGGGGTGTTGGCTTTCTCCTTGCCCAGCGTCTCGCGGCGTGCCTTTTCGGCGCGATACTCCTGCATCTTGCGGTTGTAGGTGTCGAGCAGCTCGTCGTGTATGGGTTCGGCCAGCCGCCTCACCCAGGTCAGCGCTCCCTTGCCCGAGGCGGGGGGCGCCACTACGAAGGTCTGCAGGCAGGGATACTTGTGCTTGCGCCCGTAGGTGAAGCTCATCAGCCGGTTCAGGGTGGCTCCCAGCACGGTGACGGAGCCCAGCAGCAGTATGTCGCGCTGGGCGGGCGAGTCGCCACAGTCCACCACCTGCTGCAGGAAGCCCGGCCAGCCGTAGTCGGCGAAGCAGGGCAGGGCGGGGGCGGCAGGGGTGTCGGCATCCTCGTTCATCGTCAAGGCGTCGGCCTCGCACGCACGCGCCTGCGTGTGTGTGTGAGGGGGCTGCAAGTTTTGCAAGTTTGCAAGTTTGCGGTCCAGCTTCACTCCGGCCCGTTCGGCCAGGTGGAAGACGGTGCCCAGCGAGTTCTGTCGGCGTCCCGTCTGCAGGGCGTGGTCGTAGAGGCGGTCGGCCTCTTGCTGTTCATACTTTTCGGAGATGCGGCACAGGCGGTGAAACCAGCTCCGGCCTTCTTCTCCGCAACTGTTGGCCACGGCAAAGGCCAGTGGCATGTATTCTTGATACGTGGGGGCCAGGTTGGCTCCCGATTGCTCTACGGCAGCTACAAGTTGCTGCAATGATTCTGTTTGGTTCATTTGGATTTTAAAAATAATAAGAAGTTAAGAAGTCAAGGAGTTAAGGAGTCAAGGAGTTAAGAAGTTAAGAAGTCAAGTAGTCAAGAAGGAGGGCTTGTCCGAGAACTAAGGTTGACCTATCATTTTGTCATGCTGAACGTATGTGAAGCATCTCCTGACAACAGAAGCAAGCGGGAGATCCTTCGCTTGCGCTCAGGATGACAGCGCAAAATGAAAAAAGTTGTGCAAGATTTTCCAGACGGCCTGTTGTGGAAAGTTAAGAATCATGAAGTAAAGATTTCAGAATCCCGTAAGTCAATATTTGTGACTACTATCCTTCTTCTTGACTTCTTGACTTCTTAACTCCTTGACTTCTAACAAAAAGCTCTCACCTCGCAGCCAGCTTTGCGCCTTCGTCGTGGGAGAGGAAGCAGGCTCTGGACATGTCGGCGTTGGCGGTATCCACGGCCAGTCCGTACTTCCAGCCTATGTAGTCCCAGGCGGCATGGAGGGCGTTGCTGAAGGATTGCTTGATGCTCTCCGCCGGGTTCAGCCGGTAGGGGATGAAGAGCTTCACGCCCTTGCCTCCGGGGCTGATGAAGGCCAGGTCGGGGCAGAGCACGCTATCGGCAAACAGGCGGTTGCGCCATTCCTCCGCCTCGGCGGCGGTGGCGAGGTGGTCGATGTCGATGACAAAGAGCCCCGAGGGCAGCGTGAGGCACAGCTCCTTGCAGTAGGGGAATACGCCTGCTGGCGTGACGTAGGGCAGCATGGACTGCTTCTTTTTGCGGAACAGCTTTTCGTCTCCACAGGCAGTGCGCACGTCGTGTGTCAGTTGCTGCAGCCGCTTGTCGGCAGTGATGTAGGCATGAAGCCCGGCCAGGTTGCACACCCCCGCCGGAACCTTGTTGCTGACGGGGGCGTGGAAAAAACTCATGATACTTTCATTCATTGTTGTGTAATGTTTGTTTGTAATAAAACTTTGGCGCAAATATATACACAAATACCGATGCAAGGAAGTCCGTTGAAAAGCATTTATATTCTGTTGAATGTACGTTAAGGAATGGTTGAGCCTCTCCCTAACCCTCCCCGGTAGGGAGGGGACCCCGCTTGAATTCACATTTATAACTATAATAAACTGCATGCTCTGACCCCCCTCCCCACCGGGGAGGGATGGGGAGGGGCTGAAATAAAACAAGTAAAAAAAACATGGAAGAACAACCGAAAATTGTGATTAATATTAACGGAGGAACTACGATGATTATGCCTGCGGCAACCTCTGCGATTCAGAATTTTTATAATGACCGGTTTGCCGAGCAAGCCGGTCCGGAGAAACAATTGGTGCGACTGGAGAGCAGTCTGTCCCAGCAGGAGCGGAATTTATATAAATATGTACACGATGTGGAGAAAATGTCCATTTACATCTCGCTGCTTGGTGATTGCAACACGGCGCACGAACTGGCGCAGGTGGTGGGCAACATGCTGGACGACGGCTTTGTGGAGAAGCACACCGTGGTGAAGGCGGCCTTCATCCAGGTGCTTCTGCCCTTTGCCACCAACCTGACCTCGGGCGGCAAGGTGGACAACGTGCGGCAACAGATAAACAATATGCTGGCCGCGAGGCGGAGAAAGGAAAAAACGGCGGTGTAGTAGGGTATGGAAGACAGGGTAATGTTTGTATCGCCTTATACCACTGCCAACCGCATGAAGCGGATGGTGTGGACGGCTTGCTGGACGTTGTTGGCACGACCTTTCCCCAAAAGCACCTTGATGCCTTGGAAGCGTTTCCTGCTGCGGCTGTTTGGGGCGAAGGTGGCAAAGAATGCCAATGTCTATGCCTCGGCCACCATCTTCATGCCGTGGCATCTGGAGATGAAGGACCATGCCTGCCTGGCTTCGGGGGTGGATTGCTACAATGCGGCGCCGGTAGTGATAGGCGCCTATGCCACGGTGTCGCAACGAAGCTATCTGTGCACGGCTTCGCACAACATATCGTCCCGCCGCTACGAGCAGATAGAGAAGCCCATCGTAGTAGAAGATTATGCCTGGGTAGCAGCCGAGGCCTTTGTGGGTCCAGGCGTCACCATAGGCCAAGGGGCGGTAGTCGGTGCACGCGCAGCCGTGTTCAAGGACGTGGAGCCGTGGACGGTGGTAGGAGGCAATCCGGCGAGGGTGATAAAGAGGAGGGAGATAAAGGATTTTTCTTAGCATGAATGCTTGACAAAATAGCAGTCGCATTATCATATAAATGGGAATTTATGCGTGCGCAAGCGCGCTTTAGTTGACGAGGGAACAAGTTAACAAGGCTACGAGGACAGTGCAACTGTCCAACTATGCTTAACCACTGTGTGCCGCGCAGCGGTACCTGCGGTAAGAAGCCATCAGCAGATGCATAGAACCTCGAAGAGGTTCAACCCCATACCGACGGGACATAGCTTGTTCGACCCCTTCGAGGTCGGGGTGCTTGCGCTCACCTGCATACACCGCAGGTACCGCTGCGCGGCACACAGCGGTTAAGCATGGTTGGACGGCGTTGCCGTCCGCAAATACTCCGCCCCTCGTTGCCTCGTCAACTTGTCTCCTTGTCAACTAAATTATCATTTCA
>CALUJC010000075.1 GCA_944320865.1 uncultured Bacteroides sp. | reverse complement strand
GTGCAGAGCGGCAGCAGCCGCATCCTGAAGCTGATGAACCGCAAGTACGACCGCGAATGGTACCTGGAGCGCGTGGCCGCCATACGCCGCATCATCCCCGACTGCGGCCTCTCCACCGACATCTTCAGCGGCTTCCACAGCGAGACAGAAGAAGACCACCAACAATCGCTCAGCCTCATGGAGGAGTGCGCCTACGACTCGGCCTTCATGTTCAAGTACAGCGAGCGCCCCGGCACCTTCGCCTCCAAGCATCTGCCCGACGACGTGCCCGAAGAGGTGAAAGTGCGCCGCCTGGAAGAAATCATCGCCCTGCAGAACCGCCTCTCCGCCGAGAGCAACGCCCGCTGCGTGGGCCGCGTGTACGAAGTGCTGGCTGAGGGCACCAGCAAACGCAGCCGCGACCAACTCTTTGGCCGCACGGAGCAGAACCGCGTGGTGGTGTTCGACCGGGGTACCCACCGCGTGGGCGACCTGGTGACGGTGCGCATCACCGAGGCCACGTCCGCCACGCTGAAAGGGGAAGAAGTGATAGGCTGATATCCCGCTATTTCCCCATAGTTAGGCCATAAAAATTCCCCAGTTAGGAAAAAAGGATTTCCTGACTGGGGAAAATCTGGCATAAATGCCACTACATTTCCTCATTAAGTATCCAAGTAAACTTAATGGGAGTATTTATCTCACTCCATGAGTATAAGTCGCCTCCTGTATTCAGAAAAATTCATTACCGTAATAGTATCTTTTAAATAAGACACTATCCTACTTTCTTTTTCATACTCGAAGCAGACTGAGGTATTCTGTGATTTTGCTATTCACCAAACATTAGAAAAAGAAACTAAAGTATTGATAATCAATTATAAGCATCCGTCACTACAAAGAAATCTTTTTCCATTCTTTTTTTTTTGCCATCAATCCACGGTCTTGATGAGACAATATGTCCTGTTTGTCCTACTCCCTTCCGTAGCCAATTTACCTTTCTTTACCATACCATACACAAACTTTCTTAATTCGCGCAACTCAATGTCAGGCAAGCGTTTTGCTATATCAGAAATCTTCACTTATCAACGCCTCCAGGCTATGAGGCTCAATGGTTTTCAACGTTGTCTTTATGTTCAATTTCGCATTGGCAAGAGCCACGCATGTCACAGCCAGGTCTTTGAACCCTTTGTCCCCAGTCCGTATTTTCAACAGACTTTTATATTCCTTTGTAAGGTCTTCCTTTCCGTTTGCCCATTTTTAAACTTCAGCAAAGGTAACTATAAATTTCATGAAAAGGAAGCTTTCACCCTTCCGTTTCTCATACTATTTAAAACAATCCTTACACCCCTGCTCCTTATCCCAGTCGTACCCGAGTCGTACCTCATTCGGTACTCATTCGGTTGCGCTTCGGCCCTATGGAACGAAAAAAGAACGGACAAAGCAGGAATGAGGCAGCACCCGCAACTTTAAAAAAGGTTAACTTCCATGTTTTTTTTATATCCTTAATTGCCTGTACGGAAATATTTTCGGAATTTTGCGGGTGAAAGAAACATTAGATTTTTTCATAGTTAAGGTTTAGGTTAAAAACAATGAAGGGTAGCTGGGAAGCTGCCCTTTTTTTATGCCCCTGCGTGCGTCTTTTTCCGGAAAAGCATGGCGGACACGGATTTTATCCGTAACTTTGGGCGGAAATAACGGAACTATGGAAGATGTACTGAAATTTTTGGTGATTATCGCCGTCATTGCCGTAGGCATCGTGAAGCAATACAACAAGGAGGCCAGGAAGAAAAACACAACCGCCGCCCCCGCCGGCATGCCGCCTGTGCCCGAAGATGCGGACACCGACAGCCCCCTGCCGCCCCACCGCACTACGGCGGACAGTGAGCCTTTCATCCCCCGCTACGAGTCCGCCAGGCCGGCGCCGCCCAAGCCCCGCCGGCAGGCCAAACCTGCGGCCGCCGCAACGCCGCCACCCCGGCCTGCGGACACGGAAGCCGGCGAGGGGGAATATGCCATCCGCTCGGCCGAAGACGCCCGACGCGCCATTGTGTGGGGCGAGATACTGAAACGGAAGTACGAATGAGCGCCGCCCGGCACGGACACAGCGAACTGTATCATTAACAACAATATAAAAAACAACACTACTATGTCATTCAACCGCATTTCGGCAGCAGAAGCTGCCAGCCTCATCAAGCACGGCTACAACATCGGCCTGAGCGGATTCACACCCGCCGGCACGGCCAAAGCCGTGACAGCCGAACTGGCCAAGATAGCAGAAGCAGAACACGCCAAGGGCAACCCCTTCCAGGTGGGCATCTTCACGGGCGCCTCGACGGGCGAATCGTGCGACGGGGTGCTGACGCGCGCCAAGGCCATCCGCTACCGCGCACCCTACACCACCAACAAGGATTTCCGCGCGGCAGTAAACAACGGCGAGATTGCCTACAACGACATCCACCTCTCGCAAATGGCGCAGGAGCTGCGCTACGGCTTCATGGGCAAGGTGAACGTGGCCATCATAGAGGCCTGCGAGGTGACCGACGACGGCAAAATCTACCTCACCGCCGCCGGAGGAATCGCCCCCACCGTATGCCGCCTGGCCGACCAAATCATCGTGGAACTGAACGCTGCCCACAGCAAGGCGGCCATGGGCCTGCACGACGTGTACGAGCCCCTCGACCCGCCCTACCGCCGCGAGATACCCATCTATAAGCCCAACGACCGCATCGGCACGCCCTACATACAGGTAGACCCCAAGAAGATTGTGGGCATCGTGGAGACCAACTGGCCCGACGAGGCACGCGCCTTCTCGGCTGCCGACCCCGTGACCGACCAGATAGGCCGCAACGTGGCAGACTTCCTCGTGGCCGACATGAAGCGGGGCATTATCCCCAGCACCTTCCTGCCCTTGCAGTCGGGCGTGGGCAACATTGCCAATGCCGTGCTGGGCGCCCTGGGACACAGCACCGCCATACCGGCCTTCAACATCTACACCGAGGTCATCCAGAACGCCGTCATCGGGCTGATACGCGACGGCCGCGTGAAGTTTGCTTCCGGCTGCTCGCTCACCGTGACCAACGACTGCCTCAACGAGGTGTACAGCGACATGCAGTTCTTTGGCGATAAGCTGGTGCTCCGCCCCTCGGAAATCTCCAACAGCCCCGAGATTGTGCGCCGACTGGGCATCATCTCCATCAACACCGCCATCGAGGCCGACATCTACGGCAACGTCAACTCCACCCACATCGGCGGCACGAAGATGATGAACGGCATCGGCGGCAGCGGCGACTTCACCCGCAACGCCTACATCTCCATCTTCACCTGCCCGTCGGTCACCAAGGAAGGCCGCATCAGCGCCATCGTGCCCATGGTGTCGCACCACGACCACTCGGAACACGACGTGAACATCATCGTCACCGAGCAGGGCGTGGCCGACTTGCGTGGCAAGAGCCCGAAGGAACGCGCACAGACCATCATAGAGAACTGTGTGCACCCCGACTACAAGAACATCCTGTGGGACTACCTGAAGCTGACCGACGGCAAGGCTCAGACCCCGCACGCCATCCGTGCCGCCCTGGGCATGCACGCCGAGCTGGCCAAGAGCGGCGACATGCGCAACACCGACTGGGCACAGTATGCGTAAGGCAGTGATTGGCGGTTAGTGATGAGTGGTTAGTGGCAAAAGGCATAAACAACACCTGCCACTAACCGCTCATCACTCAACACTAATCCCTAAAAACTAACCACTTATCACTTAACACCTCCCCCTCTCCTACCCCTATGGAAAAAACTACTTCCGGAGCCTTTGCGGACTCCAAACCCCACTATGAACTGCTGGACGGACTGCGTGGCGTGGCGGCACTGGTCGTCATGTGGTACCACGTTTTCGAAGGCTTTGCCACCAGCCCCATCGACCAACGCTTCAACCACGGCTACCTGGCTGTAGACTTCTTCTTCATCTTATCAGGCTTTGTCATAGGCTATGCTTACGACGACCGCTGGAAACGCTCGCTCACCACGCGCGAGTTTTTCAAGCGACGGCTCATACGCCTGCACCCCATGGTCATCATGGGCGTGGCGCTGGGCGCCATCACTTATTGCATACAAGGTTGCGAGCGGTGGGACGGCTCGCATGTGGCCACCTCGATGGTAATGCTGGCTATGCTGCTCAACCTCTTCCTCATCCCCGTGATGCCGGGGACGGCAGCCGACGTGCGTGGCAACGGCGAAATGTATCCGCTCAACGGACCCAACTGGTCGCTTTTCTTTGAGTACATCGGCAACATACTCTACGCCCTCTTCATCCGGCGGCTGTCCACCCGCTGGCTGGCGGTACTGGTGGCCTTGGCCGGCGCAGGTCTGGCGGGCTATGCCATAGGCAACGGCTCGGGCTACGGGCACCTGGGCGTGGGCTGGTCGTTGGCAGGTACCAACTTTCCCGGGGGCATGCTGCGGCTGCTCTTCGCCTTCTCGGCAGGGCTGCTGATGTCGCGCGTGTTCAAGCCGGTGCACATTCGCGGGGCGTTCTGGCTGTGCAGCCTGGCCGTGGTCGTGCTGCTCTGCATGCCCCATGTGGGCGGGGCGGAGAGGCTTTGGCTCAACGGGCTGTACGACTCGGTGTGCGTCATCCTCATCTTCCCCCTGCTGGTGTGGCTGGGCGCGTCGGGCAAGGCCACGGATGGCGGCACCCGGCGCGTGTGCAAGTTCTGCGGCGACATTTCCTATCCGGTGTACGTGGTGCACTATCCCTTCATGTACCTGTTCTACGCCTGGCTGTGGGGCGGCGAGGAGAAGATACCCTTCGCGCAGGCATGGCCCTACGCCCTGCTGGTGTTCTTCGGCAGCATCGCCCTGACCTATCTTATCCTGAAGGTGTACGACGAACCCGTGCGCCGCTGGCTGGCACGGAGATTCTTGAAGCAGAAGTCAAGAAGTTAAGAAGTTTAGAATATAGAGGTTAAGAAGAAGTCAAGGAGTCAAGAAGAAAAGAAAATACGGAACTTATGAAAAAAGCAATCTTCAGCCTGCTGCTTGCAGTCTGCACCCTTACCCTGACCGCACAGGAGGCGGCGACGGATTCCCTCACGGCCGACACCCTCACCCTGGCCCACCGGCTCGATTCATTGGTGGCCAAGCAGCTGCCCCAAGGCTCCAACGTGGGCATCGCCATCTACGACCTTACGGCAGGCCGACCCGTCTACGACTACCAGGCCGACCGCCTGTCGCGCCCGGCCAGCACCATGAAGTTGCTCACCGCCATCGCCGCCCTGTCGCACCCCGACGCACACGAACCCTTCCGCACTGAAGTGTGGTACCAAGGCACCGTGCAGGCCGATACCCTGCGGGGCGACCTCTACGTGGTGGGCGGCTTCGACCCCGAGTTTGACGACGCGGCGCTCGACTCGCTGGCAGAAGCCGTTGCCCGCCTGCCCTTCTCCGTCATTGCGGGAAAGGTGTATGGCGACGTGTCGATGAAAGACTCCCTGCACTGGGGCAGCGGCTGGCTGTGGGACGACAACCCCTCGGCCTTCCAGCCCTACCTCTCGCCCCTGATGCTGGAGAAAGGCGTGGTCACCGTCACCGCCCGGCCCGCCGAGCGCGGCATGCCCGCCCTGCTGAAGTGCACCCCCGCCTCCACCTACTACCACTTAGTGAACCGCACCGAAAGCCGCACGCCCCGGGCCGGAGGCTTCCGCCTGACGCGCGACTGGATGCACAACAGCAATACGCTCGTGGCCACGGGCAATGTGGGCGGGCGCACGGCACGCGTCATCAACATCTACTCCTCGCAAGACTTCTTCATGCACACCTTCGTGGAGCGGCTGCAAGACCGTGGCATGGTGGCCGACCCGCTCTACGGCTTCCGCGAATTCCATCCGGACAGCCTCTCAGTGCGCGTGGCAGTGCACGAAACGTCCATGCAGGCCGTGCTCGACCAATGCCTCAAGGAGAGCGACAACCTCAACGCCGAGGCCCTGCTCTACCGCCTGGGCAAACAAACCACCGGCCGGCGCTACATCACGGCCGACGACGGCCTGGACGCCGTGGCCCGCCTGATAGAACAGCTGGGCCTCAACCCCGACGACTACAACCTGGCCGACGGCTGCGGGCTGTCGCACTACGACTATGTGACCCCCGAGCTGCTGGTAGCCCTGCTGCGCTACGCCTACAGCCGCACCAACGTGTTCCAATCGCTCTACAAAGCCCTGCCCGTCAGCGGCATCGACGGCACCCTGGAGCACCGCATGGGCTACCGCACGCCCGGCTTCCGCCGCGTGCATGCCAAGACGGGCACCTACACCGGCGTGAGCTGCCTGGCCGGCTACCTGCAAGCCAAGAACGGCCATTGGGTGGCCTTCGCCATCATGAACCAGAACACGCTGTCGGGAAGAAAGGCCCGCAAGTTCCAGGACACCCTATGCACCGAGGTGATTACGGGGTTGCGCTGAACCACAGTAATCTATCCTAACACCCTTCGCACCTACCCCATTCGTACCCGAGTCGTACCCCATTCGGTACTCGTTCGGTCGTGCTTCGGCCCTATGGAACGGAAAAAGACCGGACAAAGCAGCACGGGGGTAGAACCGGAACAGGACTGAAACAAAAGCTCCGTCTGCCGCTTACAGCACTTCCCTGAATATCTCGCCCACCGTGGGATGCGGGAAAACCACACGTTTCCACTCCTCTGCCGTGAGGCCGAGGTCTATGGCCATGGCAGCCAGGGTGATGATTTCCGAAGCGGGGTTGCCCAGCACATGCGCGCCAAGCACTTTGCCGTCGGCCTCGCCCAGCAGCACTTTGCACACGCCGTTCACCCCCTCGTTTTCTGCTACAAAGCGGCCGGAGTAGGCCATGGGGAGCCGCACCGCGCGGTAGGGCGTGCCTTTCTGCTGGAGGGATTCTTCCGTTTCGCCCACGCCCGCCACTTCGGGATTGGTGTACACCACGCCGGGAATGGCGCGGTAGCTCATCGCGTCGGCACGACCCAGGATGTCGTGCACAGCCACCTCAGCCTCGCGCACGGCGGTATGCGCCAGCAGGGAATGCCCGTTGAGGTCGCCGCAGGCATACACGCCGGGCAAGGAGGTGCGCATGCAGTCGTCCACCACGATATGGCCACGCGCGTCGCGCTGCAGCGGCAGGTGTTCCAGCCCGAAGCCCTGCGTTACGGGGCGGCGACCTACACTCATCAGCAGCCGTTCCGCTTCTATGCACTCCGGACGGTCGCCTTCCAAGTGAACACTGATGCCACCCTCAGTCTGCCCCACTCCTACTACTTTGGCCTTCAAGTGGAAAGCAATGCCACGCTTGGCATACTCGGCGCGCAGCAGGGCGGAGAGTTCACGGTCCATGTTGCCAAGAATCTCGTCCATCATCTCCACCACCGTCACCTTTGTGCCCAGGCTGTTGAAGAAGGAGGCAAACTCCATGCCGATGACCCCGCCGCCCACAATGACAAGCGATGCAGGCAGCTGCTTGCACTCCAATGCCTCGCGGTGCGTCCAGTAGGGCACATCGGCCAGTCCGGCAATAGGCGGGATGAAGGTTTCCGAGCCGGTACAAAGCAGCAGGTTGGCACACTCGTACACAGTATCTGCGCAACGCACATGGTGTGGGTCGACTACCTCGGCCTCGCCCGTCACTACCGTTACCCCGGCAGCCGTGAGTTTCGCCTTGACGCCCAGCACCAGCTTGCGCACCACCTTCTGCTTGCGCGCAATGATTTTGGGCAGGTCGAACGACACCTCGCCGGCACTGACGGCATATTTCTGCGCATGGCGCGCGCTGTCGTACGTCTTGGCGGAATACAACAATGTCTTGGTGGGTATGCAGCCTTCGTTGAGGCACACGCCTCCCAGGCTCCGTTTCTCGAAAAGGACGACACTCAAGCCAGCGCGTCCGGCAGCTTCGGCGGCAGTGTAGCCCGCAGGCCCCCCGCCGATGATGGCAAGTTGATAAGTAGTTTCCATACGATTCAAAGTAATTCCAGGTTTTGAAGCTGCAAGATAGGAAAAGTATTTCAAAGTTCAAAATCTGTCATGGAACTCCATTTTTAATAATACCTTTGCACGCACATACCAAGATCTATGTGGTATTGGCATACATTAATCAACTATTTTAATTTAAGTAACAATGAAGAAAAAAAGCATGAAAAGGCTCAGTAGTGCCGTACGTTTCAAGTACTTCACCCGACGCCCGTATGCTGTTTTCCGCAGCTTGAAACTGGAGGTGAACATCGGTGTGCTTGTCATCCCGATGCTGGCATTTGCCAACACCCAATCGGTTTCCGCACAGGTAGAAAACAAGACCCGGGAAATGCAGTACGAGTTGGAGGAAGTAAGCGTCACGGGCACGCGTGTCCCCACAGCCCTGGGGCAGGCGGCGCGCATGGTAACTGTGCTCGACCGCGACGACATCGCCGCCGCGCCCGCACAAAGTGTGAACGACTTGTTGAAGTACGCCGTTGGCATCGATGTCCGCCAACGGGGCGACATGGGAGTACAAACGGACATCAGCATCCGGGGGGGAACGTTCGACCAAATCTCCATCCTTCTGAACGGCATCAACATCTGCGACCCCCAGACCGGCCACAACGCCGCCGATTTTCCTGTAGACATTAGTGAGATTGAACGCATCGAAGTGCTCGAAGGCCCTGCCGGCCGCGTGTACGGCACCTCGTCGTTGGTGGGCGCCATCAACATCGTGACCCGCATCGACGCGCAAAGCGGCATGGAGCTTCATGCCGAAGGGGGCTCGTACGGCTTCTTCCACGGCGGGGGACATGCCAGCTTCGCGGGCAAGGCGCACAGCCACCAGGTGTCGGGCAGCTACGCGCGCAGCGACGGCTTCAGCCGCAATGCCGCCGGCAGCCTGAACAGCGATTTCCGCCGGGGCAAAGCCTTCTACCAAGGGCGGTACGCCGACGAGCGGGTGAACGTGCAGTGGCACGCGGGCTTCACCCAGAAGGACTACGGGGCAAACACGTTTTACAGCGCGAAGTACGACGACCAGTTCGAGCACACGCGCAAGTACTTCACCGCCATACAGGCAGAAACAACAGGCACGGCCTACCGCTTCCGCCCGGCCGTCTACTGGAACCGATCGGAAGACCGCTTCGAACTGGTGCGCGGACGCCCGGAAACCGTGCCCTTCAACTACCACCGCACCGACGTGTACGGGCTGAACCTGAACAACACGCTGGAAACCCCGCTGGGCAAGACGGCCTTCGGCGCGGAGCTGCGCAACGAGGGCATCATCAGCACCACGCTGGGCGAACCGCTGCAAACGCCCCGTCCAGCCCCAGCAGGCGGACAGTACACCGTGGGGCTGAACCGCACGAACCTGAGCTTCCACCTGGAGCACAACATCCTGTGGCGGAATCTGACGCTCTCGGCAGGAGTCATCGCCGTGAAGAACACGGGCAACGAGATGAACTTCCGCTTCTACCCCGGGGCAGACATCAGTTGGCGCTTCGTCCGCAACTGGAAGCTGTATGCCTCGTTCAACACCTCGCTGCGCATGCCCACCTTCACCGAGCTCTACTACACGGTGGACGGATACCAGGCCGACAAGAACCTGAAACCGGAAGAAATGACGGCCTACGAGGCAGGCGTGAAATACCTCACCCCCGGCATACGGGGCACCGCCACCGTGTACCACTACCGAGGCACCAACCTGATAGACTGGATAAAAGACCTGTCGGAAGGCACGGACGCCCCCTGGCAATCGGTCAACCACGCCCGCGTCAACACCACCGGGGTG
The DNA here is from genome assembly GCA_944320865.1 of uncultured Bacteroides sp. Classification (GTDB taxonomy): domain Bacteria; phylum Bacteroidota; class Bacteroidia; order Bacteroidales; family Bacteroidaceae; genus Bacteroides. The sequence continues at coordinate 18,784 of CALUJC010000075.1, read as the reverse complement.
GAAACCTCGCTGCAAATGGATTTCGATGAACTGTGGCATGCCCAAAAAGTGCTGCGCAGGCTGTCGGTGGCCTACGCCTACATCCATCAGGACAAGCGGACGGAACCCGACGTGCAGTCGCGCTACGCGCTGGAGTACCTGCGCCACAAAGTAGTGGCACAAGCCGGCTTCCGCCTGTGGCGACGGCTGGGGCTGAACCTATCCTACCGCTGGCAGGACCGCACGGGCAACTACGAGCACGACGGCCGCATGCATCCCTACCGCCCCTACTCGCTGATTGACGCCCGCCTGTCGTGGGACGACGCCCGCTTCCGCCTCTACGCCGAAGCCAACAACCTGCTCAATAAGACGTATTACGACTACGGCAACATCCCGCAACCCGGCATCTGGGTGCGGGCAGGAGCCGTGTGGAGGGTCAGTTGGTAGCCCTACCATCACCCTCCCGGTAGCCTACCATCGCTACCGGCCTGGCTTAGTATCGCTACCACGGTGGCGATACTAAGCTACCAAATAAGCAATATATACTTGAAAATCAAGCTTCCTGCACCCGTTTCCTCAGTACTTGTACAAACTCCTCCTCCTTCACCGGAAGCAGGGTGACGGCCTTCCCGCCCTTGCAGTGCACCAGCACGCAGTGCGACACCAGCAGACGGCCCAGCAGCGGCGACTTGACTTGCTCCACCAGCATGATGTCGGCCACGGCTATTTCCACCCTGCGGCGGAAGCGGCCACGGTCTACCAGCAGGCGGCCGTCGGCCGTCACCGTATATTGGGTGTGGATAATGCGCTCCACCACGAGTACCAGCACCACCATGCACAGCAGCGACAACAGGGCCGACCTCACCCAAAAGGCGTGGACGAGCAGGTAAGTGAAAAGCAACAACGCCAGCACATAAGCCGGCAGGATACGGGCATGAAATACGCGGTTCATCGTCTCTTTTTTCCGCGAAGGTAGGCATTTCCCGCAATAATCCGCGCAAAGCGGTACAAGAAAAGCAGTTATTCCGTACATTTGCGGCGACAACATACACAGACTATGGTAAGAACATACGATTTCCTCGTCATCGGCTCGGGCATCGCCGGGATGAGCTTCGCGCTGAAAGTGGCGCACAAAGGCACAGTGGCCCTCATCTGCAAGGCAGGCATGGAGGAGGCCAACACGTACTTCGCCCAGGGAGGCATCGCCTCGGTGACCAACCTGGCAGTGGACAACTTCGAGAAGCACATCGAAGACACCATGATTGCGGGCGACTGGATAAGCGACCGCGCCGCCGTGGAGAAGGTGGTGCGCAACGCCCCCGCCCAGATTCAGGAACTCATCAGCTGGGGCGTGAACTTCGACAAGCGGGCCGACGGCAGCTTCGACCTGCACCGCGAGGGCGGCCACTCGGAGTTCCGCATACTGCACCACCAAGACAATACCGGCGCCGAAATCCAGACCAGCCTCATCGAGGCCGTGCGCCGCCATCCCAACATCACCGTCTTTACCAACCACTATGCCGTCGAGATTATCACCCAGCACCACCTGGGCATTATCGTGACGCGCCACACGCCCGGCATCAAGTGCTACGGCGCCTACGTGCTCAACGAGGAGACGGGCGAGGTAGACACCTTCCTCTCCAAAGTCACCGTCATGGCCACGGGCGGCTGCGAGGCGGTGTATCTGCACACCACCAACCCGCTGGTAGCCACGGGCGACGGCATCGCCATGGTCTATCGCGCCAAGGGACAGGTGAAGGACATGGAGTTCATCCAGTTCCACCCCACCGCCCTCTACCACCCCGGCGACCGGCCCTCGTTCCTCATCACCGAGGCCATGCGCGGCTACGGCGCCGTGCTCCGCACGCTCGACGGGCAGGAGTTCATGCAGAAGTACGACCCGCGCCTCTCGCTGGCCCCGCGCGACATCGTGGCCCGCGCCATCGACAACGAGATGAAGCAGCGCGGCGAAGACCACGTCTACCTGGACGTCACACACAAAGACGCGGAGGAGACCAAGCGCCACTTCCCCAACATCTACAAGAAGTGCCTCAGCATAGGCATCGACATCACCAAGGACTACATCCCCGTGGCGCCCGCCGCCCACTACCTGTGCGGAGGCATCAAGGTGGACCTGGACGGGCAGAGCAGCATCCGCCGCCTCTACGCCATAGGCGAATGCTCGTGCACCGGACTGCACGGGGGCAACCGACTGGCTTCGAACTCCCTCATCGAGGCCGTGGTCTATGCCGACGCAGCCGCCCGCCACGCGCTGAGCGTGCTGGAACGCTACGACTTCAACACCGACATCCCCGAGTGGAACGACGAGGGCACCATCTCCGGCGAAGAGCGCATCCTCATCACCCAAAGCATGAAGGAGGTGAACCAGATTATGGAATCTTACGTGGGCATTGTGCGCAGCAACCTGCGACTGACCCGCGCCTGGAACCGCCTGGACATCCTCTACGAAGAGACGGAACGCCTGTTCAAGCGCTGCAAGGCCACCCGCGAGCTGTGCGAGCTGCGCAACATGATCAACGTGGGCTACCTCATCACCAAGCAGGCCATGGAGCGCAAGGAGAGCCGGGGGCTGCACTACACCATCGACTATCCGCACGCGGCGAAATGACCCATTTAGGGCAGAAAATGTCTTAAAGGATATGGATTTCTCCTAATACATGTTATAAAACACATGTTTTTCTTTGGAAAATTTGCAAACCCGCCGGAAGTGCGTACCTTTGCAATGTGTTTTTCATAGTATTAGATTTAAGGTTAACAAAGGTTGGGCTCAGCGGAGCCCTTTTTTTATGCCCGAAAGTGGGCTGAGTACAGCGTCTCCTCCTCAGTCGTGGAAGGCTGCCCCGGTAGCCTTCCAACGCCAGCATGCTGGCCTTCCAACCCCAGCACAGGGGATAAAAAAAGCAGGATGCCCGCCTCACGGAGGACATTCTGCCAACTACAAGCTGTTCATTTACAAGATTATATCACCAGTTTTCTTTCTTTATCTCGAAGTAGGCTTGCGGATGCAGGCAGGCGGGGCACTGCTCGGGAGCCTGCTTGCCCACGAAGATGTAACCGCAGTTGCGGCACTGCCATACCACTTCCTCGTCCTTGGCAAAGACGGCGCCTGCCTCGATGTTCTTCACGAAGGCCTGGTAACGCTCCTCGTGCCCCTTCTCGGCCACGGCGATGTTGCGGTACATGGCGGCGATTTCGGGGAAGCCTTCCTCGTCGGCCACGTCGGCAAAGTGCGGGTAGTCCTTCGTCCACTCCTCGTTTTCGCCGGCAGCGGCAGCCTTCAGGTTCTCGAGGGTGGTGCCGATGACTCCGGCCGGATAGCTGGCGGTGATTTCCACCATGCCTCCCTCGAGCCACTTGAACATGCGCTTGGCGTGCTCTTTCTCCTGGTCGGCCGTTTCGGTGAAGATGGCCGAAATTTGCTCGTATCCTTCTTTCTTGGCCGCACTGGCAAAGTATGTATAGCGCATGCGCGCTTGCGATTCACCTGCGAAGGAGGTCAGCAGGTTCTTTTCGGTCTTGGTTCCTTTAATGCTCTTTCCCATAATCGTAAATGTTTAGTGGTTAATTATTTGTCTTGACTGCCCGGCAGGCGGGCAACAGGACAAATATAGTGAATAAACGTACATCTTTGGCATTTATTTGCAAAACCTTACAGGATGATGGAGTATTTTAACTATTTTTGCGCCCTCAAAATAAAAAATAACTTCTCTACGCAGAGCAAACAACCATTGTACAAGAAACAGACTTAAACAGCAATGAAAACTTTCCAGTTCAAACCCAAACTGTTCGACACCCTGAGACAGTACACGAAAGCCGACCTGACGGCCGACGTCATGGCAGGCATCATTGTAGGCATCGTGGCCCTTCCGCTGGCCATAGCCTTTGGCATCGCCTCCGGCGTGTCGCCCGAGAAGGGCATCGTCACCGCCATCATCGCAGGCTTCATCGTTTCGCTGCTGGGAGGCAGCCGCGTGCAGATAGGCGGCCCCACGGGGGCATTCATCGTCATAATCTATGGCGTCATCCAGCAATACGGTGAAGCGGGCTTGTTGGTGGCCACGCTCATGGCGGGCGTCATCCTCATAGCGCTGGGACTGTTCCGGCTGGGAGCGGTCATCAAGTTCATCCCCTACCCCATTGTGGTGGGCTTTACCAGTGGTATAGCGGTCACCATCTTCACCACGCAGGTGGCGGACATCCTGGGGTTGGACTTCCGTGGCGAACAGGTGCCGGGCGACTTCGTGGGCAAGTGGCTCGTGTACATCCGCCACATGGACAGCATAAACTGGTGGAACGCGGCGGTAAGCGTGGCCAGCATCCTCATCATCGCCCTGACGCCGCGCGTGCTCAAGAAGATTCCTGGCTCGCTGGTGGCCATCGTGGTGGTGACAGTAGCCGTGTGGCTGCTCAAGGCGTATGCGGGCGTGGACTGCATAGACACCATAGGCGACCGCTTCAGCATCCGCGCCGAGCTGCCCGACGCCGCCCTGCCGGCACTGGACTGGGAGGCGATGCAGGACCTCTTCCCCGTGGCGCTGACCATTGCCGTGCTGGGAGCCATCGAGTCGCTGCTGTCGGCCACGGTGGCCGACGGCGTGACGGGCGATCACCACGACTCGAACACCGAACTCATAGCCCAAGGAGCGGCCAACCTGCTGACCCCGCTGTTCGGCGGCATTCCGGCCACGGGAGCCATTGCACGCACCATGACCAACATCAACAACGGCGGACGCACGCCCGTGGCGGGCATGGTGCACGCCGTGGTGCTGCTGCTCATCTTGCTGCTATTGATGCCCTTGGCGAAGTATATCCCCATGGCGTGCCTGGCGGGCGTGCTGACGGTGGTGGCTTACAACATGAGCGGCTGGCGCACGTTCAAGGGGCTGCTCAGGAACCCCAAGTCGGACGTGACGGTACTGCTCATCACCTTCCTGCTTACGGTGCTGTTCGACCTGACGGTAGCCATCGAGGTGGGACTCGTGATAGCCTGCCTGCTCTTCCTGCACCGCGTGATGGAGACGACGGAGATATCCGTCATACAGAACGAGATAGACCCCAACAAGGATACCGGCGCCGACACGCACGAGGAGCACATCGCCATCCCGCAGGGCGTGGAGGTGTACGAGATAAACGGCCCTTACTTCTTCGGCATCGCCAACAAGTTTGAAGAGATTATGGCCCGACTGGGCGACCGTCCGAAGGTGCGCGTCATACGGATGCGCAAGGTGCCCTTCATCGACTCGACGGGCATACACAACCTGGAGAACCTGTGCCGCATGTCGCAGCGGGAGAAGATTACCATCGTGCTCTCCGGCGTGAACGACAAGGTGCACCAGGTGCTGGAGCATGCCGGCTTCTACGAGCTGCTGGGCCGCGAGAACATCTGCCCCAACATCAACGTGGCGCTGGAGCGAGCCAAGGAGCTGGTGGGAAAAAAATAAACGAAAAGCCTGCCCTTAACAATAATTGCCTGCCGTCCCTTTGGAAGGACGGCGGGCAATTATTATTTTTGCCCATCAGACTAAAATGATAAAACCACACGTCATGAAAAGAAAACACTTACTTGCCATCCTGTGTGTGCCGGCTCTGTGCTGCCTCACATCCTGTTTTGCCGAACGCTCCGTCTCCGTCTCCAGGGCCCAAAACAACCCCGACTACACCATCGACTACCTCTTTGAACACGACGGATGCCGTGTGTACCGCTTTTATGACTTGTGGTCGGGCAGCTACGTCTACTTCACCACGCAGGGCGACGTGACCGCCATTCCCAACGACTCCACCCGCCGGCAGACCGTGACTTACTGCCACCGGGGCGATAGTATTTTTACCCAAAAACCTGTCAAGCTCCCGTAATTTCCACCCATGTACGCTTATCTCAGTCTTGGAAGCAACCTGGGCGACCGCCAAGCCCTGCTGACGGAAGCCGTCCGCCTGCTCCGTGAGCGGACAGGACGCGTCGTGTGCCTCTCCTCCTTCGTCGAGACCGAGCCGTGGGGATTCCAATCGGATAACCCCTTCCTCAACGCCGCCCTCTGCCTGGAGACGCCGCTCGACCCCACGGCCTTGCTGGATGCCACACAGCAGATGGAGCGCGACCTGGGGCGCACGGCCAAGTCCGCCGACGGAGTGTATGCCGACCGCCCCATCGACATCGACCTGCTGCTGTGCGGCGACAGCCCCGACCGCTGCGACCTGCTGCTGGATACGCCGCGCCTCACCCTGCCCCACCCGTTGATGCACCGGCGCGACTTTGTGCTTCGCCCCCTGGCGGAGATTGCCCCCACGCTGGTCCACCCCACCCTGCACCGCACCGTGGCGCAGCTTCTGGCCGGCTTGCAGTAGCCTTTCAACCCCGCCGACCGGGCGATACTACGCTACCAAGCGGGCGTAGGAAGCCCAGCCCGGTAGCGTAGGAAGGCTACCGGGGCACTCATTTACAGTTCATTACGCTTAATAAGATACGCTCACGTCGAGGCCTGCCTCCCTGACCAGCGCGGCTATGCGGTCCAGCTCCTCCGGGGTGGCCTTGGTGAGGTCGTGGTCGGGCGTCTCGCGGTCGATGGTGTAAATCATCACCTGGCGGGGGGCAATGCTTTTCACCGCCTCAAGCCAAGGCAGCACGTAGCGGTCGCCCGTGTTGTCGAGGTCGCGCCCCAGGTAGCTGCCTTTCAGGAACATGGTCTGGATGATGCAGCGGCCTTCGAACGCCTTCATGCGGGCTATGATGTCGCTAAGGCAATAATGGCCCGCAGGGCGGTCCAGCCGGCGGATGTAATCCTCGTCCACGGTGTCCAGCTTCAGGATGTTGTTGTCCACGCGGCACAGGGCATCGAACACGTCGGGCCGGTGGATGAAGGTGGAGTTGCTCAGCACGCTCACCTTGGCGCGGGGGAAGTAACGGTCGCGCAGAGCCAGCGTGTCGTCTATGATTTCGGCGAAGTGCGGGTGGGCAGTGGGCTCGCCGTTGCCGGCAAAGGTCAGCACGTCGGGTGCGGGGCCGTTCTGCTGCATGTCCTGCAGGCGGGCTTCCAGGGCACGGGCCACTTCTTCGCGCGTGGGCCGGGGCTGCCGTGGGCGGAAGTCCTTGTTGAAGCCGCACTCGCAATACACACAATCGAAGGTACAGATTTTGCCGTCGCCCGGCATCAGGTTGATGCCCAACGACACGCCCAGCCTGCGCGAATGCACCGGGCCGAAGATGGGGGAAGGATAGATTACGGTCATATAGTAGAATTCAGAATATGGTAGTCAGTAGTCGGTAGTTGGTAGCCCGTAGTCGGTAGTCGGTAGCCCGTAGTCGGTAGTCGGCATAAACATTGCATTCTTTTTACTAACTACCAACTACTGGCTACTGACTACTAACTGCTACAGACCGCAAAAGTACTAAAACTTCATGCGTAGTTGCACCTGGAGGTCCATCTTTTTATTGGCGGCTATCAAATCACGGCCCGAGCTTATCTCCTCACGGTCGCAGTACAGCGTCTGCCCCAGCTTGGCCATCAGCATCAAGGCCTCGCCCAGGTCGTAGCGCAGGCGTGCCGACAGGCGGAATCCGTGCCCCGAAAACGAAGGAGTGTAAAACGTATAAAGCAGGCCCGGCTCGTAGGCAAAGACGCGCGCGTCGTAGTCGTCCGTATGGAAATACGTGCCCTGCACGGAGACGGCAAACGGGAACCACGGCAAGGTGTAGCTGCAAAGTTGTGTGCACTGCCATCCCTGGCTGCCCCGAAGGCCTTGCGAATGGAAATGATTGTAATCTATCGTAGTACACAGCCTCCAGGCGGCAGCGGGATGCCAGTCGGCCCGGCAGCGTGCCTTGTGGTGATGGGTGGGCAGGATGACCTCGCCGCCCGTGCCCGTCACGTCGCGGTCCCGGCGCTTGTAGCGGTAGTTGGCATACATGCTGAATGTTTCGCCCGGCATCCATGTAGCCTGGAAACGCCCCTCCCACCCCTGCGACGGCTTGCTGATGCGGTATCTCCACCAGGGGAAGGAAAAGAAGTCCAGCGAGGCAAACAGCCGCCAGTGCGCCCACGGCTCAGTCTCGGCAGCCAGGTACCAACCGTTCTCGTTCTGCGGCGCGCTGCCCTCGGCAAAGGCATGGGCGAAGAGTGCCCAATAGTCGTGCGTGTAGAGGCGGTGCACCAGCATCAGGCGCGTTTCTGTCGAAAGGTCGTATTCCAGGCGGTTGAGCAAGGCATAGCCGTGCTTGCCCAAGGCCGCCTCGCCTGTCAGGCCGAAGTTGCCCAGCCGGTAGCGATAGTTCAGCCCCAGGTTGTAAAAGCGGTTGCCCTGCAAGTTATATTTCGCATAAGTGCGGAGGTTAGGCCGATACGGCCTGTCGAAGAAGTAATAGATGCCCGTCAGCCCCACGCGCAAGGGGAGCAGCGTGTTCTCGTACGTCAGGTTTCCACCGGCCATCTGCAGGGTGAAGGCGTGCATCTTGCCGGCCTCGGCCTGCGTGCGGTGCAGCCCCGTCTTGTAGATAGAGACGATGTGGCCATCCTCCACCGTGCCATCCATCCGGCGGTGGGAGTAGAAGGCCGACGCATGCACATTCTTTGCCACCCCCAGTTGCGCCGCCACGCCCCGGAAGTAGTTGTATTCGTCCGTCGAGCCGTGCTTGCGTATACCCCCTTCGCGGTAGCGCGAGGTAGCCAGCGAAAAGCTCTTCCCCAGGCCGAAGCTATTGCCCAACACCAGTCCCTGCCCGTAGTCCAGGCGGTAGGTACCCACAGCCAATGCCTCCAGCCGTCCCAGGTGGCGCAGCAACAGATAATAAGAATAATGGTCGTACCCCTTGCGGTCGTGCAGGGCAAACCACGGCTCGCCTGCATCCTTTTCGCCCGTCACCCCGGCCTGCAGGTAATCGCCGTAGCGGAAGCTGTAGCGCAAGGAGTGGTAGAGCGCCGGCCCCAGGTAATCGCCCTCGGTATACCCCTTACGCTGGTAAAAAGGGACATCAAAGCGCCCCAACACTTCATGCTTGCCATAGCGCCACACGTTCCGCAAGGCGGGAAAATGCTTCGGCCTGCCCCCATAGACGGTGTCCACGCGGACAAAGGGCTGCAGCAAGCCAATGGTGCGGCGGTCCATCCCCTCCACCAGCTGTAACTCGTAGAGGCTTTTCATCGGCCCGTGGATGTAAATGTAAGCCAGGATATTCTCCACCTGCCCTTCGCTGAGGAAGGGAAGCTGCTCCAGCTGGTGGCGGATGACGCTGTTCAAGTCGAGGGGCGTATGCAGGCGGAAGTCAAGTTCCTCCAGGTCATCTTCATCCCAGGCCAGGTCTTCACCCTCTTCGGCAAGCTCCTCCAGATTTTCCAGCCACAAGCCCGGCGCCGTGTTCTGGGCGGACAGGCAAAAGGAAAGGCAGAGAACAATAAATAAAGAAGATATGTATTTCATAATATCAGTTCAAAACACACTCACAGGTTTTCTTCCTTTCACTTGCCCTTCCTGCGTGCAAACACCGCCAGCTTGGCGTTGAAGTCCTCGGTGTCAATACGCGTGTACACCCGTATGTTGTACCCGTGATGATTATAACAACAGCCTTCATGCGCTTAATATTTACAATTATTTTTATGCAACAAGAGCAAAATAAACTTCGCTCATTCCAATTCTTCAATTTCCTTTTCAGTAAATCCCGTAGTTTTTACAATGATATCCATAGGAACATTGCAGCGTTTCAAATTCAAAGCCATTTCGATTCTCACCTCTTTACGGCCTTCTGCACGGCCCTCCGCACGGCCCTCCGCACGGCCCTCTGCACGGCCTTCAGCAAGACCCTCTGCACGGCCTTCAGCAAGACCCTCTGCACGGCCTTCCGCAAGACCCTCCGCAAGGCCTTTCTCACGTGCTTCCCGCTGCGAGCTGCTGATTTGCATCTTCATGGTGCTCACGATGTCCCAGAACTTGTCGTAGCCAAGAAGCTGGGCTTCGGTGAAAGCCGACTCTTCCAATTGCGTAACCGCCTTGCTGATTTCCGGACTTTCCAAAAGTTCCTCCGGAACTTCACGCGTTTTCTCATCTATCTCCGTCAGATAGCGGAGCCACAACACCTGCATCCTCTTATCATTATATGTCTTGGGGCTGAATTTGGGCAACTCTATGAATATGAAACGCAGGCCTTCGATGACCTCCTTCGTATCCGCACGCTCCACAATCTCATAGTCGTGGTAGTAACCCTCGCTGTCCGAAAAAGTGTCGTTTACAAGGTTCAGCGAATACACCGGTTGCAGCAACTCGTAGTCGCCGCCTTTCTCCAACTGGCTGACGTAGGCCTTCGAGGCATTGAACAGCACACGTTGCTTATATGCAGAAGTCCACATCATCTGCATCTCCACAATGAACTGCCTGCCTACTTTATCCCTGCAACGCACATCCACAATGCTGTCCTTATGCAAAGGGGTATGCGGCACAAGTTCGGGATTGAGGTATTCCACCCAAGCGATTTCTTCGTCGGGCGTATTGAACGGCAACATGGCATTGAGGAAACTGATGACCAGGTCGGGATGCTCGCCGAATACTTTCTTGAACGTAAGGTCGGCTTTAGGGCTGAGGTATCTCATTGTAGTCTTTATCAAGTTGGTTTCTGCAAAGATAATGTAAAAAAGCGATATGCCGAGAGTTTGTCCGAATTTTCCTCTGAAGGATTTTTATGCTACTTCTTTCAGAGCCTGCTTCAATTTTCATCTTATTTCTTTACAACCCCGGCACAGACCTCAGTCGTACCCGGGTCGTACCCCATTCGGTACTCATTCGGTCCGGCTTCGGCGCCATGGACCGAAAAAATAGCGGACAAGGCAGGTGTCTGGTCGGGTCATGAAAAAGGCCGGCCAAGAACAATTGGTGCCTTGGCCGGCCAGCAGTATCCAGATTCGGGATAGCCCGTTACTTGTACCGCTGCACCCGCGCGTCGCGGATGACGCCGTCCCAATCCAGCCCGAAGGCAAAGTCGTAGGCATTGCCCTCGGAGTCCACGTAGGGCTGCATGTCGCGGGGCACGTCTTCCTGCTGCGCCTCCACGGTGAGCATGTCCTTGGGGAACTGCATGGGCAGCAGTCCGCTGGGCTCGGCCTTGCCTTTCACGATGTCGAGGATGGCCTGTGCCTGCGTCTCAAAGTCGATGACAATAGCGTCGGCATACGGCTCCACCTCGGCCAGCACGCAGGGCTTGGTGCATTTCACGGAGAGGATGAGGGGCTTGTCGCCGATGGCCCGGCGGGTGTCGGCCACGAGCTGGGCATCGGTGGTGTTGTACGAAGTGAAGGATTTGCCCCGGTACGAGCGGTTGTCGAAGTCCTCGAACGTATCACCACCTGCCAGGCTCACCGCGCGCGCCGTGGTGGCCGTGTAGGGGCCGTATTGCAGGGAGATGGGCACGTAGCCGTTGCCGCCTGCCGCCACGTCGTCATCGCTGTAGCCGGTACCGCCGTTGGGGCTCTCGATGAACACCAGGGCGAAATCGGCCTCGGCGGGATTGTCCGTCAAGTCGAAATACTTCTCCACCACAGCCGGGCTGACGGGATAGTCGGTAGTGTCCGGAGCCTTGATGCCCCACCAGTTGGGCACGCCCTTTACGAAGCGCTTGGGCATGTAGACTTTCAATTTGCGGCCTTTCAGCGGGAGCACGCCGCCCTTGTTTTTCAGCAAGACGATGCTCTTCAACTGGGCATCATAGCCGGCCTTCATGTATTCGGGCTTGCCCACGATTTTCTCGCTCTCGGCAGGGTCGAGGTAAGGGTTCTCGAACAGCCCGGTGCGGAAGATGTTGACCAGCAGGCGCACGGCCGACTGCTCGAAGCGCTGGCGGGCGGACCGGGTGCCAAACTCGTCTTTCCACATCCGGTAGGCCATGATGACGGGCTCCTTGTCGTTGTTCCCGCCAAACTGGTCGACGCCGGCCTTCAGTATCTCGTAGTGGCGCTGCTCCACGCTGAGGTTTTCGGCGCCCCAGCATTTGCCTTCGAACTTGGATACGCCCGTCACGTCGGCCGTAATCATCCAGTCGGTGCACACCACGCCGTCAAAGCCGTACTTCTGGCGCAGCAAGTCGGTGATGAGGTAGCGGTTGTAGCTGTTGCCCCGGTTGCTGCCCGTGCCGCCGTTCTGGCCGTAGGAGATGGTGTAGTAGGGCATCACGCTGGCCGCCATCCCTGTGCCGCCCTCCAGCTTGAAGGCGCCTTCGGTGAAGGGGCGCAACAGGTTGTCGAAGTTGTTGCCGGGATATACGGCGTATTTGCCGTAGTCGAAGTGCCCGTCGCGACCACCTTCTTCGGGGCCTCCGCCCGGCCAGTGCTTAATCATGGCATTCACGCTGGACATGCCCCAGCCGCCGTTGTTGTCCTCGCTGGACTGGAAGCCGTCGCAATAGGCGCGCGCCATGTCGGTGGCCAGGTCGTAGTCTTCGCCAAAAGTGCCGTTCACGCGGCTCCAGCGGGGTTCGGTGGCCAGGTCAATCTGCGGGGAAAGGGCGGTGGCAATGCCCAGGGCACGGTACTCGTGCGAGGCGATGTCGCCAAAGCGGCGCACCAAAGCGGGGTCGAACGTGGCAGCCAAACCCAACTGTCCGGGCCACAGGGATATTTGGCCGCCTGCCCCGGCGTTGTACTCGGTGTTGGCCGTGGTGCCGTGGCGCGGGTCGGAACTGTTGTTGGCAGGAATGCCGTGGCCTATGCCCTCGCACAGGGCCTGCACGTTGTTGTTCCACTCGGCAGCCACGCGGGGCGACTGCACGCTGGTGATGAGCACATGACGCAGGTTATCTTCCATCAGGAACTTGCGCTGCTGGTCGCTGATGTCGGAAGGCTTGGCACCGCTTTCGGCAAGGGTTTTCCCGCCATAGGTAGCCGCCCCGAAACCTTCACTGGCACCCGGTATGGCCTGGTGGGCGCTGTACAGCATCAGTCCGGCAATCTCCTCGATGCTGAGTTGCGAAGCCAGGTTCTGTGCGCGCTCCTTGGCGGGCAGGCGCCAGTCTTCATACTTGTCGAGCTTGCCGTTGCGGTTGAGGTCCTTGAACTTCAGCCCATCCACGGTGAGAATCTGTACGCCCGACGCCGGCGAGTAGCCCAATGTCTTGCCATTCTCCTGAGTGATGATGACGAAGTCCTTGCCGTCACCATTTGCCTGCATGGGCAAAGAGACAGACACTGCCAGCAAGCACATACCTGCCAATATTGTTGGTTTTCTATATAGGTGGTTTTTCATTAGGATGTGGTATTTAAATGATAATTTAGCGCACGAAGTGCGCAGTTACGAGCTACAAGCTACGAGCTACGAGTAGCTGCGCACTGAGTACTTAGAAACTTTACTTGTAGCTTGTAGCTCGTAACTTGTAGCTACGGGGCTCCGCCCCGCTAAATTCCCATTTTGTCCTCTTTACCAGAACAGGGAGTCGATGTACTTGTAGCGGTCTTCCATCTGCTTGTCGGCTTTCTGGAAGGTTTCTACGTCGATGTGCATCACGGGTGCTACGGCTTGGCCGTTGGTAGGAGTCCATTCCGGCAGACCGAGGCCGTTGGGATTGCCCGTCTTCACGAAGTTGACGTAGTAGTTCTGGAAGATATCAGATACCCAGTAGTCTTCCGGTTGCCAGTCGAACACGAGGTTGGTGGACAGCGTGCCCATGGCGTACTCGATGTCGGCCGAGTGCACGGCGCCTGCGGGCATCTTTGGAGCTTCGGGCTCGCCGGCTTTCTTCTCCTGCACGCCGCCTGCCAGTCCGGCCACCTTGGTCTTGTCAATCATGTCCGGACGCGGGTGCGAGTAATAGTAGCGGTATACGGGGCTGTTGCCGGTGAGCTTGTGCATGTGTCCCCACTTCCAGGTGCTGTAGGCCAGGAAGATGTCCGAAGCCAGGTCGACGCCTTTCTGGCTCAACACGTCGGCATCGGTGGTGAGGCCATACATCTCGAACACCTTGTCCACGTTGTCGCCAAAGGTGGCGCGGGCGCCTGCCTTCAGGTTCTCGATAGTGGCGGGCTTTCCGGCCAGGATGGCCATGGGCACCATTTCGCACGAGTTGCCGCCCACCAACAGGGGTACTTGGGCTTGCTTGCCTTGGGCGTAGATGTCGGCCGGCTGCTCGGGCAGGAAGTATCCGTCGATGTGCACGGCGGGCATGCTGTTGACGGCCGATTTCTCCATCAGCTCTTCAGCAGGCATGGCGCGGAGTTCTGCCACGGACTTGCAACCTATCTGCTCGGCCTTCTTCACGCCGGCTTCCTCAGCTTCCTTCAGTGTGGGAACCTTGCTGAAACCTACTACTGCGCCGCTGGAGCCCATGGCCTGTGCGAACAGTCCCTTACACAAGGGCGATGCCATGAGCACACTGACCGAGATGGAGCCTGCCGACTCGCCCACGATGGTGATGCGCTCCGGGTCGCCGCCAAAGGCTGCAATGTTGTTCTTCACCCACGTGATGGCTGCCACCTGGTCCATGAAGCCGTAATTGCCCGAACCCTTGTAGCTGGTCTCCTTGGAGAGCTCCGGATGGGCAAAGAAGCCGAAGATGCCCTCGCGGTAGTTTGCCGTGATGGAGACGATGCCTTTCCTTGCCATAGACCACCCGGCGTAGCGCGGCTCGCTGCCGCTACCGGCCATCAGGCCGCCGCCGTTGAAGTAGATGAGCACGGGCAGCTTCTCCGTCATCGTCTTGGCCGGTGTCCAGATGTTGAGGTACAGGCAGTCTTCGCTGAACTCCTTGGTGCCGAAGTTCATGTCGCCAAAGACGGCTTGCTGCATGGGGTTGGGCCCGAACTCCTTGGCCTGGCGCACGCCGTCCCACTTCTGTACGGGCTGGGGAGCCTTCCAGCGGAGGTCGCCCACAGGAGGTGCGGCAAAGGGCACGCCCTTGAACACTTTAACACCCGATTCGTCTACACCTTCCAAAATGCCGTCGGCGGTCTTCACCTGCGGATTTTGTGCTTGCACCATCCCCACTGCCAGCAGGGACAATGCCAATGATAAAAACAATTTCTTCATTTCTCCTAATGTATTAATAATGATACTTCTATGTACTGCTATTCCGTGCACGGAAGGCGGCCGTCATAGCTTTCCAACGCCAGCACGGTAGGGTTGGAAAGCCCGCTCGGTAGCGATACTACGCTACCCGGGCAGTTATGCTACGCCCGCCTACTCCATGACTGATTCTCAATTTTCAGTTCTTAATTCTCAATTCCGCTTCCGTGCTACCACCTCCTGCAGGGCGGCGTCGAAGCCGTAGCGCACTTCACACTCGGTGTCGAACAGCATAGTTGCCTTCTTGTCCGGCGTGTAGGCAGGCCATTGGGGCACGCCCTGGCCGTTGGGATTGCCAGTCCGGGCAAAGTTAATCCAGGCACTGCTCATGATGTCGCCCAGGCGGATGGCCTCGGGCGTACCGTCGGTGACAAAGCCGCAACGCGCCACATTGTTGAACACGTAGGGCAGGTCCAGGCAGTGGAGGGCTGTGATGGTGCCGTCCAGCGAAGTGCTGCGGTAAGTAAACAGGAAGTTCCACACGGGGGCCCCGCCGCCTTGCGACTTCACTTCCACCTGACGTATGGCCTGCGGACGGTAGCGGAAGTCCATCAGCGGCATGATGGCGGCCGGCTGGTCGGGATAGGCTATCTTGAAGGCTTTGGCATAGTCTTCGGCATCCCGGCCATACATGCGGTGCAGGATGTCCATCACCTGCTCTTCGCTTTGCTTAAAGAAGTCTGGATTGCCCATGGCCATGTATCCGGCGCCCTCGGTGAGGCAGCTGCCCACCATCATGGGCACGTTGGCCGAAATCTTTTCACTGCCGTTGCAGAAGGCGTCTTCCGGCAAGATGTCGCCGTCCTTGGTGGGCATCCAGCCCCAAATGCTGACGCGACTGCTCTCGCCCGTCTTGTCGGCCTCCTTCTTCACCTCCGCGCAAGCCTTGGTGCCGGCGGCCAGCAGCTCGGTGTAGGGCACCTTCTTGATGTCGTCTATATTGTCGGCCGTCAGCCCCAGATATTGGGCCGTCAGCTCGCCTATCTTCTTGGAGTAAGCGTCGTCCATGTAGATGGCGCCGCTTCCGCTGTGTACGATGGCCTTATGGAATAGCCCCTTGGCACTGGGCATGCACACCAGCGACGACACCTTGCGGCCTCCGCCCGACTGTCCGAAGATGGTGACGTTGCCCGGGTCGCCGCCAAAGTTGGCTATGTTGCCCTGCACCCACTTCAAGGCAGCCACCAAGTCCATCAGTCCCAGGTTGGCAGAGTGCTTGTACTTGTCGCCGAAGGAGGACAGGTTGAGGTAACCCAGCACGTTCAGACGGTGGTTCAGCGACACCACCACCACGTCGCCCTTGCGTGCCAGCGAAGCGCCGTCGTAGGCAGGTTGCTCCTGGCCCGAGCCGCTGGAGAAGCCTCCGCCGTGTATCCATACCATCACCGGACGCTTGCCCTGGTCGTTGATGCCCGGCGTCCAGATGTTGACGCGCAGGCAGTCTTCGCCCGGAAATCCGTCGTCCCACTGTGAGGTGAAGGCGGCAAGGTCCATGCGCCACCCGCCCCTCACCTCCTGCGGACAGGTAGGCCCGTAGTAGCGCGACGAGCGCACGCCCTCCCACGGCTGCGGGGCACGGGGTTCTTCATAACGCCCGGCCTCGGCGTAGGGGATGCCCTTGTAGTTGTAAATGCCGTTTTCAATGTAGCCTGCCACCAGCCCGTACTGTGTCTGCACGGTCGAGGCAGCGGTAGAAGAGTTCATGGTGTAGCCCGGAATGGTGTTTTGGGCCTCTGCGTCCATGGGCAGCAATCCCACGGCTGCGCTTACGAAAAGCACGCGTAAAAAATGCATAGTTTTCATGGCTTACTTTCAATGTTGTTAGCGTAAAATTATTTGGCAAAGATAAAAAAATCATTCTAAATAATTCTTTCCTTTTTACAACAGAAAGTTAACAAATGCTTTCAAAAGCCATGTTTATCGACCAATTCTGTATTTTTGCCGATAAATAGCGTATATTTTTGTCATGGACAGACGGTTTTACATCTTTATTCTGGTTGCCTGCTTGCTGTGTTGCATGGGCGGACTTCCCTGCCTGGCGCAGCAAAACCAGGCCGCACAAGGGAAAAAGGTGCACCTGATGCCCGTCACTGTGTATGAGGGAGACACCATACCCTTCGTCCGTCTGCCCACGGTGTACATCTTCAAGCCGCTCAAGTTCAAGAACAAGCGCCAGATGCGCCAATATGCCAAGCTGGTGCGCGACGTAAAGAAGGTATTGCCCATTGCCAACGAGGTAAACCGCGCCATCATCGAAACCTACGAATACCTCATGACCCTGCCCGACGAAGAGTCGCGCCAGCGCCACCTGAAGCTGGTAGAAAAAAGCATAAAGGAACAATACACCCCCCGCATGAAAAAACTTACCTTCGCCCAAGGCAAGCTGCTTATAAAACTTGTGGACCGCCAGACCAACTCCACGGGATACGAACTGGTAAAAGCCTTCCTGGGTCCCTTCCGCGCGGGCTTCTACCAGGCATTTGCCGCCCTGTTTGGTGCCAGCCTGAAAAAGGAATATGACCCCACCGGAAAAGACGCGCTGACGGAGCGCGTGGTGCTGATGGTGCAAAGCGGACAGTTATAAGGAGCGGTTAGCGGGATAGTGATTAGTGATTAATACAGAGTAATGCATGTAATACTTATGCTGTTTATTATCAGTTGCTAATCACTCATCACTACCCCGCTAACCACTAATTTTCACTCCGGCTCCACGTCTCCCCGCGAAGGCAGCTCCTTCCACCCTGCGCCGAAGGTGTCGTAGGCATCGGTCACCACGACAAAGGCATTGGGGTCGGCCTCCTTTATCTTCAGCTTCAATCCTGCCACTTCCTTGTAGCTCACCACAAGGAAAAGCATCTCTTTGTTCTTGCGCGTATAAAGCCCGCTGCTCTTGATGCAGGTGGCCGTGCGGTCCAGGTCTTCCAGAATGTATTTGCGCAGTCCTTCCAGCTCCAGGTCGCTGATGACGAAGAGCAGTTTGTCGTTCTTTGCCCCGTTGATGACGTAGGCTATCACGCGCGAAACGATGAAAATAGCTATCAGCGAATAAAGCGACAGGTGCCACGAAGGTTGCGCGGCATCATCCGCACTGCCTACGCCGAAACCTATCACCACAAGCCCGAAGCACACCACTGCGGCGTCTACCATGAGGATAGCACTCGAAAAGCGGATGTGTGCGTATTTCTGCAACAGCATCGCCACGATGTCGCTGCCTCCCGTAGTGGCCTGGTTGCGCACCACGATACCGCTGCCCAGGCCTATCAGCACGGCACCTACGATGGTGGTCAGCATCAAGTCGTCCGTCATGTTCAGGCAACCGCCCAGCAACTGTGCAGGGTCGAGCGCCTCGAGTGCCTCTTGCGTGGGATAGGACAACCTGGACATCACGTTCATGATGAGCGGCGTGGTCAGTGCGGCCACAATGGTACGTGCTCCCAACTTCGCGCCCAGCAACAACACCGAGAGAATAAGCAAAGGTATGTCGAACATATAGCCGAACGTACCTACCTGTATGGACGGAAACAAGCTTTGCAACACAATGCTCGCCCCATATACGCCCCCCGGCACAATGCCATAGGGATTGATGAAAAACACGAAACCAGATGCTAGGATGATGCATCCCACAAAAATGCTGACCCAACCACGTACTGCCTTCTTCATAGAAACACATATTTATTTTTATGCAACAAAGTTACTACAAAAAAGTGAAATGCGGAAAGAAATAGTGATAGAATTGAGTTACAAGGGTTTCAGTCGTGCT
>CALUJC010000074.1 GCA_944320865.1 uncultured Bacteroides sp. | reverse complement strand
CTTTGTCGCCTATGAAAATATGCTTTCCGTATTCGCAATGGAAATCAATATCCACATGCACGCCCTTTCCCATGCTGCCGAACATTTCGTGCAGCAGGGCTTGCTTGCGCTCCGTGTCGGCATAATCCGTGGCATTGAACTGTCCAGCAGCCGCCTTGTGTGCAAAATTGTCTCTACTATCTTCGGGTCTCTGCTTCCAATGAAAGGTTCGCCCGTCAAGCATTTCTCGTATTCCGTTTTCATAAGCTTCGCATTTTTAATCAAACTCCACCTGCCAGTTCTTGTCCGAACGGGCGGTAAAGCACATTTCTATTTGTTGATAACTGTTCTTATTCACCGACAAGGGAGGCAGTTCGTCCAACCCGAAATAACCGCTTCCGACGGTTTCGATATTCGGATGGAAACATCCGCCTTTTACCTCGCAAAGCACAAACACCTTGCACACATTGTAAGCGTATGGAGGCTGGTTGTGCAAGTTGCGGTCGTGCAGAGCGATGACCCGCACCGCTTCCACGTCAAGTCCGGCTTCTTCCTTCACTTCCTTGACGGTATTTGACTTGACGGTCTCCATCACATCCACCCATCCGCCGGACAGGGACCAAGTCCCGTCATTTTCTTCTACCAACAAAATCTTATCATCCTTGAAAATAGCTGCGCGGGTATCGAGCTTGGGCGTCTGAAACCCCGTCTCATTGCAAAACAAATCTTTCACTTGCGCCAAAGGAAGCCTGCCCTGCAAGCTTATTATCTCGGCGGCAATTTCCCGGACACGCTCAAACCGCTCCTTGTCAAAAGGGTCTTTTGTATAAGTCAATCCCGCTTGCGCAATGAACTGAAGTTCTTTGGCCCATTCCAGCCATTGGAGTTCTTGCTCTTGTTTATCCATATCTTTATATAGCCTTTGTTTAGGCAAAAATAGGAATAAAAAAAGAATTCCCGTTTATCCTATGTTAAAAAAACGCCCATTGGCTCTTATCCGGCTCAACGATTGTTGTGTAATGCCCAAAAAGGAAGCTATATACCCTAAGTTCACCCTTTGAAAAAGTTCGGGACACTCTTTCGTCAAATGTTCATAACGTTCTTGGGCTGACCAGTTCAATCGGCGGATATGCATGTCCTGCAACAGGAGGAAATTTTCTTGCTGTAACACCCTCATCCAGTTGGCAAGGTCGATGTAAGAGCGATACAGTTCATCCAGCTGCTCTACTGAAATAGAATAGGCTGTGGTTTCTTCCAATGTCTCTACATATTCGAAGCCGGCCGTGCGGCGATATAAGTCACAGGAACCACAAACGGCATCCCCTTCCCGGGAAAACCATGTCGTGATTTCTTTTCCACCATGCAAAACATAAGAACGCGTAATGCCTTTTTCAATGAAATAGACCTTCCTGTCCAGTTTTCCGGCCTGGATGATGGTTGTCTTTGCCGGAAACACCCATCTCTCGAAAAGGCACACCAGTGCCTCCAATGCTTCGTCTGAAACCGGATAATACGTTCTTATCTTTCTGATAATGTTTTCCATGAATTTGTTCTTTTTGCAAAGATAATACTGTTCATTTAAAAATGTACATGGTTAAAAATTAGATGCATTTACATTTCCATAGATTTTCTCTACTTTTGTATACACAAGATTTGACAGATGAATATGTGGGATAAATTACCCGTTTGCAAAGTATGCCGCCCCCGTCACTCCTGCCGCCTGCAGCACAGGCTGAGTAAGTACTTGCCGGGCTGGCGTATCTTCCCACGGCTGGCGCGCAGGGTGTAGAAGCCCTGCCACAGGGGGTGGCCTATGGCGCCGAAGTTGCTTTTCAGCACGATGGCATACTGCTCGCCGGGAGGCACGCGCCACAGGCGGAGGTTTTCACGCAGGCCGTCCAGGTTGCGCCGCACGCCGTCGGCCGGGGGTGTCATGGCGTCGATGTCCTGCTGGGTATATTCACGCTTCGTCCTCGGCGCCACAGCCGTGGCGGCCTCCTCCCCCGCCCCTTTCCCGCAGGACGTGCTTCCACCGGCGGCGGGGGAAGGCTCCTGAGGAAGGGGCTGTGCTATGCTATGCTTTTCTGTGCTATGCTGTGCTATGCTATGTGTACCCGGGTGCGGTTTTTCTGCATTTATGGGCGGTTTCTGCAACATTTCGGGCGATTCTTGCACGTTTTCCTGCACTTCGGCGGCGGGGATGGCCGTGCAGCCGGCACCACCGCCGTCCCCGTCCTCCTCCTCCTGCTGTTGTTGCCGGGGCTTGGCGGAAGGCAGCTCTTCGGGCGGCAGCAGGCAGAAGCGCCCGTCCATGCGCACCGTGCTGCGGCGCTTGGCCGAGAAGAGGTATTGACGCTGTATGCCCTCGGAGGTGAGGATGCCATACCGGCTGTATAGGCCTTGGTGGAACATGCCGTACTCCAGGGCGAGGCCGACAATCTGGCGCACGTCGTCCGTGTCCAGCGTGAAGAGGTTGTCCGCCAGGTCTTCGTAGAACACGTCGGAGGCTTCCACGTAGTAGCCCTGCCCCGAGTAGATGGCGCAATAGATGTTGATGAGCACCGCCTGCGCGGCGTCGCCCCGGTGCTTCATGATGCGTCGCACGGTGCGGTTGTTGACAAACTGTGTGTCGAGCGGAAAATAGTCCAGCCCGGTTTTCTTGATTCGTGCCATAGTTCAGCAGTCTTTTTTGTTAGTTTCCAGTGTTTTCCGGTTCACGTTCAGCAGGCGGTACTAAGCCAGCGCGGTAGCCTTCCTACGCCACCGTGCCCGCCTTCCTGCGCCACCGGCGGGGTGAAGTATGCAAATTTTCCACCCGAAGGTTTGCACATTTAAAATATTCGCCTTATTTTTGTAGCGGCAAAGATAACAAGTTTTTCAGAAAACGTGCAAATGTTTTCGGGAGTAAATTATCAGAGACTTTTATGTGTACTTTTCTTTTTGCCTTGCCGCAAAAAGAAAAGATACCAAAAGAAAAAAGTCAAGCGCTGAAGCTACGGGGCTACTCCGGGCACCTGTTTTGCGTGAAAAACGGCAGACTGTCCGAAGCGAAGCGAGTTTCTGCCGTTTTTCACGCAAAACAGGTACCTTCCGCTTTACGCCCCTCCGCTTAGGCGCGGCCGGGGTCCTTTCTTTTTGGTATCTTTTTCTTTCGGACAAGCGAAAGAAAAAGTACAGAATACTAAGATACTTATTCTAAATACATACTATTATGGAACAAGAAAAAGAATTCAAGAAAGACAAAGTCTTCAGCGTGGCCGACATCGTGAAGCGCGCCAAGCTGGAGAAGGACTTCCGCACCGACGCGCAGCTGGCCGAATTCCTGGGCATCTCGCGCTCGACGCTGTGCAACTGGATTTCGCGCAACAGCATCGACTTCCCGCTGATGCTGGGCAAGCTGAAGGACATCGACTACAACTGGCTGCTCACCGGAAAGGGCACGCCACACCCCACCCCGCGCTATTGCGACAGCGAGCTGGCACCGGGGCAGGTGGAGCTGCTGCACAACTCGCGCTGCCCCGACCGCATGGACAACCGCAGCGTGCCCCTCTACGACATCACCGCCGCGGCCAACCTCAAGACGCTGATGGACAAAGGGCCGCAGTACTTGCTGGGCAAAATCAACATCCCCAACGTCCCGGCGTGTGACGGCGCGGTGTACATCAGCGGCGACTCGATGTACCCCATACTGAAGTCGGGCGACATCGTCGGCTTCAAGTACATACACGACCTGCGCGACATCATCTACGGCGAAATGTATCTTGTGGCCTTCAACCTGGGCGGCGAAGACTACCTGGCCGTGAAGTACGTCAACCGCTCCGACCAGGAGGACTGCATCCGCCTCGTCAGCTACAACGAGCACCACAGCCCCATGGACGTGCGCCTGGCCGACATCACCGGCATGGCCATCGTGAAGTTCTCCATCCGCCGGCACACCATGCTCTGAGAAATGAAGAATGAAGAATCGCGCTTCGCGCAAAATGAAGAATTCTCAAGGATGATGCCTGCACGACCATTCTTCATTTCAGCGCGAAGCGCGATTCTATTTAATAAGAGCCTGTTTAAATTTTCCTCTTTTAAGTTTTTATCAGCCCCTTTTTGAGCCTCTTTCCGGTCTCTTTTCCTGTTGTTATTCGTCACGTAGCCCGCTACGCTCCTCATGACAACAGAAAAATATCCTCGAAAACAGCCCTCAAAATGAGGCTGAGCAAAATTTAAACAGGCTCTAAAAAACAAAGAATGAAGAATTGCCCTGCGACATCCTTGAGAATTCTTCATTCTTCGTTCTTCATTCTTCATTAAATTAGTTCTTCATTTACCTGTATCCCTCGTTCTGCTCGTCGGCCAGGGCGGGGTTGGCGTTGATTTCGTCCTGCGGGATGGGGAGCACGGCGCGGCCGAAGGAGCAGTCCACCGTCTTGCCGCGCTGGGTGACGGGCACGTCCTGAAAGTCGTCGTTATACTCCACGGTGCGGCCCGTGCGCAGTATGTCGAAGTAGCGGTGCCCTTCGGCAAAGAGCTCCTTGCTGCGCTCGTCCATAATCATGTCGTCGCTCACGGTGGCGGCAGTGGCGGCGGGCAGCCCGGGCGAGCGGCGGCGCACCTGGTTGAGGTACGTGGCAGCGGCAGCGGCGTCGGGCGCGGAGGCGTGCAGTGCGGCCTCGGCGGCAATGAGGTAAACTTCGGAGAGGCGGATGAGCTTGATGTTGACGGCGGTGTTCTTGTCCTTGCCGTCGCCGGGCAGCGAGGTGCCGCCCATGTACTTGTAGCACGAGCCGTGCCGCTCCTGCCCGGTGCGCACCCAGTATTCGTCGTTGTCCATCACGCCCCAGCGCACGTCGGCGGGGTCTTGGCCCAGGCGGTCGAGGAAGTAGTCACTGGCCAGGAACCAGCCCATGGCGCCGTCCAGCTGGCCGTCGCGCATCAGGTAGAAGCCCAGGGAGGAGGTGCCCAGGTCGGACTCGTCGTTCAGGATGGCCAGCTCCAAGATGGACTCCGAGCCATACTGGTGGCTCCACGAGTCGACCCACTCGCCGGGCTCGTAGGGCGTGTATGCGCCGTCGTCAATCACCGTGCGGGCTGCGGCCAGGGCGCCGTCGTAGTCGGCCATGTAGAGCTTCACACGGGCTTGCAGGGCCAGGTTGGCGTAGTAGCCCACGTATCCGTCCTGCGGACTCTTGTCGGTGGCCAGCAGGGGTTCGGCCTCTTCCAGGTCGGCGACTATCTGGCGGTAGTTCTCTTCCACGGTGGCGCGGGTGGGTTGTGCGCTCACGTCGAGGGGCCGGGTGATGTTGGGCACGCCTAGGGATGCCTTGTCATACGTGTAAGGCAGTCCGTAGAGGCGCACGAGGTCGAAGTAGAACAGCGCGCGCAGCGTCAGCGCCTGCCCCCGGGCAAAGGTGAAGTCTTCTTCCGAGCCTTCGGCCTCGAGGCGGTCGATGTTGTCCAGCAGGGTGTTGACCTGCAGGATGCAGTAGTATATCTGGCTCCAGAAGCCGGAGTAGGTGCCCGTGGTGGGCGTGTGGTTGAAGGTGTAGAGGTCGTCCAGCCCTCGCCCGGCCATGTAGATGGTGAGGTCTCCGCCCTTGGCGTCGGCATACATGAACATGTTGCGGCCGTAGTAGGCGTAGGAGGTCATGGCGCTCATCACGCCGTTGAGCACCACTTGGGCATCGCGCACCGTGCGCACGGCCTCTTCGGCGTTGCCGGAGTTGGTGGGCTGCATGTCGAGAAAATCGTCGCACGAGGCGAACGTGAGGGCGGCGCACAGGCACAGGGCCAGCGCCGCCGGGCGGTATAGTTTGTGGATGATGTGTTTCATTTTCATTGTTACTGTTTTTATATTTCAGGAGTCAAGAAGTTAAGAAGTCAAGTAGGATACCTTCTCCTTCCAGACTTCTTAATTTCTGTTCTTCTCGCTTCTTAACTTCTTGACTTCTTAACTTCTTAACTTCTCAAAACTTCAGCTCGATGCCGAACACGAAAGTCTTGCCCAGCGGCGTCTCCCAGCCACGGGTGCCGTATTCGCTCACCTCGGGGTCGGCGTCCTTGTACTTGGCGATGGTCCAGAGGTTGCTGCCGTTGAAGAACAGGCGGGCGCTGCTGATGCTGGCCTTGCGCGTCCACTGCTTGGGCAGCGTATAGCCCAGGGACAGGGTCTTAAGGCGCAGGTAGCTGGCGTTGTGCACGTGCCGGCTGCTGTATTGCTGGGCATCGGTCAGGTCCACGCCCTCGATGCGGGGCTCGGTGCCGTCGGGGTTGGAGGGCGTCCAGAGGTTGTCGTAGTAGTTCTTGGCGTGGATGCGCTCCCAGTAGTAGCCATCGTCGGCCACGTCCATGTAGGCTCCGTCGTAGAGGCTGCCGCCTATCTTGTAGGTGAAGCTCATGGCAAGGTCGATGCCTTTCCAGGACACGGAGGTGTTGACGCCGCCATATACCTTGGGCACGGCGTTGCCTATGATGGTGTAGTTGGCCTGGTTGTAGTCGTAGGTGGCGCCGCGGCCGTTGTAGAGGAAGTCGCCCGCCTTCGGGTCCGTGGGGTCGTTCACGTAGTACACGCTCTTGCCGTTGGTGCGGTCCACGCCGGCCCATTCGTAGCCGTAGAAGGCGAGGGTGGACTGGCCTTCGCGGTAGATGAACATGGCGCGGTCGTCGCTGCTGGTGGGGTCGTACCAGATGATGTCGGCTCCGCCATACAGCTCCTTCACCTCCGAGCGGAGGAAGGTGGCGTTGGCGCCTAGGGTCCAGACCCAGCCGTTGCGGTCGATGATGTCACCGCTCAGTTCCAGCTCGAAGCCGTGGTTGTTGATGCAGCCCACGTTCTGCAGGGTAGACGAGAATCCGGTGACCATGGAGATGGGCACGTCCTGCAGCAGGTTCTTGGAGTCGCGGTTGAAGTATTCCACCGTACCCCTGAGCCGCTGGTTGAACAGTCCGAAGTCCAGGCCGACGTTGGTGTTGTAGCTTGTCTCCCACGACAGGTTGGCGTTGGCCGCCGTGCTGATGGCTCCCCCGGGCTGCCCGTTGTAGCGGTTGGAGTAGTTGATGAGACTCATGTATCCGTAGTCGTCGGTGGGCAGCGTGCCGTTCACGCCGTAGGATGCGCGCAGGCGCAAGTTGCTCAACCAGCCCGTGGTGCCTTGCATGAAGCCTTCCTTCAGCACGTTCCAGGCGCCGGCCACCGACCAGAAGTTGCCCCAGCGGTGGTCGGCACTGAGGCGCGAGGAGCCGTCGCGACGGTAGGAGCCGGACAGGAAGTAGCGTTCGTCATAATTATAGTCCACCTTGGAGAGGATGGACACCATGGAGTTTCCCCAACTGTAGCCCGACGAGGTCTGCACGCCGGCCGTGGAGATGGTGTGTATGGTGCTGGTGGGGAAGTTGCTGCCGGTGGCTTCGGTGTAGTCCGACGTGTTCTTTTCGGCCTCGAAGCCCGCCATGATGCCCACCGAGTGGCGGTCGGCAAAAGTCTGCGTGTAGGTGGCGGTGGTGGACGATACCCACTTCTCGTAGTTGCTGCGGAACTCGCTGAGCGTGCCGTTGTCCGACGAGCCGTAGAAGTGGTTGGCGCTGTAATAGTAGAAGTCCTTCACCATGGTGTTGTCGTAGGAGAAGACCGAGCGCACGTCCAGCCCCGGCAGCAGGTGCAGGGTGAGCGTCTCGGCGGCCATGAGCTTGGAGGTGACGGAGTTGTTGTCCCACTCGTTGTCGTAGTACAGGTTGTTGTAGGCCAGGCTGCCGTACTGGTCGGTCCAGGGCAGTCCGGTCTTGTAGTCTGTGGGCCAGTAGAGGCCCCACAGCAGGTTATGCGCCTGCATGAAGTAGTTGGTGCGTGTGTTGCGGGTGTCGTTGTACCCCGTCTTCTGCATGCGGGTGAAGCTGGCGTTGGTGGTCAGTTCCATGAATTTGCCCACGTTCTGCGTCAGGTTCAGGCGTCCGGAGATGCGGTCGAAGCTGTTCACGCGCAGGCGTCCGTCGTCCTTGGTATAGGACAGCGAGGTATAGTAGTTGGTGTTTTGCGTAGCGCCGCTCACGCTCATGTCGTAGCTCTGGTACACGCCGGTGCGGAAGTAGGCCTTGTCCCAGTCGAAGTACTTGCCCTGGCGGCCGGAGTTGTCATACTCCAGGATGTTGACGCGCTCGTAGGGCGAGGTGCCGTTGGTGGTAAACTGGTAGCCGTGCATGTTGAAGCGCTCGTTCAGCATGTCGAGGGCGGTCTGCGTGGCCGTGGCCGCGTCGTCGCCCTGCGAGAGGCCGTAGTCGTAGAACACGGAGTAGAGCATGTCCACATTCTCCTGCACGCTGGCGGGCTCGTAGTTCTTCGTGGCCCACGAGGGGGTGAATCCCACTTCGGCCTTCAGCGTCACCACGGGCTTGCCTATCTTGCCGCGCTTGGTGGTGATGAGGATGACGCCGTTGGCCGCGCGCGAGCCGTAGAGCGACGATGCGGCGGCGTCCTTCAGCACGGAGATGGACTCGATGTCCTCGGGGTTGAGGGTGTTCATGATGTTGTTGGTGGAGTAGAGCTCACCGTCCATCTGCCCGGTGTTTCCCGACGATACGGGCACGCCGTCGATGACGTAGAGTGGCTCGTTTCCGGCGTTCATCGAGCCGATGCCGCGTATGCGGATGGCGGGTGCCGAGCCGGCCTGCCCGGAGTTGTTGGTGAGCTGCAGTCCGGCCACCTTGCCGTTCAGCGCGTTCTCGAAGGTGGTGGTGGGGATGCCCTCCATGTCGCCCGCCTTCACCAGCGAGGCCGAGCCGGCGTAGCTGCTCTTCTTGGCGGTGCCGTAGGCCACCACCATCACTTCGTCGAGCATCTCGGTGTCGTTGCGCAGAGTGGCCTTCACGAAGGGGCGGATGTCCATCTCGGTAGTCTTCATGCCCAGGTAGGAGATGACCAGCCGGCGGGCGTCGGCCGGAATGCCGTTGAGGGTGAACTTGCCGTCCACGTCGGTCACCGTGCCCAGCGTGGTGCCCTTCACTTGCACTGCCGCCCCGATGACGGGCTCGTTGTCTTCTTCGCCCAGCACTATGCCCTCCACTTGGCGCACTGTCTGCTGAGCCTGTGCCACGCCCGTTCCCGCCAAGAGAAAGGCGAGGCACCACAGGATAAATTGTCTTTTCATATTACTTCCTATATTTGCGGATTAAACATTATCTCTCTTGCCGTTGTGTCTATTCTGTTTTCATCCTTAGCCCATGGAAGTGAAACAAAGGCACGCTATGCCTTTTGGAGCGCAAATATAGGAAAAAAGTTTCTTTCTTCTTTATTTTTTCTTGAACAAGTAGCAATTTAACATAAAAGTAGGCGGTAGGAGGCGGACCGTCAGTCGGCATAAGTAATGACCAGGTCGGGATAGACTTTAGCCAGCACTTCCATGTTGTGCTCGACGAGCCGGGCTTCGCGGGAGAGCACCAGCGTCTTCAAGGGGCACGCCAGCGACGGGTTGATGTAGAGCCCGTCCGGCGAGTAATCGTTCCAGTTTACCGGACAGAATCGCTGGAGTTTCTTGTGGATGCCCAAATCCAAGTGCTCGATAAGGGTGCCGTAGCACGACAAGTTGACCAGCTCCGGGTTCCGGCTCAGCTCCAGCCGGGAGATGGGGCTGTTGTCGCACCACAGTATTCGCAGCTGCGGGTTGTGGCTCACGTCCAAAGCGGTAAGCTCGGAAGTGTTGCCGCATACAAGTTCCCGCAGCTGCGCGTTCCCGCTTACGTCCACCGTGCTGAGCCGGCACCCCGCGCACTCCAACACGCTCAAGGCCGGGTTATGGCTCACGTCGAGGGAGGTTATCTCGGCATTCGAGTTGCAATTGAGGTAACTGAGGGAGGCGTTTTGGCTCACGTCCAACGAGCTAAGCGCATTGCTGTGACACCACAGTGTCTCGAGGGCCGGGTTGCCGGTGACATCGAGAAAAGACAGCTTGCAACCGTCGCACTCCAGCCGCTTCAAGGCCTTGTTTTGGTTTATGCCCAGAACAATCAGAGGATTATTGCTGCACACCAGTTCTTTGAGGGCGGCATTCTGGCTCACGTCCAGCGTAGCCATCCCATTATCGTTGCACAACAGCACTTCGAGAGCGGGGTTGTGGGTGACGTCCAGCGTGGTAAGCCTGCAGCTACTGCACTCCAAGTACTCCAGCTCCGTGTTCCGGCTCACGTCGAGGGAGCCAATTTCGCCCCAAAGCCGTAAGTGTTTCAGCGAGCGGAAGGGACTAACGTCTATCGTGCACCCCAGCCCGTATATCCGGTAAGAGAAGTCCAGATACTCCAAGTTCTTGAAGTACTCCAGCCCATCGAGGCTGTAAATGTCTTCACTAAGATAATATTGAATGTCGCTAAGCGCAAGCACCTTCACCGCTTCGGCTTCCATCTGCGAAATCTTCCCGTCGCCGTTCTTGTCTACTTGGATGACGTAAGTCTGGCCGTTCCACTCCACACTTTGGGTGGCCAGCAGGCACGCTTCCAGCGCAGGGTCTTCAAACTCCAGGATGGGGCTGTTGTCTTCCACAGGTTCGGGGTTGGGGTCAACGCCCGGTTCCTCCCCGCCGCCGCAAGCGCACAGGGCAAGAGATGCACAGAGGCAAAACAATAATGACTTCTTCTTCATGCTACTGATAAGGTATTGATGTATTGGTATTGCACAAAGATAGCGATTTTATTTCAGAAGATGATATATGGTAGGCAGAATTCAGCAGCCAGTAGTCACCCTGTCGCCCAAAGCCCAACCGAAGTGCCCCACCTAATACCTCACACTTCACACCTACTACCTATTCCAAGCCCCGCCCATATACCCCGGCACCTCGGGCCGAATCATGGGGCCGCCGCGAAAGCGGTCGCCCTTGTGCACGGCGTTGCGGATAATCTCATAGAGGATGGGGCCCACGTCCAAGCCGAGGTCGAACTTGGGCAGCTTCACGGTGGGGATGACCACGGGCAGCGTGGTCCACCGTCCGGTGGAGCGGTCGTAGTAGCGCTGCACGCCCAGCTCCAGGCTGAACCGCTCGCCCAGGTCGAAGCCCACGGAGCCGCCATAATGCCAGTCCGGCCGATTGGAGAATCGGCCCACGGCGGTTCCGCCGAAGACGTTGAACCACACGTGCTCCTGCGGCTGGTAGGTCAGCCGGCCGTCCAGTTCCACGGCCATGCGCGTCAGGTGCGACATGCTGAGCTTCGTGGCGTTGGCCGATGCCTGCAGGCGCAGGCGGTCGTTCAGCCGGCGCACGTAGGCCATGCCCGCTTCCGTCTGCACGCCCAGCCCCGGCAAGGTGGAGCGGCTGCCCGAACCGTAGATGGCATTGTCGCCCCACGCCGCGATGGGTCCGCCCGTGCTGTAGTCGCCCCGGAACATGGGCGAGGGATTGGTATAATAAGGTGGTATGTACTCCGGCGGCACGGCGGGCGGGCGGAAGGTCATGGGATGCCCGTCGTCCACGGCGGCCGAGCGGGCCGGAAGGGTGGCATCGGCATCGGTCGCGGCGCCGGCGGCGGAGCGTAGTCGGTCGGCGCCCTGCGGCAGCGTGCGCACCGAGTCGGGCACCTCCGGGCGCGTGCGGTCTTCCTGCGCGCGTGCCTGGGGAGCGGCCATCAGCAAGGCGGCGGTCATCAGCAGCAAGGGGGCAATGCGTTTCATAAGTCTTGTTTTTGCAAAGCGATGATATTGTCCTAACAAAGATAGGCAATGGGCACGGACTTTGCAAGGGGTGGTAAGACTATTTAAGAAATAGCCCCTCCCTAACCCTCCCCGGTAGGGAGGGGACGCGTACTTCATCAAGTGAGTAGTATGAACTCCCTCCCCACGGGGGAGGGATGGGGGGCTGTAGTATCGCCACCGCGCTGGCAGTGGTAGTCTACCAAGCTGGCGATGGTAGGCCACCGCGCCCGTCCTGCAAGGCTTTTCCGCAAGGCGGAGGAAGAGGTTACATTTTGCTTCAAAAAGAAGGGGAATATGGGCGTTTTGTCGCAATCATCTTACAAAAACATACGTTTTACTGACAAAACAGGTCGAAATCGCAGCATACGCTTTACACTTCGGCACAGCGCTAACGCGAAATCCTTGCGATTTTCCGCGGCGCACGACCCCCTGCCCGGAAAAAACGGCGGGAAAACGGGGTTATTTAACACTTCGTAAGACTTTCGCCCCTCCCCTACCCTCGCCGCAAAAATCCGTCCGCCAATTCTCAATTCTTAATTCTCAATTCTCAATTTATTAGTACCTTTGCAAAGGAAAAAACAATCAAGGAATTCAAATGGAGTTTACTTACGATGTCATAGTAATCGGCGCCGGCCACGCGGGATGCGAAGCCGCCTCCGCCGCCGCCCGCCTGGGCTCGAAGACAGTGCTCATCACGATGGACATGAACAAGATTGCGCAGATGAGCTGCAACCCCGCCATAGGCGGCATCGCCAAGGGGCAGATTGTGCGCGAAATCGACGCCTTGGGCGGATTTACCGGACTGGTGACGGACCGCACGGCCATACAGTTCCGCCTGCTGAACCGCTCGAAGGGCCCTGCCATGTGGAGCCCGCGCGCACAGTGCGACCGCGCCAAGTTCATCTGGGCCTGGCGCGAGGTGCTGGAGAATACGCCTAATCTGCACATCTGGCAGGACACCGTGCGACGGCTGCTGGTGAAGGACGGCGAGGTGCGAGGCGTGGAGACGGTGTGGGGCGTGACGTTCCACGCGCGGTGCGTGGTGCTGACGGCGGGCACTTTCCTGAACGGACTGATGCACGTGGGTCGCGCCATGGTGCCCGGCGGACGCATGGCCGAGCCGGCCAGCTACGAACTGACGGAGTCGATTGCCGCGCAGGGCATCACCTACGGACGCATGAAGACGGGCACACCCGTGCGCATAGACGGCCGAAGCGTGCACTACGAAGACATGGAGGTGCAGCAGGGCGAGGCCGATTTCCATAAGTTCTCCTTCCTCGACACGCCCCAACGCCCCTTGCGCCAGCTGCCCTGCTGGACGTGCTTCACCAACGAGGCCGTGCACGAGGTGCTGCGTCGCGGGCTGCCGGACTCGCCCTTGTACAACGGCCAGATTCAGAGCATAGGGCCGCGCTACTGTCCCAGCATCGAGACGAAAATCGTGACCTTCCCCGACAAGCCGCAACACCAACTCTTCCTCGAGCCGGAAGGCGAAGACACGCGCGAGCTGTACCTCAACGGCTTCTCATCCTCCCTGCCGATGGACATCCAGATAGAAGCCATCCGCCGGATGCCGGCCTTCCGCGACGTGGTCATCTACCGCCCGGGCTACGCCATAGAGTACGACTACTTCGACCCCACGCAGCTGAAGCACACGCTGGAAACGAAAGCCGTGCGCAACTTCTTCCTGGCCGGACAGGTGAACGGCACCACGGGCTACGAGGAAGCCGCCGGACAGGGCATCGTGGCGGGCATCAACGCCCACATCAACTGCCACGGCGGCGAGCCCTTCACCCTGGGCCGCGACGAAGCCTACATAGGCGTGCTGATAGACGACCTGGTGACTAAAGGCGTGGACGAGCCCTACCGCATGTTCACCTCCCGCGCCGAATACCGCATCCTGCTGCGCATGGACGACGCCGACATGCGCCTCACCGAACGCTCCTACCGCCTCGGCCTGGCCGACGCACACCGCTACCAGTTGCTCACCACCAAGCGCGAGGCCGTGAACCACATTGTGGAGTTTGCCCGTCAGTTCTCCATCAAGGCCGCACTCATCAACCCCGCTCTCGAACAGTTGGGCACCACTCCCCTGCGCCAAGGCTGCAAGCTGGTCGACCTGCTGAACCGTCCGCAACTCACCATCGACAACCTGGCGCCCCACATCAGTGCCTTCCGCCGCGAGCTTGACAAGCTCACCGACCGCCGCGAGGAAATCATTGAAGCCGCCGAAATACTCATCAAGTACGAAGGCTACATCGCCCGCGAGCGGCAGATTGCCGACAAGCTCGGCCGGCTGGACAGCATTAAGATAAAGGGCAAGTTCGACTACGCCACGCTGCAATCCCTCTCCACCGAGGCGCGGCAGAAACTCGTCAAGATAGACCCCGAAACCATCGGGCAGGCCAGCCGTATCCCCGGCGTTTCGCCCAGCGACATCAACGTGCTGCTGGTGCTGTGCAACCGTTGAGGGGTAAGCGTTCCACGTGAAACAAATCATTTAACAAACGAAATAAAACTACTGATTATGAGCAAAGAAACATTGAGAAGAAGCATCCGGGAGATACCCGATTTCCCCAAGCCGGGCATCCTGTTCTACGACGTTACCACCATGTTCAAGGACGTCGCCGCCATGCAGGAATTGTCGGACACGCTGTACGAGATGTATAAAGACAAAGGCATCACCAAGGTAGTGGGCATCGAGTCGCGCGGCTTCATCATGGGCGGACTCTTGGCTGCACGGCTGGGCGCCGGATTCGTACCTGTGCGCAAGCCCGGCAAGTTGCCCGCCGAAACCATCGAGATAAGCTACGCCAAAGAGTATGGCACGGACACGATACAAATCCACAAAGATGCCATCGAGCCCGGAGACGTGGTGTTGATGCACGACGACCTGCTGGCCACCGGAGGCACCATGAAGGCCGCCTGCCAACTGGTGCAAAGCATGAGCCCGCAGAAGGTGTACGTCAACTTCATCATCGAGCTGAAGGCCCTGCACGGACGCGACGTCTTCGGGCCGGACGTGGAACTGGAAACGATACTGCAACTGTAAATAGCGGGGTAGCGGTTAGTGATTAGTGATTAATGAAGGAACTAATCATTAACCGCTAATCACTACCCACTAACCGCTCTATTCCCCATGGACATTCTCAAGAACAACCCCTACCTGGCAGGCATCGTGCGCAATCTGCCCGACAGCCCAGGCATCTACCAGTACCTCAATGCCGAGGGCACCATCATCTACGTGGGCAAGGCCAAGAACCTGAAGCGGCGCGTGTCCAGCTACTTCAACCGCGAACACGAGTCGGGCAAGACGCGCCTGCTCGTCAGCAAGATTGCGGACATACGCTACATCGTGGTCAACACCGAAGAAGACGCCCTGCTGCTGGAGAACAACCTCATCAAGAAGTACAAGCCCCGCTACAACGTGCTGCTGAAGGACGACAAGACTTACCCCAGCATCTGCGTGCAGAACGAGCCCTTTCCCCGCGTGTTCCGCACACGGAAAATCATCCGCAACGGCTCCACCTACTTCGGCCCCTACAGTCACATCCCCAGCATGCTGGCCGTGCTCGACCTCATCAAGCACCTCTACCCCCTGCGCACGTGCCACTACAACCTCTCGCCGGAGAACATCCGCGCGGGCAAGTTCCGCGTCTGCCTGGAGTATCACATACACAACTGCGCCGGGCCCTGCGTGGGCAAGCAAAGCGAAGAAGAGTACATGCGCAACATCGCCCAGGTAAAGGAAATCCTGAAGGGAAACACGCAGGAAGTGGAACGCATGCTCTACCGCCAGATGCAGGAGCTGGCCGAGGAAATGCGCTTCGAAGAGGCGCAGCGCGTAAAGGAGAAGTACCTGCTGGTAGAGGCCTACCGCTCGAAGTCGGAGGTGGTGAACAGCACGCTGCACAACATCGACGTGTTCAGCATCGAGGAGAACGAAGAGCAAAGCTCGGCCTACGTCAACTACCTGCACATCACCAACGGAGCCATCAACCAGGCCTTCACCTTCGAGTACAAGAAGCGGCTGAACGAGTCGCCCGAAGAGCTGCTGGCCCTGGGCATCGCCGAGATGAGGGAACGCTACCGCAGCCGCTCGCGCGAAATCATCGTGCCCTTCGACCCCGGCATCGAGCTGAAGGACGTAGTGTTCACCATCCCCCAGCGGGGCGACAAGAAGAAGCTGCTCGACCTCTCGCTGCTCAACGTGAAGCAGTACAAGGCCGACCGCCTGAAGCAGTCCGACAAGCTGAACCCCGAGCAACGCTCGCTGCGCCTGCTCAAGGAGTTCCAGCAGATGCTGCGCCTGGACCGACCGCCCCTGCGCATAGAGTGCTTCGACAACTCGAACACACAGGGCAGCGACCCCGTGGCCGGCTGCGTGGTCTTCCTCAAGGGCAAGGCCGCCAAGCAGGAGTACCGCAAGTACAACATCAAGACCGTCTCCGGACCCGACGACTATGCCTCCATGCAGGAAGTGGTGCGCCGCCGCTACACCCACGCGCTGGAAGACGGCTCCCCCCTGCCCGACCTCATCATCACCGACGGCGGCAAGGGGCAGATGAGCGCCGTGAAAGAGGTGCTCGACGAGCTGCGCCTCGACATCCCCGTCGCCGGGCTGGCCAAGGACGACCGCCACCGCACCAACGAGCTGCTCTACGGCTTCCCCCCGCAAGTCATCGGCATGAAGCAAGGCACGCCCCTATTCCGCCTGCTCACCTACATTCAGGACGAAGTGCACCGCTACGCCATCTCCTTCCACCGCCAGAAGCGCAGCAAGCGCCAGGTGGCCTCCGAGCTGGACGGCATACGCGGCATCGGCCCCAAGGCCAAGGCCGACCTGCTGCGCGAGTTCAAGAGCGTGAAGCGCATCCGCGAAGCCACCTTCGACGCCCTTGCCGCCGTGGTGGGCCAGGCCAAGGCCCGCGTGCTGGAGGAGCACTTCGGGAAAGAAACTCGAGGGGAAAAGGCATAAAAAAAGACGGGCATGGCAGGTGGAGAATAGCTATAACTTATTGGCAACCAAGCATTAACCATCACACTGCCACGCCCGTTTCGGCTCCACGGGGAGGGAGGGAGCCAAGGTGTCAGACGCCCAGGCGGAAGTTTGCCACGCTGACGGGCTCCAAAGACACCTCTTCGAACTTGTTGACGCAACCATCGCCCACGGGGCACTGCGAGCAGAGGCCCAGCCAAATCGTCTCAGGGTACTCGTTCTTGTACAGGCGCACCATCTGCCACTTCGCCTTGTCGAGCGAGTAGTAGCAGGCAAAGGTATGCGTGTCCGACGAAATCTTCAGGTACACCCAGGGCTGGCTGATGGCGTCGTGGTTATTGTCGTCCGACGTGCCGCGCGTGCGCACCGACACCACGCGGTGGTTGCCCCGCTCGTCTTGCTCGAAGGCCAGCTTCTGCCACAGCCTGTCGCCAGCAAAGACAAAGAGGTCGGCAGCCGTGTACACCCCATCGGGCGTGAACCCCGGCGTCACCTTGGCGGTAAAGGTGAAAGGCTTCGTGTTGTCCACCTCCGCCAGCAGCATGGGCGCCGTGGCCACGGGCTGCTTGCCCTCGGCCGGGTCACAGAAGAAGTCGGTCTGCCCGCCGCAACGGAAATCCATCACCCCGTCCTCTACCTGCACGCCCCGGTCGGCCCCGTTCACGGCGCGGGTAAACGTCACGTTGCCGAAGGGGATGTTGCACTCGGCGTGCTGCACCGTCCACACGGCACTTTCCGCGCCCGCTGCCGCCTTTTCTCCGGCCACGGCTACTCCGGTCTCGGCCTTGGGCTTGCAGCCGCCCAAAGCCAGCAATCCGCCCAGCAGGGCGCAACAAACAACTGTCTTTTTCATCGCTTATTCCTTATTATTGATTACTTTTGCGGTGCAAAGATGGGCAGAAAGCCCGGAAGGCGCAATAGTCAAAATTAACCAATTTGCCACACCATGCATAAACAGGAAGAAAAGCTGAAACAACTGCTCAGCTACCAGCCGTTTGACGACGGGCCGGGGCGGCAGGAAGTCTTGGAGAAAAGGAAAAGGCAGGCCGAAGCCTTCGTGGAGATTGAGAACGGCATTGCCGTCTTGTCCGACTACCTGCACGCCCGCAGCTACATCTGGGCAGGCAGCTTCGGCCGCCTCATCGGCATCGGCCACAGCCCCGCCACCATCAGCTCGGCGTTCGAGGACGAGATATTCAGTTGCCTACTGCCCGAAGACCTGGTGGAACGCCACGTGCTGGAGCTGCACTACTACCGCTTCATGCAGTCCGTCCCCACCGACGCGCGGCAGGACTACCACACCCTGTGCCAGATACACTTCCGCCTGGCCAACGGCGCCATAGCCCCCGTGCTGCACCGCACGTGCTACCTGGAAAGCCTACCCAACGGCAGCATCTGGCTCGCCCTGTGCCTCTACACCCCCTGCGGGAGTGCCGAAGGCCAACGCGCCATCCCACCGCAGATAGTGAACCATGCCACCGGCGAAACCATTCCCTACGACCGCTACGGGCAGCTGGACCGGCAACTGCTCAGTCCCCGCGAGGTCGAAGTGCTGACCCTGCTGGCCCGGGGCTGCAGCAGCAAGCAGGTGGCACGGCAGCTGTGCATCGCCACCAACACCGTCTACCGCCACCGGCAGAACATCCTGGCCGCCCTGCAGGTGAGCAACACCGCCATGGCCGTGCAGATAGGCATCCGCCTGGGCCTTATCTAAACCCCGCCCGCTGGCGATGGAAGGCTACCGAGCGGGCGTAGGAAGGCTGGCGCGCTGGCGATACTACGCTACCAAGGCAGCTATTTCCCCCTATCCGCGCTACAAGGAAACAAAAAAAAATCCGTATCTTTGTACTGCGTGATTAGCGTTTAGCTGCGAGCCATTGGCGCACACCGCTAAACACTCATCACTAACCACTAAACACTAACGAAGTGAGAATAGTCATCCAACGCACCGCCCACGCCTCCGTCACCATCGGCGGCAGGCAGAAGTCCGCCATAGGCTGCGGGCTGCTCATACTGGTGGGCATAGAAGATAGCGACGGCCAAGAAGACATCGACTGGCTGACGCACAAGGTAGTGAACCTGCGCGTGTTCGACGACGCCGAGGGCGTGATGAACCGCTCCGTGCTCGACGTGGGGGGCGACCTGCTGGTCGTCAGCCAGTTCACCCTGCACGCCTCCACCCGCAAGGGCAACCGCCCCAGCTACATCCGCGCCGCGCGCCCCGAGGTGGCCGTGCCCCTGTACGAACAGTTCTGCCAGACGCTCTCCGCCGCCCTGGGCAAGCCCGTGCAGACGGGCGAATTTGGCGCCGACATGAAGGTGGAACTGCTGAACGACGGGCCGGTGACGATACTGATGGATACGAAGAATAAGGAATAAGTATTAGTGATTAGTGGTTAGTGATTAGTACGTACTTGTCACTCCCCACTAATCACTAATCACTAACCCGCTAAACACTACCAACGTGACTATAGAAGAAGCCCAACAACAAGTAGACCAGTGGATACGCCAATACGGCGTGCGCTACTTCAGCGAACTGACCAACATGGCCGTGCTCACCGAAGAAGTGGGCGAGCTGGCACGCGTCATGGCCCGGCGCTACGGCGACCAGTCGTTCAAGCCCGGCGAGCGCGACAACCTGGAGGAAGAGCTGGCCGACGTGCTCTGGGTGCTCATCTGCCTGGCCAACCAGACAGGCACCGACCTCACCCAGGCCTTCCGCCGCACCCTCGAGAAGAAAACCGGCCGCGACAAAGAAAGGCACATCAATAACCCTAAACTGAAGAATGATAATGGAAACAACTAACGAACAACCCACGCAAAGCAAGTACGACGCCGCACTGGCCAAGTACAACACCCGCATCACAGACAACGAAGTGGCCGCACAGGTGGCAAGCATCATCGAAGGCAAAGTGGCCGAAAACGACCGCCCCGAGGTGAAGCAATTCCTCTTCCACTGCATCGACCTCACCACCCTATCCACCACCGACAACGACCAGAGCGTGATGCGCTTCACCCAAGCCGTCAACCGCCTGGACGAAGAGCACCCCGACCTGAAGAACGTGGCCGCCATCTGCGTCTACCCCGTCTTCGCCGAGATAGTGCGCGACACCCTCGAAGTGGAGAACGTGCACATCGCCTGCGTCAGCGGCGGCTTCCCCTCGTCGCAGACCTTCCCCGAAGTGAAGGTGGCCGAAACCGCCATGGCCATCATGGAGGGAGCCGACGAGATAGACATCGTCATCTCCGTAGGCAAGTTCCTGGCCGGAGACTACGAGGCCATGTGCGACGAAATTCAGGAACTGAAGGAGACGTGCAAGGAGCGCACGCTGAAAGTCATCCTCGAAACCGGCGCCCTCGGCTCGATGGAGAACGTGAAGAAAGCCTCCATACTGGCCATGTATGCCGGGGCCGACTTCATCAAGACCAGCACCGGCAAGCAGCAGCCCGCCGCCACGCCCGAGGCCGCCTACACCATGTGCCAGGCCATCCGCGAGTACTACGAGCAGACGGGCACGCGCATCGGCTTCAAGCCCGCCGGAGGCATCAGCACGGTGCACGACGCGCTGGTGTACTACACCATCGTCAAGGAAGTGCTGGGCGAGGAGTGGCTCAACAACGGCCTGTTCCGCCTGGGCACCAGCCGCCTGGCCAACTTGCTGCTGAGCGACATCTTGGGGCAGGAAGTGAAGTGGTTCTGACAGCTCTACAAGCTACAAGTTACGAGCTACGAGCTACAAGTGGCGCATGAAAGCACAAACAGACTTGTAGCTTGTAGCTCGTAACTCGTAGCTGAAATCATTTGTCCCGCTGCACCACGTAGTCCAGGTAGGCGGTAAAGGCACGGCGCAGGCTGTCGTCGGCCACTTCGGAGAGGAGGTCGAGGGCAGGGTCGCGGTATTGGTGCATGACGCACGAAGCGTACTCCATGCCGCCGTTGTCCTTGGTGAACTGCACCAGGCGGGCAATGTCGTCGGGCGAGGCGGTGCCACGCTTCACGCGCACGGCAATGTCGCGCATCAAGGGGTCGGGCACGTTGTTCAGCACGTAAAGCACGGGCAGTGTCAGCTTGCCCTCGTGCATGTCGTTGCCCGTGGGCTTGCCAATCTCGCGGCTGTCATAATAGTCGAATATGTCATCCTTTATCTGGAAGCAGATGCCGATGTATTCGCCCAAGAGGCGTGCACGCTCCACCTGCGCGTCGCCGGCGCCGGCCGAGAGGGCTCCTGCCTTGGTGCAGGCGGCAAAGAGGGCGGCGGTCTTCTTGCGGATGACGTCGAAATATATGGATTCCGAAAAGTTCAGGTTGTCCACGTTGGAGAGTTGCAGCAGTTCGCCCTCGGCCAAGTCCTGGCCCAGCCGTGCCACGACTTCGATGATGCCGTGGTGGCGTGTCTGCTCCACCTGCACCAGCGAGGTGGCCAGCAGGTAGTCGCCCGCCAGCACGGCCACTTTGTTGTTGAACACGGCGTTGACCGAGAGCTGGCCGCGCCGTTCGCCGCTTTCGTCCACCACGTCGTCGTGCACCAGGCTGGCCGTGTGCAGCAGTTCGAGCGATACGGCCGCATGGAGGGAGGCGGCGTTGACGCCGCCGCACAGCTTGGCCACGAGCAGCAGCAGCATGGGGCGCATCATTTTGCCCGTCCGCTGCCGTATGTGCGCAATGACGTTTTGCAACAGGGGGTTGGAACTGGACAGGGAGTCGTCGAACAAGCGGCGGAAGTCTTCCAGCTCGGCAGTAATAGGCGTTTTTATAAGAGACAAATGGTCCATGCTATGCTATTTGTGAACAATCCTGGCGCACCGCAGTCCCGTCCTGCCGCCTTGCCCGTCCCGGTGGCGTTGAAACGCCAGCATGGTAGCGTTGGAACACTACCACGGTAGCGTTTCAACGCCCGGAGGCTATCCATATTAAGGCATCCGCAAGGGTGGCGAGCGCCGGCCCGGCGGCTGCATATTGCGCTATTCGGTCACAAAAATAGTAATAAAACGCAGAATACGGTATTTTTTTGTACTTTTACCAAGAAAATAACGATAAATTCATGGATTCAGTAGACAAATTATTCCTTTTGGACGCCTACGCCCTCATCTACCGGGCTTATTACGCTTTTATCAAAGCGCCCCGCATCAACTCCAAAGGCTTCAACACGTCGGCCGTGCTGGGCTTTGTCAACACCCTCGAAGAGGTGCTGCGCAAGGAGCAGCCCTCGCACATCGGCGTGGCCTTCGACCCCGCCGGGCCCACTTTCCGCCACGAGGCCTACGAGCAGTACAAGGCGCAGCGCGAGGAGACGCCGGAGACGATCCGCCTCTCCGTACCTATTATAAAAGACATCATCCGCGCCTACCGCATCCCCATACTCGAGGTGCCGGGCTATGAGGCCGACGACGTCATTGGCACCCTGGCCACCGAAGCAGGCCGCCGGGGCATAGACACCTACATGATGACGCCCGACAAAGACTACGGCCAGCTCGTGGGCGGCACCGTGCGCATGTACCGCCCCAAGCACACGGGCGGCTTCGAGGTGATGGGCCCCGAAGAGGTCAAAGCCAAATTCGGCATCGACTCCACCACCCAGGTCATCGACATGCTGGGGCTGATGGGCGACACTGCGGACAACATCCCCGGCTGCCCCGGCGTGGGCGAAAAGACGGCCCAAAAGCTCATTGCCCAATTCGGCAGCATAGAGAACCTGTTGGAGAACACCGACCAGCTGAAGGGCGCACTCCGCAAGAAGGTGGAGGAGAACCGGGAGCAGATA
Organism: uncultured Bacteroides sp.; assembly: GCA_944320865.1. Classification (GTDB taxonomy): domain Bacteria; phylum Bacteroidota; class Bacteroidia; order Bacteroidales; family Bacteroidaceae; genus Bacteroides. The sequence continues at coordinate 35,681 of CALUJC010000074.1, read as the reverse complement.
CGCTTCTCCAAATTCCTGGCCACCATAAAGACCGACGTGCCCATTGCCCTCGACCTGCCCGCCCTGGTGCGCGAGCAGCCCGACGAGGGGGAACTGCGCCGGCTGTTCGGCGAACTGGAGTTCCGCACCCTGGCCGACCGCGTGCTGGGCAAGTCCTCCCCCACCCCGCCTGCGGCCGACCCCTACGCCGGCACCCTCTTTGTCCAACCCTCGCCTGCCGCGCCCGCCCAAGGCGATTTGTTTGCCGAAAATCCCGCCAACGGTACAGCCGCCGCCGAAAACCGGCCCCTACAGAGCCTTCAGGACCTCGATGTGGACTACCAACTGGCTGACACCGAAGAAAAAAGGCAGGAAATGCTAAGAAAACTGCTGACAGCCGAAACGCTCGCGATAGACACCGAGACCACCAGCACCGAACCCATGCAGGCCGACCTGGTGGGCATGAGCTTCTGCCCGGCCGTGGGCAAGGCGTGGTACGTCCCCGTACCCACCGACCGCGCGGAAGCCGGGCGCATCGTGCAGTCCCTCCGCCCGCTCTACGAAAACCCGCAGACCTTGAAGGTGGGGCAAAACATCAAGTACGACATGATTGTGCTGCAAAACTACGGCGTGCAGGTCCGGGGTCCGCTGTTCGACACCATGCTGGCCCACTACGTCCTCCAGCCCGAGCTGCGCCACAACATGGACTACCTGGCCGAAATCTACCTGAACTACCGCACCATCCACATCGAAGAACTGCTGGGCCACAAGGGCAGGGGCCAGAAGACCATGGCCGACCTCCCTCCCGCCGACGTCTACCGCTACGCCTGCGAGGATGCCGACGTCACCCTCCGCCTCCGGGACGTGCTGGACAAGGAACTTAAACAAGCGGGCGCCAAGGCCTTGCTGCGCGACGTGGAGATGCCCCTGGTGCCCGTGCTCGTCAACCTGGAGAGCAACGGCGTGCGCATAGACACCGAAGCCCTGCGCCAGACATCGGCACACTTCACCAACCGCCTCCGCGACATCGAACAAGACATCTACCGCCTGGCCGGCGAAGTGTTCAACATCGCCTCGCCCCGCCAGGTGGGCGAAGTGCTCTTCGACCGCCTCAAGATTGACGCCAAGCCCAAGAAGACGAAGACCGGACAGTACGTCACCTCGGAGGAAGTGCTGGAAAGCCTGCGAGGCAGGCACGAGATAGTGGGCAAGATACTGGAGCACCGGGGACTGAAGAAACTGCTGGGCACCTACGTCGACGCCCTGCCCCAGCTCATCAACCCACGCACGGGGCGCATACACACCTCGTTCAACCAGGCAGTCACCGCCACCGGCCGCCTCAGTTCGAGCAACCCCAACCTGCAGAACATACCGGTGCGCGACGACAACGGCAAGGAGATACGCAAAGCCTTCATCCCCGACGACGGCTGCACGTTCTTCTCGGCCGACTACTCCCAGATAGAGCTGCGCATCATGGCCCACCTCAGCCAGGACCCCAACATGATTGAGGCTTTCGCCGAAGGCCACGACATCCACGCCGCCACCGCCGCCAAAATCTACCACGTGCCCCTGGACCAAGTGACCCCCGACATGCGCCGCAAGGCCAAAACGGCCAACTTCGGCATCATCTACGGCATCTCGGTCTTCGGCCTGGCCGAGCGCATGGGCGTTTCCCGCCAGGAAGCCAAGGAGCTGATAGACGGCTACTTCGCCACCTACCCGCAAGTGAAGGCCTACATGGACCACAGCATCGAGGTGGCCCGCGCGCAGGGATACGTGGAGACCATTTTCCACCGCAAGCGCTTCCTGCCCGACATCAGCTCGCGCAACGCCACCGTGCGCGGCTATGCCGAACGCAACGCCATCAACGCACCCATACAGGGCAGCGCGGCGGACATCATCAAGGTGGCCATGGCACGCATCTACCGCCGCTTCCAAGCCGAAGGCATCAAGGCCAAGATGTTGCTGCAGGTGCACGACGAACTGAACTTCAGCGTGCCGCAAGACGAACGCGAACGCGTGCAGCGCATCGTCATCGAGGAGATGGAACAGGCCTACCCCCTGCGCGTACCCCTCAAGGCCGACTGCGGCTGGGGAACGAACTGGCTGGAGGCACACTGACCTGTGACTACTGCTTAAAATGGGAATTTATATGGCACACAGATGACACAGATTCTACGTGATGACCACAGATTTTTCCAGTATCTGTCATCCTGAGCGGAACGCAGTGAAGTCGAAGGATCTCACATAAAGTACGTTCCTGTTAACGTGAGATTCTTCGACTACGCCCTTCGGGCTTCGCTCAGAATGACAGATACATAGCGAAAAAAATAAAAACTGTGTAAATCTGTCCCATCTGTGTCATCTGTGTGCCGCCCCGATAAATTATCATTTTAAGCGCTTACTTACCCGAAATTTAGTATCTTTGTCCCCCATTAATAAACAAACATTAACCATTAACACCATCCTACGAGATGAAAAACGCTTTATCTACCCTCTGGTTGCTGCTCGTGGCAACCCTGTTTGTAACTTCCTGCCAAGAGGAAGAACCCGTGAACGAAATCCCCGGCGTATCGCAATCCACCTGGACCACAGGCGTCACCATCGCCGCCGACGAAACCTCTGTGGAATACACCTTCCAGGCCGCAGGGCCGTGGATTGCCAGCAGCCAGCAGAGCTGGTGCAGCATCACCTCCAAAGGAGAAGCCGGCGCCTCGACGCTGACCCTGACCTTCGAGCCCAACACCTCCAAGAGCGAGCGCACCACGCTCATTTCCATCGCCTTCCCCGACGGGTACAAGGGCGACAGCTTCGTCGTCACCCAGGAGGGCAACACGGATGCCGAAGAACCCGTGGAAGAAGGGCCTGCAGTGAACCAATACTTCGACGACTTCCTCGCCAACTACTACCTGTGGAATGCCGAATACAAGGCCATGGAGCGCGACTTCAGCCTGCCCTACGTGAACGACAGCCAAAACAACTTCTTCGTGAAATCGCTGGTTCGCCTGGGACAGACCACGGGCGCAAACAATCTGGACTATAAGAACGGACACCTCTACTCCTACGTGACCCGCACGCCGTCCACCCGCACTGCCGCCACCCGCGCCACGGGCGAAGAAATAGACCACAGCGACCAAGGCATCGAAAAGACGATGACGGACAGCTATGGCATAGTCAACATGATAGCCATCAACTTTGTAGATCAATACAACCAGTCAACAGGCACTTACGGGCTTGGCATCTCGGCCATCTACCCCGGAAGTCCCGCCGAAAAGGCCGGACTGCAACGCGGCGACATCATTGCACAGATTGACGGGCAGGACATCACCAACTACACTGCCGCTTACTACGACCTGGTGGCACCCGCAGCCGGGTCTACCATCACCGTAGGCCTCAACGAGCCGGGCATACCCACCCACACCCTCACCACTACCCGCCTCTACCCCACCCCCGTGCTGGCGCATGAAGTGTTCGGAGCGGGCGGCGCACGCATCGGCTACCTCAACTACTCCGGATTCGACGCCGCCTACGACAACGACCTGCTTCTGGCCCTGCGCGACTTGGAGGCAGAGGGCATCGATGAACTCATCCTCGACCTGCGCTACAACGGCGGCGGCCACGTGATAAGCGCCAACATGCTCTCCACCGTCATCGCCGGAAGCCGGGCCGACGGGCAGGTGTTCAACTACTACCGCTACAACGACGAGCGCATGGACGATGTGGAAAGCACCATGGAAGAAACCGGCCTGGAATATGACGCAGAAGTGGAGCGCTTCAAGGAAGAATTCTACTACGGCAACTACTACGGTGCCGACCTCAGCCGCGAGGGGCTCGACCTGGAGCGCCTGTACGTGCTCACCACCGGCAGCACGGCTTCGGCCAGCGAGCTGGTCATCAACTCGCTGCGCGGCATAGGCATCGACGTGGTCACCGTGGGCGAGACGTCCAACGGCAAGAACGTGGGCATGGAGGGCATCAGCTTCCGGCTGGAGGGCTACACGTATGAAGTGTTCCCCATCACCTTCCAGAGCTACAACGCCGACAACTACTCCATCCCCGCCACCGGCGTGACGCCCGACATCCCTGCTGCCGACTGGGACCAGAGCTTCGGCTACCTGCCCTTCGGCCCCGACGAACCGCTCATTGCCGCCGCCATCGAGGACATCACGGGCATAAAGACCCGCGCAGCCGCCACCAAGGCCGCCACGCAGCCCGCGAAGAGAATGCTGCGGATAGACATGCCGCAACTGCCCCAGCAACGCCCGCAAGGCATGATTGTGCTGCGCGACAAGATGTTGGAGGGAGAAAACAAATAAAAATCTTTGCACTTTGCTTTCTTTCTCCGGATATATTCCCTACCTTTGACAGCAATAACGATGACAACATAGCCTTTAAAGGCTACCGACCGGGCCCTTAAAGGCCAGCGACCGGGGCTTGGAAGGCTGGGAAACGAGACTTTAATAACCATATAGTTGAACCTTTAAAAAGAAAAAGTCATGAAAAAGTTATTCGTTACACTGATGATGTGCCTGCTCACATCCACCGCCCTGTGGGCACAAGACGGCAAGTGGGGCATCGGCCTCAACTTGGGCTATGGCACGGACGTATTTGGCGGACAAGCCTTCTTGGGCGGCCGCGTGCTGTATGACATCGACCCGCGCTTCGACGTGGTGGGCAGCTTCAACCGCTACTTCAAGGAGTATGGCGCAAAGGTGTGGGACATCAATGCCGACTTCCACTGGAATGTGTACCACCACAGAGTGTTTGAGGTATACCCGTTGATAGGTCTCACCTACATGCACACCAAATGGGGTAGCGCAAAAGACGGCGCATTCGGCGTGAACCTGGGCGGCGGCGGCATGGTCAACATCACCGACCACTGGAAGATAGGCGTCGAACTGAAGGGCCAGATTATGAGCAACAGCCAGTTCGTGCCGCTCATCACGGGCATGTACCGCTTCTGACGGCTGAAAAGAAGCAACGCAACAGAACATATCGCCAGGCAGCGGCTGCACGCACCGCCGTACATGCACAGTTACGGCAGGACGGGGCAGCCGCTGTTGTATCTGGCACACAGATGCGCGCCTTGCAGGGCAGCATGGCACGAATTCGAGCCATTGTCCCCTAAACTTTCTCTTTAACTTTTAGCAAGATACATACATGAAGACCCCAATCACCCTCCTCCTACCCGTCTGCTTGTTGGCAGGCTGCACGGCGCAGACGGGCTACGTCATCGAACACTCCTCGCCCCAGTACACGGACGGGAAATACATGTACGTGCTGGACGGCGTCACCTGGCAGCCGCTCGACTCGGCACGCATCGAGAACTCCGCCTTCCGCATCGCGAGCCACAACAAAGGCTCGGGAATGGGATTACTCTACATGGGCGCCTCCTCAAACCCAGCAGACCTCGCGCAGGTGGGCTACCTCATGTTCCTGGAAGACGGCACCATTCACACCCTGCCGGACAGCACGTATGAATTCGTCTACCGAGGCACGCCGATGAACGACGCCCACACCGCGTTCCAACAATTCCGCAAAACTGCCACGGCCGACCAACAAAGAAACAAACTGAGGAAATTGGTGAGCCAAAACCACAACGTGCTGGGCTGCTACCTGCTGCACGACTTGCTGGATTTGGCCTCTAAGACGGAAGTGGAGCAGCTGATGGACAGCTTCCCCGAAGCCTTGAAGCAACACCCGCTATTCCGACAAGTGCAAGCTCGCACAGACGCCATCCGCGCCGACGTGGGCCTGCCCTACCTCGACCTTACGGCACAGGACACAACCGATGCCGACGCATCGCTGGGCGAAACAGTGCGCCGCCCGGACAACAAGTACGTGCTGCTGGAGTTCTGGGCCACGTGGTGCGGACCGTGCGTGCAAGCCGTTCCCCACCTGAAAGAATTGTACGCCCGCTATCACAGCAAAGGGTTCGACATCTACGGCTATTCGTTTACCCACGGGCACGAGGCGTGGAAAACATTCGTGGCACACCACGGCATGGCATGGACCAACGTGCATCCCCACTTCGAAGGCAATCCACGCACCGCCTGTCCCGCCTGGGCTGCCTACGGGCTGAACGGCATCCCCAGCAACTTCCTGATAGATACCTCCACCGGACTCATCATTGCCAAAAACCTGCGGGGCGAAGCGCTCGACCAAAAGCTTGCCGAACTCCTGAACCCGTAACGATAAACCAACCGCCATGAAGACCATAGAAGTCATATTCTTTGATGTGGACGGGACGCTGTTGAGCTTCGACACCCACCGCGTGCCGCAATCGGCAGTCGAAGCCCTGTGGCAAGTACACCGGTCGGGCATCAGAATCATCATAGCCACGGGCAGGGCACATACCGACCTCCACGCCATAGCAGACCTTCCCTACGACGGGGTGGCCGCGTTCAACGGCGCGGAATGCGTGCTGCGCGACGGCACACCCATCGCCCGGAAATCCATTGGCATGGATGACTTCCTGAGCATACAGGCGCTTGCCAATGAGTACAACTTCCCCCTCGCACTGGAGACCGACAAGGGCGTACTGGTCGACGCCGTCAACCCCGACGTCGTCAAGCTGGCCGAACTGGTGGCCCACCCCGTCCCCAAGGTGGCAGACCTTGAAAAGGAGTTCAGAAAAGGAGAATATTGCCAACTGTGCATCTATTGCGACGAGGCTGCAGAGAAGAAGATTATGCCACAACTTCCCGGACTGTCCGCTTCGCGCTGGAACCCGCTTTTTGCCGACATCAACGTGGCAGGCGTCGACAAAAGCGTCGGAGTCAAGACATTCTGCACCCATTATGGACTGGATGTATCGCAGGCCATGGCCTTCGGCGACGGGGGAAACGACATACCCATGCTGCAGGCCGCCGGGACGGGAATTGCCATGGGAGGAGCCTCGGAAACAGTGAAAGCGGCAGCCGACTACGTGACCGGAACAGTGGATGAGAACGGCATAAGGGATGCGTTACTCCGCTTCAACATCATTGTGGGATAGAGAATGCTTGGCGTATACACCAGAAATCAGTACCTTTGCGCGGATTAACCCGTCAACTAAAAAACTAAAAATATACGCTATGGCATTAAAAGCAGGTATCGTGGGACTGCCCAACGTGGGCAAATCCACCCTTTTCAACTGCCTGTCCAGCGCAAAGGCGCAGGCGGCAAACTTTCCATTCTGTACCATCGACGCCCAAATGGGGCAAGTGTCCGTACCCGATGAGCGGCTCACCCGCCTGGCCGAGCTGGTGCACCCGGGACGCATCGTGCCCGCCGTGTGCGACATTGTGGACATCGCCGGACTGGTGAAAGGAGCCAGCAAAGGCGAGGGACTGGGCAACCAGTTCCTGGGTAACATACGTGAGTGCGACGCCATCATACACGTGCTGCGCTGCTTCGACAACGGCAACATCGTCCACGTGGACGGCTCCGTCGACCCCGTGCGCGACAAGGAAATCATTGACACCGAGCTCCAGCTGAAAGACCTGGAAACCGTGGAGAACCGCCTGAAGCGCGTGGAGAAGCAGGCCAAAGTGGGCGGCGACAAGCAGGCGAAGACGGAATACGGCCTCCTCACCCGCTACAAGGCCGCCCTGGAGCAAGGCCTCAGCGCCCGCACCGTCACCCCCGAGAACGAGGACGAAGAAGCGTGCGCCCGCCAGATGTTCCTGCTCACCACCAAGCCCGTGCTCTACGTGTGCAACGTGGACGACGCCTCCGCCGCCACGGGCAACGCCTACGTGGAGCAGGTGCGCCAGGCCATCAAGGACGAAGACGCCCAGCTGATGGTCATCTCCGCCCAGACCGAGGCCGACATTGCCGAACTGGAAAGCTACGAGGAGAAGCAGATGTTTCTGGAAGACCTGGGCCTGAAGGAAAGCGGCTGCAACCGCCTCATCAAGGCCATCTACCGTCTGCTCAACCTGGAAACGTTCATTACCGCCGGCGAAATGGAGGTGAAAGCATGGACCTACCGCAAGGGCTGGAAAGCCCCACAGTGTGCCGGCGTCATCCACACCGACTTCGAGAAAGGCTTCATCCGTGCCGAGGTCATCAAGTACGACGACTACATCAAGTACGGTTCCGAAGCCGCCGTGCGCGAAGCTGGCAAGCTGGCCGTGGAGGGCAAGGACTACGTGGTGCAGGACGGGGACATCATGCACTTCCGGTTTAATGTGTAAAAGATTTAAGGTCACAATTTGTGACCTTAAAGAATAAACAATAAGAATCGACCATGCTACCGACACTCATCATCCAACAGAAGATATACATCATCCGGGGCGAGCAGGTGATGCTCGACTACGACTTGGCTGGATTGTACGGAATCGAAACGCGCATACTCAATCAAGCCGTAAAACGCAATATAAAACGATTTCCGCCTGACTTTATGTTCCAACTGACCAAAGAAGAATGGGACAACTTGAAGTCACAAATTGTGATATCAAGTTGGGGCGGAACCCGTAAACTCCCTTACGCCTTCACCGAGCAAGGCGTGGCCATGCTGTCCGGAGTGCTGAACAGCGACATCGCCATCGAGATGAACATCGCCATCATGCGTACCTTTGTAGCCGTGCGGCGGTTGGTAGCATCGCCTGCCCTGCCCGATACCTCGCCTGCCGAGCGTATTGAGAAACTGGAGCACGATGTGCAGGAGCTGAAGGAATATATGGAAGAAGTCTTTACCGACCAAAACGATATCAACGAGGACACCCGCATGCAATTGGAACTTATCAACCAAGCCTTGGCCGAGTTGCAAGCTGCCAAACAACGCAACGAGAAACCTCGCAACCCCATCGGATTCAAATCCTACTAAACACTCATCGCTAACCACTAACCACTAAACACCATACTGTCATGAACTACTTAATAGCAGGAACCGGAGGCGTAGGGGGCTCGATTGCCGCCTTCCTCGCACTGGCGGGCAAAGACGTGGCCTGCATTGCACGCGGCGAACACCTGGCCGCCATACGCACGCAGGGACTGCGCCTGCACAGCGACCTGAAGGGCGAACACACCCTGCACATCCCCGCCTCGACAGCCGAAGAATACCAAGGAAAAGCAGACGTCATCTTCGTCTGCGTCAAAGGCTACTCCATCGACTCCATTACCGACTTGATACGCCGCGCGGCGAAGCCCAGCACGGTGGTCATCCCCATCCTCAACGTCTACGGCACGGGGCCGCGCATACAGCGGCTGGTGCCGGGCGTGACGGTGCTCGACGGCTGCATCTACATCGTGGGCTTCGTCTCCGGTAAGGGGGAAATCACGCAGATGGGCAAAATATTCCGCCTGGTCTACGGCGCGCACAGGGGCACGGGTGTGTCGCAAGACACCCTGCTGGCCGTGCAGCGCGACCTGCAAGACAGCGGCATCAAGGCCGAAATCTCCGACGACATCAACCGCGACACCTTCGTGAAGTGGTCGTTCATCTCGGCCATGGCGGTGACGGGCGCCTACTACGACGTGCCCATGGGCGAGGTGCAGAAGCCGGGCGAGGTGCGCGACACCTTCATAGGCCTCTCGCGCGAAAGCGCCGAGCTGGGCCGCCGCATGGGCATCGACATCCCCGCCGACCTGGTGGAGTACAACCTCAAGGTCATCGACAAGCTCGACCCCCACAGCACCGCCTCCATGCAGAAGGACATGGCGCGCGGCCACCAGAGCGAGGTGCAGGGGCTGCTGTTCGACCTCATCGACGCCGCACGCGCCCACGGCGTGGACACGCCCACGTATGACAGGGTGGCGCGGAAGTTTACTAATCACTAAACACTAACCGCTAATGAATATGCTCCTCTCTTACATCAACTGGAACCCCGACATTGAGGCGTTCAACCTCTTCGGATTCTCCGTGCGCTACTACGCGCTGGGGTGGATATTTGGCTTTGCCGCCTCCTACTACATGGTGCGCCGCCAGTACCGCGACTTGCGGATAAGCGACGAAAAGTTCGACCCCCTGTTCGTCTACTGCTTCCTGGGCATGATTATCGGGTCGCGCCTGGGCCACTGCCTGTTTTACGACGCGCAACTCTACTTCAGCAGCTGGAAGCATTTCCTCGAGATATTCATACCCATCCACTTCCTGCCCGATGGCGGATGGAAGTTCACCGGCTACACCGGCATGGCCAGCCACGGCGGCACGCTGGGCCTCATCATTGCCCTGGCCTTGTATTGCCGCAAGACGAAGATGCACTTCGTGGACGTGCTCGACATCATTGCCGTGGCCACGCCCATCTGCTGCTTCTTCATCCGCATGGGCAACCTGATGAACTCCGAAATCATCGGCAAACCGACGGACGTGCCCTGGGCCTTCATCTTCGAGCAGGTGGACATGGTGCCGCGCCACCCCGCACAGCTGTACGAGGCGCTGGCCTACTTCGCCTTCTTCCTGGGCATGGTCTACCTGTACCGCCGCGCGCGCAAGCAGCGACAGACGCTCACCATCGGCATGAAGCAGCAGCAGGTGGCCGCCCTGCCCGCCGCCTGGCCCCACCGCAGGGGCTTCTACTTCGGGCTGTGCCTGGTGGAGATATTTGTGTTCCGCTTCTTTGTAGAGTTCCTTAAAGAGAATCAGGTGGACTTTGAGCAGGGCATGACGCTCAACATGGGGCAATGGCTTAGCGTGCCGTTCGTCATTATCGGGGTGTATTTCATGTTCTTCTACGGGAAACATCCGGCCAAGGTATAGCAGGCACGGTAGCTTTCCTACGTCACCGAGCGGGCGATGAAAGGCTGGCGCGCTGGCGCAGGAAGGCCAGAAGGGGGGCTTTAAGGGCTGCGGACTCAGCGCCGCTTCTTCAGCTCCTCCACCCTTTTCTGCATCTCGGTCGGGTCTATCCACTGCATGCTGCCGGGGCGTTGCATGGTGGGCGTCCACAGCTTGGCGCTGTTGCTGCCTATCTCCTGCATGGCGCGGTCGTAATCGCGCTTGTTGGCATTTTGCAGCCTTCCGGTTATCTTTGGGGCGGGAGTAAATTTGCGATGGGGCTTGGTCTCTACCTCCTGCAAGTCTTCCCCGTCCGGCAAGAGTTTTTCGTCGCTGATGATTTTCTGGAACTTCTCCATGTGCCAGTGGTTGCCGTGCTCGCGGTACAGTTGAAACATCCGCTCCACCACCTTCTGGTAGGGCGTCTGGTAGTCGAGCAGCATGTCGAAGGTGACAAACGTGATGTAGGTCACCAGCCCGTTGCCCGCCACTTCGGCAATAGCAATGCCGTGTTTCAGCACCATATAAGCCTTTTGCGCTTTCTTCAAAAAGAAGAGGAATTCATTGCCCGAAAGCATGTGGCGGCAATACGCCTCCATCACCTCGTCCAGTGTTTTGGGAAAGATGCCGTGCGGGTGCAGGTATCGCGTGCACACGCGGCTCAGGAAGTGCGGGGTCAGCTTCTCGCAATTGTTCTCGTCTATCGTATAACACCCTTTCTTCCCCTTGGGATTGGTGTAGGGCGTGTAGAAGTTGTAGAAAGCCGAAAAGCGGTAGCGTTCGGGGTAAATGGCTATGAGGTGCCACTCCAGCCCCGTGCGCGGGGAGATGAACTTCATCTGCCTCGATGTGGGAAATTCCTTGGCATTGAGGCACAGAGCCACAGCATTTTCCTTGAAGTGCCAGTACTTGTCGCATATCAGTTTCCAGTCGCGGTCCATCTCCCGCTCGGCTGCCAAGGGCAGCATGTCAAAGGGTAATTCTTTCATGGGTTTCTGCCGTTTTTTCTTATTTCCCCCTCACGATGCGCTTGATGTCGTTCAGCTTGTTCAGCGCCTCAAGGGGAGTGAGGTTGTTGACGTCGAGGTTCAATATCTCGTCGCGTATCTGGCACAGCACAGGGTCGTCCAGCTGGAAGAAGCTGAGCTGCATGCCGCCTGCCGAGGCCGCTCCCTCGGTGATGGTCTTCCCGGTGATGGTGCCACCCGTCTGGCGGTTCTCCTTTTCCAATTGCTTCAAAATCTCGTCGGCACGGCGCACGATGCTCTTGGGCATGCCCGCCATCTTGGCCACGTGAATGCCGAAGGAGTGCTCGCTGCCTCCCCGCTCCAGCTTGCGCAGGAAGATGACGCGGTTGTCCACCTCCTTCACCGCCACGTTGTAGTTCTTGATGCGGCGAAAGGTCTTCTCCATCTCGTTCAGTTCGTGGTAGTGGGTGGCGAAGAGGGTGCGTGCCCGGGCGCGGGGATGCTCGTGGATGTACTCCACAATGGCCCAGGCTATGGAGATGCCGTCGTAGGTGGAAGTGCCGCGCCCCAGCTCGTCGAACAGCACCAGGCTGCGGGGCGACAGGTTGTTCAGAATGTTGGCCGCCTCGTTCATCTCCACCATGAAGGTCGATTCGCCCACCGAGATGTTGTCGCTTGCCCCCACGCGGGTGAATATCTTGTCCACCAGCCCGATGTGCGCACTCTCCGCCGGCACGAAGCAGCCTATCTGGGCCAGCAGCGTGATGAGCGCCGTCTGCCGCAGCAGGGCCGACTTGCCCGCCATGTTGGGGCCGGTGATGATGATGATTTGCTGGGTCTCCGTGTCCAGGCGCACGTCGTTGGCGATGTACTTCTCGCCCACGGGCAGTTGCTTCTCGATGACGGGGTGACGGCCTTGACGGATGTCAATCACATCGTCGTCGGCAATGACGGGGCGTATGTAGCCGTTTTCGCGGGCTGCGGTGGCGAAGGACAGCAGGCAGTCCAGCCGCGCCAGCTGGTTGGCATCGGTCTGTATGGCGGGGATAAACTCGGCCAGGGCCTGCACCAGCTCGGCGTAGAGGCGTGTCTCCAGGGACAGAATCTTGTCCTCCGCGCCCAGTATCTTCTCCTCGTATTCCTTCAGTTCCTGGGTAATGTAACGTTCGGCATTGACCAGCGTCTGCTTGCGAATCCACTCGGGCGGCACCTTGTCCTTGTGCACGTTGCGCACCTCAATGTAGTAGCCAAACACGTTGTTGTAGGCTATTTTCAGGCTCGGTATGCCCGTCTGTTCGCTTTCGCGCTGCTGTATGTGCAGCAGGTAGTCCTTGCCGTTGTAGGCTATCTGGCGCAGCTCGTCGAGCTCGGCGTTTACGCCATCCTTTATCACGCCGCCTTTGTTCACCAGCAGCGGAGGGTCATTGTTCACCTCGCGGGCAATGCGGTCGCGTATGGACTGGCAGACGTTGAGCTGCTCGCCTATGCGATTCAGACTGGCATTGTCGGCCTCCAGGCAGGCGGCCTTTATGGGCTCGATGGCCATGAGGGCCACCTTGAGCGCCACCACCTCGCGGGGCGACACGCGGCCCACGGCCACCTTGGAGAGGATGCGCTCCAGGTCGCCTATCAGGTGCAGATGCTCTTCTATAAGGTTCTTAAAGTCGGGATGGCGGAAGAAGTACTCCACCACGTCGAGCCTGGAGTTGATGGGCTGCACATCCTTCAGCGGGAACAGCAGCCAACGCTTCAGCAGGCGGGCGCCCATGGGGCAGATGGTCTTGTCGACCACGCTGAGCAGGCTGCTGCCCCCGTCGTTCATGGAGTCCATCAGCTCCAGGCTGCGCACGGTGAACTTGTCCAGCCGGACGTACTTCTCCTCCTCGATGCGCGACAAGGTGGTGATGTGCCCTATCTGCGTGTGCTGCGTCAGCGTGAGGTATTGCAGTATGGCCCCCGAGGCAATGATGCCCTGCCTGAGGTGCTCCACGCCGAAGCCTTTCAGATTCTTCACCTCAAAGTGCTTCAGCAGCCGCTCTCGCGCAGAGGTCTCGGTGAACACCCAGTCGTCCAGTTCGAAGGTGAAGAACTTGTTGCCGAACTTCGCCTCGAAGTCCTGCCGCTTGCCGCGCTCAAACAACACCTCCTTGGGCGCAAAGCTGTTGAGCAGCTTGTCCACATAGTCGGCAGGCCCCTCGGCGGTGAGGAACTCGCCCGTCGATATGTCCAGGAAGGCCACACCGCAAAGACCCTTGCCCAGATGGACGGCAGCCAGGAAGTTGTTCTCCTTGTAGTTCAGTATGTTGTCGTTGATGGACACGCCCGGCGTCACCAGCTCCGTGATGCCCCGCTTCACCAGCTTCTTGGCCAGCTTGGGGTCTTCCAGCTGGTCGCAGATGGCCACACGCTTGCCCGCCCGGATAAGCTTGGGCAGGTACGTGTCCAGCGCGTGGTAGGGGAATCCCGCCATCTCCAGGCTCTGCCCGCCCTTGCCGTTGTTGCGCTTGGTCAGGGTGATGCCCAGTATCTCGGCAGCCACCACGGCGTCCGTGGAATACGTCTCATAGAAATCCCCGCAACGGAACAGCATCACGGCATCGGGATGTTTCGCCTTCAGGTCGAGAAACTGCTTTATCATGGGGGTAAGGGCAATGTCTTCTGTCTTCATGTCTTCTGCTTTTCAATGCCGCAAAGATAGGCATAAAACAGGAAAATATCCCCGGAAACAGCCCTCAAAATAAAGCTGAGCAAAATTTAAACAAACCCTTAATAAACCATACAATTCCCTTAAAACATGTTATAAAACATACTTTTTCCCTTGGATAATTTGCAGATTCCCCCAGAAGCCGTACCTTTGCATCGTGTTTTTCATGGTATTAGATTTAAGGTTAACAAAGGTTGGGCTCAGCGGAGCCCTTTTTTTATGCCCATACCCGTCCTGCCCTCCGGCAAAATTCCGCCGAGATTTTCGTTTATAACCGAAAAAAGCGAATAAAACCATACTTTTTTCATTTATAACCGAAACTTTTCTATCTCTCCTTACCCCATCATCTGATTCACCCGCTGCCCTATAACCCGCCACAAGGCACGAAATCCCTTAAAAACCATGCAATCCACTTAAAACATGTTATAAAACATATTTTTCCCCTTGGATAATTTGCAGATTCCCCGGAAAGCCGTACCTTTGCACCGTGTTTTTCATGGTATTAGATTTAAGGTTAACAAAGGTTGGGCTCAGCGGAGCCCTTTTTTTATGCCCGTACGTGGCATGAGGCCGGCACCTGCCGGAAAACAAACTTTACACTCTCGCCACCGTTCCCCGTCGTACCCGGTTCGTACCCCATTCGGTACTCCTTCGAATGCGCTCCGGCCCTATGGAGCGGAAAAAGAACGGACAGGGTGTGGCGGGGGTAAATCCAAAAAGCGGGCAGAGCAGGAAGCGCGCATAAGCAGGCACTTCTGCAAAAGTGTTTTTTTCGCATCACCAAAAAGGCCATCGTGAATGAGCTGAAGCATGAATGCGCAGCGCAATAACATTTTTTTCCGAGATAAATAACAATTTTCAACCAGTTCACGGAAGATGCCATGACAGAAGTGTACAAGGCATTGCCCGACGTAGGCGAGTTTGGCAATGGCAGCCTGTATTTCGACAAATATGAGTATGGCGACATCGCAATAGCCCACGAGAAAGGCTGGCGCATCTATGTGGACGATTGACACTACAACATAACGCAACGATAGCCGCAAAAGGCAACAGAAGTGACCCTGTTCATGGCAATGGGGTCACTTTTATTTTCATAACATAGGGTAGGGGAAGATAAATGATAATTTAGCGCACGAAGTGCGCAGTTACGAGCTACGAGTAGCTGCGCACTGAGTACTTAGAAACTTTACTTGTAGCTCGTAACTTGTAGCTGCGGGGCTCCGCCCCGCTAAATTCCCATTTGCATAATCCATTGATTCACAAATCAAACAAAAATATTTTCAATATAAGCTATATTTTTCACAAGAAAAGTATTTGTAGTTTCAGAAAAAGAATATATCTTTGCAATCAGAAAACAAAACAGTTTTCACAGTAACTAAATTATTTATTAACTAAACTATTTATTAAACATTATGGGTAAAATTAATCAAGGCATCCTGGGAGGATTCTCAGGGAAAGTAGGTACTGTAGTAGGCAGTACGTGGAAATCCATCAATTACATGCGGGCATTGGCCGTGAACGTGCATGACGCAAAGTCGGAAAAACAATTGTGCCAGCGCGGCAAATTCCGCACAGTAGTAAACTTCACCAAAACCATCACCCCCTTCCTGCGGGTAGGCTTCCAGGAGCACGAAGACGGGCGGTCAGCAGTAAACGCCGCCACCTCCTACCTGATGCTCCACGCCGTGGAGGGCTGTGCCGACGAGGCTGTGTTGAACTTCGACAAGGTGCGCGTCAGCCAAGGAAGCCTGACGGCTGCGGCAGACGCTTCGGCTGAAGTGGCAGCCAACAAGGTTACTTTCAGCTGGACAGACAACAGCGGCGCGGGCGACGCCCAGGCAGAAGACGCAGCCATGGTGCTGGCCTTCAACAAAGACAGGCAGGAGGCAGTGTACCTGCTGGCGGCAGCCACCCGTGCCGACGGCACCGCCGAGCTCCCGTTGCCCACAAGCTGGGACGGTGAGGCACTGGCCATCTACCTGGCCTTCTGCAGCGCAGACGGGCAACATGTGTCGAACAGCATCTGCCTGCACAACGACGCGCTAAGCACGGAGCCGGATGACCCGGACAGTGGCAGCGGGGATGAGGACGACGGCGACCACCAGCTGGGGTAAAAATCTGCGTGAAGCAGGCTGACGGGTAAACGCCGTTGCCCCACAAGAGGCGCGGGTCTTGCAGCCGTGCACGGAGATACGCAAAACGCCGTGCACCCTGCGGGATTCGCGCCTATTCTACAAATTCCACCGAATTTTGCGATTGTATTCTACAAATTTGGCCGAATTTTGCGATTTATCGCTATATTTGCAAAAAAAACGTATGATAAACCGCAGCATTAAAGATTCCATTCTGGCAGATTACAGACGTAGAAAAGTCATCGTATTGTTGGGTGCGAGACAAGTAGGCAAAACAACTTTGCTTTCAGAACTGCATGCAGGAAAAAACAAAGTACTTTCGCTGAATTGCGACAATATAGACGATGCCTTAGCCCTGGAAGGCAGGACTTCTACAGAATTAAAAAATCTCTTGTCAAACTATGAATTAGTATTTATCGACGAGGCGCAACGCGTAAAAAACATTGGACTTACACTGAAAATGATTGGCGACCTGAAACTGGAAACACAGGTAGTGGTCACGGGGTCTTCATCGCTGGATATGGCCAATGAAATTAATGAGCCGGCCACCGGACGACTGATAGAATACAACCTTTTCCCTTTTTCTTTGGCCGAGCTGGCTGCAAATTCTTCAGAAAGAGAAGAAAACAGGTTATTGGAAAGGCGCATGATTTACGGGCTGTATCCAGAAGTCGTGACAGAACCGGCTGATGCCAAACGCACTTTGATGACATTGACAAACAATTATCTGTACAAAGACCTCTTCACATACAGAGGAATCAAAAAGCCTGACCTCATTCAAAAGTTAGTAAGGGCATTGGCTCTACAACTTGGAAGCGAAGTGTCTTACAATGAACTGAGCAACCTGCTGGGAGTGGACAGAACTACGATAGAAACTTATATAAACTTACTAGAAAAATGTTTTGTCGTATTCAGATTGGATTCCTTCAGCCGGAATTTGCGGAATGAAATAAAAAAAGGAAAGAAAGTTTACTTTTATGACAATGGGGTGAGAAACGCGGTATTATCCAACTTTGCCCCGTTAGAGTTACGGACTGATACAGGTGCATTGTGGGAAAATCTTATGGTAAGTGAAAGATTGAAACGAAACATATATGCAGCTAATTTTGCACAACTATTCTTCTGGCGGACACACGAACAACAAGAGATAGACCTCATAGAAGAACAAGATGGCCTATTGCAGACATTTGAGTTTAAATGGAACAGAAAAGCAAAAAGCAATCAACCTAAAGCTTTTGTTGCCGCCTATCCAAACTCAACCTATCAAGTTATTACGCCGGATAATTATTGGTCTTTTGTAAAATAGCCACAATTCCCCCATACAATTATGAAAATAAACCCGTATTTTTGCAGGCAATAAAAATCATACTATAAATCATACTTAAAACCATACTTAACACTTAACCGGAACGTTTATGGACTATAACTTCAGGGAGATTGAACAGAAATGGCAGAAAAGGTGGGTGGAGCAACATACCTACCGGGTGACAGAAGACCACAGCAAACCGAAATACTACGTGCTCAACATGTTCCCATACCCCAGCGGGGCGGGACTGCATGTGGGCCATCCGCTGGGCTACATCGCCAGCGACATCTACGCGCGCTACAAGCGCCTTTGCGGATTCAACGTGCTCAACCCCATGGGCTACGACGCCTACGGACTGCCCGCCGAGCAGTATGCCATACAGACGGGACAGCACCCCGCCATCACTACGGTGAAGAACATCGACCGCTACCGCGAGCAGCTGGACAAGATAGGCTTCTCCTTCGACTGGAGCCGCGAAATCCGTACTTGCGACCCCGAATATTACCACTGGACGCAATGGGCCTTCCAGCAGATGTTTGCCAGCTACTACGACAACGACCTGCAGAAGGCGCGCCCCATAGCAGAGTTGATACAAAAGTTTGCAAAGACAGGCACTTCGCAATTGAATACCGCCTGCTCCGCAGAACTTAGCTTCACAGCCGCCGAGTGGAATGCCATGAGTGAAAAAGAGCAACAGGAGACGCTGATGAACTATCGCATTGCCTACCTGGGCGAAACGATGGTGAACTGGTGCCCGCAGCTGGGCACGGTGCTGGCCAACGACGAGGTGGTGGACGGCGTGTCGGAGCGCGGCGGCTACCCCGTAGTGCAGAAGAAGATGCGCCAATGGTGCCTGCGCGTGTCGGCCTACGCCCAACGCTTGCTGGACGGGCTGGACACCATCCAGTGGACAGACTCCCTGAAAGAAACGCAGCGCAACTGGATAGGTCGGAGCGAAGGTGCGGAAGTGCAGTTCAAGGTAAAGGACAGCGACATAGAGTTCACCATCTTCACCACCCGTGCCGACACCATGTTTGGTGTCACCTTCATGGTGCTGGCTCCGGAAAGCGAACTGGTTGCCCAAGTAACCACACCCGAACAGAAGGCTGAAGTAGACGCTTACCTTGACCGTACCAAGAAGCGCACCGAGCGCGAGCGCATCAGCGACCGCAGCGTGACGGGCGTGTTCACGGGCTCGTATGCCATCAATCCCTTCACCGGCGAGGCAGTGCCCATCTGGGTGAGCGACTACGTGCTGGCTGGATACGGCACAGGCGCCATCATGGCCGTACCGGCACACGACAGCCGCGACTACGCCTTTGCAAAGCACTTCAACCTGCCCATCATTCCGCTGGTGGAAGGTTGCGACGTCAGCGAAGAGAGTTTTGATGCCAAGGAAGGAATTGTATGCAATTCACCCCGCAAGGATGCTGTGCCTTACTGTGATTTGAACCTGAACGGGCTGACCATCAAGGAAGCCATTGCCGCCACAAAGAAATACGTGAAAGAGCATGGCTTGGGCCGCGTGAAGGTGAACTACCGCTTGCGCGACGCTATCTTCTCGCGCCAGCGCTATTGGGGTGAGCCCTTCCCGGTGTATTACAAGGACGGCATGCCCTATATGATTCCCGAAAGCTGCCTCCCGCTGGAGTTGCCCGAAGTGGAGAAATTCCTTCCCACGGAAACAGGCGAACCTCCCTTGGGACATGCCAAGAAGTGGGCGTGGGACACGGTAAACAATTGTGTCGTAGAAAACGAAAAGATAGATAACCAGACCATCTTCCCCTTGGAATTGAACACCATGCCTGGCTTTGCAGGTTCCAGCGCCTACTACCTGCGCTATATGGACCCGCGCAACCACACGGCGCTGGTATCCAAAGAGGCCGACGAGTATTGGCGAAACGTAGACCTCTACGTGGGCGGCACGGAGCATGCCACAGGGCACCTTATCTACTCCCGCTTCTGGAACAAGTTCCTGCACGACCTGGGCATCTCGGCCGTGGAAGAACCTTTCCAAAAGTTGGTAAACCAAGGCATGATACAGGGACGGAGCAACTTTGTATATCGCATTAAGGACACCAACACCTTTGTCTCCCTCGGCCTGAAAGACCAGTATGACACCACGCCGCTGCACGTAGACGTAAACATCGTGCAGAACGACGTGCTCGACCTGGAAGCCTTCAAAGCCTGGCGTCCGGAATATGCCACGGCAGAGTTCATCCTCGAAGACGGCAAGTACATCTGCGGCTGGGCGGTAGAAAAGATGTCCAAGTCGATGTACAACGTGGTGAACCCCGACATGATTGTCGAAAAATATGGCGCCGACACCCTGCGCATGTATGAGATGTTCCTCGGCCCTGTAGAACAATCCAAACCTTGGGATACCAACGGCATAGACGGCGTGCACCGCTTCCTGAAGAAGTTCTGGTCGCTGTTCTACGACCGCACGGACAAGTATCTGGTAAACGATGAACCGGCCACCAAGGAAGAATTGAAATCGCTCCACAAACTCATCAAGAAGGTGACAGGCGACATCGAGCAATTCTCGTACAACACCTCAATCAGTGCCTTTATGATTTGCGTCAACGAGCTGGCCGCCCTGAAGTGCAGCAAGAAAGCTGTGCTTGAACCGCTGGTCATCGTCCTGGCGCCCTTTGCCCCGCACGTGTGCGAGGAGCTGTGGGAAACGATGGGGCACACCACCTCGGTATGCGATGCCCAATGGCCGGCCTGGAACGAGGAATACCTGGCAGAAAGTGCAGTGAACTATACCGTCTCCTTCAACGGAAAGGCACGCTTCAACCAGGAGTTTCCCGTAGATGCCAGCTCAGACGACATACAAGCCGCCGTGCTTGCCGACGAACGCTCTGCCAAATGGCTGGAAGGAAAGTCCATCTTGAAGGTCATCGTAGTGCCTAAAAAGATTATCAACATCGTAGTGAAATAATTCAGCGACGAGCTACAAGTCCGTGCCGGATGTTGCACTCGTAGCTTGTAGCTCGTCACTTGCAGCTAAAAAAACAATTATATGGCAAAACCAAATAAAGCAATCCTCATACGGGAAGTAAAAGACTACCTGTACATCACCCTGGGGCTTATCAGTTACTCCATGGGATGGGCTGCATTCCTCATTCCATACCAGATTACAACAGGAGGAACCACCGGTATCGGCGCCATCATCTACTATGCCACAGGTTTCCCCATACAGTACTCTTACTTCCTTATCAACGCGGTACTGATGACATTTGCCATTAAGATACTGGGACCGAAGTTCAGTATCAAGACCATGTATGCCATCATAGCGTTGACACTTTTGCTTGAGTTTTGCCAATGGCTGGTGAAGAACCCGGACGGGACTTTCCCGCAAATACTGGGACCGGGCCAGGACTTCATGGCCTGCCTGATAGGCGCCGCCATGTGCGGATTGGGATTGGGAGTGGTCTTTGTGCGCAACGGAAGCACGGGAGGAACGGATATCATTGCCGCCATCGTCCACAAATACAAAGACGTCAGCCTGGGCCGTATGATTATGGCATGCGACTTTGTCATCATCACCTCGTGTTACTTCGTATTCCACGACTGGCGCAGGGTGATATTCGGTTTTGTCACCCTGTTCGTCATCGGTTTTGTGCTGGACTATGTAGTAAACGGTTCACGCCAATCGGTACAGTTCCTCATCTTCTCCAAAGAATATGAAAGGATAGCCGACCGCATCATAAAGGAAACTCACCGGGGCGTTACCGTACTGGACGGCACGGGCTGGTATACCAAAGGTGATGTGAAAGTACTCGTAGTGCTTGCCTACAAAAACCAGTCAGTGGAAATATTTCGTCTGATAAAAGACATAGACCCGCACGCCTTCATATCGCAAAGCTCCGTCACAGGCGTCTATGGAGAAGGATTCGACCCACTTAAAACTAAATAACAAGAGCAAATGAAGAAGTTTGTATTCGCTACCAACAACATCCACAAATTGAGAGAAGTGGCTGCCATCGTAGGACACCAGATTGAACTTCTCAGCCTGAATGACATAGGTTGCCACGATGACATACCCGAAACATCGGACACGCTGGAGGGTAACGCCCTGTTGAAGGCACGCTACGTGTACGAACGTTACCACACCAACTGCTTTGCCGACGACACCGGCCTTGAAGTGGAAGCCCTCGGCGGCGCGCCGGGCGTCTACTCGGCACGCTATGCCGGCGAAGGGCACAACTCGGAAGAGAACATCAAGAAGCTGCTGCACGAGTTGGAAGGAAAAGATAACCGAAAAGCCCGTTTCCGCACCGTATTTGCCCTTATCATCAACGGCAAGGAACACCTCTTTGAAGGCATCGTGCGGGGCGAAATCATCGCCCGCAAACGCGGCACATCGGGTTTCGGCTACGACCCTGTCTTCGTGCCCGAAGGCTTCACACAGACTTTTGCCGAAATGAGCGACGGGCAGAAGAACAAAATCAGCCACCGCGCACTGGCTGTAGGGAAGCTTTGCAAGTTTCTCAACACGCTGTAAAAGGCTAAGAGTTTTCCTCTTTTAAGTTTTTATCAGCCCCTTTTTGAGCCTCTTTCCGGTCTCTTTTCCTGTTGTTATTCGTCACGTAGCCCGCTACGCTCCTCATGACAACAGAAAAATATCCTCGAAAACAGCCCTCAAAATGAGGCTGAGCAAAATAATGGCGTCATGATGCCGGCCATCGGATTCGGTGTCTATCAGATTCCGGTGGATGAAACGGAAAGGATTGTAAGCGAAGTACTTGAGATGACCTCCCCCCCCTCTCCGGCATGTTAAGATGCTGTTACAAAAGTACGGGAAAATGCCGCCTGTTGCCGCAAAATGCGTGTTTTCCTCCACGGATTGGTGAAAAAAGTCCGTGCCGCCTTTGGAAATCCGAATCTTATTGTTACCTTCGTGCGATTTTTATTTTCTTGTTTGTCGTAAAGTTTAAGGCAAGACATCTTAGGATAAAAATTGTACGGCACATTATTCCATCCGTGAGGATGGTGGTGCCGGAACGCTTGTTTTTTTGTTTGCGGGGCGCATAATCCGGCGGGGTTATGCGCCTTTCCTGCATTCATAACCGTTCGGTTTTAATAAGTTAAATAATAATTTTCATTTTAGCGATAAAATTTTCATGATTTGTTTTGCCGGGAACAAAATAATCCATATCTTTGCAGTGTGATTAAGCTTAATACACATAACTAATTATTTTATTAACTAAACTAAATTGTTTTATTATGGGAGTAATTTACAAAGCACAGAAGTCGAACATCGCCACAAAGAGTGGCAAAAAGTTGTTTTGAGCGTCACGCTCAACGGGCTGGGCACCTTCCGCTTCACGCTGCCACCCGATCCATGGTGAATGGCGCGCGCTGCGTGCGCTTCGACAAGGTGGAGGCCGCGACAGACCCTGCCGAACCCGGCACGGGCGGTTCCGAAGGCTCCGGTGAAGACGGCGAGGATGACGGCAACCACCAGCTGGGATAAAATGAAGAATCCTTTTAAATGAAGAATCGCGCTTCGCGCAAAATGAAGAATTGCCCTGCGGCATTCTTGCGAATTCTTCATTATTAGTTGTTCATTGATAAAATGTATTGTTTCACCCTTTTAAAAACTAAACTTGATTATGGCTATTCAGAAATCTGTATGGGACACCATCCTGAAGGTGGTGATTGCCGTGGCTTCCGCCATCCTCGGCGCGATAGGCGGCAATGCGATGGGCATGTGACGGGCGTGCTGAACCTTCCCCCGGCGACGGGGTGGGAGGAGAGGCAGCAAGAAAAGGTTGTGAAGCATCTCCTGAAAGCGGAAGCCGGAAGGAGGTGCTTCCGCTTCATCCGGCAGGACGGGAACAAAACGGTGGTCAAAACTCCGGCCGGCCCTTTGTCCTTCCACGGAAATGGTATACCTTTGTATCGGAAACCTGTTATCCCCGAATGACCTCATGAAGACCTTCTGCCTCCTGCTGCTTTTGCTGGCCCCGCTTTTGTGCGGGACGACCGGGGCGCATGCCGCCCCCCTTGCCGGTGCCGCCGATGCGGACAGCCTCCTGCACGTGCTCGACCATGCCATCGACTGCTATCCGCACTACGTGGAGCAACGCGAGGCACGCATCGCCAGCCTGAGGCAGCAACTGGCCGGAGCCGACACGGCGTCCATACAATACTTCCGCCTGAACGAGGCGCTGTATGGCGAATACCGCTCGTATATGTGCGACTCGGCCGTGCGCTACCTCAACCTCAACATGCGCTGGGCCACCCGGCACGGACACTTCCGCCAGGCAGAAGACATGCGCATCAAGCTGGGCTACCTGCTGGCATCCGCTGGGCTGTACGAGGAGGCTTCGCGTCTGCTGGCACGTGCTGACCGCCACCGGCTGGATGACCGGCTGCTGGCCGGATATTACAACACCATGCGCCACCTCAACCTCGAGATGAGCCTGTACTCCATCGACCCAGTCTTCCGCCGCCGCTACACGCAACGCGCCGCCCTTTACGACGACTCGCTGATGCACATCCTTCCGCCCACATCCCCCCTCTACCTGGAACGGCAGGAAATGCGCGCCTCCGATTCGGGGGACATGCAGAAGGCGCTGGAACTGAATGCCGTCCGGCTGTCGGAAGCGGGAGAAGGCACGCCCGACTATGCCTCCCTCACCTACTTCCGCTCGCAGCATTACCGCTATATGGGCAACCGTGAGGAGCAGAAGCGTTTTCTCATCCTCTCCGCCCTGGCCGACCTGCGCCTGGCTGTCAACGACCATGCCTCGCTGTGGAATCTTGCCAAACTGCTGTATGACGAGGGCGACGTGGAGCGCGCCTACCGCTACATCCGTCTGTCGTGGGACCTGACGTGCCGCTACAATGCCCGCAGCCGCAGCTTGCAGACGGCGGAAATCATGCCCCTCATCAGTCACAGCCACCAGGCCCTGGCCGACCGCCAGAACGCCCGCCTACGTCTGTACCTCGTGTTCATCAGCGCCCTCACCCTGCTGCTGGGCGTGGCCATTGCCTACATTTACCGCCAGATGAAACGCCTCTCGCAGGCACGTCTCAGCCTGGAGCAGGCCAACGAGCAGCTCAGCGTGTCCAACCGCATCAAGGAGGAGTACGTGGGTCGCTTCATGAAGCTCTGCTCGGTCTACATCAACCGCCTGGATGCCTACCGCCGCACGGTGAACAAGAAGATTACCGCCGGCCAGACGGCCGAACTGCTCAAGATGGTGCGTTCGCACGACATGGTGGACGACGGGTTGAAGGATTTGTACGAGAATTTCGACTCCGCCTTCCTGCACCTGTTCCCCACGTTCGTAGCCCAGTTCAACGACCTGCTGCGCCCCGAAGAGCGCATCACCCTGCGCGAGGGCGAGCTGCTCAACACCGAGCTGCGCATCTTTGCCCTTATCCGCCTGGGCATCGGCGACAGCTCGCAGATAGCCGAATTCCTGCACTACTCGGCCAACACCATCTACAACTACCGCGCCCGCGTGAAAAGCAAGGCCGCCGTGCCCCGCGAGGAGTTCGAAAAGCGGGTGATGGAGATACGTTGAGGCTACGCCGGCCGGCTTTCGGCATCCACTTTCTTGCTTTATTGTAAAAATCATAACATGCTGTTTATGATGTGTTTATGGATTTTATCTGCCTTGTTCCGTCTATATCGCGTGCGGATTGGTGTACAAAATGCTGTAATCTTCACTATCTTTGTTGTGGAAGAATGGAAAAACGGAAGGATGAAAGCCCCTTTGCGGCGATGTTTTAAATGGTTAATACTTGGTTGCTTTCGTTCCTTATCTTCGCAAAGGGCATCCGCGTTGTCCGTGTCCACCGGTTGTGCAAGGCAGCGTGCCGGCCACGGACCATTCTTCTTCCGAACGGCAGAAAGCACACAAACACAATTGAAATATATACATTTGTAAAAACATCTACAACTATGAAGCATTTATTGGCAATGACCACCCTTTCGCTGGCCGCCCTCACCATGGGCCTGGCAGGATGCGGCGGGACGAAGACGGGGGAAGAAGCCGCCCCTGCACCCAAGTTTGTAACCATCCAGGGACACGACCTCATCAAGCCCGACGGTGAGAAACTTTTCATCATGGGCACCAACCTGGGCAACTGGCTCAACCCCGAGGGATACATGTTCCGCTTCAGCAAGACCAACTCCGGGCACTTCATCAACGAGATGTTCTGCCAGCTGGTGGGACCCGACTTCACCGCCGAGTTCTGGAAGCAGTTCAAGGACAACTACGTGACGCGCCAGGACATCCGCTTCATCAAGAGCACCGGCGCCAACACCATCCGCCTGCCCTTCCACTACAAGCTCTTTACCGACGAAGACTACATGGGCATCACCGGCCGGCAGGACGGCTTTGCACGCGTGGACAGCCTGGTGGAGTGGTGCCGCGAGTCGGAACTCTTCCTCATACTCGACATGCACGACGCTCCCGGCGGACAGACAGGCGACAACATCGACGACAGTTACGGCTATCCCTGGCTGTTCGACAGCGAGGCCAGCCAGCAGAAGTTCTGCGACATCTGGCGCGCCATTGCCGACCGCTACAAGAACGAGCCCGTCATCCTGGGCTACGAACTGATGAACGAGCCCATCGCCCCCTACTTCGAGAACGTGGACGAACTGAATGCCAAGCTCGAGGCCGTCTACAAGAAGGGAGTGGCCGCCATCCGCGAGGTGGACAAGAACCACATCATCCTACTGGGCGGCGCGCAGTGGAACGGCAACTTCCGCCCCTTCACCGACTCCAAGTTCGACGACAAGCTGATGTACACCTGCCACCGTTACGGTGGTCCCGCCACGAAGGAGGCCATACAGGGCTTCATCAACTTCCGCGACAGCGTCGGCCTGCCCATGTACATGGGCGAGATTGGCCACAACACCGACCAGTGGCAAGCCGACTTCTGCCAGGTGATGCGCGACAACAACATAGGCTACACCTTCTGGCCCTACAAGAAGGTGGACGGCTCGTGCTTCATGGCCTTCAAAGCCCCTGCCGGATGGGACGAACTGGTGGTGAAGTTCTCCGAAGCCCCGCGCGGCACCTACGCCGAAATCCGTGAGGCACGCCCCGACCAGGCTGCCGCCCGCCAGGCCATGACCGACCTGCTTGAGGCCGTGAAGCTGGAGAACTGCGTGAAACAGGAAGGTTACATCAATTCGCTGGGAATGAAGTAAGTCAAGCTACGAGTGACGAGCTACAAGCTACAAGTAGTAGTTTCAGATACCCGTCACTCGTAGCTCGTAGCTAAATAACCCTTTAACACAATACCAACAAAATGAAGAAAGCAATCTTGACCCTGGCACTGGCTGCGGCGCTGCCCCTTGGCGCCCAGCAGAAGCCCGTCTACTTGGACGAAACCAAGCCCCTGGAGCAGCGCGTGGAAGATGCCCTGAAGCGCATGACCCTGCAAGAGAAACTGAAAGTAATCCACGCCCAATCCAAGTTCAGCAGCGCAGGCGTGCCCCGCCTGGGCATACACGAAGTGTGGACCGACGACGGCCCCCACGGCGTGCGCCCCGAGGTGCTGTGGGACGAATGGGACCAGGCCGGATGGACCAACGACTCGTGCGTGGCCTTCCCCGCGCTGACCTGCCTGGCCGCCACGTGGAACCCCGAAATGTCCCTGCTCTACGGCAAGAGCGTGGGCGAAGAAGCCCGCTTCCGCGAGAAGGACGTGCTGCTGGGACCCGGCGTCAATATCTACCGCACGCCCCTCAACGGCCGCAACTTTGAGTACATGGGCGAAGACCCCTACCTGAGCAGCCGCATGGTGGTGCCCTACATCCAGGGCCTGCAAGAGAACGGCGTGGCCGCCTGCGTGAAGCACTTTGCCCTGAACAACCACGAAGTGAACCGCCACAACACCAACGTCATTGTAGACGACCGCGCGCTCTACGAAATCTACCTCCCCGCCTTCAAGGCCGCCGTACAGGAAGGCAAGGCATGGGCCATCATGTCGTCCTACAACCTCTACGAAGGTCACCACGTGGGACAGAACAAACGCCTGCTGGACGACATCCTGCGCGGCGAATGGAAGTATGACGGCGTAGTCATCTCCGACTGGGGAGGCGTGCACAACACCGACCAGGCCATTGCCCACGGCATCGACATGGAGTTCGGCAGCTGGACTGACGGCCTTTCCAACGGCGCCAGCAACGCTTACGACAACTATTACCTGGCCAACCCCTACCTGCAACGCATCAAGGAGGGCAAAGTAGGCACCAAGGAGCTGGACGACAAGGTGCGCCGCGTGCTGCGCCTCATGTTCCGCACCAGCATGAACAGCAAGAAGCCCTTCGGCTCCATGTGCTCCGAAGCCCACTACGAGGCTGCCCGCCGCATCGGCCAGGAAGGCATCGTGCTGCTGAAGAACGAGGGCAATGTGCTGCCCATCGACCTGAATAAGGTGAAGAAGATAGCCGTCATCGGCGAAAACGCCATCAAGATGATGACCGTGGGCGGCGGAAGCTCCTCGCTGAAGGTACAGCGCGAAATCTCCCCGCTGGACGGCATCAAGGCACGCGTGGCAGGCAAGGCTGAAGTGGTTTATGCCCGTGGATACGTGGGCGACGCCACAGGCGAATACAACGGCGTGGTGACCGGCCAGAACCTGAAGGACGACCGCACCCCCGAACAGCTCATTGCCGAGGCCGTAGAGGTGGCCAAAGGTGCTGACGTGGTCATCTTCATCGGCGGACTGAACAAGAGCGCCGGGCAGGACTGCGAAGACAGCGACCGCGCCGGACTGAACCTCTCCTACGGGCAGGACAACGTGATTGCCGCCCTGGCTGAGGCCAACAAGAACCTGGTGGTAGTCAACATCTCGGGCAACGCCATCGCCATGCCTTGGGTGGACGACGTGCCCGCCATCGTGCAAGACTGGTACATCGGATCCGAGGCCGGACCGGCGCTGGCCGGCATCCTCATGGGCGATGTCAACCCCAGCGGCCGTCTGCCCTTCACCTTCCCCGTAGCGCTGGAAGACGTGCCTGCACACAAGCTGGGCGAATACACCGGCGAACGCCGCCGCGACACGGTCAACATCAAGTACAACGAAAGCATCTTCGTGGGCTACCGCTGGGCCGACAAGCAGAAGAAGGTGAAGCCCCTCTTCCCCTTCGGCCACGGACTGACGTACACCACCTTTGAGTATGGCAAGCCGACAGCCGACGCCAAGACCATGACCGCCGACGGCCGGCTGACCGTCACCGTCGCCGTCACCAACACCGGCGCGCGCGAAGGCCAGGAAGTCGTTCAGCTCTACATAGCCGACAAGAAGTCCACCCTGCCCCGTCCCGTCAAGGAGCTGAAAGGCTTCCAGAAAGTGAAGCTCGCCCCGGGCGAAACCAAGCAGGTGAGCTTCACCATCGGCAAAGACGCCCTGAGCTACTTCGACGACCAGAAGCACGCATGGGTGGCCGAGCCGGGCAAGTTCGAAGCCATCATCGCCGCCTCGGCAGCCGACATCAAGGGCACAGTGCCTTTCGAGCTGAAATGATGCTGTCTTCGGGAAGCGTAGTATTGCTGGCGTGCTGGCGGTACTACGCTCTCCTGCTGGCGATACTACGCTGGCAAGCGGGTGTAGCTATATAAACAAGGCGCGGATTATGCGGATTTCACGGACAATCAGTAAAAAGATTCCGTGTCGTTCCGCGTAATCCGCGCCTTGTTCTTTATTTCTTCCCGAACCTCTTGATAAGGAACTCCAGGTTGGCACGGAAGTAGACGCCGAAGACGTAGCTCACGGCGGGCTCCACGTGACTGCGCGTGCCGTCGCCGTCGGTCAGTGTGCCGGGTGCCGAGTAGTACAGGCTGGCCTGCGCGCCCAGGGCGAACGCCCGTCCGAAGGGGCGCGAGTAGTCGGCCGTGAGGAAGCCCGTGCGCATGCACTCGAATATGCCCTCCTCGTGGTCGGTGGACACGGTGCCGAAGTAGGGCAGCCCCAGCAGCGAGATGAAGTCTTTGCCATAGAAGTATCCGCCCCTCAGCTGCCAGTTTGTGCCCATCCGGAGGCCGGCCTGGGCGTAGGCGGCATAACCCTTGTCCAGCGGGCTGAGGTTGCCATTCTGCTGGTAGTAGCCCAGCAGGTAGGCTTCGGCAAAGACCTGGCGCAGCACGCGGCGGTTCACGTTGCCCACTAGGCCGAAGCCTACGGCGCCGTTGGTCAGTGTGCTGACGGGTATGGATTGCTGCCCGTCGTCGATTTCGCCTCCACGGTGCTGTATGGTGGCCTGCAGGGGGGTGTAGGCGTGCAGGGGCGCATCGGGGGCGTTGTACTTTATTTCGGAGGAGAGGCCCACGGTGAAGACCTCGTTGTGCACGTCTTGCCGGAAGATGAAGCTCTCCCAGTTTATCCAGGCGTCGAGGTGGAAGCGCGGCATGTCCCACAGCAGTTGGAAGCCTGCTTCGGGGTCGGCCGTAAGGTTCAGTTCGGGGCAGTAGAGGGGTTCGGCCAGGCGGTGGTTGCTTCCCCCGTAGATGTGGCCCAGCACCAGCTGCACGCGGCGCAGTTGCATCTGTGCGCGGAAGTAGGGCATCAGGTGGGCGCCGCGCTGGTAGCCTGAGCTTTGCCAGGAGGGGATGTTTTGGTAGCTGTAGTTGGGGTATTCGCGTGCGCCGTGGTAGACGAGGGCGTGCAGGCCTGCTTCCAGGCGGATGTTGTCCAAGGGCTGGAAGGTGAGTTTGGGCCGCAGCCACAGTCCCGGCAGGGTGTAGCCGGGCGCCACGTCGCCTGCAAACTCGTTGTTCTGGAAGAAGCTGAGGTTTTCCACGGCCATGCGCAGTTCGCCGGTGCGGGCGGGGTCGAGGCGGTAGTCCGTGCGATACAGGCGGTCGTCAAACACCTGCGCCCTCAGCACCGTTGGAAGGGCGGTGCCGAGAGCGAGGCAACAGATGAAAAGCAGTAGTATTTGTTTGCTTGAAATGCGTCTTTCGGGCTTCATGGATTCTTCGTATCTTTTATGGTTGCAAAGATAGTTGATTTCCGTGGCATAGGGCAGCATTTCAGGCAGATTGGGACTGATTTCGCACATTATTTGTCCATGTACAGCGTCTTCGCAATACCCATCTCCAGTCCGCGAAGCTCGGCCAGTCCGCGCAGGCGGCCGATGCAGGAGTAGCCGGGATTGGTCTTCTTGCGGAGGTCGTCCACCATCTGATGCCCGTGGTCGGGACGCATGGCGATGGACACGCCGCGGCGTTGCTGCATCTCGAGGAAGGCTTTCATGACGTGGTACATGTCTACGTCGCCCTCCAGGTGGTTGGCCTCGTAGAAGTTGCCTTCGGCGTCGCGCTTGGTGCTGCGCAGGTGGACGAAGTTGATGCGGTCGGCAAAGCGCGTCATCAGGGCGGCGCAGTCGTTGGCGCTGCTTACGCCCAGGGAGCCGGTGCAGAGGCAGAGGCCGTTGCTCTCGTTGGGCACGGCGTCTATCAGCGCCT
The DNA here is from genome assembly GCA_944320865.1 of uncultured Bacteroides sp. Classification (GTDB taxonomy): domain Bacteria; phylum Bacteroidota; class Bacteroidia; order Bacteroidales; family Bacteroidaceae; genus Bacteroides. The sequence goes on along the minus strand of CALUJC010000074.1, from coordinate 4,439 downwards.
GGAAGTCCTCGCCGCAACTCATGATGCGCGGCAGGCCGAGGATGGACATGGGCGGGTCGTCGGGATGGATGACGAGCTTCACGCCTACTTCGTCCGCCACGGGGCAGATTTCGCTCAGGAAGTAGATGAGGTTCTGGCGGAGGCGTTCGGGCGTGATGTCCTTGTAGCGGTCCAGTTCGTGCTGGAACTGCTCTAAGGTGAAACTCTCTTCCGAGCCGGGCAGTCCGGCTATCATGTTGCGGATGAGGCGTTGCTTGTCCTCGTCGGTCATTTGCTCGAAGCGGGCTTTGGCCTTGGCCTTCTCTTCGTCGGTGTATTCGGCTTCGGCACCGGGGCGCTTCAGCAGGAAGAGGTCGAAGGCGATGAACGCGGCGCGCTCGAAGCGCAGGGCACGGCTGCCGTCGGGCAACTCATAGGCCAAGTCGGTGCGCGTCCAGTCGAGCACGGGCATGAAGTTGTAGGTGACAATCATCACGCCGCACTTGGCCAGGTTGCGGATGCTTTCCTTATAGTTGTCGATGTACTTCTGATAGTCACCCGTCTGCGTCTTGATGTGCTCGTGTACGGGTACGCTCTCCACGACCGACCACTTCAGACCGACGGCTTCTATCATTTCCTTACGTTTCATTATCTCTTCCACGGTCCACACCTCGCCGTTGGGGATGTGGTGCAGGGCATTGACGATGCCGGTGGCTCCGGCTTGCTTGATGTCCCACAGGCTGACGGGGTCGTTCGGCCCGTACCAGCGCCAGGTTTGTTCACAGAGTATCATAATAAATTAAATTAAGAATGAGGAATTAAGAATGAAGAATTCTCAAGGATGTTCGCATGGGAAATTCTTCATTCTTCATTATTAGTTCTTCATTAATTAGATGGAGAATACGTCAAATCCGCCGTCTACCACCGACAGGGCACCCGTCACGAAGCTCGAAGCGTCGCTGATGAGGTAGTGGATGGTGCCGAAGAGTTCTTCCGGCTCGGCAAAGCGTCCGGCAGGCGTATGGGCGATGATGGCCTTGGCACGGTCGGTGTACGAGCCGTCGGGATTGGTCAGCAGGGCACGGTTCTGGTTGGTCAGCAGGAAGCCCGGCACAATGGCGTTGACACGCAGTTCGGGGCTGAACTTGGTAGCGAGTTCCGTAGCCATGTAGCGTGTGTAGCTGGCGATAGCAGACTTGGCCGCACCATAGCCTACGACACGGGTCAACGGACGCAAGGCCGACTCCGAGCAGAAGTTGACGATGGCGCCTTTCTTGTTCTGCGCCATGACGGGCACGAATACCGTTGTAGGCAGGATGGTGCCGAAGAGGTTGAGGTCTACCACCTTGCGGAAGGCGTCGATGTCCAGGTCAAGGAACGTTTTGTCCGGCGCGATGGTGGCTCCGGCCATGTTGCCGCCTGCGGCGTTCAGCAGGATGTCGATGGTGCCGAAACGTTCTACGATGGCTTTCTTGTTCTCTTCCAATACTTCCTTGTTCAGTACGTCGGTCGTGAGGAACAGGGCTTCTGTCTTCTGGCTCAACTCAGCTTCCAGTTGCTTGCCTAAGTCTTCCACACGGTCCAGGATAACGATTTTAGCTCCCTGTTCAGCCAGATAGTTGGCGATGTTCTTACCCAAAATGCCGCAACCGCCGGTGATGACGATTACTTTGTCTTTAATGTCAAATAAGTTCTTCATATATGGTGTTGTTTTTTGATGTGTTTTGATGGACAAAAGTACGCAATTATTCTTTACCAACTACTGAAACAGCTTTCCTCTGGCATCCAGCACCTGCTTGCGGTTCAGTGCCTCGAGGTAGTAGTAGTCGGCATAGTTCAGGGGCACGTCCACCTCGCTGTTGGCGGGGCAGTGTCCGGTGCTGTGCAGCAGCAGGAAGCCGTAGTGCGTGCCCGGCTTGGCCTGGTAGTCGCGGTAGAGGCTCTGCACAATCTTGTCGGCGGCGGCGCGGTAGCCTTCGGCCTTGCCTTGGGGGGCATAGGTGCTCAGCTCGTAGAGGGCCGAGGCCATGAGTGCGGCGGCGGATGCGTCGCGCGGGCAGTCGGGCTGTCCCGGCGCCTTCATGTCCCAGTAGGGGATGCCGTCCTCAGGCATGTTGGGCAGCGAGAGTATGAAGTCGGCAATGCGGGTGGCGTGGCGCAGGTAGGCGGCATCGCGGGTGAAGCGGTAGCACATGGTGTAGCCATACAGTCCCCACGACTGTCCCCGGCTCCAGAACGACTCGTCGTTGTAGCCCTGGTGCGTGCAGCGCAGGCGCACGGCTCCCGTTTCGGGGTCATAGTCTACCACGTGGTACGACGAGTAGTCGGGGCGGAAGTGGTGTTTCATCGTAGTGTTGGCGTGGCTGACGGCTATGTGCCAGTAGGTAGAGTCGCCCGTCAACTGCGTGGCTTTGAACAGCATTTCCAGGTTCATCATGTTGTCGATGATGACGGGATACTTCCACACCTCGCGGTTGTGGTCCCACGAGCGGATGCAGCCTACGGTGGGGTTGAAGCGTGCGGCAAGGGTCTGCGCGGCCTGCAGCATGACGTCCTTGTACGAGCGTTCGCCCGTCAGTTCGTAGGCTTTGCCGAAGCTGTCGCCAATCATGAAGCCCAGGTCGTGGGTGCCCCGGTAGCGTTTGGCTTCTTCTATAGGCCACGTCCACGAGATGGCCTGCTGCCGCCAGTAGTCGCTGTGCGTGTAGGCGTAGGTGTTCCACAGCGTTCCGGCAAAGAATCCCGAGCACCAGTCGTGGGGGTGAATCATGGCCAGCGAGCCGTCGGGGTTGATGCTGCGGGGGATGACGCGGCGGTGTGCGGCGTTGTCCTTCTCCTTGCGGGCCTTGTCGGCACTCTGCATGGCCACCTCCAGCTGTCCGCAGGCAAAGGCCATGGCGTTGTCCGTCAGCGTGGGGCGCACGTAGAGCAGGTTGAAGCGGTCTTCCGGGTTGAAGCGCCGGTGTGCCTGGTACAGGCGCAGGTAGTCGGTGCGTTCGGGGCTGAGCAGCCAGGTGCGGTAGAGGTCTTTGCACAGTTCCTGCTGCTTGTAGTCCCACTCGCTTATCTGCTTGTAGGGCCACTCTTCAACTTCTTTGCCCACGTAGGGGGTGAGGAAGTCCATGGCGCGGTAGAAGCTGCGCCCGTCGGCTGAGGTGGCGTCGTCGATGCGGATGCCCAGTTTCCGGGCCATGCGGAAGATGTCGATGAAGTGCGTCAGGTTGTATTGCGAGTAGCCGAAGGCCAGTGTGCGGCGCAGTTCTTGCGGCTGGCTGCCGTCGGGTTCTATCTGGGTGAAGAGTCGCTTGGCCGGGACGGCTTCAATGAATTCCCTGGCCACGTCGTGCCGGCCGGTGTAGAGGGCGAAGGCGATGACTTGTGCGTCGTAGGCGGTGGCGTGGTTGTTCTTTTGGGCAGATTCTTCCCGGCCTTGCGGGCTGGTCAGTATCCAGTCGAGCAGCTTGCCGAACCAGGCTTTCAGTTGCTTGGCGTCGCGGGCGGTGAAGGCTTCGCTCTGCTCCAGCAGTTGCACGGCGTCGAGCATTTCGACGAACGAGTAGCCGTCGAGCACGCCATAGCAGCGGCCTTTGCCGTTGTTGAGGCCGGGAATCATCTGGGCGTACTCCAAGTTGGGATTCATGCGTGTCTTCTTGTCGAAGAACCACACGCGGATAAGCTCGGTGGCCTTCTCGGCGTAGGCCTCGTTACCGCTGAAGTACCAGGCCAGGGCAAGGGTGGTGACGCGGCCGGCGGTGTCGCCCAGGCGGTTGCGGTCGAGGCTGTTCAGCTCGGGGTTCGACTGCCCGTCGCGATTCACGTAGGGCAGCCCGTCGGGCTTCGTGGGGTCGGGCCAGTAGTAGCGTGCCTGGCTCAGGTAGTCGTGCTTGTCGCCGCTGGCGGGCGTCTTGTCCTTCATCATCACGCTGAGGGGCTCGGCGTCGAGCAGGCGGTCGGCCTGGCTGAGCAATGACCGGTAGGCGGTGGCGTAGAAAGGTTGGTCGAGCGACTGTTTCACCTCGGCCAGGTGTCCGGCGTCCCAGATGGATTGGGCCGGCAAGGTGCCCGCCGCAAGGGCGAGGGTAAGGGTCAGAATGGTTTGTTTGAGGTTCATGATGTTGTTATTTGTATAAATTAAAATGCTATTTTGAATGTGTACTTTTCTTTTTGTCTTGCCACAAAAAGAAAAGATACCAAAAGAAAAAAGTCAAGCGCTGAATCTCCGGGGCTACTCCGGGCACCTGTTTTGCTAAACGGCAGAAACTCGCTACGCTCAGACAGTCTGCCGTTCTTCACGCAAAACAGGCACCCTCCGCTTCACGCCCCTCCGCTTAGGCGCGGCCATGCGGCGTTGGACGGCTTGATGCCGCATGGCTCTCCGGCATCGACCGGCGGGCGTGAAGCGGAGGGCAGTTTTCAGCCGTTAAGAGGGGCAGACTGTCTGAGCGAAGCGAGTTTCTGCC
>CALUJC010000073.1 GCA_944320865.1 uncultured Bacteroides sp. | reverse complement strand
GACCTGCGCTTTGAGAACGCGGGCGTGGTGGACGAAGGCACCTACTACGGCTCGCTGGAGAACTACAAGCAGGTGAAGGGCATCACGCAGGGCGGCACCGGCACCACCACCCCCGGCACGGACGAGGACGACGGCGACCACCAGCTGGGCTGACACCAACGCGGGCTACGGGTGACAAGCTGCAAGAACGCGGGGGCGCCTCCTGCCTGCACAGGCGGGGGGCGCCCCCGCGCATTTTCCGCCCCCCGCCGTGTGACAAACCGAAAAACACCGCGACACATAGGGCAGATATCAACATTAATCACTACCTTTGTTTGCCCAATGGGCAGACACGGAAAAAACAACTTACTGCAATGAAAGACTTTTTGAAATTCACCTTCGCCACCGTCACGGGCATCATCGTGGCCGGCGTATTGATGACATTCCTGGGCATCATCACCCTCTTCAGCATGGCTTCGGCCTCGGAGTCGGAGACACAAGTGCCGGAAGGCTCCGTCATGATGCTCAAACTGAACGGCACGCTGGAGGAGCGCAACCCGCAATCGCCCCTCAACTTCCTGGCAGCCAACGACTACGAGAGCTACGGGCTGGACGACATCCTCAACTCCATCCGTAAGGCCAAGGAGAACCCCGACATCCGGGGCATCTACCTCGAAGCCGCCTACCTGGACTGCGGCTTCGCCTCACTCGAGGAGATAAGGCAGGCGTTGCAAGACTTCAAAGAATCGGGCAAATTCATCGCGGCCTACAGCGACTCCTACACCCAGGGCCTCTACTACCTGGCCAGCGTGGCCGACCATGTGCTGCTCAACCCCCACGGCATGCTCGAATGGCAGGGGCTGGCCGCCCAACCCGTCTTCTACAAAGGACTGCTGGAAAAGCTGGGCGTGGAGATGCAGATATTCAAGGTAGGCACCTACAAGTCCGCCGTAGAGCCGTGGACCAACACCGCCATGAGCGACGCCAACCGCGAGCAGACGGGCGCCTACCTCCACTCCATCTGGAGCCAGATGACGGACGACATCGCCCAATCGCGCCACCTTACCCTCGAGCAACTGAACGACGCCGCCGACCAGCTGATGATGCTGCAGCCCGCCGAGGAAAGCCTTGAGCGCGGACTGGTGGACACCCTTATCTACAAAAACGACGTGCGCAGCTACCTGAAGCGCCTGGCCGGCATCGACGAAGACGACAACCTGCCCGTGCTGGGCCTGAAGGACATGATAAACGTGAAGAAAAACCAACCTAAGGACAAGAGCGGAAACATCATCGCCGTCTACTATGCCTACGGCGAAATAGACGGGCTCCTGGCGGGCGGCACGGACGGCATCAACTCGGAAGACGTCATCCGCGACCTGCGCAGCCTCAAGGAGGACGAAGACGTGAAGGCCGTCGTGCTCCGCATCAACTCGCCCGGCGGCAGCGCCTACGGGTCGGAACAGATATGGCATGCCGTCAGCCAGCTGAAGCAGGAGAAACCCGTCATAGTCTCCATGGGCGACTATGCCGCCTCGGGCGGATACTACATCGCCTGCAACGCCGACACCATCGTAGCCCAGCCCACCACGCTGACCGGCTCCATCGGCATCTTCGGCCAGGTGCCCAACACCAAGGGGCTGACCGACAAACTGGGCATCACCTACGACGTGGCCAAGACCAACCGCTATGCCGACTTCGGAGGCATCAACCGCCCCATGAGCGAAGGCGAAAGGCAACTGATGCAGGCCTACGTCAACCAAGGCTACGACCTCTTCCTCACCCGCTGCTCGGAGGGACGCGGCATCAGCAAGGAAGACATGGACGGCATGGCTCAAGGCCGAGTGTGGAGCGGCTCCATGGCCAAGGAGCTGGGACTGGTAGACGAGCTGGGCGGGCTGGACAAGGCCATCGAGATAGCCGCAGCCAAAGCCGGCATCGACGCCTACACGCTGATGAACTACCCCGGAAAAAAGAGCTTCTGGAGCGAACTGATGGCTACCGACCCGGGCAACTACATACGCATGAAGCTGCTGGACGGCAGGATGAAAGAGATATACCGGCAGGTCGACATGCTGGACAAGCTGGATACACGCGACTATATACAGGCACGCATGCCTTTTGAACTACACATAAGATAACACCACACGCATGGCAGAACACCTTAGCAAGATACGACGATGGCTGTATCCGCTCTCCTGGCTATACGGGACAGCGGTGCACGTGCGCAACAAACTCTTTGACCGGGGCATCCTCCGGTCAAGGAGTTTTGACGTTCCTACCATCTGCATCGGCAACCTGGCCGTAGGCGGAACAGGCAAGACACCGCATACCGAGTATCTGATAAGGCTGCTGGCCAAAGCCGGCCTCCACGTGGCCGTGCTGAGCCGGGGATACAAGCGCAAAAGCAAAGGCTACATCCTTGCCGATGGCACCTGCAACGCCAAGCAGATAGGAGACGAGCCTTACCAAATGAAAAGCAAGTATCCCGACATCCATGTCGCCGTAGACGAAGACCGCGTACACGGCATCCACAAGCTATTGCAAGAAGGCAAGCCGAAAGCCGATGTCATCCTGCTGGATGATGCCTTCCAGCACCGCAAAGTGAAAGCCGGACTGAACATCCTGCTCACCGACTACAGCCGCCTGTGGTGCGACGATGCCCTGCTGCCTGCCGGAAACCTGCGGGAACCCATTCAGGGGAAGAACCGCGCACAGATAATCATCGTAACCAAATGCCCGCCGGACATCAAGCCCATAGACTTCAACATCATAGGCAAAAGGCTGTGCCCGTACCCCTATCAGCAACTCTACTTCTCCGGCTTGCGCTACGGGCAGTTGAAGCCGGTGTTCCCCACGCAAGCAGACCGCAACAACACCTTCGCACTGAAGGGAAACGAACAAGTGCTGCTGGTGACCGGGATAGCCTCCCCCGCCCCCTTGCTCCGGGAGGTGAAGGCACGCGCAGCATCCGTGCAACTGCTGGAGTTTGGAGACCATCATGACTTTAGTAAGAAAGACTTCCAGCTCATTGACAGGGAGTTCAGCAAGCTGTCCGGTCCAAGCAGACTCATCATCACCACGGAGAAAGACGGGGCAAGGCTGAAGAACCACCCCGGACTGCCCGGGGCGCTGAAACCGCACCTCTACATGCTGCCTGTCGAGATTAAGATACTGCAAAACCAACAACAAATATTCAACCAAAACATCATCAATTATGTTAGAACGCATTCAAGAAACAGCCAACTTCCTGAAGGGAAAGATGTACACACAGCCTGAAACCGCCATCATACTGGGCACCGGGCTGGGCAACCTGGCAGAAGAAATCACAGAGAAATACGAAATAGCCTATAAGGATATCCCCAACTTCCCCGTCTCCACCGTAGAGGGGCATAGCGGCAAACTGATATTCGGCAAGCTGGGCGGTAAAGACATCATGGCCATGCAGGGACGCTTCCACTACTACGAAGGCTACTCCATGCAGGAAGTCACCTTCCCCGTCAGGGTGATGCGCGAACTGGGCATCAAGACCCTCTTCGTGTCCAACGCCAGCGGAGGCACCAATCCCGCCTTCCACATCGGCGACCTGATGATTATCACCGACCACATCAACTTCTTCCCCGAGCACCCCTTGCGCGGCAAGAACATCCCCTACGGCCCCCGCTTCCCGGACATGAGCAAGGCCTACGACCCCGAGCTGATACGCAAGGCCGATGCCATTGCCACCGCGATGGGTATCAGCGTACAGCATGGCGTGTACATCGGCACCCAAGGCCCCACGTTTGAGACGCCGGCCGAATACCACATGTTCCGCGTGATGGGCGCCGACGCCGTGGGCATGTCCACCGTCCCCGAAGTCATTGTGGCCAACCACTGCGGCATCCGCGTCTTCGGCATGTCCGTCATCACCGACCTCGGCCTCGAAGGCCAAGTGGTGGAAGTATCCCACGAAGAAGTCCAGAAGGCAGCCGACGAGGCACAGCCCAAGATGACGGCCATCATGCGCGAACTCATCAAGCAGGCTTGAATACCATGTACGCCCATACATGGGGTACAATGTACACTCATACATGGGGTACGATGTATGCTCATACATGGGGTGCCATGGATTCCCATTCATGTAAACCTTACTTATCACCGATTATGCGAACAGAAATAGCTACCCTCGGCGAGTTCGGCCTCATCCGCCACCTCACCGAGAACATCGAACTGAAACACCCCTCCACCCGCTATGGCGTAGGCGACGACGCAGCCGTCCTCTCCTACCCCGCCGACCGGGACATACTGGTCACTACCGACCTGCTGCTCGAAGGCGTGCACTTCGACCTCACCTACGTGCCCCTGAAGCACCTGGGCTACAAGGCCGCCGTAGTCAACTTCTCGGACATCTATGCCATGAACGGCAGTCCCCGCCAAATCACCGTCTCGCTGGGGCTGTCCAAGCGCTTCTGCATAGAAGACATGGACGAGCTTTATGCCGGCATCCGCCTGGCCTGCGAGGCCTACGATGTAGACATTGTGGGCGGCGACACCAGCTCCTCGCTCACCGGGCTCACCATCAGCATCACCTGCATCGGCGAGGTGGAGAAAGGCAAAGCCGTCTACCGCAACGGGGCACGGGAGACCGACCTCATCTGCGTCAGCGGCGACCTGGGAGCCGCCTACATGGGCCTGCAACTGCTGGAGCGTGAGAAAGCCGTACTGAAAGGCAGTGGCCAAGACGTGCAGCCCGACTTTGCCGGAAAAGAGTACCTGCTGGAACGGCAGCTGAAGCCCGAAGCCCGCCGCGACATCATTGCCCGTCTGGCAGAGGCTGGCATACAGCCCACCGCCATGATGGACATTTCCGACGGCCTCTCGTCCGAACTCATCCACATCTGCACGCAAAGCCATGCAGGCTGCCGCATCTACGAGGAGCACATCCCCATCGACTACCAGACAGCCGTCATGGCCGAAGAGTTCAACATGAACCTCACCACCTGCGCCCTCAATGGCGGAGAAGACTACGAACTGCTGTTTACCGTCCCTATTGCCGACCATGAGAAAATCTCGGAGATGGAAGGCGTAAAACTCATCGGCCACATCACCCGACCTGAACTGGGTTGTGCCCTCATCACCCGCGACGGACAAGAGTTCGAACTCAAGGCACAAGGCTGGAATCCGCTCAAAGCACCGGATAACCCGGCACAAATGCCCGAGAACAACTAAAAAAAGAAACGCTGATAATGAGCCACATAAGCATTTATCAGCGTTTTTTATTGCCCAACCCCTTGCATACTTGCAAAGTTTCACTACCTTTGCAACCGCAAAAACAAAACGGTGCCATAGCTCAGTTGGTAGAGCAAAGGACTGAAAATCCTTGTGTCCCCGGTTCGATTCCTGGTGGCACC
>CALUJC010000072.1 GCA_944320865.1 uncultured Bacteroides sp. | reverse complement strand
TTTTCATAAAATCTCTCTTAATTAAAAGTACTACATCATTAGTCTAAGACATTACGATGCTGCAAATATATTTAAGTTTTATAAGATTTCGCAACACTTTTAGAAGAAAAATATCACTTTGCCTTCATTTTTAACATTTCGGTGTCACTTTGCATCCATAAAACCGAAAAATATGCCGCATAACACAGATGTCTGAAAAGTGATAATCTATCACTCACTGACATTTTACATCCATAAAAATACGAATTTAACAGTAAATACCATGCTAAAAACAGCATTTATTACTAAACATAGCCACAAACATGCTCAATAACATATTTTCAATGATTGCCTTTTTGCTACTTCATTTTTCAGGATTCCGCCGCTGCGGAAAGGCACTTTGTCGATATTCGCTGCTACCTTTCTCTTTCAGTCCATCTCACCTCCGCCCTACTTTGTCCGCTCTTTTTCCTTTCCATAGCGAAAGCCCGCAAAAGGAGCAGGTAAGGACCGGGTAAGGAGAAGGTAAGGAGCAGGTAGGGAGCAGGAGTGTAAAAATATTTTCTTAAACAAGGCTTTGTCCGGCCAAATTCATTTTATAACAAGTAACTAATCATATTTAGTTTTTATGATAAATATGGTTAGTTACTTAGTTATCCATGTAAATAGGTTAAAAAGAATCGTTACCTTTGCAATAAGAAATCAAAGATGGAAAGAAGGATTTACGGCAAGACCTTTCAGCAGAAAATGAAGAAACAGAAATACTACGTGGTCTGGGCAGGCGTCAGCCCGGGCATCTACGACTCGTGGACGGACTGCCAGCTGCAGACGAAGGGCTACGAGGGGGCGGAGTTCAAGTCGTTTGACACGCGCGCGGAGGCGGAGCGTGCCTTTGCCGCACCGCCGCACGAGTACATAGGCCGCCGCCCTGCCCGCGCCGCGAAGCGGGAGGCGCCTCAGGTTGCCGAAGTCCCCCTGCCCGAGGCCGTGCACACGGGTTGCCTGGTGGTGGACGCGGCGTGCAGCGGCAACCCGGGGCAGATGGAATACCGGGGCATGTACCTGCCCGCCGGACAGCAGGTGTTTCACCTGGGGCCCATGTATGGCACGAACAACATCGGCGAGTTTCTGGCCATCGTGCACGCCCTGGCCTTGCTGCAGCAGAAGGGGCTGGACATGCCCGTGTACAGCGACAGCCGCAACGCCATAGCCTGGGTAAGGCAGAAGAAGTGCAAGACCAAGCTGCCGCGCAACGCCAAGAGCGAACCGCTCTTCCGGCTGATAGAGCGCGCCGAGAAGTGGCTGCGCGAGCACACCTATACCCCGCCCCTGAAGTGGGAAACGGAGCAGTGGGGGGAAATTCCGGCAGATTTCGGGAGGAAAAAGTGAGGTAAATGAAGAACTAAAAATGAAGAATTAATGCTATTTTTGCAAAGAATCATCTTCGTAACCAATAGTAGCTATGAATTTTGAGCAGCTGAACTTTACAACCTATTGCGTAGGAAACCTTGCCGAAGCATTGGGCATGAGCGCCGGGAAAGTGTATGACTTGCTCCGCACATCGGGCATACTGTCAGACTATATACTGCCGGGGTATGACGTACTGCATACCTTCAGCAAAGACTACATTGTAGAAGACCTGATAGCCTGCATGAAGGAGAAAGGAGCGCTGCCATGAGATTGTACCACGCATCGCCGCTTGTCATAGAGCAGCCTGATGTACACCATTCGCGCAATTTCCTGGATTTCGGGAAAGGCTTCTACCTGACTTCTTTGTATGAACAGGCAGAGAAGTATGCTTTACGCTTTTTATTGAGAGGGGAGAATGCATATATTAATAAATATGAGTTGGACGACAACTTGCCAGGATTCAAGGTAAAGGTGTTTGAAGCCTATGACAGCGAATGGCTGGACTATGTGAGCCTCTGCCGGAAAGGCATACAGGCCGGGCACTTCGACATTGTAGAAGGGGGTATAGCCAATGACAGGGTATTCAATACCGTCGACCTTTACTTTGCAGGTGTGCTGAACCGAGCTGACGCATTGGGACGGTTGGCGTTTGAGCATCCCAATCATCAGTTATGCATATTAAACCAAGAAGTAATAGCCAAGCACCTGCACTTTATGGGTGCCGAGGAAATAAAAAAACACAGCAGCCATGTATGCCGATAAGAACGTATTGCAAATGAAATATGCCCGCATAGTTAAGCTGTTTGCTGACCACTTGCACCTTTCTTATGAAGATGCCCTCAGCTTTTTCTATCGCTCAGACACTTATAAATTAATCAGCCAAGGGGTGGCAGACATGCATTGCCTAAGCGATGCATATCTGGCCGACGAACTGCTACAAGAGTGGCAAAACGCTTCCCCAAAGTAATGCTTATTTTTTAATTCTTAATTCTCAATTCTTCATTCTTAGTTCTTCATTCTCAAAGGCTCTGCATGTCGTTCAGCTTCTTGTAGTAGCCGTTGAGGGCGATGAGCTGCTCGTGGGTGCCGCGTTCCACAATCTCGCCTTCGTAGAGCACGCAGATTTCGTCGGCGTTCTTGATGGTGCTCAGGCGGTGGGCAATGGCGATGGTGGTGCGCGACTTCATGAGGCGTTCCAAGGCTTCCTGCACCAGGCGTTCGCTCTCGGTGTCGAGGGCCGAGGTGGCTTCGTCGAGGATGAGGATGGGCGGGTTCTTCAGGATGGCGCGGGCTATGCTGACGCGCTGGCGCTGCCCGCCGGAAAGGCGTCCGCCACGGTCGCCTATCATGGTGTCGTAGCCTTTCTCCGACTCCATGATGAAGTCGTGAGCGTTGGCTATCTTGGCGGCCTCGATGACTTGCTCCATGGTGGCATTTTCCACGCCAAAGGTGATGTTGTTGTAGAAGGTGTCGTTGAAGAGGATGGCTTCCTGGTTGACGTTGCCGATGAGGGAGCGCAGGCTGTGGATGGACACGTCCTTGATGTTCTTGCCATCGATGAGCACGGCGCCCTCTTGCACGTCGTGGTAGCGGGGCACAAGGTCGACCAGCGTGGATTTGCCCGAACCGGACTGCCCTACCAGGGCGATGGTTTTGCCCTTGGGCACGACGAGGTTGATGTGTTTCAGCACGGGGCGGCCTTCCACATAGCTGAAGCTGACGTCGCGGAACTCCAGCTGCTGGTCGAAGGATTTCAGTGGCAGAGGGTTGGCAGGTTCCTTGATGGGGTTTTCGGCCTTGAGAATCATGTCGATGCGGTCCATGCTGGCCAGGCCGAGGGGCACGTTGTAGAATGCCTTGGCAAACTCCTTGAGCGGATTGATGATGCTATAAAGGATGACCATGTAGAAGATGAACGTGGCGGCATCCATGGGCGCGTATTCTGTCCCCAGGATAAGGGAGCCGCCAAACCACAGCACGATGACGATGACACACGTGCCCAGGAACTCGCTCATGGGGTGTGCCGAGCTTTGGCGGATGACCATGGCGTTCATGGCATCGCGGTAGTCGTTGTTGGTTTTGGCAAAGCGTGCCGCCATTTTGCCTTCGGCCAGGAAGGCCTTGATGATGCGCAGGCCGCCCAGCGTTTCATCGAGCTGAGACATAATGTCGCCCCACTGTGCCTGGGCAGTGGACGACTGGCGCTTCAGCTTGCGGCTGACAACACCCATCACCCAGCCCGCCAAGGGGAGGACGACGATGACGAAGAGCGTCATTTCCCAGCTTATCATGAACAGCGTGGAGAAGTAGATGACCAGCGCGATGGGGTTACGCAGCAGCATGTCGATGGAGCTGGTGAGGGAGTTCTCCACGGCCGTGACGTCGGCACTCATACGGGCAATGATGTCGCCCTTGCGCTCTTCCGAGAAGAAGCTGAGCGGCAGGCGCAATACCTTATTATATACCTCGATGCGGATGTCGCGCACGATGCCCGTGCGCAGGGGCACCATCACGGCCGACGAGGCAAAGTAGCCCGCCGTCTTGAGCAACGTCATGCCAATCAGTATGGCACCCATCAGCACCAGGGTGAGGAAGGGGCCGTGTTCGGAGATGAAGTTGCCAATCCACCAGTAAGCATTGTTCACCAGCACGTCCTTGTCCAGATGGCTCCAGTCCATGGGCTGGTACTCGTAGACCTGGCTGTCTATCTTGAACAGGATGTTGAGGATGGGGATGATGGCGGCAAACGAGAACACGTTGAGCCACTGCGACAGGAAGTTGAGGATGACGGCCCATGTCACATACCGGCGGTAGGGCTTGATGTAGCGCCCCAAGAGGGAGAAGAATTGTTTCAGCATATTTATAAAGGTAGCGTAGTATGACCGGTTTCCTGGCCTTTCAACGCCAGCGCGGTGGCGTAGTATCGCCAGCACGGTAGCGTTCCAACGCTACCAAACCGGGCGCAAAGATAAGCATAATTTGTCAAACGCACTGTATGCAAGGGCATAAAAGGCGCAAAACGGGGCGCAGGGGCGGGGGCAATGCTGTCCTCTATTTCGGGAAACCTGTTCCAAGGGCCCTTGCCGCGCAGGCGGGCTGTTGCAGGGAAGGAAAAACCCCGTAACTTCGCGCCCTGTATGAAAACTGTAACGGTAAAACAAGTTTCCACCCGGCGCGAGATGCGCGATTTCGTCCGCCTGCCCCGCCTCATCTATGCAGGCAACCCTTACTACGTGCCCGACCTGGAGACGGACATCCGCGACACGTTCGACCCACAGAAAAACGCTGGGCTCGACTTCACGGACATCCAGCCCTTCGTGGCCTACGACGAGCGGGGGCGGGCCGTGGGCCGCATTGCGGGCATCATCAACCACCGGGCCAACGAGAAGTGGAGCACGCGCAACGTGCGCTTCGGCTTCATCGAGTTTGTGGACGACCCCCGTGTGTCCGCCGCCCTGCTACAGGCCGTGGAGCAATGGGGACGGGAGCACGGCATGGACAAGATAGAGGGTCCGATGGGCATCTTCGACTTCGACAAGGAGGGCATGCTCGTTGAAGACTTCGACCAGATGGGCTCCATGGTCACCATCTACAACCCGCCCTACTACCCCCGCCACCTGGAGGCCTTGGGCTACACGAAGGAGGTGGACTGGGTGCAGGTCAGCATAGAGGTGCCCGCCGAGGTGCCTGCCAAGTACGAGCGGGTGGCCCGCCTGTCCAAAGAGATGTTCGGGCTGACAGTGCGCAAGCTCACCACGAAAGAGGTACATGCAGGCTACGGCCGCAAAGTATTCCACCTGCTCAACGAGGCCTACGCCCCGCTGTTTGGCTACACCGAACTCTCCGACCGCCAGATTGACGATTACCTGAAGCGTTACGTCCCCTTGCTGGACTGGCGGATGCTGCCCGTGGTGGAGAACGAGCAGGGCGAACTGGTGGGCGTGGCCATCACCATGCCCAGCCTGTCGCACGCCCTGCGCAAGGCCGGCGGACGGATGTTTCCCTTAGGATGGCTGCACCTTATCCGCGCCCTGAAGTGGAAGCGCGAGGACAAGGCCGAGCTGTTCCTCATCGCCGTGCGTCCCGACTACCAGGGGCTGGGCGTCAACGCGCTGTTCTTTGCCGACCTTATCCCCGTGTACAACCGCTTGGGATTCACCCGTGCCGAAACAGGCCCCCAGCTGGAGAGCAACGTAAAGGAGCTGTCGCAATGGAAGCCCCTCAACCCCACGCTGGGCAAGCGGAGGAGGTGCTACGGCAAAGCATTGTAGTGACAAGCTACGAGCTACAAGTGACAAGTAAGAAAGAATAAGAAGACAATAACAATAAAAACAGGCTATCTGCTCCAGCTATGTGCTACTACTTGTAGCTCGTAACTCGTAGCTCGTAGCTGACAAATGACTTATGGAAAGAAAAGTAGTAATCACCGGCATGGGCATCTGGTCGTGCCTGGGCACCACGCTCGACGAAGTGGCCCAGTCGCTCCGCCAAGGCAAAAGCGGCATCGTGTTCAGCCCCGAACGCAAGGAGGCGGGCTTCCGCTCCGCCCTGTGTGCCGATGTGCCCCGGCCCGACCTGAAGCCTTACATCTCGCGCAACCTGCGCCAGTTCATGCCCGAAGAGGCACAATATGCCTACATGGCCACACGCGCCGCCCTGCAGCACGCGCACCTCGACCAAGACTACATCGACGCGCACGAAGTAGGCATCATCTACGGCAACGACTCGGTGGCCGAGGCCACGATGCGCGCGCTGGACAAGTTCCGCGAGTTTCACGACACGGCGGCCTGCGGCAGCG
Source organism: uncultured Bacteroides sp. (assembly GCA_944320865.1). Lineage (GTDB taxonomy): Bacteria > Bacteroidota > Bacteroidia > Bacteroidales > Bacteroidaceae > Bacteroides. Next base: position 31,560 of record CALUJC010000072.1, on the reverse strand, counting down.
GCGCCATCTTCCAGTCCATGAACTCCACCGTCACCATGAACCTGGCCTGCCTGTTCCACCTGAAGGGCATCAACCTCACCGCCTCGGGCGCCTGCGCCTCGGGCTCGCACGCCATAGGCCTGGCCTGGCTGCTCATACGCAACGGCCTGCAGGATTGCGTGGTGTGCGGCGGCGCACAGGAGGCCAACATGTACGGCGTGGCTGCGTTCGACGGCATACAGTCGTTCTCCATCCGCGAGGACGAGCCCACGCGCGCCAGCCGGCCCTTCGACCGCGACCGCGACGGCCTGGTGCCCGGTGGCGGGGCGGCAACCGTCGTCGTGGAGAGCTACGAACATGCCGTGCGGCGCGGCGCGCCCATCCTGGCCGAGATAGTAAGCTGGGGTTTCTCGGGCAACGGCGACCACATCTCCACGCCCAACGTGGCCGGTCCCGCCCACTCGCTGGAACTCTGCCTGAAGCAGGGAGGCATCAACCCCAAGGAGATAGGCTACGTCAACGCCCATGCCACCTCTACCCGCATCGGCGATGCCCGCGAGGCACAGGCCATCGCGCAGGTGTTTGGCGACTACCGCGTGCCCGTCACCTCCACCAAAGGCCAGACGGGGCACGAGATGTGGATGGCCGGCGCCAGCGAAATCATCTACTCCACGCTGATGATGAAGGGCGGATTCATTGCCGGTAGCCTCAACTTCGAGCACCCCGACGACGACACCGCCTGCCTCAACATCGTGCCCGAGACAAGGGAAGCCCGGTTTGACACGTTCCTCTCCAACTCCTTCGGGTTCGGGGGGACGAACTCCACGCTGGTGGTAAGAGATAAGAAAGACCAGTAGCGGGTACGCTATTGTACCGTATAGTGGATACACTATTGTATCGTATAGTGAATACACTATTGTATCGTATAGTAGGTACACTATTGTACCGTATAGTGGGTACACTATTGTATCGTATAGTGGGTACACCACACCATATAATATGAACGTTTTTAAATCAGAAAAGAACTATGACACGCGAAGAAATCGTAGAGAAAGTAAATGCCCTCCTGGCAGAAGAGTTTGAAGTGGACGAAGCCAACTTCGCCCCCGACGCCAACATCAAGGAAACCCTCTCGCTGGACAGCCTGAGCCTGGTAGACCTGGTGGCCGTCATCCAGCAGACGTACAAGATTAAGATTCCCGTCAGCGAGCTGAAGACCATCCAGACGTTCGACAACCTGTATGACTACATCCTATCCCACGCGGCACAGGCATGACGGACAGCGCACAGTATCCCCCCATCGACCGCCTCATCCCGCAGCGCGCGCCCATCCTCATGGTGGACCGCCTGCTGGAGGCGCAGGATGACACGGCACGCACCTGCCTCACCATCCGCCCGGACAACTTCTTCCTCGACGAAGACGGTTGCCTGGACGAGACGGGGCTGATAGAGCACATCGCCCAGTCGGCCTCCGCCCTGGCCGGATACAAGGCACTCCGCGCAGGAGCCTCCCGTCCGCCCGTGGGCTACATCGGCGAGGTGAAGCGGTTCCGCCTGCTGCGCCGCCCGCAGATGGGCGAAACGGTGATTACCGCCATTAGCTTCGGTGCGGAGACGGGCGGCATCACCCTGCTCACCGGCGAAACACGGGTAGGAGACGAAACGGTGGCCACGACGCAAATGAAGATATCCATCGCATAACCACGTACAACAACACTACACAGCCATGCTACTGAGAGGACGTTACTACAAGATAGACGGTTGGAACACAGAGGAGGGAGAGACCACCTTCCGCATCACCCTGCTGCCGGACTGCGACGTGTACCGTGGGCACTTTCCGGGCAAACCCGTGTGCCCCGGCGTGTGCAACGTGCAGGTGGTGAAAGAGTGCGCCATGCTGCTGACGGGCAAACAGTTGTCCATCACCGCCATCAGGCAATGCCGCTTCACGGCCGTAGCCACGCCCGCGCGCTGCCCTTGGCTGGATGTCAGCCTGCACACCGAGCCTGTGGAGGGAGGTTACGCCGTAACCGCCCGCATGGCCGCAGGCAACACCACTTACTTGGACTTCAAGGGGGAGATGCATGAGCAGGCATGACGTCATCATCATAGGCAGCGGACTGGGCGGACTGCTCTGCGCCGGCATCCTGGCCCGCGCCGGACTGGATGTGCTGGTACTGGAGCAAGGCACACAGCCGGGCGGCTGCCTGCAGACGTACCGCAGGCACGGGCTGGACTTCGACACCGGCTTCCACTACGTGGGCGGACTGGACGAGGGGACACCCATGCACGCCGTGTTCCGCCACCTGGGGCTGACGGCGTTGCCCTGGGTACGGATGGACAAGTTGTTCGACCGGGTGACCATCGGAGGCCGCAACTTCGCCTTTGCCCAAGGCTACGATGACTTCGTGCAAACGCTCGCCGCCGACTTCCCCCAGGAACGCGCCGCACTGCAGCAATACGTCCGCCTGCTGAAGCAAGCCTCGGCACACGAGTCGGACTTGCTGGACCCCGACGGAGCGGCAGACCCGTCGTTCACCGAGCGCCTGATGGAAACCAACGCCCGGCAATACCTGCAAGGATTATTCCGCGACCCGCTGCTCATCGACGTGCTGAGCGGCACCGCCCTGAAGATGGAGCTGCGCCGCGAGACACTGCCGCTGTTCACCTTCGCCCACGGGCACAGCAGCTACCTCGAAAGTAGTTGGCGGCTGAAAGGCGGTGCCTCGCAACTGGCGGACACGCTGGTGCAAGGCATCCGGGCACAAGGTGGCGAGGTGCTGTGCAACGCGCAGGTCGCCGCACTGGCCGGACACGACGGAAGGCTAAGCCTTGCCCGCTGCGCGGACGGCACGTGCCACGAAGCCGAGTTCTTCATCAGCAGCCTGCACCCCGCTACGACCTGCGCCCTGGTGGGACAAAGCCATCTGCTGCGGCCCGCCTACCGCCGGCGCATGGCCGCGCTGGAGAACACTTGCGGCATGTTCACCGCGTCACTCGTGCTGAAGCCGCAGGCGGTAAGGTACTTCAACCACAACCACTACGTCTATGCCCGCCCCGACGTATGGACATTACCCCAAAAGGACGGGCATGTGGGTGGCGTGCTGGTGAGTTGCCGGGTGCCCGACGACGGCAGCCCGTATACCCGCCAGATAGACCTGCTCACCCCCATGACGTGGCAACAGTGCCTTCCGTGGCAGGACAGCCGCGTGAGCCGGCGGGGTGAAGACTACCAGGCCCTGAAGGCACGGCTGGCCGACGAGTGCATCGCCTTGGCAGGACAGGCGGTGCCGGGGCTGCGCGACTGTGTGGAACAGATATACACCAGTACCCCGCTGACCTACCGCGACTACACCGGCACACCCCAAGGTTCGGCCTACGGCGTGCGCAAAGACTGCAACAATCCACTGGGTACACAGCTCTCCGTGCGCACCCCCATCCCCAACCTGCTCCTTACCGGGCAGAGCCTGATGCTGCACGGCGTGCACGGGGTGACAATGACGGCGCTCTTCACCTGCGCCGCACTGCTGGGACGGGAACGGATTTGGGAGATAATAACAAGTTGACAAGGAAACAAGTTAACGAGGGAACGAGGAAATGAGGTAACAAGGAGACAAGTTAACGAGGAAACAAGGGCGGTACCTATCTCCTTGTACCCTTGTCAACTCGTCCCCTCGTCAACTAAACCAAAAACATTATGATTATGACAAAGTACGCATTAGTAACCGGAGGCAGCCGGGGCATCGGCCGCGCCATCTGCATAAGACTGGCAGAGATGGGCTACCACGTGCTCGTGAACTGCGTGAGCAACACCGCCGAGGCGGAAAACACCCTGACACAAGTGCGCCAAGCCGGACAGGACGGCGAGGTGCTGCAATTCGACGTAAGCAACCGCGCGCAGACGCGCAAAGTGCTCGACGCCTGGATGGAGGCCCATCCCGAAGAATACATAGAGGTGCTGGTGAACAACGCCGGCATCCGCCGCGACAACCTCATGGTCTTTATGCCCGACGAGGATTGGGACAGCGTGCTCGGCACCTCGCTGGGCGGCTTCTACAACGTCACCCAGCTGCTGCTGCAGCCCATGCTGCGCCACAAGTACGGGCGCATCGTCAGCCTGGCCAGCGTGAGCGGGCTGAAGGGCATGCCCGGCCAGGCCAACTACTCTGCAGCCAAGGGGGGCATCATCGCCGCCACCAAAGCCCTGGCGCAGGAGGTGGCGCGCAAGAACGTCACCGTCAACGCCGTGGCGCCCGGCTTCATCCAGACCGACATGGTGGAGGGGCTAGACCAGGAGGCACTGCGCCGCACCATCCCCGCCAACCGCTTCGGCACGCCCGATGAGGTGGCCCGCCTCGTGGGCTTCCTGGCCTCGCCCGACGCGGGCTACATCACCGGCAACGTCATTGCCATAGACGGGGGGCTGTACACATGAACACACTGGAAGACATCTGCCAAACCCCCGTGCGCTTCAGCGAAATAGACTCCATGCGCTGCGCCTGGCACGGCTCGTACGTCCTCTACCTGGAAGACGGGCGCGAGTCGTTCGGCCGGCGCTACCCCGGCATAGGCTACGCCGACATGCAGCAGGCGGGCATCTACGCGCCGCTGTACGACCTGCACCTCACCTACCGCGCCCCCTTGCGACTGAACGACGTGGCCGAGGTGCACACGCGCTACGTGCCCCGGCCCGGGGCGAGACTGGACTACGAGTACCACATCTACCGCGCTGCCGACCACACCCTGTGCGCCGAGGCCCGCACCGTGCAGCTGTTCATCGACCCGCAGGGCCAGCTGATGGTGGACGAGCCCGACTACTACCGCCTCTGGAAGGCACGCTGGCTGGGCCTCTAAGCCCGCCGTGCTGGCCTACCATCGCCACCGTGCTGGCGTTGGAAAGCTACCGCGCTGGCGTTGGAAGGCCACCAAACGCTCATTATAAGCCCCTTACGCGGGGGATAACCGAATACTAAAAAGACCAAGGACTATGACGAAAAGGATACTCATGTTTCTCACCCTGCTGGCCCTTGCGGCAGCAGCCATGGCGCAACAGACCACCCTGCGCGGCGTGGTGACCGACTCGCTGACGGGCGAACGGCTGCCCTACGTGGCCCTCGCCTTCCCCGGCACCACCATAGGCACCAGCACGGCGGACGACGGCAGCTTCACGCTCACCACCTCCACGCCGGGCAAGGTGCTGGAGGTGTCCTACCTGGGCTACGCCACAAAGCGCATCCCCATCCGCGCCGGACGCACCACCACCCTCGACATACGCCTGGTGCAAGACGGACTGACGCTGCAGGAGGTGGTCATCGAGCCCAAGCGCGAACGCTACCGCCGGCGCGACAATCCTGCCGTGACCTTCGTGCGCCGCGTCATTGAGATGCGCAACGCCAACGACCCCCGCCAGCACGACTACTACAGTTACGACCGATACGAGAAGATAACCATCGCCCGAAACGACTACCAGCCCAAGCCGCACGCCGACGGCAAGAAGGGCAAGTTTGACTTCTTGGAGGAGTTTGTCGACACGCTCGACGCGGGCACCACCATCCTGCCCCTGTCCGAGAAGGAGAAGAAGGAGCGCATCTTCTACCGCCGCGACCCGCACGCCGAGCGCAGCCTGCTGGAGGGCAGCCACTCCGCCGGGCTGGACGAGGTGCTGGCCTCGCGCGACGGCGTGCAGCAGTTTCTCGACGAGACGCTGCAGGAGGTGGACATCTTCCAGAACAACATCCCCCTGTTTCTGCAACGCTTCGTCAGCCCCCTCTCCACCCTGGGCCCCACCTTCTACAAGTACTACCTGATGGACACGCTCCAGGTAGACGGGCACCGGTGCGTGGACCTGGGCTTCGTGCCCTTCAGCTCGGAGTCGTTCGGCTTCACCGGACACCTGTTCGTGCGGCTGGACTCCACCTACTTCGTGCAGCGCGCCCAGATGAACGTGCCGCAGGACATCAACCTGAACTTCGTGTCGCGCATGGCCATCGACCAGACCTACGAGCGCCTGCCCGACGGCACCCGCCTCATCACCAAGGACGACATGAGCCTCAACTTCAAGCTCACCGAGAAGTCGAAAGGCATGTACGCCCGACGGCTGGTGGTGTACAGCAACCATTCGTTCGACAAGCCCGAGCCCTCGCAAGCCCGCATCTTCGACGAGAGCGCGCCCGTCATTGCCGAGCAGAACGCCTACGACCGCCCCGAGGAGTACTGGACCGCCATCCGTCCGCCCGAAGCCGTGAAGAAGAACCCCAACTCCGTCAGCACGCTGATGACGCGCCTGCGCTCCGTGCCCGCGTTCGCCATCACCGAGAAGGTGTTCACCGCCATCCTCTCCGGCTACGTGGCCACCTGCAAAGACCCCAAGCGCAACAAGTTTGACTTCGGGCCGGTGAACTCCGTCATCAACGGCAACGCCATCGAGGGCGCACGCTTCCGCCTGGGCGGAGCCACTACGCCTGTCTTCCATAAGAACTTGTTTATCGAGGGATATGCCGCCTACGGCACCAAGGATAAGAAGATGAAGTACGACGCCCTTGTGGAGTACTCCTTCAACGACCGTAAGGACTTTCTGCGCGAGTTCCCCCGCCACTCGCTCAGCCTGGAGTACATGTACGACATCAATAAGCTGGGACAAGACTACATGTACACCAGCAAGGACAACATCATGCTCGCCATCCGCCGCAAGAAAGACACTCGCGCCACCTACCTGCGCAAGGCCGAGCTGACGTACACGCGCGAGCACTACAACGGCATTTCATACAACGCCATCGTGCGCAACCTGCGCGAATATGCCACGCCCTACGCCCGCTTCGACCGCCTCAATGCCGACGGCACCACCACCCCTGTGGGCCACTACGACATGACGGAGCTGGAGCTGCGCTTCCGCTACGCCCGGGGCGAAAAGTTCTACCAGACGCACACGCAGCGCATCCCCATCACCTTCGACGCCTTCATCTTCAACCTGAGCCACGTCATGGCCAAGAAGGGGCTGCTGGGGTCTTCCTACGACTACCATCGCACGGACGTGGGCATGCAGAAGCGCTTCTGGTTCTCGGCCTTCGGCTACCTGGACGTCATCCTCAAAGCAGGCAAGGTGTGGAACAAGGTGCCCTACCCGCTGCTCATCATCCCCAACGCCAACCTGACGTACACCATACAGCCCGAGTCGTACACCAACATGAACGCCATGGAGTTCATCAACGACGAGTATGCTTCGTGGGACGTGACCTACTACATGAACGGCCAGCTGCTGAACCGCATCCCCCTCATCAAGAAGCTGCAATGGCGCGAAGTGTTCACCTTCCGCGGCCTGTGGGGCCACCTCACGGACAAGAACAACCCCATGAAGCAGGGCGAGGGCCTCTTTGCCTTCCCCGAAGGGACGTACACCATGCGCCGCACCCCCTATATGGAGGCGGGCGTAGGCATTGAGAACATCTTCAAGGTAATGCGCATAGACTACGTGTGGCGACTGAACTACCGCCACCACCCGAACATACAGACGCGGGGCGTGCGCCTCACCTTCCGCATGTCGTTCTAAAAAAAGATTAGCGTTTAGTGTTTAGTGATTAATGCCATGCGGACAGGCATATTAATCACTAAACACTAAACGCTAATCACTCTAGAGCAGCCTTTCCGTCGTCAGGAGCGCTTTAGCGGGTCTTGCTTGGAAAGGGCGCGCCGGTCGGCGGCAAACTGTGCGAAGAAGATGACGAACAGCACCACGGCCACCACGGCACCCACCAGGTCGAAGACACTCCACAAGCCGCCCAGCGCCCGGCAATGCCATTCGCCCCACGGCGTGTACATGTAGAGCACGTTCAGCAAGATGAGCAGCAGGCGGAACTCCGTAGGCCCCAGCTTGCCGTAGGTGAGGCGGAACTCGCCCTTCACAATGGTGCACACGTAGGTGTAGATGGACAGGCAGAGGTAGCCCGCCAGTGCCGCCAGCGCCACATCCATGCGCAGCAGCGGCGAGAAGCCCGCGCCGAAGAATATCATGCACGTAGTCACCGCATCCAGCGAGTGGTCGATGAAGAAGCCGTACACAGGCCGTTGCGTGTTCCTCACCCGTGCCAGCGTGCCGTCGAGGCTGTCGCCATACCAGTGCATCACCAGCCCAAAGGAAGCCAGCCACAGCCACAGCACATTGCCGTTGGAGAGGATGCCGCCCACCATATAAACCACCGTGCCCAGCACGCCGAACCACGTCAGCATGTCCGACGTCATCCACCGGGGCTGGCGTGCAGCCAGCCACACCAGGGCTTTCTTTTCCGCGCTGTTCAGCAGCGAAGTCTGTATCCGTTCAGAAGTCTCTTTTCCCATAATCCTTACCTGTTTTTTATACTTGCTCAATGTAACAGGCAAAGATAAGGCAAGGGCGGGAAGGCGCAGTGTCCCGGCGGGGGGGAGAAATGGTCTTGTTTACATGTCGCTACGCTGTAAGATGTCCCTGTAAATGCCCAGCCGCCGCTCCTGCATCTGCTCCGGATTGTACAATTCGCCCAACCGGGCTGCTGCCGCTTGGACAAACTGCTCCTGCAAACCGGCATCGCCTGCCAGGCGGATAATGGCATCGGCAAAAGCATCGGGGTCATCCGCCATGAGGCACTCGCGGCCATTCTCCAGGTCGATGCCCTCCACCCCCTTGGCCGTAGTGACAAAGGGACAACGGGCGGCAATGGCATCCAGAATCTTCATCCGCATGCCGCTGCCTATGCGGATAGGCACCACGGCTATGCTGCCTTTTAAGAAAGCCCTTAAATCATCCACATAGCCCATCAATTCCATCTCCGGGCAAAGGCGGCACAACTCCCTCACATAGGACGACCGCCACTTCCCTATGACCTGGAAGGTAAACTTCTCTCCGCGCAAGCGCAAACGGGGAATAACCTCCTGACACATCCACACCACGGCATCCAGGTTGGGCGTATGGCTTTCGCTTCCCACAAAGGTCAGCCTGCCGGCCGTGCAAGGCACAAAGTCCCCGGCATCTCCCTGCGACACGTTCACCACTGCCGGAGAGGTGTAAATGCGCTCCTTGCGTCCCAAGAACTCCTTAAGCAGCTTCCTGTCTATTTCCGTCAAGGCAATCACGTGCTTGTAGCGGCTCAAGGCGTCGCGTTCATAGCCTTTCGCAATGTGGAAGAGCATGCGGTCTTCTGCCGTCACTTCGCGGAAGAGCGCCATCTCGTTTTCATTGCGCACATACCTCAACTCGTGGTGCACAAAGATGGTCTCCACATCGTCCGGCAATACATACCCCAGCGAGATAAGGTCGTAGAACTCCACCTGTACGATGTCGAAGCCCAGCCGTGCCGTGCGTGCCACAAAGTTCAGGTATCCGCTATCCAACCTTTCAAATATGGAAGTAGGGATGACCGTCTTCTGCCGCATCAAGTCTACCTCCGCATCCCTTCCCGCCAGCCGGGGCATCTTCCTAAGCTGCCTTCTCAGCTTGCGCTTGATGGATGCCTGCATCTTCAGCAGCCACTTGTAGTAGAGGGGATGTTTCACAAAAGGCATGGGTTCTTCCTCTTTCCTTGGCTCATAAAGAAAAAAGCCCACATCAGGCCACAAAGCCTTCAGCTGCTCCACATCCGCTTTCTGCCCGGCGGTGCGGGGATGCAGCAAGATGGACACCGACACGCTGTGGCGAAGGTAATCGACCATGTTGAAGAAGGCTTGGTTTCCACCCGAATCCAAGGGATAGGGGATATAAGGGGTGATGAAAAGAATCTTAGGTTTCATAGCTAAAGTCTTTTGATGTGAAACAAGTGACGCAAGCACACATAGCTTGCTGCCGACGGGCTTATCTTACTCAAGGCGGCACATAGGCGCAAGAGGTCTGACAAGCCGTAATTTCCCCTGACCGAACAACGCAATATGGTGTGGGCATAACGCCCCAAAGCCCCTGCAAGCGCACTGTCCCCCTTGCGGCACTTGTATGTACGGGCTATCCACCGGATGAACTGGGTGGTGGCACACAGCTTCTCGCGGTCGAAACGGGAAGAGTTGCTGATGTTCTCGCCCTCGGCATTCCGCCAGCAGACGGGCGCCCCCGGCACGCTTGTCATGCCCCCGGCATAGCGGGCGAAACGCGCCCACGTGGCATCGTCGGAGCACCAGGCCAAGGGGAACTTGACAAAGCCTCCCGACACCCTCCACACGTCACGGCTGAACACATACTCTATGGCTGCCGAACTGATGCGCCCGTTCAGCTTGTCGAGCAGGAAGGCGTAGTCGGATGTCTTGCCCTCGGGCAAGGGCGGGTTGGCCAACTTCTGCTGCCCTTCGGCATCCACCACGATGAGCGGCAGGCGGAAGAATACCTTCTCCGTGCCATAACGGCCGGCAGCTGCCAGCACGCGCTCCACGCCGTCGGGCGGCAGCAGGTCGTCGTCCGAGAAGAGCCACACCAGCGGCTCGCGCGACAGGGCGATGCAACGCTCCCAGTGGGCCACCAGGTCGCGCCCGCCCAGGTTTTCCGCAAAGCGATGGTAGGTGATGGACAGCTTGCCCTCGTAAGCACGTACAATGGGTTCCAGCGGCTCGGGACTGGCATCGTCGCCCACATACACGGCGAAGTCCCGGCACGTCTGTGCCGCCATCGAGTCGAGCGTCTGGCGCAGGAAGCGGCTTTTATAGGCCGGTATTATGATGGCTATCTTGTGCCCCATGTTTACTTCAGCTTCTCCCTCTTATGCGTCGGCAGGAAAGGTATGGCATAGGCCAACATGCGGTTGGCTCTGGCCAGCCCGTAGCACAACACGGAAGCGCCCAGCGTCTGCTCGGCCTCGGCAAAGATGCGGCTGCGCAACACGGGGGCAGCGTGCGACTTGCGGATGCGGCGGTAGCACATGCCCAGCACCAGCCAGCGCTTGTAGGCCGAGATGTGCACGCGGGGCAAGAGGTAGCCGAGCAGCTTGATGGTGTCGGACGCGTCTTCGCCGGTGATGCGCCCGCGCACGGTGACCTTGTTACTGTGCTGGCGGAAGCGGTTGAGCTTGCTGCGCACCTCGAGCACAGGACCCGTGAGCGCCATTTCGACCCAGAACTGCCAGTCGCCCGCGCAACGCAGGCGCTGGAACGACTTGTCGATTCCTGCATACACGTCGCGGCGGAACACCACCATGCTGGCGTTGTACACGTAGTTGCGGTAGAGCAGGTTGTGGTGCACGTATTCACGGCCGTCGAAGCACTTCACCTCGCCCGTCTCCTCCCAGCGGTCGCGGCTGGCACGTGCCAGCGGGCGGCTGTGCTCGTCTATCAGGATGGAGCCGGTGAGGCACATCACGGCCTCACGGTTGGCCTCCAGGGCGCGCACGGTAGCCTCCAGGAAGTGGGGGTCGGCGACGTCGTCGCTCTCCGCCATCCAGATGTAGCGCCCCCGGGCCAGGCGTATGCCTCGGTCCCACTGCACAAAGGTGTTGCCCGTGTTGGTGTCGTTCATCACCAGGGCCGACACACGGGGGTGGCGGGCATAGGCCTGCAGCACGGAGCGGCTGCAGTCGGTAGAACAGTCGTCCAGCAGAATCAATTCAAAGTCTTGATAAGTCTGCGCCAGTATGCTCTCGATGCGTTCCTTCAGGAAGGCGGCATGATTGTAGTTGGGCACGATGACGCTCACCATTGGCATTTGTCTTTCCATAAGTTACAGTAATGTCTCTTTGATAGTTAAAGCAGGTTTCACTTTACAGTCTTATCTCTTTGCAAAGGGTAAATGCAAGGGCAGGCCGATTACTGCACGGTGCCGTTTTCTTTTTTTCCGGCTGCAAAGGTACGACATTTCCCGCACATGCGCGCTACCTTGTTCATTTTTTCTACGCTCCGGCTTCGCTCCATGGCGCCCCGGCGGGAGCGAGCCGGTACCGAATGAGGTACGAATGGGGTACGACGGAGACCCGTGCCGCGTCCGAGGGAGGAAATTGTAAAAAATCTTCGCCGACGGAGAAAACCCGGCGCGGGGCTTGGCCATGTGGCGGCACTTTCCTATCTTTGCGGAGAAACTTTACGCTTAAAACACAGCAAGACATGAAACACAAGTTACTTACAGCCCTGTTTGCCGTGGCTATCGCCACGCTGGCCTGCAGCATGACGCTGGCAGACGAATTCACCCCCGCCCAGGTGGGCAGCATAGAGCAGGGCATGACCGTGAAGCAGGTGAAGAAGATTCTTGGCGACCCGGCCTTGCGCGACATCGACGGGCCGGAGGAGGTGTGGACCTTCCGCAACACCGAGAAGAACGACGGCACGGTGGAGGAAATACGCATCTGGTTTCTCGACGGCAAGGTGCTGCGCATGAAATGCCGCGAGCAGGCCGGCGGCCGCCAGCCGGACCGGTACCCGCGACGTGACTTCCACCGGGGCTTCCGCCACCATTGTGCCGACTCGTGCTACGTGGCGGGCGACTCTTGCTGCCACGACCACCCCTATCCCTACCACCGCCACGGGCGCAGGCATTGGCGCGGAGGATGCTGCCGCTGACGCCGCCCGCCACAACCGCATAACTCCTTTTTGTCATGACGCGCACCACGTTCTTCAAACTGAGGCTCATCGCCACGGCCTGCCTGCTGGCAGCCGTGTCCTTCATCGCGCCCCTACATGCCGAAGAGACGCTGAAGGAGGTGGCCAAACGGCTGGACTTGGTGCTGGCGGACAAGAAGCTGTATGTAGAGCACAAGGAGCGCGAACTGGAGCGGCTGAAGGAACTCTTCGGAAGGCAGACTGCCTCGGCAGAGTACGAGTATGAGATAAACACCCGCCTGTCCGACGCTTACAGGAAGTTCCAGCTGGACTCGGCCATAGCCTACGCGCAGAAGGCCGTGGAGCCAGCCCGCCAATTGGCCGACCCCGCCCTCAAGGCGCTGGCCGAAATCAAGTTGGCCGAACTGTACTCCTACGGCGGAAAGTTCCGCGAGTCGGAAGACCTGCTGCGCCGCTACCACGCCAAGTCGTTGCCCGCCCGGGTGCTGCCCGCCTACTACGAGGCATGCGGGCACTTCTACAGCCACTACGCCACGATAGCCAACCAACCCGGATACTCGGAGCAGACGGTGGCTTACCGCGACTCGCTGCAGGCCGTGCTGCCCGACTCGACCTTCAGCTACAAGATAAACCTGGTATACGAACTGCTGGGCGCGCACCGCATCCAAGAAGCCGAAAACCTGCTGCACACCCTGGAACGGCAGGTGGGGCACGACACGCCCGAATATGCCGGGGTGGCCTACGCCCTGGGCGTGGTGCACGGACGGACGGGAGAGCGCGACGAGCAAAAGAAGTACTACATGCTCTCGGTCATAGCCGACGTGAAGAACGCCATACGCGAGAACCAGTCGTTCATCGACCTGGCCATCATCTGCTATCGCGACGGGGAGATAGGTGAGGCATTCCGCTACTCGCAGTTCGCCATGGAAGATGCCATCTTGTCGGGCATGCAATTCCGCACGGCGCAGCTGTCCACGTTCTACTCCATCATCAATGCCTCTTACCAGGAACGGGAAGCCCGCACCAGCAGCAAGCTGAAGAGCTACCTCATCTGCATCAGCCTGCTCACGCTGTTCCTCATCCTGCTGGTGGCCTACGTGTACCGGCAGATGCGCAAGGTGTCGCTCATCAAGGAGAAGCTGGCCGTGACCAACAGCCGCCTGGCCAGCCTCAACGCCGAGCTGAACGAGAAGAACACCCTGCTGGAGGGCAGCAACGCCAAGCTGTCGGAAGCCAACGCGGTGAAGGAGCAGTACATCGCGCAGTTCTTCGACCTCTGCTCGGCCTACATCGACAAGATGGAGGAGTACCGCAAGGGGTTGTTCAAGCTGGGTGCCAACAAGCAGTACGAGGCACTGATGCGTAAGCTGAAGTCGACCACCGTGGCCGACAACGAGGTGGAGGAACTATACGCGCACTTCGACAAGATTTTCCTGAACCTCTATCCCACCTTTGTGACAGATTTCAACAACCTCCTGGAAGAAGACGGGAAGATAGTGCCCCGCAAAGGCGAACTGCTCAACAAGGAGCTGCGCATCTATGCCCTCTTCCGGCTGGGCATTACGGACAGCTTGAAAATAGCCGCCTTCCTGCGTTGCTCGCTCAGCACCATCTATAATTACCGTACCAAGATAAGGAACAAAGCCGTGTGCGAGCGCGACCATTTTGAGGAAATGGTGATGAAAATAGGAAGAAGAACTCACTGAACAACTACTTTATTTGGATAAATAAAAAGCATAAGGCACACTGTAACAGCAAATAAAAGGCTACATGCAACTACACAATTCATTTTAAGTTTACGTCTGCACCGTTTCTGTCACTAAATTTGTAGCAAACAAACTTCAAAAACCACTACAACCATGAATAGACAGATAAAAGTGGCCTTGATAGGCTTCGGCCGAATGGGCAGATTTTACTTTACCGAAATGCAGAAAAGCGGGCAGTGGGACATAGTATATATATGTGACACCGACCCCAAATGCCGGGAGATTGCACAGACACTATCGCCCCACAGCCGCGTGGTGGAAGATGAAGACGAAGTGTTTGCCGACGACAGCATAGAAGTGGTCGGACTGTTTACCCTGGCCGACTCGCGCGGGCACCAGATTGAGAAAGCCGTGGCATGTGGAAAACACATCATCTGCGAGAAACCCATTGCCGAAAGCATTGAGAAAGAATGGAAGGCGGTGAAAGCTGCCGAGCACGCCCCCATCTTCTCTACCGTCAACCTGTACTTGCGCAACTCTTGGTACCATAATTATATAAAACATTGGATAGACGAGGGCGAGATAGGCGAACTGGCCATCATCCGCATCTGCCACATGACACCTGGACTTGCACCGGGCGAAGGGCACGAATACGAGGGTCCCGCCTTCCACGACTGTGGCATGCACTATGTGGACATTGCACGCTGGTATGCCAAGAGCGAGTTCAAGACGTGGCACGCCCAGGGCCTGCGCATGTGGAACTACAAAGACCCCTGGTGGCTGCAGTGCCACGGCACGTTTGAGAGCGGGGTGGTGTTCGACATCACGCAAGGCTTCGTGTACGGGCAGCTGTCGAAAGACCAGACGCATAACTCATATACCGACATCATCGGCACGAAAGGCATCATACGCATGACGCACGACTTCAAGACGGCCGTGGTGGAGCTGCGCGGGGTGACACAGACCATCCGCGAGGAACGCCCCTACGGCGGCAAGAACATCGACACGCTGTGCCGCCTCTTTGCCGAGACGGTGCTGACGGGCAAGCGCAACACGCAACTGCCCACCTTGCGCGACTCGGTGACGGCATCGCTGTATGCCTGGAAGTTCCTCGACGACGCACGGCAGCACGACCTGCCCGCCATAGGAAACCTGGAAACCCTGGAGGAAATACGGGAAAGAAGAAGAAACATGAAAAACGGATACGGACTGTTACGTTCAAAATACATCATCTAACAATTAACTTATTATCATGAGCAACAAAATGTCAAGAAGAAAGTTCCTGCAAACAGGAGCTACAGCCCTCGCCGGGCTGACCATTGTGCCGAGCAGTGTGCTGGGCAGTTCATTCGGCCATGTAGCACCCAGTGATAAACTGAACATCATGGCTGTAGGTATCGGCGGACGGGGTGCCCAGGTGTTGAGCAACCTGAAGTCGCAGAACATCATCGGCCTGTGCGACGTGGACTGGAAGTATGCCGGCCACGTGTTTGAAGAATATCCCGGTGCCAAGCGCTACAAGGACTACCGCAAGATGTTCGACGAACTGGGCAAGTCGGCCGACGCCGTCATGGTGGCTACACCCGACCATGCACACGCCATCATCGCCGCCGAGGCCATGACCATGGGCAAGCACGTGTATGTGGAAAAACCGCTGACACACTCCGTATACGAATCGCGCCTGCTCACCAACATGGCCAAGTATACCGGCGTGGCCACACAGATGGGTAACCAAGGCTCGTCGAGCGAAGGCACCGACCTGGTATGCGAATGGATATGGAACGGCGAGATTGGCGAAGTGACCAAAGTAGAATGCGCCACCAACCGCCCCATCTGGCCGCAAGGATTGAATGAGCCGGAAGGCGAAGACCGCGTGCCGCGCACGTTGGATTGGGACTTGTTCATTGGCCCGGCCAAGATGCGTCCCTACAACTCCATTTACCATCCTTGGAACTGGCGCGGCTGGTGGGACTTCGGTACGGGAGCCCTGGGCGACATGGCCTGCCACATCCTGCACCAACCCTTCCGTGCATTGAAACTGAAGTACCCCACCAAGGTGGAAGGCTCGTCTACCCTGCTGCTCAACGCTTGCGCGCCGCAAGCTCAGCACGTCAAGCTGATATTCCCCGCACGCGACAACATGCCCAAGGTGGCCATGCCCGAAGTAGAGGTGCACTGGTATGACGGCGGCATGATGCCCGACCGCCCGAAAGGCTTCCCCGAAGGCAAGGAACTGATGCAAAGCGGCGGCGGTCTCACCATCTTCCACGGCACGAAAGACACCCTTATCTGCGGCTGCTACGGCGAAAATCCGTGGTTACTGTCCGGACGTGTGCCCAATGCACCGAAGGTATGCCGCCGCGTGCCCAACGGCATGAGAGGCGGCCATGAAATGGACTGGGTGCGTGCCTGCAAGGAAAGCAAGGACAGCCGCGTACCGTGCAAGTCCGACTTCTCGGAGGCAGGACCTATGAACGAAATGGTAGTGATGGGCGTGCTCGCCATCCGTCTGCAAGGCCTCAACAAGACTTTGGAATGGGACGGCCCCAACATGCGCTTCACCAACATCGGGCCGGACGAGACGCTGCGCACCGTCATTAAGGACGGCTTCAAGATTCACAACGGACACCCCACCTTCGACAAGACTTGGACGGAGCCCATCAACGCACAGCAGTTTGCCGCCGAGCTCATCAAGCACAACTACCGCGAAGGCTGGAAGCTGCCCGACATGCCCCGATAAACGGCACCGGACGGCCACTACGGAGGAGCCGGAAACTCCTCTATAGTGGCGACAGCTCCTCCACTATTAGTGCCGACAGCCCCTCCACTACTAGTGGACCGGCAGCCTCCACTAGTAGTGGAGAATCAGCCCCCTCCGGGGAGCATCTGCATAAGACATACTAATCAATTAATAACCAACGACATGAAGAAAACAATCTACACCTTGGCCTGCATCGTAGCCGCAGGCTCGCTGGCAGCCTGCGGTGGCGGCCAGAAGAAACAACAAGCCAATAGTGAAACGGCAGAAGCAACCACAGAAAACAAGATGCCCGAATACCGCGTACTGGACAACCCGCAAATCAGCCTCGACGAACTGACCAAGGACGCTGACGGCTACTACGTCATCTTCGACGGAAAAACCATGAAAGGCTGGCGCGGCTATGGCCGTGAAGACGTGCCCGCACGCTGGGTGGTTGAGGACGGCTGCATCAAGTTCAACGGCAGCGGCGGCGGCGAGGCCCAAGCAGCCGACGGCGGCGACCTCATCTTCTCGCACAAGTTCAAGAACTTCGAGCTGGAGTTTGAGTGGAAGGTGGCCAAAGGCAGCAACTCCGGTATCCTGTACCTGGCACAGGAAGTAATGTCCAAGGACAAGGACGGCAAGGAAGTGCTGGAACCCATCTACATCTCCGCCCCCGAATACCAAGTGCTGGACAATGCCAACCACCCCGACGCCAAGCTGGGCAAGGACAACAACCGCCAGTCGGCCTCGCTGTACGACATGATTCCTGCCAAGCCGCAGAACTCTAAGCCCTTCGGCGAATGGAACAAGGGTAAAATCATGGTTTACAAAGGCACCGTGGTACACGGACAGAACGACCAGAACGTTGTGGAATACCACCTCTGGACCAAGCAATGGACCGACATGCTTCAGGCCAGCAAGTTCAGCGAAACAGCATGGCCCCTGGCCTTTGAACTGCTGAACAACTGCGGCGGCCCCAACCACGAGGGCTACATCGGCCTGCAAGACCATGGCGACGATGTATGGTACCGCAACATCCGCGTGAAAGTGCTTGACTAATCACTCCTCCCTTCTAAAAAAGGGTGTGCCGGAATGCAGGAATAAATTCCTTCCGGCACACCCGCCTTTACATTTACCATTAACAATCAAAATCACAACCATTATGAAAAACTTATTGAATTTGCGCCGCAGCCTGAAGGCACTCAGCGCGTGCGCAGTTATCGCCATTGCCTTTATGATGCCTCAAAATGCACTGGCACAGGCAGACAAGAAAATCGGTATACAACTCTACTCCGTGATGGGAGCCATGCAGAAAGACCCCGTGGCTTCCATAGAGCGGCTGTCCGGCATGGGATACCGCGCTTGCGAACTGGTACAGTGGGGCGGAGACCCGAAAGTGTTCGGCATGGCCGCACCCGACTTCAAAGCCCTGTGCGACAAGAACGGAATAGAAATCATCTCCACACACTCCAGCATCCAGGAAGAACCGGGCAAGGAGGAAGAAATCATGAAACGCTGGCGCAAGCTGTTTGAAATACAAAAGGCTTGCGGTGGCAAATACTTCGTCATCCCCAGCTACAAGGTAGACTACACGGTGGCCGACGTACAACGCATGTGCGACTACTTCAACCGCGTGGGCAAGGTGGCTGCAGAATATGGCCTGAAACTGGGCTACCACAACCACTCCGGCGAATACAAGACGCTGGAAGGTACCAACACCGTGATGTGGGAATATCTGGTTGAGCACACCGACCCGCAATACGTATTCTTTGAATTGGACGTGTACTGGTGTACAAAAGGCGGCAAAGACCCCGTGGCTTACCTGAAGAAATATCCCAACCGCATTGAAATGCTGCACATCAAAGACGAGTTTGTCATTGGCGAAAGCGGCGATATTGACTTCAAGGCCATCTTCAACCAGTTCTACAAGAACGGCATGGAAGACTATGTTGTTGAAATAGAAATGATTCCCGAAGTACGCGAAAAGGCCAAGACAAACAGCGACGCAGCCATGGACATGATGTTTGATGCTGCCCGCAAGAGCGCCGAATACCTGAAAAAAGCCGACTTCGTGAAGTAAGCCATACACAGTATGAACAAGCATCTCATCATAGCATTGGCTACCAGCCTCTCACTGGCCGGCCTGGCCTCGTGCGGACAGCCGCAGACGGAAGTGCTGTTCAACGGTAAAGACCTGTCCGGTTGGGACGTCACGGGCAAGGCGCAAGTGACAGGCAACATACTGCAGCTTTACGGCCCGGACACCCGCCTGCTGCTGAAAAACGGTGACTATACAGACTTTGAGCTGACACTGGAAGCCCGTACCGTAGAGGGCGGGCAAGGCAGCGTGGCATTCCATACCGACGCATCGGGCAAGGGCTACAGCGTGGCATTGGACAACAACCGCCAGTCGGCTGCATGGTGGCGGAAAACAGGCAGCCTGCTTGCCGTGCGCAATGTGGTGAAAAGCCCGGCAAAAGACGGTGAATGGTTTGACATGACCATCCGCGTGGCTGGCAAATCCATCATGGTAAAAGTAAACAACGACACTTTGGTGGAATACATCGAGCCGGCTGCACCCTTCCGCCTGCCTGCCCATGAGCAGGAACTGCTTTCGCAAGGCACCATCGCACTGACGGCTGACGAAGGCTGCGTGGAATTCCGCAGCATCAACCTGCACCAACTGGACTGCAGTAAAGATGAACTGGCCAGACAGCAAGCCAATGCACAGGACGAACAGGCTGATGAAATCATCCGGCTGCACCAGCAAGACTTCCCCGTGCTCGACTACCATGTGCACCTGAAAGGCGGATTCACCAAGGAAGCCGCCGCCCGCCAGTCGCGCCGGCTGGGCATCAACTATGCCATAGCGCCCAACTGCGGCATCGGTTTCCCCATCACCAGCGATGAAGGGGTGTACAATTTCCTCGACTCCATGCGCACGCAACCCTTCGTGCTCGCCATGCAAGGCGAAGGCAGGGAGTGGAGCACCACCTTCTCAAAAGAAGCCAGGGAACAATTTGACTACGTGTTTACCGATGCACTGACCTTCACCGACCGCAAGGGACGCCGCGTACGCCTGTGGATTGCCCCCGAAGTAGTGATAGACAACAACGACCAGGAAGCCTACATGGACTTGATTGTGGAAAAAACGTGCGACGTGCTGAAAGAGCCTGCCGACATATTTGTCAACCCCTTCTTCCTGCCCGAATGCATGAACGACCGCTACGAACAGTTTTGGACAGACGCACGAGTGGACAAAGTCATCCGCGAACTGGTGAAAAACGGCAAGGCCTTGGAGATAAACGAGCTGTACCGCATCCCCAGCCAGCGCATCATTATGAAGGCCAAGGAAGCGGACGTCAAGTTCACCTTCGGCTCCAACAATGTCAGTCCCGAAGTAGGCAAACTGGAGTATGCCCTGCAAATGAAGAAAGCTTGCGGAATCACAGCTGAGGAAATGTATGTACCCCGCATCAAATAAAAGCGCCCGGACATTCTTTTCCCCATATCCTTACAATTCGCCTCCCGTTGTCCTGCTGCAACATTGCAACAAGGACAGCGGGAGGCGATTTAATTTAACTGCAAGGCTATGCAACCGAACAATCAAAACAACTGACGCTATGCTAAAATTAACCTGAACTCACGCCGTAATTGAAACAGAAGGACTATCTTTGCCCCCGAAATCAGCGTATTACCATTTATGCAAGCACAACCCACCTCTATCCAATCCCTTTGCGTATATTGCGCTTCGAGCAGCAAGGTGCATGCCGACTACTTCGAGGCAGCACGACAACTGGGCACCCTCATGGCCAAGAAGGGCATTGGCCTGGTGTATGGAGCGGGCAACATGGGACTGATGGGCTCCGTAGCCGATGCCGTGTTGGATGGAGGCGGACGGGTGACGGGGGTCATTCCCCGCTTCATGGTGGAACGCGGATGGCACCACCGGCAACTGACCGAGCTGCGGGTGACGGAAGACATGCACCAGCGCAAGCGCTTGATGGCCCGTCTAGGCGATGCCTCCATTGCCCTGCCCGGAGGCTGCGGCACACTGGAGGAACTGCTGGAAGTCATCACCTGGAAACAGTTGGGGCTATATCTCAAACCCATCGTGCTGCTCAACGTAAGAGGGTATTTCGACCCTTTGCTCGATATGTTTGCCCGCGCTGTGGACGAACATTTCATGGGCAAGGCACATGCCACCTTGTGGACGGTAGCCGAAACGCCGGCCGAGGCTTTGAGCCGTCTGGCCGAAACACCGTTGTGGAACCCCGAAATCCGTAAATTCGACGAACTATGAACCCGCTGCCCTTGCCTTATTCCCTCCGTGCCGACGACACTGTGGCACTACTGCTGCTGGGCTGTTTCCTGCTGTCGGCTTACGTGCTGTCGCGCAGCCGAAAATTCCTGTTCCTGCTGGCAAAGGACTTTCTGCTGAACCGCGAGCGCACCAGCATTTTTGCCAACTCCACCGCAGCAGACATGCGCTACCTCTTGTTGCTAATATTGCAGACGTGCGTGCTGGCCGCATTGCTGACGTTGTGCTGCCTGGCCGGTGGAGAACCACAATTGGTGGGACGGGTGCCTTCAGCCCTGCTGGCAACGACACTGGCAGGCGTGTGGCTGCTGGCACTGGCGGCAAAGTGGGCAGTGTATTCACTGGTGGGCTGGGTGTTTTTCGGCAACGGGCGTACATCGCTTTGGTTGGAATCTTATTCAACATTGCTTTACTATGCAGGCTTCGTGCTTTACCCTGTAGCGCTCTGTGCCGTTTATTTCGATTGGGGGTGGCACACCACCGCCATTGTAGGGGTAATTGTAGGCATTTTATTCAAAATGATGATATTCTATAAGTGGCAACAGCTTTTTTGCAATAATTTGCATGGCATTTTATTATTAATTTTGTACTTTTGCGCCCTGGAAATCGTCCCCTGCTTCATGCTGTACCAGGGGGTGATGCAATTAACCCATTATTTGATAATAAATATTTAAGACATTGATGACAATCAAAAAGGTGCTCGTGTCGCAACCCAAGCCGACTTCGGAAAAGTCTCCTTACTACGAGATAGCCGAGAAGTACGGGGTGAAGATTGATTTTCGCCCGTTCATCAAAGTAGAAAGCCTTACGGCTAAAGAGTTCAGGCAACAGAAAGTATCCATTTTGGACCACACCGCCATAGTTTTCACGTCGCGCCACGCCATCGATCACTTCTTCCACCTGTGCACCGACCTGCGTGTGACCATTCCGGAAACCATGAAGTACTTCTGCATTACGGAGTCGGTAGCGCTCTACATACAGAAATACGTGCAATACCGCAAGCGCAAGATATTCTTCGGAAACACGGGCAAGTTTGACGACTTGTTGCCCGCCATACAGAAGCACAAGACGGAGAAATACCTCGTGCCCATGTCCGACGTGCACAACGACGACATCAAGCACTTGCTGGACAAGGTTAAGGTGCAACACACCGAGGTGGTGATGTACCGCACAGTAAGCAACGACTTCCAGCCGGGCGAAGAGTTCGACTACGACATGCTGGTGTTCTTCAGCCCTGCGGGAATTTCTTCGTTGAAGAAGAACTTTCCCGATTTCGACCAAAAGGACATTAAGATAGGTACTTTTGGCTCGACCACTGCGCAGGCCGTACGCGACGCCGGGCTACGCCTCGACCTTGAAGCCCCCAGTGTGCAGGCTCCGTCGATGCCTGCCGCATTGGATCTCTTCATCAAAGAAAATAACAAGGTGAAGTGATAAGAGCAGGGCTTGTCTCCATGACTTCCGAAAAACAAAATCAAATCAGAGCATAGCGAAGAATCTCCCCGATAGCAGAAACAGGCAGGAGATTCTTCACTACGTTTTGGATAGCACAAGGCAAAGGACAGTCAAGGCTCATATTTCCGGTACAGTATCCTTTTTTCCTCACAGATATAATAAACTCATAAAAATATGCCTCACACCTTCCGCAAGCACGAACGGCTGAACCGCAAGAAAGTGTTGGAAAAGATGTTTGCGGGCGGAGCACGCTCGTATTCATTCTTCCCCCTGCGGATGGTATACATCTTCGCACCCGAGTTGGAAGGGGCGCAGGTATCGGTGCTTGTCAGCGTGTCGAAACGCCACTTCAAGCGGGCGGTGAAGCGCAACCGTGTGAAGCGCCAGATACGCGAGGCATATCGCCTGAACAAGCACCTGCTGCTCGATGCCCTGCCCGAAGGTTGTCCGCCGCTGGCATTGGCATTTATCTACCTGTCCGACGATTTGTGTGATACCGAGTTGATTGAACAGCGCATGAAGGCTGCTTTGGCGCGCGTGGCCGACAACGTGGCGACCGCTTGCACTACGCCGGTCCCCGCTACCGATGGCGGCAGCCAGGCTATTCCTGCTGCCACTGCCTTATGAAACGCTTTATCCGCCTGCTGGGGCGGTTCTTTTCGTGGCTGTTGCTACTCCCCATTTTCTTTTACCAACGATGCTTGTCGCCCATGCTGGGGCCGTCGTGCCGCTTCACGCCCACCTGCTCGCAGTATGCGGTGGAGGCCATCAAGAAGCACGGCCCGCTGAAGGGGCTGTACCTGGCCATCCGCCGCATCCTGCGCTGCCATCCGTGGGGCGGGTCGGGGTACGACCCGGTACCGTGATTCTGTACTTTTTCTTTCGCTTGTCCGAAAGAAAAGTACAGCATTTATCATTTATATTCTTCGGCCTTCTGCCTGTAGAACTCCTGCAGCACGTAGAAGGCTTGTTTCTTTTCGCCCCGGTTGGAGATGATGCCTTTACGGTTGAAGAAATCCTGCGTGCCGTGTATCTGCCGGCGGGCGGAGCGGAAGTCCATCAGTATCCAGGGCGAGGTGCCGGCAAAACCTTCCACGCGGTCGTACATCTGCAGCGTGAGGCGGTAGAGCTCGGCTTGATATTCCTCTGTCCAGCGTTCGTCCTTGTCGCCATGACGGCCGGCCAAGGCTCCGGCTCCGAATTCACTGACGAAGAAGGGCTTGTCGTAGGGGATGTCCCACTGGCGGGTATTGAGGTCCTGCATCGTGCCGCTGTACCATCCCAAATAGCTGTTGAAGCTCACGATGTCCACATAGCGGCTCATGTTGTCGTGCACTTGGTTGGTGTTTTCCTTTGTGCCGCTCACTTCCATGGCCATGCTGAGCAGGCGGGTGCCGTCCATTTCCCTGGCGCGGGTGGCGAGGTTGCCCAAGAAGCGATCGCGCGCGTCGCTGTGGGGCGTTTCGTTGGCTATGCTCCAGATGATGACGGCGCAGCGGTTCTTGTCGCGGTTTATCATGTCGGTCAGCTGGCATTCGGCGTTGCGGTAGGTGTCGGGGTTGTCCCAGTGGATGGTCCAGTACACGGGTATTTCGCTCCACACCATGAGGCCCATTTCTTCGGCCAGGCGCACCATGGCCTCGTTGTGGGGATAGTGGGCCAGGCGGACGAAGTTGCATCCCAGTTCCTTGGCCCACCGGAGCAGGGTGCGGCATTCGGCCTCGTTGGCTACGCGCCCGGCGCGGAAGGGGGCTTCTTCGTGGATGGCGATGCCGCGCAGGAAGGTCTTCTTGCCGTTGAGCAGGATGCTCTTGCCTTGCGTCTCGATGCGGCGGAAGCCGATGCGGTCGGCCAGCGTTTCTTCGCCGCAGGTCAGGCGGACGTCATAGAGTTTGGGCTGTTCGGGTGTCCACAGCGTGGGTTTGGCTTTCAGGGTAAAGGTGGCACGGCCCTGGGCGTCGGTGGTGAGGGTTTCTTTCACTTTCAGCTCGTCGATGGCGAGGGTCACGGTCTGCCCAGCCTTGGCCTGGTTGAGCTGCACGTAGCCCGCCAGTTGGTTGTAGCGGCCGGGGGCGAGGTCGAGGCGGTAGTCGTCCACGTAGGTTTCGGGGGTTTCCACCAAGAGGACGTCGCGGGTGATGCCGCCGTAGTTCCACCAGTCGGAGTTGACGGTGGGCACGTTTTCGGGCTTGCGGTCGTCGTTGACGCGGACGATGACGAAGTTTGCGCCGTCCTTCACGCGGTCGGTGATGTCGAAGTTGAAGGGGGTGAATCCGCCTTCGTGCATGCCCAACTTCTCTCCGTTAAGGTAGACGTGCGTCAGGTAGTTGGCCGCGCCGAAGTACAGGAAGAGGCGCGTGCCGGGCTTCCGCTGGTAGTTGAAGTCTTTCTTGTACCAGATGCTGCCTTCGTAGAGGAAGAGCTCGGGCCGCTGCGTGTTCCAGTCGCCGGGCACATAGAGCTGTTCGGCGGGCACGAAGTCATACTCCACCAGGTCTTGCTTGCTTTTCGCCACGCGGTTTTTGAAGAATCCGTTGGAGCTTTCCTTCAGCCGGTAGTCATAGAAGCCGGCATCGAAGGGGTCGACAATAGTCTGCCACGAGCCGTTGAGCGATTGGTGCTTGTGGGCGTACACGTTTTGCAGCACAGTCTGGGCGTGCAAGCTGCCTCCGCATAGCAGCGCGGCAAGCAGCAAGAGGGTTTTGCAGGTAGTTTTTTTCATGGATAAAATGTGTGTTAGAGTGTGATACGTGCAAAGATAGGGCTTTCCCGGCAAGAGACAAACATTAGCGGGATGCTTTTTTGTATTTTCCCGCCGTGGTAGCTTAGTATCGCCACCGCGCCAGCCTTCCAACGCTACCGTGCTGGCGATACTAAGCCACCGGACAGGTTATACTACACCACCACACACTACGCCGGCAGTCAGGCATTGTCCAGCATGGCCAGGGCGCGGTCTTCGGCCTGCTCCATCAGCTCGCGTTCGCCCGGCCCCTTGTCGCCCAAGCCGCACAGGTGCAGGATGCCGTGTATGATGACGCGGTGCAGCTCGCGCCCGTAGTCGCCCCCGGCAAACTGCTCGGCGTTGGTGCGCACGGTGTCGAGGCTGATGAAGAGGTCGCCGCTCAGGCGGTTGCCCTCGCAGTAGTCGAAGGTGATGATGTCCGTGTAATAGTCGTGCTGGAGGTACTGCCGGTTCACCTCGAGAATGCGCTCGTCCGAGCAGAAGATGTAGGCAATGTCTCCCACGCGCTTGCCGTAGGTCTGTGCCACGGCCTTAATCCATTGCGTGGTTTCCCGTTTCTGTATGTCGGGCATGTCCACGCCGTCGGTTTGGTAGGTAATCATAAGTTTATTTCTTAAAAGAAAAACAAATAACTTATCACAATCGCCGCCACCACCCCGGCCCCGTCGGCAATGAGGCCGCAGGTCAGGGCGTTGCGGGTGCGGGTGATGCCCACGCTGCCGAAGTACACGGCCAGGATATAGAACGTGGTGTCGCTGGCCCCGCGTGCCACGCAGCTCATGCGGCCCACGAACGAGTCGGCGCCATACTGCGCCATGGTGTCAATCATCAAGCCGTTGGCGGCGCTGCCGCTCAGGCTCTTCATCAGCGCCGTGGGCAGTGCGCCTACGAACGAGGTGTCCACCCCCAGCCAGCCCACTGCGGCGCCGATGCCCTGCACCAACAGGTCCATCGCCCCCGAGGCGCGGAACACGCCGATGCCCACCAGGAAGGCCACCAGGTAGGGGATGATGCGTACCGCCGTGTGGAAGCCGTCTTTGGCACCCTCGATGAACGAATCGTAGACGTTGGTGCGCTTCCACAGTCCCCAGCAGATGAACAGCAGGATGATGGCGCACAGCAAGATGTTGGCCGCCAGTGTGGAGTAAGTGCCCATCTCGCTGCGCCCCACGTTGAAATAGAGCCACATCAACCCGGCAAAGAACACGCCGATGCCTGCCACCAGCAGCAGTACGGGACGGCACAGCAGGTTGATGCGCTGCGAGATGCTCACGGCGGTAATACCCACCAATGTACTGACGGTGGTGGTGAGCAACGTGGGGATAAAGATATCCGTAGGCTGCGCCGCCCCCATCTGCGCGCGGTACATCATGATGCTCACCGGTATCAATATCAGTCCCGAGGTGTTGATGACGAGGAACATAATCATGGGGTTCGTCGCCGTATCCTTTTTGGGGTTCAGTTCCTGCAGTTCCTTCATGGCTTTCAGGCCGAGCGGAGTGGCGGCGTTGTCCAGTCCCAGCATGTTGGCCGAGAAGTTCATGAAGATGCTGCCCATGGCGGGATGTCCCTTGGGTATGTCGGGGAAGAGGCGGCAGAACAGGGGGCTGAGCCAGCGCGACAGGGCGCCTATCATGCCGCTGTTTTCGCCTATCTTCATCAGCCCCAACCAGAGGGAGAGCAGTCCCGTCAGTCCCAGCGAAATCTCGAAGGCCGATTTCGACGAGTCGAACGTGGCGTTAATCAGCCGGGTGAAGACGTCCGTGTCGCCCGTCAGCACAAGTTTGCCCGCCGCCACGGCGAAGGCTATAATGAAGAAGGCTGCCCAAATGTAATTCAGTACCATGGAAATGAAGAATTAAGAGTGAAGAATCAGTAATCCGCTTCGTTGGCCAGGTCCCAAGCGTTGAGGAAGGCGGCGCGGCTTATGTCCGTCAGCTTCTCCCAGTTCAGGCGGTCGGGGTGGTCGGAAGGCTGGTGGTAGTCGGGATGCCCGTCCGTGTGATACCAGATGATAGGGATATCCCTTCGGGCAAAGGAGGAATTGTCGCTTCCGCCCACGGGCCGTTCCCATGCGCGGTAGTCAGGCTCCAGACGGAAGCCCTGTTGGGCGATGTCGCGCCGCAGCCATTGTCCGAAAGCCGGATGGGAGGCGGTGTAGAAATACACCACGTGGCGCGGGTGGTCTTCGCGGTGGTTGCGCCCTATCATGTCGAAATTCAAGTAGCCCTTGATGTCCTTTGCAAAGGGGCAGCTTTGCAGGAAGGCTTCCGAGCCCAGCAGGCCCAGTTCTTCCCCGTCCCAAAAAGCGATGACAACCGTGCGTAGCGGCTGCTGTCCCGAGGCCACAAAGGCGCGGGCTATCTGCAGGACGGCCGATACGCCCGAGGCATTGTCGTCGGCCCCGTTGTAGACGGCGTCACCTTCCAGCGCGGGGTCGGTGCCCAGGTGGTCGAAGTGCGCGCCCACTACCACATACTCGTCCGCTCTTTGTCCGGGGATGACGCCCAGCACGTTGGCCATGTGCAGCGAGCGATGGGCTGGCAGTGCCTTAAAGAGGGCAATGGAGTCGGGGTGCACCTGCCAGCGGCGGGCGGGTTGCTGCCGTTCGCGGGCGCAGGCCTCAAAGGGCTGGAAATAACTGTCGCCCAGCAGTGGGCGGATGCCGGCCTCTTGCAGCTCGCTGGCCAGGTAGCGGGCGGCTATGCGGGCTCCCCGCTGCCCGGCTTCGCGGCCTTGCAGGTCGTCGTCGGCCAGGAAGCGGACGATGGCTTCGGCCCTCGTGCGGGTGATGGTCTGCATGGCCTCCGTGCGGGGAGAATGTGCGCGTTGTGCCGCAAGAGGCATGGCGGTCAGCAGGAGCAGGATGGATAGCAATAGCTTATTCTGCATGATTTCTTTTGCTTTTAAACGGTGACGGGTGCAAAAGTACGGATTTTCTGCCTAAATGCGGCATGCAGCCATGTCTTTCTCTTTTCCCTCCCTGGCCCGCAGGCTGAACTCGCAGCCACAGTATTGCTGGTTGTAGAAGCCATACTCCCGGAGCAGCTGGTTGCGGCGTTCCTGCAGGCCGCCCTTGCGCCAGTTCTGCTCCCAGAAGATGGTGCCGGGACAGAGGGCGGCGGCGCGGCGTCCCGCTTCATTTATCTGGTCGAGGCTTTTCCAGCGCGAGGAGGCGAGGGTGGTGGTGAATACCCTGAAGCCATGCCGGGCGGCATAGCGTGCAGTGGCGGTGAGGCGCAGGGTGAAGCACGCCAGGCAGCGTCGTCCGCGCTCAGGCTCGCCCTCCAGGCCTTGTACATCGTCCAGCCAGGCGGAGTGGTCGTAATCGGCATCCACAAAGTCCAGCCCCAGGGAGGTGGTGAAGCGGATGGCCTCTTGCTTGCGGATGTCGTACTCCTCACGCGGGTAGATGTTGGGGTTGTAGTAGAACACGGTGGGGCGCAGGCCGTTGGCCATCATGCACTCCACAATGGCACTGGAACAGGGGGCGCAGCACGAGTGCAGCAACACGCGGCTTTCGCCGGGCAGGGGGGATTGTATTTTCAGCATAACATTATGTTTTTAATACTGTACTTTTCTTTTTGCCTTGTCGCAAAAAGAAAAGATACCAAAAGAAAAAAGTCAAGCGCTGAAGCTTCGGGGCTACTCCGGGCACCTGTTTTGCTAAACGGCAGAAACTCGCTCCGCTTCGGACAGTCTGCCGTTCTTCACGCAAAACAGGCACCCTCCGCTTTACGCCCCTCCGCTTAGGCGCGGCCATGCGGCGTTGGACGGCCTGATGCCGCATGGCTCTCCGGCATTGACCGGAGTAGCCCGATGGGCACAGCCGGGGCCCTTTCTTTTTGGTATCTTTTTCTTTCGGGCAAGCGAAAGAAAAAGTACACTATCTATATCTTCAATTTTATCTTTACCCGCCCCAGCGCCCCTGTCAGCACAACGATGACGAGCGCGAAGGCCAGCGACTTCAGCAATCCTGGCACGCCGGCGTCGAGCACGGCGGGGTAGTGCACGCCCAGCAGGCTCTCCAGCGGATACCACAGGTAGGGCAAGATGTAGCATGTCAGCGTGGCGGTGCCGGCGGGCTTGATGAGGCGGAACCACGAGGCCTTGCCCTCCGTGTCCGTCAGCCAGTACAGGAAGGCGAACAGGGAAAAGTTCAGGGCCAGGCAGTAGAACAGCCAGGTGGGCGTGGCCTGTATCTTCGAGATAATCCAGTGCGGGTGGCACAACAGGGCCAGCCCGAGCATGGCCAGGCCTAAGGCCACCATCAGCACGATGAACCGGGCAGACTGCTGCCGGGCGGCATAGCGTTGCATCAGCAGCGTGGCCACCAGGCCGGACATGCCCAGGGCGTGCAGCGTCCAGTCGCCCGGCACGAAGCTCAGCGTCAGCACCTGCCAGGCAAAGCCCTGTGGAGGCTCGTGCAGGTGGTTCAGCACGGCCAGCAGCACCACCGCGAGCCACGCGATGAGGTTGAGGCGCAGGTTGTCGCCCGTAAAGAGGTAGACGACGGCGCAGACGGCATACGTCCACCCTATCAGTCCTAGGATGCCCCACCAGCCCGTCTCGAACGGGACGCCGTGGGCATCGCGGTATATCACCAGGAACAGCAGCAACACCACGCCCGCCGCCTTCATGGCGGTGTACAGCAGCTTGCGGCCGCCCGTGGCCTTGGGATAGACAGCCCAGGTGAAGAAGAAGCCGATGACCATCAGCACCGAGAACCATTCGTAGGTCAGTCCGCCCTCCACGCCGCCGGCATTGAGCGTGAACAGGCCCATGACGATGAGCGCCAGCGTGCGCCAGAACAGGTGGGCGACAACCTGCAACGGCGAGTCGCCCTTGCGGTAGCGCGCCTGCACGGCCAGCGGCACGGCCATGCCCATGCAGAAAAGGAAGGCGGGAAAGATGGTGTCCGAAAAGCCCATCATGTCCTCGTCCGCCCGGGCGTGGAACAGCCAGTGGGGCACGTCGCGCAGCCCGGGGATGTCGTTGACGAAAAGCATGAGGAACATGGTGAGCGCGCGCAGCACATCCACTGCAGCCACGCGCCGTGCTTGGGGTAAGGCCAGATTTTCCATATGACAGCAATTGTATTTGGGGGTTATGGGGACAAAGATAACAAACAATCCCGTTCCACGTGCCTTCTTCCTGCAATTTATTCTTACCTTTGCACATCGGGAAAGGCGGCACGCTGGCCTTGAAAGGCCAGCGCGGTAGCGACGGAAAGCCAGCACGGTGGCGTTGAAAGGCCACCACGGCAGTCTTATAAGGCCAAAATGCCGCCCCGGAACCGGAAAATAAATTATCATTCAACCGACTCAACCTTTATGATGAAAAGACAAGCAGAAGCAGACTTTAAATCTGCAACTGGCGATGACGGCAAGAAGCTGTTCATCGAAACCTACGGCTGCCAGATGAACGTGGCCGACAGTGAAGTAATAGCCTCCGTCATGCAGATGGCAGGATACACCCCCGCCAGCACACTGGACGAGGCCGACGCCGTGTTTATGAACACCTGCTCCATACGCGACAACGCCGAGCAGAAGATATGGAACCGCCTGGACTACTTCCACGCGCTGAAGAAGAAGCGCCCCGCCCTCATCGTGGGCGTGGTGGGCTGCATGGCCGAGAGGGTGAAAGACGAGCTCATAGAGCACCACGGCGTGGACCTCGTGGCGGGGCCCGACGCCTACCTCTCCCTGCCCGACCTCATCGCACAGGTAGAGGCGGGGCAGAAGGCCATCAACGTGGAGCTGTCCACCACCGAGACCTACCGCAACGTGGTGCCTGCCCGCATCTGCGGCAACCACATCTCGGGCTTCGTATCCATCATGCGCGGGTGCAACAACTTCTGCACCTACTGCATCGTGCCCTACACCCGGGGCCGCGAGCGCAGCCGCGATGTAGAAAGCATCCTCCGCGAAGTGGCCGACCTGCGACAGAAAGGCTACAAGGAAGTCACCCTGCTGGGGCAGAACGTCAACTCCTACCGCTTCACCCGCCCGGACGGCACGGTCGTCACCTTCCCCCAACTGCTGCGCACCGTGGCCCAGGCCGCGCCCGACATGCGCATACGCTTCACCACCTCCCACCCCAAAGACATGAGCGACGACAC
>CALUJC010000071.1 GCA_944320865.1 uncultured Bacteroides sp. | reverse complement strand
GATTCCCATCAATGCGCGGTGCTTGTCAATCAGCGAAACATATTCGTCTATGCAGGATTTCAGGTATTTCTCCGACCGCATCATCATAATGTCCTCGCCTCGTATGCCGTGGTGTTCCTGCAGCATGGCTTCCAAGGCGCACAAGACAGGACGGACCACTTCACGGAACAATTCATCTTTGTTCGTGAAGTAGTTGTAGATGTTTCCGACACCAACTCCAGCCAACTCCGCTATTTCGCGCATGGAAGTCTTGGAATAGCCTTTCCGCTCGAATTGCTGTCTGGCAACCGTCAATATTCGTCCTCGTATGTCCTCTTTTAGCACTTGCATTGATAATGATTTTACTTTTGCAAAGGTATAGAGCTTGAGATTGTCAGGCAATACCTATTTTTAGGGATTTTCCTTTTCAAACCTGCTTGGATTTGCTCTTCTTCCGCAGTTTCCATCCGCTCCACCGCCACCACACAATGGCAATTCCGGCGATGAATGCGAACATATATGAAAATGTAAACATATTGAAATTCCTGCATTCTCCGCGCCAAAACCCATAAATGCTTACATGAAAAATCCTGATTATTCACCTTTCCTTACAGAAATCTCACTGAAAAGCATTCATAACCGCTTATAGCTCAATCTATTGCCGCAACAAATACAACTCAACTACGTACCACCTCCGACTCTCCTCCGATACAAGTCCGACACAAGTCCGATAATCCATCGGCGTATAGGATCGGAGGTGGACCGTAGGAAATACGGACATGTTTGGGAGGGAATAGAGGGATGATGGCCTTTGAAGCAGGTATTTTTGTAAACAATTCTTTTCTCAGGCCAATCTTTTGGAAAGAAATCCGTACCTTCGCACCGTTATGGAGACAACCGCGATACAGCTGCTCGACATCCACACGCACCGCCTGCCCCCCGTGCCGGGCACAGCCATCGTCAGCGTGTGCCCCCCGGACTTCCGACCGGAGGCGGGACACCTCTACTCCGTGGGCCTGCACCCGTGGCGCCTGGGCGAGGAGGGGCAGACGCTGGACGAACTGGAGGCCGCCCTGCGCCATCCGCAGGCAGTGGCCGTGGGCGAGGCGGGGCTGGACCGTCTGGCGAAAGCGCCGCTGCAGGAGGTACAAATCCCCCTCTTCGAGGCGCAGGCGCGGCTGGCGGACGAACAGGGGCTGCCGCTCGTCATCCACCTGGTGCGCTGCACCGCCGAGTTGCTAGCCTCTCGCCGCCGCCTCAGGCCCCGGGTGCCGTGGGTGGTGCACGGATTCCGGGGCAAACCCCAGCTGGCTGCCGAACTGCTGCACCACGGCCTCTGCCTCTCCTTTGGCGAACACTATCAGGCAGATGCACTGCGCATCACGCCTACCGACCGTATGTTTCTGGATACGGACGAAAGCACCGCGCCCATCGGCACCCTGTGCCAACGTGCCTCCGCCCTGCTTGGCTCCCCCGTGCAAAGTCTGCGGCAAACCCTTGCGGAGAATGCGACAAAGTGCTTCTTTTCCGGCAAAAACTTTGCATCTTCGCAGAAAGGTCGTATTTTTGCCCCGAAATTCGATTAAACCTATAATCATTCGATGAATTTTGTAGAAGAACTTAGATGGCGTGGCATGCTCCACGACATGATGCCGGGCACTGAAGAACTCCTGGCAAAAGAACAAGTGACGGCCTACATCGGCTTCGACCCCACGGCAGACTCGCTGCACATCGGACACCTGTGCAGCGTCATGATTCTGCGCCACTTCCAGCGCTGCGGGCACAAGCCCCTGGCCCTCATCGGCGGCGCAACGGGCATGATTGGCGACCCCTCGGGCAAGTCGCAAGAGCGCAACCTGCTGGACGAGGAAACCCTGCAACGCAACATGGCGGGCATGAAGAAGCAGCTGGCCAAGTTCCTGGACTTCGACTCCGACGCCCCCAACCGCGCCGAACTGGTGAACAACTACGACTGGATGAAGGACTTCACCTTCCTGGACTTCGCACGCACCGTGGGCAAGCACATCACCGTGAACTACATGATGGCCAAGGACAGCGTGAAGAAGCGCCTCAACGGCGAGGCACGCGACGGCCTGTCGTTCACCGAGTTCACCTACCAGCTGCTGCAAGGCTACGACTTCCTGCACCTCTACGAGACCAAGGGCTGCAAGCTGCAGATGGGTGGCAGCGACCAGTGGGGCAACATCACCACCGGTGCCGAACTCATCCGCCGCACCAACGGCGGCGAAGTCTTCGCCCTGACCTGCCCCCTCATCACCAAGGCCGACGGAGGCAAGTTCGGCAAGACGGAGAGCGGCAACGTGTGGCTCGACCCGCGCTACACCTCGCCCTACAAGTTCTATCAATTTTGGCTCAACGTGAGCGACGAAGACGCCGCCCGCTACATCAAGATATTCACCGCCCTCTCGCGCGAGGATATTGAAGCCCTCACCGCCGAGCACCAGCAGGCACCCCACCTGCGCGTGCTGCAAAAGCGCCTGGCACAGGAAGTCACCGTCATGGTGCACAGCCAGGAAGACTACCAGGCAGCCGTCGAGGCCTCCAACATCCTTTTTGGCGGCGGCACGAGCGATGCCCTCAAGAAGCTGGACGAACAGACGCTGCTCTCCGTATTCGAGGGCGTGCCCCAGTTTGAAATCTCGCGCGATGCCCTCGGCGCAGGCGTGAAGGCCGTCGACCTCTTTACCGAGCAGGCAGCCGTGTTCCCCTCCAAGGGCGAAATGCGCAAGCTGGTGCAAGGCGGAGGCGTGTCGCTGAACAAGGAGAAACTCACCGCCTTCGACCAAGTAATCACCACGGACGACCTGCTGGACGGCAAGTACCTGCTGGTGCAACGCGGCAAGAAGAACTACTACTTGCTCATCGCCAAGTAACAGGAAAGAAACATTTCCAAAAGATCATACATATTTTCAAGGAAGGTCTGCGCTGCGACAGCGCGGGCCTTTTTCATGCTTATACAACCACTTTTCTACGCCTAAGGAAGAAAAAAACAAAGAAAAGCTTGCAAGTGTCCCGTCAATGCCTTACCTTTGCACCGCTTTTTAACAGAAAGCCCCAAAGTTTGGACTATGGTGTAATGGTAGCACAACAGGTTTTGGTTCTGTTTGTCCTGGTTCGAATCCGGGTAGTCCAACGCAGAAAGAGCCGCCAAACATTCGTCGTTTGAGCGGCTCTTTCTTTTATACCTGCCTGCAAAGACGGGCTTAACTCCAATCAAACCATTGCTTATGAAATTCATCTCCTGGAACGTGAACGGACTGCGCGCCTGCAAGGACAAAGGCTTTGCCGACGCTTTCAAGGCACTCGATGCCGACTTCTTCTGCCTGCAAGAGACCAAGATGCAGGCCGGACAACTGGACTTGCCCTTTGACGGCTACACCTCTTACTGGAACTACGCCGAAAAGAAAGGCTACTCGGGCACGGCCATCTACACTCGCCACCAGCCCCTCGGCGTGACCTACGGCATAGGCCGCGAAGAGCATGACAAGGAGGGGCGCGTCATTACCCTCGAGATGCCCGCATTCTTCCTGGTAACGGTCTACACGCCCAACTCGCAGGACGAACTGCGCCGGCTGGACTACCGCATGACGTGGGAAGACGAGTTCCGCCAGTACCTGCTTGCACTGGATGAGCGGAAGCCCGTCGTCGTGTGCGGCGACCTGAACGTGGCCCACCAGGAAATCGACCTGAAGAACCCCAAGACCAACCGACGCAACGCGGGCTTCACCGACGAGGAGCGCGCCAAGTTCAGCACGCTGCTCGCCTCGGGCTTCACCGATACGTTCCGCTACTTCTATCCTGAGCAGAAGGACATTTACTCGTGGTGGTCATACCGCTTCCGCGCAAGGGAAAAGAATGCAGGCTGGCGCATAGACTACTTCCTGGTGTCCAACCGCCTGCAACCCCAGCTGGCCGGCGCCGCCATCCACACGGAAATCTATGGCTCGGACCACTGCCCGGTAGAGGTGGACATCAACCTGTAATCACCAGTCATCCGTACGGAAGGGCACGGCCGGAAGATCGTTGCCCCCAATCAGTGTGCCCGGCATAAAGTCGCGGAAGCAATAACGCACGGCCACCGGCTTCTCTACCTGCTTGGAGGAGACCACCAGCTCATTGGTCTGCCAATGCAGCCACACGCTGTCCGCCGGGTGGAACACGCGGTCCTCGCCCGCCAGCTCAAAGCCCCGGATGTCATAGTTGCGGCAAATGCCCATCTCCAGGTGGTCAAACATCACCCAAGCCTCGCGGCCCTTCACCGTCCACGACTTGTATTGCGGACCGAAGCAGCACACTTGTTTCTTGCCATACGTCAGGTTCAGCGCCAGGTAGCTGAGGCGATGGCCCACGGGCTTCTTGGTGCGCGGATGGATGTTGTAGCGTTCATACGGCTGGGCCAGGTTGTTGGTCGATACCATGGCGCTGTTGGGAATCAAGCTCTGCGCCCGGAACTGGGCTTCGCGCAAGCGCGCCCCGTTGGCCTGGTTGCCGCTGCCGTAGTCGTAGGGGGCAATCTCAACGAAGTAGAAGGGTATCTGCTCCTGCTCCATCTCCCCGCGCCAATGCTGCACCATGGTGGCCAGCCGCTCGGCATACGTCTGATAACTGCTTACGTTGCTACAGCCTTGATACCAGATGATGCCCTTCACCGTGTAGTGGCGCACGGGGCTGAACATGCCGTTGTAGGCCAGCATGGGGCGCTCGTAGTCGGGCTGCACGCGGGCTATGGAGGCGCTGTCGGTGGGCACGTCGGGATAAGCCTCGAGGATGTCGCGCGGCAACCAGCTCTCTACCTTGGAGCCGCCGTATGCGCAGTTCACAATGCCCACGGGCACATGCAGGGCGCGGCTCAAGTTGGAGGCGAAGTAGAAGGCCGTGGCGCTGAACTCCATCACGTCGGTAAAGTCTTGCGTCGTCATCCAGCGGCCGGCGCAATCCTCCTGGGGCGCATAGCTCTGCCGGGTGGGCACGTTGAACATGCGCACGCCCTTGTCCGTCTGCGCGGCGGCAATGGCGTCATCCAGCCCGTCCTGCACGGGGCATCCGGCAAAGCCCTTGAGGGGCATCTGCATGTTGCTCTGCCCGGAGGCCAGCCACACCTCGCCTACCAGCACGTTGCGCACGGCAAGGGGGCCGTCGCCATCGTCGAAGGTAATGTCGTAGGGCGTATATCCGGCCTCGGGCGTGGCCAGGCGGATGGTCCAGCGGCCCGTGTCGTCGGCATGGCAAAGGGCGGTCTGCCCGCTCCACGAGGGGGTGACGCGCACGGTGGAGCGCGGCGTAGCCCATCCCCAGAGTTTCACATTGGCTTGTTGTTGCAGCATCATGTTGTCGCCCACCAGCGCGGGCAGTTTCACTTTGGCGCCCAAAGTCGTAGCGGCGCAAAGCAAGAGGAGGGATAAAATGGTTTTCCGTTTCATAAGGCTAAAAGTTTGCAGGCAAAAATACACTTTTTTTGCCCACCTCCTTCCGCCTGCCGGCAAAAACAAGCGATTTCATACCCGCATTGGCGACATTCCATCACCGCCGCCCTGCCCGGTCGGGCACGCACCTTCCTCCTACCCCCGACCCGGTTTGTCCGTTCTTTTTCCGGTCTATAGGGCCGAAGGCCGACCGAAGGAGTACCGAATGGGGTACGAGTGGGGTACGAATGGGGTGGGGAGAGGGGGTGTAAGGATTCTTGCCGGAGGGAGGCGGGCACGGCAATCGCGGCACAGGGGGCGGCACAAAGACCTTTTGCTATGAAAGGACGTTAATAATCGCCCTCACCGCCACGGGTTTCGGAGGGAAATCACTATCTTTGCGCCTTGAACGTAAAAATTGCTTTCATCCAGATGAAACAGTACAAGACGATAAACAACCTCATGGGGTGGATTACCTTCCTCATAGCGGCCACGGTTTACTGCATGACCATCGAGCCGACCGCCAGTTTTTGGGACTGCCCCGAGTTCATCACCACAGGCTACAAGCTGGAGGTAGGCCACCCACCCGGCGCACCGTTCTTCATGCTGGTGGCCAACTTGTTCTCGCAGTTTGCCTCGGACGCGTCGGAGGTGGCGAAGATGGTGAACTACATGAGCGCGCTGATGAGCGCGGCGTGCATCTTGTTCCTGTTCTGGAGCATCACGCACCTGGTACGCAAGCTGGTGGTGAGCGATGAAAACAACATCAGCCGGGGGCAAATAGTGGCCATCATGGGCAGCGGCCTGGTGGGCGCGCTGGCCTATACGTTCAGCGACACGTTCTGGTTCTCGGCCGTGGAGGGCGAGGTGTATGCCTTCTCGTCGCTGTTCACCGCCATCGTGTTCTGGCTGATACTGAAGTGGGAGGATGTGGCCGACCAGCCGCACAGCGACCGCTGGCTGGTGCTCATTGCCTACCTGACGGGACTCAGCATAGGCGTGCACCTGCTCAACTTGCTTTGCCTGCCTGCCATCGTGCTGGTATATTACTATAAGAAGGTTCCGGGTGCCAATGCCAAGGGGTCGCTGTTGGCGCTGCTGGGCTCGGCGGTGCTGGTGGCCGTGGTGCTGTATGGCATCGTGCCGGGCATCGTGAAGGTGGGCGGATGGTTCGAGCTGCTGTTTGTCAACACGCTGGGCATGCCGTTCAACACGGGCGTCATTGTGTACATCCTGGTGCTGGCGTCGGCGCTCATCTGGGGCGTGTACGAAAGCTACCAGAATCGCGACAAGCTGCGCATGGCCCTGTCGTTCATCCTCACCATAGCCCTGCTGGGCATCCCCTTCTACGGGCACGGAGCCAGTGCGGTGGTCATCGGGCTGATTGTGATAGCCCTGCTGTGGTTCTACCTGAATCCCAAGACACAGGCAAGCATCAAGGAGAAGTGGCGCGTCAGCGCGCGCACGCTCAACACGGCGCTGCTGTGCACCATGCTTATTGTGGTGGGGTATTCGTCGTACGCACTGATAGTCATCCGCTCCACGGCCAACCCGCCCATGGACCAGAACTCGCCGGAGGACATCTTCACCCTGGGCGAATACCTGGGACGCGAGCAGTATGGCACACGCCCGCTGTTCTACGGGCCTGCCTACTCGTCGAAGGTGGCGCTCGACGTGAAGGACGGCTACTGCGAGCCGCGCATCAAGTACAACGGCACCAAGTTCATCCGCAAGGAGAAGGCCTCGCCCGACGAAAAGGACAGCTACATCGAAGTGCCGGGACGCATAGAGTATGAGTACGCGCAGAACATGCTGTTCCCCCGCATGTACAGTAGCATGCACACTTCGCAATACCTGGCCTGGCAGGACATCAAGGGCCACGACGTGCCCTACGACCAGTGCGGGGAGATGGTGATGGTGAACATGCCCACGCAGTGGGAGAACATCAAGTTCTTCTTCTCCTACCAACTGAACTGGATGTACTGGCGCTACTTCATGTGGAACTTTGCCGGAAGGCAAAACGACATACAGGGCAGCGGCGAGATAGAGCATGGCAACTGGATAACGGGCATCGGCTTCATAGACAAGTGGCTGGTGGGCGACCAGACCCTGCTTCCCCAAGAGCTGAAGGACAACAAGGGGCACAACGTGTTCTACTGCCTGCCCCTGCTGCTGGGCATCATAGGGCTGTTGTGGCAAGCCTACCGCGGAAGGCGGGGCGTGCAGCAGTTCTGGGTGGTGTTCTTCCTGTTCTTCATGACGGGCATCGCCATTGTGCTCTACCTTAACCAGACACCCTCACAGCCGCGCGAACGCGACTATGCCTACGCTGGCTCGTTCTATGCCTTTGCCATCTGGATAGGCATGGGCGTGGCCGGGCTGACCCAACTCGTCGGCAAGCTGACCGGCAAACAATCGAGCAAGGACTGGACACCCGAGCAGCGGGAAGCCTGGAGCCACGGCACGTGGATGCCCGACCTTCGTCCGGCCCTGCCCGTCGCCGTCGTGGTGTCGCTGCTGTGCCTGCTGGTGCCCATACAGATGGCCAGCCAGACGTGGGACGACCACGACCGCAGTGACCGCTACATGGCACGCGACTTTGGCTACAACTACCTGATGTCGCTGCAAGAGGGCGGCAACCCCGTTATCTTTACCAACGGAGACAATGACACCTTCCCCCTGTGGTACGGACAAGACACCGAGGGCTTCCGCCCCGATGCGCGCACCTGCAACCTGAGCTACCTGCAGACTGACTGGTACATCGACCAGATGCGCCGCCCTGCCTACGACTCGCCCTCGCTGCCCATCACTTGGAACCGCTCGGAGTATGTGGAGGGCACCAATGAATACATCCCCGTGCGTCCCGAGTTCAAGCCCAGCATCGACGCCCTCTATGCCGAGGGACGCAAGCAGGCACTCAACGGCAACCCCGAGGCGTTGGTAAACGTGCAGAAGGAGTTTGGCGAGAATCCCTATGAACTGAAGAACATCTTGAAGCACTGGGTGCGCAATCCCAAAGACCAAGACCTGAAGGTGATTCCCACCGACAGCATCGTCATCAAGGTGGACAAGGAGGCCGTGCGCCGCAGCGGTATGCTCATTCCCGGCGACAGCATACCCGACTACATGACCATCTCCCTCAAGGGCAAGCAAGCCCTGTACAAGAGCGAGCTGATGATGCTGGAGATGCTGGCCGAGTCCAACTGGGAACGCCCGCTCTACATCGCCGTCACCGTAGGCACCGAAAACCAGCTGAACATGGGCAACCACCTCATCCAGGAGGGTCTGGCCTACCGCTTCACCCCCTTCGATACCAACAAGACGGGCGTGAAGGTAGACAGCGAGAAGATGTTCGACAACCTGATGCACAAGTTCAAGTACGGCGGCGTGGACAAGCCGGGCATCTACATCGACGAGAACGCCATGCGCATGTGCCACACGCACAGACGCATCTTTGCCCAGCTGGTACAGCAACTGCTGGCCGAAGGCAAGAACGACAAGGCACAACAGGCGCTGGAGTATGCCGAGAAGGTATTGCCCCCCTACAACATCCCCTACGACTGGCAGAACGGCGCCGCACAGCTGGCCGAAGCCTGGTATCGCCTGGGCAACCAGGAGAAGGGCGACGAAATCATCCGAGCCCTGGCCGACAAGGCCGTGGAGTACTGCACCTGGTACCTCAGTTTGGACGAGCGGCGCTTCATGCTCTCCGTCAGCGAACTGGAATACAACTGGGCGCTGCTCGATGCCGTAGTGAAGGTGATGAGGCAATACCAGTCGCCCTTGGCCGACATCTACACGCCCAAGGTAGACGAGATATACAACCTCTACATGGAAAGGATGGAATAAACACGCAGACCCTACTATGCTGATTGAACAACCTCCCACACTGCTCCGGAAGCTGTATCCCGGAGCGTTGTGGCGGATGAATCCCGACGAACGGGCTGTCTACCTCACCTTCGACGACGGCCCCATCCCCGAAGTCACCCCCTGGGTACTCGGGCTGCTGGAGCAGTATGGCGTGAAGGCCACCTTCTTCATGGTGGGCGACAACATACGCAAGCACCCCGACGTGTTCCGCCAAGTGGTGGAACAGGGGCACCGCATCGGCAACCACACGTTCAACCACATCCGCGGATTTGAGAACACCTTCAAAAGCTACCTCACCAACACCGACAAGGCGCAGCAATACATGCACGAAGCCTGCTCCGCACAGCCCGACCGGCTGGAGCAGGCCCTGCAACCGTTGCTGTTCCGCCCGCCCCACGGACACATGACGTGGGGCCAGTACATGGTGCTGAAGAAGCACTACCGCATCGTGATGTGGGACCTCGTGACGCGCGACTACAGCTGCAAGCTGCGCCCGCCCCAGGTGCTGGCCAACGTGATGCGCTACGCCCGCAACGGCTCCATCATCACCTTCCACGACTCGCTGAAGTCGTGGAACAACGGCAATCTGACCTACGCCCTGCCCCGTGCCATCGACTTCCTGCGCGAAGAGGGCTACGCATTTAAGCTGCTATAAACCCAGGATTCGCAGCGTTGAAACGCCCGCCCGGTAGTGATACTACGCTACCGAGCGGGCGTTCCTACGCCAGCGGGAGGGCTATACTACGCCCCCGCCTCAAGGCACCTCGCTGAACGAAGGCTCGTAGACAGCCTCGAGCAGACGGTCGAAAACGCTCAGGTCCTGGATAATCATGTCGGGCACGGGATGGCTGGTGCGCGCCGTCTCCAGGTCTGTCTCGCCGGAAAGCACCAGCACGCCCAAGGCCTCCGCCCGGTAAGCCATCAGCAAGTCCGTGTAGATGCGGTCGCCCACCATGGCCACTTGCGAGGGCTGCACGCCGTAGCGCTTCATCACGCCGTTCAGCATGCGCGGGTCGGGCTTGCCCACCACCACGTCGGGCATGCGTCCGGTGGCATGCTCCAGGCTGTGGCAGATGGAACCGCAGTCCACCAGTACCGTCTCCAGGTCGGTGGGGCACACCTTGTCCGGATTGGTAGCCACGTAGAATTTCCCTTGCTTTATCCACCAGGCC
Source organism: uncultured Bacteroides sp. (assembly GCA_944320865.1). GTDB lineage: Bacteria > Bacteroidota > Bacteroidia > Bacteroidales > Bacteroidaceae > Bacteroides. The sequence goes on along the minus strand of CALUJC010000071.1, from coordinate 48,932 downwards.
GCGCGGCACAGGCGGCTGTAGGCCAGCGTAAGGTCGAAGCTCACCAGCACGGCGTCGGGCTCGTCCAAGCTGCTGTCGGCTGTGGAGCGGAACCCTGCTTCTTCAAACTCCCTTATCATGCTGGGCGTGCCCAGTATGAAGAGACTCTTTACATCGGGACGCTCGCTCCGCAGAAAGTCTATCGTGGCCTGCGCCGAAGTGTAGAAGTCGCCTTCCGAAGCCTCCACGCCCATCTTGCGCAGGTGCACCACGTAGTCGGCCACGCTCTTCGAAGGGTTGTTCGTCAGGAAGGAATAACCTATGCCCAGCTCCTTCAGCCTGGCCAGGAAGGGATTGGTGAAGGGGAACAGCGTGCGCCCGTTGTAGATGGTGCCGTCCATATCCAGCGCCACGTGCTTTATCTGCCTCAACCGCCTCGACAAGGCCTTCATGCCTGCCGCCGGCGGCAAATAGATACCGTTGATAACCTCCATGCTACTTCTCCTCCTTTCCGTATCCGTCAGCCTTGGCAGGCCATGCCAGGATGAAGGCTGCCGTGCCCGCCAGGGCTATGATAATCAACACACCGATGGCATAGTTCCACCCGAACGACTCGACCAGCAGCCCCAGTCCCCAGCCCGAAAGGATGGTGCTGGCATAGCCGAACAGGCCCGTGAAGCCCACAGCCGTGGCCGCAGCCTGCTTCGTAGCCAGATTGGCAGCGGCAATGCCCACCAAGGCCTGCGGCCCGTAGATGCAGAAACCGGCCGCACCCAGCACCAGGGTGGCCAGCCAGACAGGCGGCGCATCCATCGCCCAAAACAGCCCGATGAACACCGTGGCCGCCGCCATGCATACCACGCACGTGCGCGGCCCACGGCCTCCAAACACGCGGTCGGTGGCCCAGCCTGCAGCCAGCATGCCCACGATGCCCGACACCTCGAAGGCGGCCACCATCCAGCCGGCATGCTCTATGTTGACGTGCTTCCACTCGCTGAGCAGCGTGGGACCCCAGTCGAGCACGGCATAACGCACGGTATATACGAAGAAGTTGGCCACGGCGATAATCCAGATGTAGGGGTTGCCGAAAACCTTCTTCCTGACAATCTGCTTGAAGGCCTTATCGTCCTTCTCCTCCTGCTGCGGCTCGGAGGCAACCCGTATTTCGGGCAATCCCACGGACTTCGGCGTGTCGCGCAAGGCAAACCACAGGTAGACGGCTCCCAACAGCGCCACAATAGACGGCAGGAAGAAACACCAACGCCAGCCCAAGCCCACCACGTAGCCGCAGAACACCACCACGATGCCCGCGCCGATGGAATGTGAAGTATTCCAGATGGACATCTTGGTGGCCAGCTCGGTAGGCGGAATCCAGTGCGTCAGCAGGCGTGCACAGGGCGGAAAGCCCATGCCCTGAAACCATCCGTTCAGCATCCACACGATGCCAAACACCAGTACGGCCGCGCTGAAGCCGAACACAATGTTGCACACGGCGGACAGCACCAGGCCCGTCACCATGAAGTAACGGGCATTGACGCGGTCGCCAATGAAGCCGTTGGCAAACTTCGACACCCCGTAAATCAGCCCGTGCAGGGTAAGGAACAGGCCCAAGTCGGTCTTCGTGATGCCCAGGTCTTCCTGCATGCCGGGCATGGCTATACTCAGATTCTTGCGCACGAAGTAGAACAACGCATAGCCTATCATACTGGCAATGATGGTGCGACGCTGCCAGTACTTGAAGCGCTTGCTCTCTTCGGCGGACAAGCTTTGGTAAAAACTGCTATTACTCATCTGTTTAATGTTTTATACGTTGATACAAAGAGGGAGACGGTGGCATCTCCCCGTGTCATCCTATTGAAAACTGAAGAAGCGCCAGTCAAATCTCCCAAATGCCTCCTTTGCCGAACAGGGCGTCGAGCCAGCGGTCCATGTAGCCGGTGCGCACGGCGAGGTCGAGCACCGTAAAGCGACGGCGGATGTACTGCGCCCGCACAAACGAATCGCGCAAGCGACGGCGGCTGATGCCTATCTCCTCGGGCTCGATGGGGGCACCTACCAGCTGCAGGCGTTGCTTCACCTCCTTGTAGGGCAACAGCTGGTCGGACAGGCGCCGGCATATCTGCGGCCAATAGTCCTTCAGCTGCTGCAACTGGGCGGCAAGCTGCCGGCGGGTCACCGACTTGGCACGGGTTTCCTGCACGCCGATGTCCGGGAAGTCGGTGCCCTTGAACATCTCGCGGGCGCGTGCTTCTATCTCTTCGTCGGCAGGCCAGCGGTCGCAGCAAGCCTCCACGTCGAGGTCTTCGAACGACGTGTTCAGCACCTGCTCGTAGAAGGCCGTGACAGCCAGCATGCCTATGCCGACCTGGAAGCCGTGGGACACCGTCTGGCCCTGGTTCAGGTGGTGCTCCATGTTCCACAGGTGGCTGAACTGGTGCTCTGCGCCCGAGGCCGGGCGGCTCGACTTAGACCACTGCATGGCAAATCCGCCCAGCATCAGGCCCTCTATCAGTTGCTCGATGGCTCGGGCATCGCCCCGGCGAGCGCCTTCAGGGTCGGCCAGGGCGTCCTTCAACCCATCCTGCACGATGGCCCATGCCTGGTTGTCGATGGGCTCCACGCCCATCCAGTCGGCCAGTATCCAGTCGGCCCCGGCAGTGAGCTTGGCAAACAGGTCGGCATAGCCCGAAGCCGTCATCTGCGCAGGGGCATGGCGGATGATGTCGATATCGGCCAGCACCGCCTGCGGAGCCGGACAACTGAACGTCTGCTTGGCACCGTCCTTCGTAATGGAGGCGCCGAAAGCCGTGTAGCCGTCCATGGAGGCGGCGGTGGCCACCGTCATGTAGCGGCGTCCGGCCAGGTGCGAAGACAGCTTCGTAAGGTCGTTGATGGTGCCCGAGCCCACGGCTACCGGAATGGCACTGTTGCCTTTCAGGAAGTCCGTCAGACGGTCGACATAGTCGTAGCGGGCATACAGGCCGGGGTCGGTAAAGACGAAGGGCGGCAACTGGCTGATGCCTGCGGCCTGCAAGGCCTGCTGCACCCGGCTGCCGGCCACACGGTAGGTAGTGGCGTCGGCCACGATGACCGCCGTCCGGCCGGGAAACTGCGCGGCAAACAAGCTGCCCGCCTCGCCGATGATGCCGCCGCCTATGTGCAGCGCCTTCGTGTCGCTGGCGGCTTGCAGGGCTTTCTCCACCCGCGAGAGGCCGGCCGTGCAGTTCGGGGTCTGCATATAACTGTCTTTTATTGCTTTGTACAGGGCTTCGATGACCGAAGCGTCCAATGTCAGGGTTATTTTAGCGCTTTCCATACTTCTGTAGGTATATCGGTTTCTATTATGTCGGGATGTTTGCTTATCTCCTGCCGGTAGGCGGCGGCACGTTCGGCCTCCGCAGGCAGGCGGTCGTGGGTGGGCGCCACGGATATCATGCAACGCACGCCCAGGCGGTGCAGCCGCTCTACGATGGCGCGGTTGGAGTCGTCGATGGTGGGGCCTACGTAGGCTATCATGTGCTGCCAGGGCACGCCGGAGATGGCCATGTCGTCAAACTCGGCCTCGTTGCGCACGAAGGCCGACAGCATGATGCCGGGCAGGCGGTCGTAGTAGTAGCGCGCCTGGGCGCCGGTGTGCACCGTGAGCATGACGTGGTCTTCGGCCTTGTGCTTGCGGATGAGGGCGACAATGCGCTCCAGGGGCACGTCTTTCTTGTCGAGGTTGATGACGGTGCGGCCCTTGCTCCACACGATGGCTTCTTCCAGGGTGGGGATGCGGCAGGAGGTGACGCGGCCGTCATAGTCCTTGAGGCGCACATCCTGCAGCTCGTCCCAAGTGTAGTCGGCAAGCCGGCCGGAGGCAGTGGTGGTGCGGTCCAGGGTGGCGTCGTGCATCAGCACGATGACACTGTCCTTCGTGAGGCGGGGGTCAATCTCAAAGAAGGCGGGCAGCTGGCGCAACACGTTTTCGAACCCCTCGATGGAGTTTTCGGGGAAACCCTTTTCGCGCCCGCCACGATGGCCGCTCACCAGGATGCTGCCGTCGGCTTTGTACCGGAAATATTCGTGCACTGTGCTGCCATCGGCGGCCGGAAGCCGGTGTGCGTCGCCGCCTTCGCCTACAGGTGCCATCATCTGGCAGGAGGCCAGGGCCGACAGGCACAGGATGCTGAGTTGTAAAAGTCTGAGCGTTGTGTTCATTGTTCATCAGGTTATGGTTGTTTCATAGGTTATCTTCTCGCCTGCGTAGGCCGACGACCGGGGGTAGTACAACCCGCTTCCTGGCGTTGGAAGGCCAGCGCGGTAGCTTAGTATCGCCAGCACGGTAGCGTTGGAACGTTACCAAGTGGCTGTGGCATAGCGTGTTGCGGAGGGCCGGGCTTACAGCACGTAGCCCTTGGCCAGCTCCACGAAGTCGTGCACCTGTTGGCGCTGCCACTCCTCGGTCTTGCCGGCCTCGCGGGCCATGATGGCTGCCACCTTGGGCGCCATGGCCATGGCGGCGCGGGCATCGAGGAAGAGGGCGCGCACGCGGCGTGCCAGCACGTCTTCCACCGTCTCGGCCATCTCCTCGCGCACGGCCCAGGCCACGTGGGCACCGGTGAAGGTGTAGCCGGGGTGCAGGGGGGCGGCGTATTCGGGACACTCCTGCTCCAGCTGCCTGATGCGGGCCGCGTCGCTGCCATACACGTAGTTCCACGACGTGTCGCCCGTGGGCTTGGCGTAGCCATGTACCTTGAGGTGCTTGGTGACGCACTCCTTGCGGGGCAGGCCGGCCATCTCCATACCTATATTAATGGCGTCTTCGGCCATTTCGCGGTAGGTGGTCCACTTGCCGCCCGTGATGGTGAGCAGGCCCGAAGGCGAACGGTATATCTTGTGGTTGCGCGAGATTTCCTTGGTCTTCTTTCCATCGGCATCGGTCGGCGCAGCCAGCGGGCGCAAGCCGGCAAACACGGCCAGCACGTCGGCCCGCGTGGGCTTCTGCTCCAGATACTGTCCGGCCTGGTCCAGAATGAAGTCCACCTCGCTGTCCAAGGCGCGGGGCTCGAGGGTCTCTTCGTCAAGGGGGGTGTCGGTGGTGCCCAGCACCACCTTGCCGTGCCAGGGCACGCCGAAGAGCACGCGACCGTCTTTCGTCTTGGGAATCATCAGCGCCGAGTTTCCGCCCAAAAACTTGCTGTCCACTATGAGGTGTACGCCCTGGCTGGGGCGTATCTTCTTCCGCACCTCGGGAGCATCCATCTGCATGATGTCGTCGGCAAACACGCCGGTGGCATTGACAAAGAGCTTGGCGCGGATGGTGTAGTGCTCGCCGCTCAGCTGGTCGACCGCCTCCACGCTGCACAGCTTTCCGTCGGCGCCCTTATTCAGGCTGATTACTTTTACATAGTTCAGGCACAGGCCGCCGTGGTCCACCAGCGTCTGCGCCAAGGTGATGGCCATGCGTGCGTCGTCAAACTGCCCGTCGTGGTACACCACCCCGCCCCGCAGGCCTTCGTGCCTGATGCCGGGAATTTCTTTCTTCACCGTCCGCTTGGGCAAGGGCAGCGAGCGCCCCAGGCCCAACCGCCCGGCCAGCACGTCGTAACACGTCAGCCCCACGGTGTAAAAGGCCTGCTCCCACCAGCGGTAGTTGCCTATGATGAAGCGCATGTCCTTCACCAGGTGGGGCGCGTTCTGCCGCATGCGGCCGCGCTCGTGCAGGGCGCCAATCACCATCTGCACATCGCCCTGCGCCAGGTAGCGCACCCCGCCGTGCACCAGCTTGGTGCTGCGGCTCGAAGTGGCCTTGGCAAAGTCGTGCTGCTCCAGCAAAATGGTTTTATACCCACGGCAAGCCGCATCGACGGCCGTCCCCAATCCGGTGGCACCGCCGCCTATCACCAGCACGTCGCACCGGAAATCCTGCCGGCGGGCTGCTTCCAATATATCTTTTCTTTTCATAGATACAGACTGCTTCTTTACTGATTTCTTCTTATCATAACCCTATTACGCTGCAAATATATAAAAAGAAAACGATTTATGCATGAAAAGAAAGATACTTTTTCTTTTCGTTTCCATTTCAAACCTATTTCAACAAAAAGGGCGATGCACGAAAAACAGTAAGTTTTTCCCCTGTTTTCATTGCAGCGTGGCAACAATTCAGTATCTTTGCAAAAAGGATTTCCCATGATTAGCATAGCAGAAAGACATAAATACATCCTTGAATCGCTCAACAAGAAGGGCTTCATCAAGATAAATGACATAGCCAAAGAACTGGACGTGACACGCGTCACCATCCGGAAAGACCTGAAATTCCTGGAGGAGAAAGGCCTGCTCTACCGCACGCACGGCAGCGCCAGCTCCATCAATCCCCTGACGCCGGACATGGCGGTGAACGAGAAAGAGAAAATCAAGAAAGACGAGAAAAAGCGCATCGCCTTGGCCGCCTGCAACCTGATAGAAGAAAACGACTCCATCATCATAGCCTCCGGCTCGACGGTGCACACCTTTGCCGAGTGCATCCTCCCCTCCAGCCACCTCACCGTAGTAACGGCCTCACTGAAAATAGCCATGATGCTCAACGAGTTGCCCGACGTGGAGGTCTACCAGCTGGGAGGCATCGTGCGCAAGAACTCCTTCTCCGTGGTAGGCGATTACGCCACCTCGTTCTTCAACACCATAACCTGCTCCAAGCTCTTCCTGGGCGTGGACGGCATCGACCTGGAATATGGCATCACCAACTCCAATATGGGAGAAGCGCAGCTCAACCGCATCATGATGGACGCCTCCCTGCGCACCATCATTCTGGCCGACTCATCGAAGTTTGGCAAACGGGGCTTCGGCAAGATATGCAACCTGGAGCAGATAGACGTCATCATAACCGACTCGGGCATCTCCGACTCCATAGCCAGGTCCATAGAGGAAATGGGCATCGAGCTGATCATTGTATAACTTCGCTCCCCCTCCGACAGTAACATTTTTTCTTTGCCACACTTCCTTATTTCTTTTTACGACGGCCCTACATATTATAATATGGTGGAGAAGCCGCGTTTTCATTCCTCCCATCCCATGCGTTTCATTCTGTAACACGAATGAAACGCTTTTGTTTTCTTTTCTTCATATAACCGCAATCTTTTAGTCATACAATGTTTCTTTCTTTGCACCAAAATTAGGGGAAAGAACTGCGATACGAAAAAACAAGAGGCTAAACAAAGAGAAAATATTTCTTTTTGAGGTCGAAAACGAAAACAAAAAGAAAAATTTCCTTGTTTTATTTGCTTCTTTAATTTTTTAAATGTATGTTTGTGCCATCAAATGAAAAACATAAAAGTATCATAAGAAAACTGAATGGCCAACAAGGCTTTTCTATCGTTGTTTTTCTTGAAACCCGGAGAACGCTGAAACGAAATATAAGTTTTCAAATAATACGCAACACTATGAAAAGGCTTTTGCTCAACACATGCTTAGGCAGCCTGCTGGTATTGACCATATCGGCCTGCGGTCCGCGCACTTCAGAACCATACAAAGACCTTAACCTTAGTTTCGAGGAGCGCACCGAAGACCTCGTGTCGCGCATGACGCTGGACGAAAAAATCACCATGCTGCGCTACGGTTCACCGGCTATCGAACGGTTGGGAGTGCCTGCCTACAACTTCTGGAACGAATGCCTGCACGGGGTGGCCCGCTCCGAAGCCACCGTGTTCCCGCAAGCCATAGGCATGGCGGCCATGTGGGATACGGACGAAATGTTCCGCATAGCCGATGCCATCTCGGACGAGGCAAGAGCCAAATACCAGGAATACTCCTCGCGCGGAAAGCGGGGCATGTATCAAGGGCTGACGTACTGGACACCCAACATCAACATCTTCCGCGACCCGCGCTGGGGACGAGGCATGGAAACCTACGGCGAAGACCCCTACCTGACCGCTGAACTGGCCATCCCCTTCGTGAAAGGATTGCAGGGAGACAATGACAAGTACTATAAAGTGATTGCCACTGCCAAGCACTTTGCCGTGCACAGCGGCCCGGAGGCTACGCGCCACTCGGCCGACGTGTGGCCCAGCGACTACGACCTGGCAGAAACCTACACGCCCCACTTCAAGCGGGTGGTTCAGGAAGGAGGCGTCTACTCCGTGATGTGCGCCTACCAGAGCCTGCGCGGCGCGCCCTGCTGCGGCAGCAAGTTTCTGGACAACCTGCTGCGCAACGAATGGGGATTCAAAGGCTTCGTGGTATCGGACTGCGGAGCCGTGCGCGACATCCATCAGGAGAACGGCCACCACATAGTGGACACGCCCGAAGAGGCGGCGGCCATGGCTGTAAAGTCGGGCACCGACCTGGAATGTGGCAGCACCGTGCTGCACCTGCGCAAAGCAGTAGAGCAGGGCCTGATTACCGAACAGGAGCTGGACGTGGCCGTAAAACGCGTCATGCTGGCACGCATGAAACTCGGCCAGTTCGACCCAGATGACAAGGTGCCTTATACCCGCATCCCCTTCAGCGTGGTAAACAGCAAGGAGCATCAAGACCTGGCGCTCGAAGCCGCCCGGAAGTCCATCGTGCTGCTGAAAAACGAGAACGGCGTGCTTCCGCTCGACAAGGGCATCAAGCATATTGCCGTCATCGGCCCCAACGCCGACGACCTCGAAGTGCTGCTGGGCAACTACAGCGGCTGGCCCCTCGACCCGGTCACCCCGCTGAGAGGCATCCGCGAAAAGCTACCCCAGGCAAAGGTAACCTTTGCCCAAGGCTGCACCTTGGCCGAAAACTTCCCCTACTTCAGCACCGTGCCCGACGCACGCCTGTACACCGACTCCACGCTGGCACATCAAGGGCTGCAAGCCGAATATTACGATAACATAGAATGGGAAGGCCGGCCGCTGCACCAACGTGTGGACAGAAACATCGACTTCGAGTGGAAGACCACCGCACCATTCGGCGACATGAAGTATGACCAATTCTCTGTGCGCTGGACAGGCTACCTCGTTCCGGAAGTTTCGGGGAAATATGCCTTAGGCGGAGAAGGATACTCGGGCTTCAAGTTCTACCTGAACGACTCGCTGCTCACCCAATGGCAAAGCCTGCACCACCCGCGCAAAGAATACAAGTGGGTAAACCTCGAAGCAGGAAAGCCCTATAAAATCCGCGTGGAATACTTCCAGGACAACACCGAATACGCCATCATGCGCATGCTGTGGGATACGCCCAAACCCCACCTAAAAGCAGAAGCCATCCGGGCGGCCAAGGAGGCGGATGCCGTCATCCTGTGCATGGGCCTCAGCCCGCTGCTGGAAGGTGAAGAGATGAACGTGCAAGTGCCCGGCTTCGAGAAAGGCGACCGCAAAGACATCAAGCTGCCCGCCACGCAAACCGAACTGATACAAGCCATCTGCCAGCTGGGCAAGCCCACCATATTGGTGTTGCTCAACGGCAGTGCCCTGGCCTTCAACTGGGAAGCACAACATGTGCCTGCCATCGTGGAAGCCTGGTATCCCGGGCAAGCAGGCGGAACGGCATTGGCCGACGTGCTGTTTGGCGACTATAACCCGGCAGGACGGCTGCCCGTCACCTTCTACCGCTCCATCGACCAGATACCGGCCTTTGAGAACTACGACATGAAAGGGAAGACTTACCGCTACTTCGAAGGCACGCCCCTGTATCCCTTTGGCTACGGGCTGAGCTACTCTACCTTCCACTACGACGATTTGCAAGTACCCGCCACCCTGCAGGCAGGCGACAGCCTCCGGGCCAGCATAAAGGTAACCAACACAAGCCAACGCGACGGCGACGAGGTAGTGCAATTGTACGTCAGCCTGCACAATACCGGTTTGAAAGTTCCCCTGCGCTCCCTGCAAGGATTCAAGCGGATACACCTGAAGGCAGGACAAAGCCAGACCGTATCTTTCACCCTGCAACCGAGCCAGATGGCCGGACGCGACGAGAACAACGCACCAATGGTAACCGCCGGCAAACTGTCCGTCTACATCAGAGGCAGCCAACCAACGCCACAAGCAAAGGCCGGCGCAAACGGCATAGCAAAGGATGTGCCGATAACAGGGGACACTTATTTCATAAAGTAACTTCTAACCTATTACATATTTCACTAAAACAAACAGAGTAATAATGCTTTTGCAAAATGCAAAGAATGTTCCCCCTTGCGCAAGCGAGGCCTATTTTCGAGAGTAGAAATGAGAAAATTTATGTTTTACCGAATGATTAAAAAAGTATGAAACTGCATGAAAAAGACGAATGTTTATCCCTGCGGAAAACATTCAGGGTTGCACAGTATTCGCTCGCATTCCTACTTTGCGGGACGCTGAGCGCATACGCTTCGCCCAAGTATTCAATGACACAGCCGGACACCCGCCAAGCCGACGAAGTGATGCAAACTATCAGAGTCACCGGCAAAGTAGTGGATGAATCCGGAGTAGCTGTCATAGGCGCAAACGTCTCTGTTAAAGGCACAACCAACGGAGCCATTACCGATGTCAACGGAGACTTCACCCTACAGGTACCGATGAACTCCACACTGTCCGTATCCTACATCGGCTATCTTACCCAGGAAGTAAAAGTAACCGGCAGCCAGCCGCTGCGCATCGTCATCAAAGAAGATGCACAGAACTTGGAAGAACTGGTAGTTATCGGTTACGGCACGATGAAGAAAAAAGACCTGATGGGCGCCACTACCGGAGTAGCCGGCGACAACCTGTCCACCAACTCAAACATCTCCGTGGGAGGAGCCTTGCAGGGCAAGATGTCCGGTATCTCCATCATGAGCCAAGGCGGTTTCCCGGGCGCTGAAACCAACATCAACATCCGTGGTATCGGCACTTTCGGAAGCGGCGACTCGGCCCCGCTGGTCGTCATCGACGGCGTGCCCGTGGACCAAGGCTTTGAGACGCTGAACCCCAGCGACATCGAAAGCGTAAGCGTACTGAAGGACGCCTCTTCGGCCGCCATCTACGGTTCGCGTGCAGCCAACGGCGTCATCCTGGTCACCACCAAGAAGGGTAATACCGGCAAGGCCAAACTGAACATCAACGCCACTGTCGGCATCCAGGCGCCCATGCACATGATGGAACTGCTGAATGCCACCGAATTCGTATCCGCCGTCCAGGAGATGCGCGACAACTACAACGCCATCAACCCGGGCACCACGACACCGGCCACCACCAACTACGACGGCCTCGACCCGAAATCGTTCGGAAAAGGTACCAACTGGGGCGACTACATCTACGACTCGGCTCCTACCTACAACATCAACGCCAGTGTAAGCGGCGGCAGCGACAACATGAACTACTACCTGTCCGGCGAATTCCTGAGCCAGGAAGGTATAGCCATCAACACCGACTACAAGAAAGCATCGTTACGCGCCAACCTGGAAGGCAAAATCAACTCGCGCCTCACCATCGGCAACAACGTGCACATGGCCTACCGATTCACCAAAGGCGATGCCGGAAACCGCTACTCGGACGTTATCTTCAACGCCCCGGTCATCCCCGCCTACGATGAAGACGGCAGCTACGGCGAACCCAACACCTCGCTGACAGGCTCGAAGAACGCCATGGCCGAAGTGGCCTGGAACACGCCCACCAACAGCAACTACCGCGTGATGGACAACCTGTTCCTGGAATTCAAGTTCACCGACTGGCTGAAGTTCCGCTTCCAGGGCGGCATCGACATGGTGTACAACGAATACAAGCTGTTCAGCCCCACCTACAACGACGGCGGACAGACCAACTCAGAGAACTCTTACACCGAAGAACGCTCCAAAGACTTCATGTGGGTGACGGACTACCTGCTCTACTTCGACAAGACCTTCGGCGAACACACCATCAATGCCATGGGAGGTTTCTCGCAACAGTTGTTCTCGTACGACAACATGTATGGCAAGGCCAAAGACTACGTGTCCGAGGTAGACAACATGCACGTGTTCAACGGCGGTACCAATGCCACCGAACGCGAACTGAGCGGCGGCCGGCAAGAGCTGGCGCTGGCTTCATGGTTCGGCCGCATCAACTACGACTACAAAGGCCGCTACCTGTTCTCCTTCAACCTGCGTGCCGACGGTTCTTCACGCTTCAAGGGCGACAACCGCTGGGGCGTATTCCCGTCACTCTCGGCCGGATGGCGCATCTCGGAAGAAAACTTCTTCAACGTGGACCCCATCAGCAACCTCAAGGTACGTGCTTCGTGGGGACAGCTGGGCAACCAGTCCATCGGCTCCTACTACCCCACCGTGGCATCCGTAGGCAAGCAGAACGTAGTGTTCGGCCCGTCTGCCGACAACCAGATTCTCTACGCCGGCTACAGCCAGACCGCCCTGGGCAACCCCAGCCTGAAGTGGGAGACGACCACCGTGACCAACATCGGTGTTGACCTGGGCTTCTTCAACAACAGCCTGAACGTTACGGCCGACTACTTCATAAAGAACACCGACGGCATCTTGCGCTCCATGGTGCTGCCTCCTTCGGTGGGCCTCACCGCTCCCAACATGAACTACGCCGAGGTGCAGAACCGTGGTTTCGAGTTGGAAATAGGCTACAACGGCAAGGTGCGCGACTTCCAGTACAACATCTCCGGAAACGTATCCTTCCTGCACAACGAAATCAAGAAGCTGAGCTCCGGCGTCAATGAAGAAGTCATCGACATAGGCTGCTACGGCGGTGTCACCATCAACCGTGTAGGCGAACCCATCAGCGCCCTCTACGGCTACAAGACCGACGGCCTCATCACCACGCAGGAAGAAGCCGACCAGTACAAGGCCATGGGACAAGGCAACGCCAAGATTGGACGCTTGAAGTACGTAGATACCAACAAAGACGGTGTCATCGACGGCGACGACCGCGTCATCCTGGGCAGCTACATTCCCAAAGTCACTGCAGGCCTCACGCTGGGCGCCTCGTGGAAGGGCTTCGACTTCAACACTGTGTTCACCGGCGTATTCGGCCGCACGCAGCACTCGCCCATGAGCTACCAGAACCGCTTCCCCAACCGCAACATCAGCCGCAAGTGGTATGACAACCGCTGGACGCTGGGCTCTGACCCCGAAGGCAAATACCCCCTCATGATTCAGAGCGAGAGCTACGAGGAAATGACCGACCTGATGGCCATGAACACGTCCTACGTGAAGATGAAGTCCATCACCATAGGCTACACCCACAACTTCAAGGACTGGAAGGCACGCATCTTCCTGTCGGGTGAAAACCTGTTTGCCATCACCAGCGACGAGTTCGACGGCTTCGACCCCGAAAACGGTACCTCGGTAGGCCACTACACCAACTGGGGCGACGACTTCCCGACACCGAGAATTTTCATGATTGGAGTGAACTTAACTTTATAACAACAAGAAGACAATGAAAAAGACTATGATAGGAACCTTGGCGCTGGCCGCACTGCTGACGTCAAGCTGTATGGACGGCTTCCTGGACAGGAACCCATACGGGTCAATCGACGAAACCACGTTCTTCACCGAAGCCGAGCATGCCAACCTGGCTGCCATGGCCTGCTACTCCAAGCTGGCCAAACAAAACAAGCACTGGGCCGACGCGCAGCTGGAACTGGGCATGACGGGCGACTTCTCGCCCGCAGGCTTCAAGGATGCCAGCGTGTTCTACCTGGGCACGTTCAATCCCAACGAATCGAACATCGTGCTCGGAGCCTGGCAATGCGCCTACCAGGGCATTGCCGTGTGCAACAAAAACATCGAGGGCGTGACCGGCATGAGCAGCAACCTGATTGACGACGAGACACGCAACCAGTACCTGGCCGAAATGCGCTTCATACGCGCCTACTGGTACTTCCGCCTCATACAACTCTACGGCGACGTGCCCCTGCGCTCGGCCTCAGTGGAAGACCCCACCGACGCCAGCCAGGTACAGCTGGGCGCCACCCCGAAGGAGACCATCCTGAGCGACCTCATCGTGCCCGACCTGCAGTTTGCCGCCCAATACCTGCCCGAATCGTGGGACACCGACTACATGCACCGCGCCACTAAGGGAACGGCCTACGCCTACCTGTGCGAAGTGTACCTCTACATGAAGGACTATGACAACGCCATCCTGGCCGGACAGGAAGTGGAGAAGCGCGACTACGCCCTCGAGGAAGACCCCGGCTGCGTGCTGCGCATCGACAAGGAAGACTCCAAGGAGATTATCTTCTCCGTGGGCATCGCCAACGGCAACGGCAGCTACCGCGAGTTCTACTTCGGAACCATCGAAGACACGGGCGAGTTTGGCCGCATCATGCGCGGCGACACGTATTCGGGCGACTACTTCTACCCCTCGGAAGGCTTTGTGAACTGCTTCCAGGCCATCGACGGCTCGGACTACCTCACTTCGCCCTACTACACCGACGTGCGCGACGACCAGTGGAAGAACCGCGACCCGCGCTTCGACGCCACCTTCTTCACCCCGCAGGACGACGTGACCACCACTACCGGAGTGGAAATGAAATGGCAGCAAAGCTGGCTGGTGAACACGCAGACGGGCTACGACATACAGAAACGCGGCGTGTGGTATGGCAACGACAACTGGAACTTCCGCGTGGACTTCCACCTGATGCGCCTGCCGCGCATCTACCTGCACATGGCCGAAGCCTATGCGCTGAAGTCGACCCCCGACTACACCAAGTGCGCCGAATACGTGGAAAAGGTGCGCGGGCGCGCAAGAGCCTTCGCCCTGGCCAACCGCGACAAGTATGTGCCCGCCGGACTGACGGACGACGAAGTGCTGCCGCCCTTCACCATCAACTCGCAGGAAACGGCCATGGCCGCCATCGACTACGAGAGCCGCGTGGAGTTCTTCACCGAAGACTGCATCCGCTACTACGACCTGAAACGCTGGGGCACGCTGAAAGACGTGTGGCCCGTCACCCTGGGAGGCACGTGGGAAGACCGCCTGTTCGACCTGCCCTATCCGGCCAGCGAACTCTCGGCCAACCATGCCCTGACACAACACAGCGGCTGGGGAAGCTAAAACCTCCTCCCCACACCGCAGATAGACCCCTTCTATTAACTTAACACACACAGCATTTTTCACTGTACCCCTGGAAGGACTGTGCCGGGAGCTTGCAAAGGCTTCCGGCACACTTCGCTTCCGGCACACTTTCACCCCGCGTGGTGGCGTAGTATCGCTACCGGGCTGGCCTACCAACCCCACCGCGCTGGCCATACTACGCCACCAACGCAGTGAAAGGTCACCGTTTTTTCCGCTCCACACCACGCGGGATTCTGTGGAAAATGCACTATTTTTGAACCCCTAAAACACATCAACGACATGAACCTGAAACATTGCATCATTACCGCCCTGCTGATGTGCCCCGCCCTCGCACCGGCGGCACAAGAGGCGCAAAGCGACAACGCGCCCCGCCTCAGCAACCCCGAGTCGGGCTCCATCATCCTGCTGCCCGACCCGCAGACCTACACCAAGTTCGACACCAACCAACCGCTGTTCGACCTCATGACTGCCTGGACGGCCGCCAACCTCGACCGCCTCAACGTGCAGGCCGTGCTCTGCACCGGCGACCTGGTGGAACAGAACGAATACCTCGTGCCCGACAACGTGAACGGCAACCAGACCTCCACGCAGCAATGGCGCGCCGCCTCGCAAGCCTTCGCCAAGCTGGACGGCAAAGTGCCCTACATGATATGCGGCGGCAACCACGACTACGGCTACACACGCTCCGAAAACCGCCTGTGCCGCTTCCCCGAATACTTCCCCGTAGAGCGCAACCCGCAGTGGAAGGGCTGCCTGGTCAGCGTGTGCAACAACGCCTTCGGCGTGCCCACGCTGGAGAACGCCGCCTTCGAAGTCGCAATGCCGGGCTGGAGCAAGCTGCTCGTCATTGCCACCGAGTTCGCCCCGCGCGACGAGGTGCTGCAGTGGGCCCACAAGCTATGCACCAGCGAGAAGTACGCCGGCCACACCGCCATCCTGCTCACCCACTCCTATCTGGACTGGGAAGGCCGACGCATCCAGAAGGAGCCCTACCTCGTGTCGCCCGCCAACTACGGCGAAGCCATCTGGCAAAAGCTGGTGTCCGTCACGCCCAACCTGCGCCTCGTCGTCTGCGGCCACTGGTGCCTTGACGACGACCACCGCCACAACGTGGGCCAACGCACCGACAAGAACCAGGCCGGCAAGACGGTGTTCCAGATGATGTTCAACGCCCAGACAGCCGGAGGCGGCTGGCACGGCAACGGGGGCGACGGCTGGCTGCGCATCCTCGAGTTCCTGCCCGACGGCAAGACCATCCAGGTGAAAACCTATTCGCCCCTGTTCGGCATATCGCCCACCACCCGCCAGTTTGCCTGGCGCACCGACCCTTGGGACGAGTTCAGCATTGTGCTGGAATGAAACATCACCATTTAACCAATAATATTCCCGTATGAACCGACTACTCCTCTCCTGCCTCGGCCTGCTGTGTGCCGCCCTGGCCGTGCATGCCCAAGGCGTATCGCAATACGTCAACCCGCTCATCGGCACCAAAGGCATGGGGCACACCTTTCCCGGCGCTTGCGTGCCCCACGGGCTGGTACAGCTCAGCCCCGACACGGACACCATTCCCCACAATGTGGACGGCGTGTACCAGGCAGACGCATACCGCTATTGCGCCGGATACCAGTATGACGACCCCACCATCGTAGGCTTCAGCCACACGCACATGAACGGCACCGGCCACTCCGACTTGGGCGATATCCTGCTGATGCCCACCACCGGCGCCATCCGGCTAAACCCCGGCACGAAGCAAGCCCCCTCCACCGGCTACCGCTCGGCCTACGACCACGACTCGGAAACGGCACGCCCCGGCTACTACTCCGCCTACCTGAAAGACTACGGCGTAAAGGCCGAACTGACCGCCACACCCCGAGTAGGCGTGCACCGCTACACCTATCCCAAGGGCGAGGGCAACCTGATTGTGGACCTCGACCACGGTATCTACAACTATCAAGGAAAAACGCTGTGGAGCAGCCTGCGCGTGGAGAATGACACCCTGCTCACCGGCTGCCGCATCACCAACGGCTGGGCACGCTTCAACCAGACGTACTTCGCCATCAGCCTGTCCAAACCCATCGTGCGTTATGGCGGGAAGGAGGTAGGCAGCACGTCTGTCTACAAAGGCTTCTGGCGCAAGTTCGACCAAGAACATAACTTCCCCGAGATGGGAGGACGCGGACTGTGCACCTACTTCGTGTTCGACTGCTCGGACGGCCAACCCCTCGAAGTGCGCGTGGCCCTCTCGGCCGTCAGCACCGAAGGCGCCTTGAAGAACCTGCGGGCCGAAGCCTCGGGCCGCTCCTTCGACCGGCTGCGCCGCGAGGCAGAGCAAGACTGGGAAGACGCCCTCTCCGCCATCCAGGTCAAGGGAGACCCGGACATCACCGCCAGCTTCTACACCTCGTTGTACCACACCCTCATCAACCCGTCGGTCTACATGGACGTGGACGGGCAGTATCGCGGCATCGACGGCAATGTGCACCGAGCCGAAGGGTTTGCGAACCACACCGTCTTCTCGTTGTGGGACACCTTCCGGGCGCTGCACCCCCTGTTCAACGTCATCGACCGGCAGAAAAGCCACGACATGCTGGCCTCCCTGCTGGCACACTACAGGCAAAGCGTGCACAAGGCCTTGCCCGTGTGGTCGCACATGGGCAATGAGAACTGGTGCATGATAGGCTACCACGGCGTATCCCTGCTGGCCGACGGCATAGCCAAAGGCATAGTGGCCGACCGGCAAACGCAGCAGACAGCCTTGCAGGCCATGGTGAGCAGTTCCAACGTGCCCTACTACGACGGCATAGCCTCCTACAAGCGCTTAGGCTACGTGCCCCTGGAGGAGAACGCCAGCGCGGCCTCCATCACCCTGGAATATGCCTACGACGACTGGGCCATCTACCGTACAGCCACGCTGCTGGGCGACACGGCCACGGCCAATGCCTACAAACGCCGCGCTGCCAACTACCGCAACGTCTTCAAGCCCGGACTGGGGTATGCCTGCGCACGACTGGCCGACGGCAGCTGGAAGACTGACTTCGACCTGCTCAGTACCTCGGGACAAAGCTTTATAGAGGGCAATGCGCTGAACTACTCCTACTTCGTGCCCCACGATGTGAAGGGCCTCATCGGCCTTATGGGCGGCGACCGGCAGTTCGTGCGGCGGCTGGACAAGCTGTTTACCGACACGCTGCCCCCTTCGGCCTACGCGCACACCGAGGACGTGACGGCGGAGGGCATCCTGGGCAGTTATGTGCATGGCAACGAGCCGAGCCACCACATCCCCTACCTGTACATGTGGACCTCGCAACCCTGGAAGACGGCCGAACGCATCCGGCAGATATTCGACCACATGTACCGCAACCGCATCGACGGCCTTTGCGGCAACGACGACTGCGGCCAGATGTCCGCCTGGTACGTCTTCTCGGCCTTGGGCTTCTACCCCGTATGCCCGGGCACCGACCAATACGTGCTGGGCGCCCCCGCCTTGCAAGAAGCCGTCGTGAGGCTGGAAGGCGGGAAAACCCTGCGCATCGAGGCCGAAGGGCTGTCGGCAGAAAACAAGTACGTGAAGGCTGTGTACCTCAACGGCAAGCCCTACCGCAAGGCCTACCTGACGCACCAAGACCTGATGGCAGGCGGCACGCTGCGCTTCGTCATGTCGGCCAAGCCCAACAAGCGGGCGTATGCCGACCGCGACAAGCCCTACTCCATGAGCAATGAATAAGCATTTTACGTTCCACCCTAAAAAAACAGACACGCAATGAAACTCTTGAGAACCCTCTTAGCAAGCGCCGCCCTGCTGCTGGCCACGGGCATGGCACAGGCCGCACAGCCGGCACGCGTCATCCCCGCCGTGCAGGACATGACGGCGGCCGACGGCACACTGGCCCTTCCCCGCACCCTCACCATAGCCTACCCGCAGGAGCTGGAAGGCGAAGGCACGCTGCTCGCACAATACCTGCACGACGACTTCGGCATCCGGGCCGCAGTGGGCAAAGGCAACGCCGCCATCAGCCTCAGCCTGGACCCCGCCCTCAGCTTCCCGCAAGAACACGGATACACGCTCCGCGTCTCCGGCACGGACGTCCGCATTGCCGCCAAAGACGCCACCGGCGTGTTCTACGGCATACAGACCCTGCGGCAGCTGGTGACGATGGAGGCCGACGGACGCTGCACCGTGCCCCGCGTCTCCATCACCGACTATCCGGCCTACCGCTGGCGCGCCTTCATGCACGACGACTCCCGCTCCTTCAAAGGCAAGGACATCGTGCTGGGGCTGCTGGACGAGATGGCAAGGCTGAAGCTGAACGTCTTCCACTGGCACCTGACCGACGACCAGGGCTGGCGCATCGAAATAGAGAAATACCCAAGGCTGACGGAGGTGGGCGCATGGCGCGACTCCACGCAACTGGGCGGATACCGGGGCAAGACCTTCGACCCGCACCGCCACGGCGGCTTCTACACCAAGCAGGACATACGCGAAGTACTGGCCTATGCCAAAGCGCGCCACATACTCGTCATACCCGAATTCGAGATGCCGGGACACGAAAGCGCAGCCATTGCCGCCTACCCCTGGCTGGGAACGACGGGCAAGGAAATCAAGGTGCCTTGCACCTTCGGCGTGCAGTATGAAGTGATGGACATCACCTCGCCGCGCGTGTACCGGTTCATCGAAGACGTGCTCGACGAGATTATCGAGCTCTTCCCCTCGCCCATCATACACATCGGAGGCGACGAAGTGAAGTTCGACCAATGGAAAGCCTCGCCCCGCGTGCAGGCCTACATGAAGGAGCACGGCATCGACACGCCGGCCGACCTGCAGGTGCTCTTCACCAACGACATCTCGTACATGCTGAACCGCAAAGGCCGCCGCATGATGGGCTGGAACGACATCACCGGAAACAAAATACACGAGTATAACGACGCCGACGACGCTACAGCCCGCCAGAAGCTGGCCGAAGGCACCATCGTGCAGTTCTGGAAAGGCGACCTCGACCTGATAGAGAAAACCGCCCGCCAAGGCTATGACATCGTCAACTCGTACCACTACATGACCTACCTGGACTACGACTACAAGCAGATACCCCTGCGCCAGGCCTACGACTTCAGCCCCATCCCCGAGGGACTGCCCAAGGAGCTAGAGAAGCGCATCCTGGGACTGGGCTGCCAGATGTGGGGCGAGGAGACCTTGTCTGACGAATGGATGTACAGCCGCATCTTCCCCCGCATCGCCGCCTATGCCGAGGTGGGCTGGACGCTGCCTCAACGGAAAGACTACGCCTCCTTCCTGCGCTCGCTCGAGGGGCTGAAGGCCATCTGGAAGGAGAAAGGCTACACGGTGGGCGGGGAGTAAGCAGGCCCCGTCCGGCAGCGTAGTATAGCTGCCTCCGTAGCGTTGAAACGCCCGCCCGGTAGCTTAGTATCACTACCGAGCGGGCGTTCCTACGCTACCGGCATACTGAAATACAGCGGATTACCGGCCTTTGGACACGGTCAGTCCCCACTGTGCGGGGTCGCGCCGGGCTTCTACCTCGCGCTCCACCTCGTCGGGCAAGGCGGGAAAGAAGTCGATGCCCGTGATGCGCTCCACCTCGTCCACCGAGTTGACATACTTGTCCAACGGATGGTTTCCGGAGGCATTCTTGAAAATGAAGCCGATGGCCTTGGGGCGCGGCTCGCCCAGGCAAAGCACCACCTTGAAGAAGGCTTCGGGCACGGTGACGACGTGGTCGCGGCCGATGGTGCGGTGCTTCTGGTTGTAGAACACGGGACCGCAGACAATGTAGATGCCCTCCTCGCACTGCGCCCAGGCGCGGCAGGCCTCTTCCAGCTCCTTCCAGTCGCCCCGGTTCAGGTTGTGGTTCTGCGGGCAGATGTTGGTCATGTAGAAACTTTCCTGCATGGCACGCCAATGCCAGCGGTTGTCGCCCGCCGGACACATGTGGCCACGGTCCCAGCCGGAGCGCTTGTAGTCGTCGGTGGTCACGGCCTCGGCAGGGGACAGGTCGGGGTCGGACAGAAATTTGTCCGTGCGGCTCTCGCGCTCCACCAGCTTCTCGCGGTTCAGTTCCCAGGCCACCCAGTTGGGCAGCTTGGTGTAGCTGTTGTACGAAGTGATGTATCCCCGCCGGCGCAAGATGCGTTCGGGCGTGCCCTTCTTCATGGGGGCGGGGCGCAGCAGGGTCTCTCCCGTGGGCATTTTGGCAGGCTGTACAGCCTTGGCAGCCGGGGTCTTGCGAGGGGTGGAAGGCGCCGTGGCCGGAGCTTTGGGAGCTTCAGTCTGCTCCTTCCCGACGGCAGGCTGTGCGGACTGCACGGCAAGGGTGTCGGCCAGAAGCGAATCGGCCCGCTGCGCTGCCCTCTCGGACAGCTTGCCCAGCAGGGCTGTGATGCCTTCCTTCTCCGTGTCCACACCCATTCTGCGGGCCAACGGCTCATAGAGCAGGCACACTATGCATAGCAGCGCCACCAACCAGATGACGCCGCTTGCTTTGTTTTTACTACGTTTTGCCATATATTGATGGGGGAGTTAAGAAGTCAAGAAGTTAAGGAGTCAAGAAGTAGTAGAGAAATGAAGAAATCAAGGAGTGAAGAAGTCAAAAAGCAGTAGAGGAGTCAAGGAGCGAGAAGACATAAGCCTGCATCGGCATGCCCATCCTTCTTGACTCCCTAACTTCTCTACTTCTTGACTTCTGAAAGGAATCATCTGTCCGTTATCAGCATGGCGTCGCCATAGGTGCCAAACTGGTAGCCTTCTTTCAGCGCCACGTCGTAGGCGTGCATCACCTCGTCGTAACCGCCAAAGGCAGCCACAATCATCAGCAGCGTGGAGAGCGGCATGTGGAAGTTGGACACCATGGATGTGGCCACGGTAAAGTCGTAGGGCGGGAAGATGAACTTGTTGGTCCAGCCGTCGTAAGCCTTCACATGTCCGTCGGTGCTCACGGTGCTTTCGATGGCACGCATCACGGTGGTGCCAACGGCGCACACCTGGCGGTTCTCGTCCTTGGCATGGTTGATGATGGCTACCGCCTTGTCGTCCACCTGCATCTGCTCGGAGTCGGTCTTGTGCTTGGTGAGGTCTTCCACATCAATCTCGCGGAAGTTGCCCAGGCCGGCATGCAGGGTGACGAAGGCAAAGTCGATGCCCTTTATCTCCATGCGCTTCATCAGTTCGCGGCTGAAGTGCAGGTTGGCGGTAGGGGCAGTGACGGCTCCTTCGTTCTTGGCAAAGATGGACTGGAAGCGTTCGGCGTCTTCCGGCTCTACGGGGCGGTTGATGATGCTGTGGGGCAGCGGCGTCTCGCCCAGGGCATAGAGGGCTTTCTTGAACTCGTCGTGCGGGCCGTCGTACAGGAAACGCAGCGTGCGTCCGCGCGAGGTGGTGTTGTCTATCACTTCGGCCACCATGGAGTCGTCTTCGCCGAAGTACAGCTTGTTGCCTATACGAATCTTGCGCGCGGGGTCTACCAGCACGTCCCACAGGCGCAGTTCTTCGTTCAGCTCGCGCAGCAGGAACACTTCAATGCGTGCGCCGGTCTTCTCCTTGTTGCCATACAGCCGGGCGGGGAACACCTTCGTATCGTTGAAAATAAACACGTCTTTATCGTCAAAATATTCCAGAATGTCCTTGAACATACGGTGCTCAATCTCACCGGTCTTTTTGTGGAGCACCATCAACCGGCACTCGTCCCTGAACTTCGTGGGGTGCAAAGCAATCTTGTCCTCCGGAAGCTTGAATTTAAATTGAGACAGTTTCATAGGCTATATGCTTTAGTATGTAATTATTGATTAAGAACGTTTTCGATTCATTCATTCCCTTCTGCCGCTTCATCGCCGGTCTCCACCTCCTGGCGGTCTATCCAGTCGCGGAAGGCCAGCGGGTCGAGGCAATCTTCCAGGCGGACATTGCCCACGCGGGTGCGCTGCAATGCCGTGAGGTGGGCTCCGCTGCCCAGCGCCACCCCGATGTCCCTGGCCAGCGCGCGGATGTACGTGCCCTTGCTGCACACCACCCGCACGCGTATGTCGGGCAGGTTGCACTGCAGCAACTCAATCTCGTCTATCACCAGCAGCTTGGGTTTCAGGTCCACCTCCTTGCCTTTGCGGGCCAGGTCGTAGGCGCGCTTGCCGTTGACCATGCAGGCCGAAAAGGCGGGGGGCACCTGCTGAATCTCGCCCTTGAAGCGTTGCAAGGTTTCCTCCACCAGCTCGCGGGTGATGTGCTCCGTGGGATAGGTGGCGTCAATCTCGTGCTCCAGGTCAAAGCTGGGAGTCGTGGCACCCAGGCGGATGTCGGCAACGTACTCCTTGGTGTGATACTGGAATTCCTCAATGCGCTTCGTCGCCTTGCCCGTGCACACTATCATGACGCCCGTAGCCAAGGGGTCGAGCGTGCCGGCATGGCCTACCTTCAGCTTCTTCACACCCATGCGCCGGCAGATGTGGTAGCGCACGTGGCCCACCACCTTGAACGACGTCCAGCCCAAGGGCTTATTGAAGTACAATATTTCTCCTTCCTTGAAGTTCATAGGCCAAGTTACACCAGTTTCAACTCATAACCCATGGCCAGCATCAGTAGGATGACGCCGCCCACCACAATGCGATACCAACCAAAAGCCTTGAAGCCGTACTTCGTCACATAGTTTATGAAGAACTTTATGGCCAGTATGGCTACCACGAAGGCTACTGCCGAACCCACAATCAGCGTCTCCAGGTTGTTGCCCTGCATCAGCAGCGAGCCGCTGCCGTGGCTTATCATCTTGTACGTCTCCAGGCACGTGGCGCCAAACATGGTGGGCACCGCCAAGAAGAAGGAGAACTCGGCCGCCGCCTTACGTGTCAACCGCTGCGACATGCCGCCCACGATGGTAGCCATGGAGCGCGACACACCGGGTATCATGGAGATGCACTGCACCAGGCCGATGACCAACGCACGCTTGTACGTGAGCCGCGTCGCCTCCGACCCCTTGTTGAAGATGCGGTCGCAAAACAGCATGAACACGCCGCCCACAATCAGCATCCAAGCCACCAGCTGCACGTTGCCGAAGTTGGCCTCGATGGCATCGTTGAACGCCAGGCCCAGCACAGCCGCAGGCAGCACGCCCACCACCAGCCGGGCATAGAAGTCGAACATCGCCCGCCAGTAGGACACGCCCGCCCGCTCGGCATTGGGGTAAAAGAAACGCTTCCAATACAGGCAGATGACCGACAGGATGGCGCCAAACTGTATGATGACCGTAAAGGCCGTGACAAACGGGGTACTCTCCACACCCAGCACATTCTGGGCAATAATCATGTGCCCCGTCGACGATACGGGCAAGAACTCCGTCAGCCCCTCCACAATAGCGATGATAATCGCCTCCAATATAGTCAAATCCTCCATGTCACTCCTTTGTCAACGATTCTGGATTACTGTCTTTCGGCTTCTTCACCACCGCATAAATCATAAACACAAAGCCCAGCAGGCACACCAGCGGGGCCACCTTGATGCGCCGCACGCTGAAGATGTCCGGCTCAAAATGGGTAGGCGTAGACGACGGCCCCGCCATCAGCAGGAAGCCTACAATGACCACCGCCATGCCCACGGCCAAGAGCACAAAGTTCGTCTTGCCAAAAGCAAATTTCTGTCTGTCCATATAATATCAGCTAATTTTCAATTCTCAATTTTCCATTTAAATATAGTACAGCGTGCCCGCCTTCATCCGCAAATACTTGTTGATGGACAGCAAGGCACACAGCCACGTGATGAGCACCCCCGATGCCAGCACCACCGCCGACACCAGCAGCATGACGCGCGGCGTCACCACCCTCACCAGTCCGGGCTCGTAAGCCACCACCCAGCGGGCGGCCGCCCACAAGATGCCGCTGGCCACCGCCCCCGCAAGCAAGCCTATCCACAAGTTGCGCAGCAGGAAAGGCCGCCGGATGAATGCCCAGCTTGCCCCCACCAGCTTCATGGTGTGGATAAGGAAACGTTGCGAATAGATGGTCAGCCGGATGGTATTGTTTATCAACGCAAACGATATCAGCGTCAGCACCACGGCCAAGGCCAGCAGCGACAAGCTTATCTTGCGTATGTTGTCGTTCACCGCATTTACCAGTTCCTTCCGGTAACTCACCTCCCGCACATTGCTGTCCTGCTTGATGAGCTGCTCTATGCGGGCAATGCTGTCCGCATTGGCGTAGTCCGATTTCAGCTTTATCTCAATGGAAGCAGTGAGCGGATTATAGCCCACAAACTCCTGCGGGTCGATGCCCATGGTCTCGATGTACTCTTTCTGCGCCTGCTCCTTGGAGATGTATTCCGTGTAGCGCACAAAGGGCTGGCGCGACAACTGCTTCTGCAGCTGCAAGATGTCGCGCTCCTTCATGTTGTCGCTCACCAGAATGGAGAAGCTGATATTCTCGCGCACATACACCGACAAGTTGTGGGCCGCCAGCACAAAGAAGGCCACCAGCCCCAGCAGCAACAACACCAGCGTCGTGCTGATGCCTGCCGTGACAAACTGCATGTCGAACACCGATACCCGCGACTTCTTGCTCATGCCATGCCTCCTTTCGCCGCATCCTCCGCCGGGGCGGATGCCTGTTTACGGAACACATAAATCAGCGAACTGCTGCGGTCCTTGCGCACCAGCGAGCTGAACCATGCCATGATGCCCGTCGCCCACCCGCGCAGAAAAGCCCCGCGCCGGCGCATGTACCGCTCCGTCAGCATAGATACATAGAAGGCGTCGAAAGGCATGGGGTGGCGTGCCGCCAATACAAACCCGTGCTTCAGGGCAAACCGCTGCATGGTGGCAGGCGTGAAGTGCCACAAGTGGCGGGGCACGTCGTAGGCCGCCCAGTAAGCCCCGTAGCGGTCTGCGTCATACGAAGTGCAGTTGGGCACCGCCACCACCAGCGTGCCTCGCCCGGCCAGCAGGCGGTGCAGTTCCTGCCACGTTTCGTCCAGGTGCTCCAGGTGCTCCATCACGTGCCACAGGGTGATGACGTCAAACCCTTCCGAAGGCATCGCCTTCAAAGCACTTTCCGGCTGCACTTCCAGCGCGAAGTGCCGGCGTGCAAAGTCCCTTGCCCCGGCGTTCTTCTCCACTGCCTCCACCTGCCAGCCACGGCGGCGCATCGTGTCAGGGAAATATCCCGTACCCGTGCCCACGTCCAGCAGTCGGCCCGTGCGGCGGTGGGCAGCACCCTCCACCAGCCGTGCCTTGCGCTTCAGCATGAAGGCCCGCACCCAGTGATACAGCTTGTTCACCAACCCCTTGTGGGTGTCGGAGTGCGAAATGTAGGCAGGCGTCTCATAGTAGCGCCCTATCTCGCCCTCTTCCGGAAAATCTTGTGTGAAAAGGAAGCCGCAATCCGCGCAGCGGCACAGGTAGAACGACTCGCCGGAGACACAATGATCCACGCACGTCAAGGCGCGCTCCAACCGTGTTCCGCCACACAAAGGACAACTTGTTATTGTGATTTTACCCATGAATCGCTCTACACCAACCGCGCCCTCCTTGCGGGAAGGGCACACCAAACCTAAATTTGATGCAAAGTAACGAATAAAATGCGAGAGTACGGCAGGGTTAAGGAAAATTAAGAAAGCCTTTTATCTTTCCATAGAGCGGATGAAGCCGTCAATATCCGCCTCCAGCTGCCTGCACTGAAGCCCGGCCATATAGTCCAGGAAAAGCTCCACATCCTCCCGCTCGCGCGCGTCGATGAGTGCCTGGATATATTCGGCCTTGTCCTCCCTCAGAATCCGGGTGGGCAGCAGGCCATGCTCCATCTGCAGCAAGTTCATCAGCAGCCGGCAAGTGCGCCCGTTGCCGTCCGCCCAAGGGTGAATGGTGACCAGCTCAAAGTGCGCCCAAAAGCTCAAATCGTACACCGCAGCCACGTCAGCCAGGTCAATGGCCCTGCGGCATGCATTCAGCTCCTCGCAAAAAGCCTGCAGACGCCCGGGCACTTTCAGGTAAGACATGTACGACCTGCCCTCCGCGCCGGCCGTCACATTCAGCTTGCGCAATTCCCCCCTGGCCGCCGAAAAGTTTCCCCCCATGGCATGATACTCTGCACCTGTGCGCGCCATCACCTTGGCCGCCAACGCAATCAGGCTGTCCACCGTGATGGGTTCATGCCTTTTTATCCACTTCATCCCATACAGGTAAGCATCCCTCAGGTCCAGGTTCATGTTCTGTTCCGTGATGGTGCGCTTGCCCGAAGTGATGCCCTCGTCAAACAGCAATTGCGCCTCCACCTCCGTCACCGTGCTCCCCTCTATCGCCGTGGAGTGGACAATAATAGAATAGAGATAGAACTTCTCAAAGTCTATCTGCTCGGCAATGTGCAGCCTCCTGTGCTCTGCCATCAGCCGCAGCAACCGGTCTTTATGCTCTTGGTTCATCTCTGCGGAAAGGGGTTATTGCTGTGCAAAGGTAATAAAGTTGGGGGAACTGGCAAACAAGCTAAATAAGCAACTTAGATATGGATTTATCTATTGGCAATAAACAAAAACAGCCATTTTTATATATTGCCAATAGATAAATAGCAATAACACCGCTGCATGAAAACGCCATACTATCTTCTTTTCAAATTTATACAGATATAGCAATGAAAACTAAGATTGAGTTAAAGTTATATTCAAATATGCACAATAATATGATACACTCGTTTTCTCTTATCAGATATAAGTTTCGTATTTTTGCATAAAAAATGACCAATATGCCAAATGACAAAATGACTATCGGGAAACTCATTGAAAATGAAGTAAGAAAGCAGCAAATTCCAATTACAGAATTTGCAAAATTGATATGCTGCCAAAGGAATAATGTGTATGACATTTTCAAACGTAGTAAGATTGACATTGTTCAATTGAAACAAATTTCAAAAGTCTTAAAACGGAATTTCTTTCGGATACTCGCTGATGATATAGAATTAATTAACGAAGAAAATGAATCCGATGCAGAAGTCATGAAGCTAAAGGCTGTATCCCAATTCTTTAATAACGTGCCAGATGTGCTACACAAATTAGGAAAATCTTCTACTATTATTTTTAGCAAATTAGAGGAACCAGGCTATGAAAATTGTGCAACACCAGACTTTTGTTTGCCAGACTATTTCATTACTTTCACTATAGGCGATACCCTTAAAGAACGTATAGGTGAAAACCCACTACTCCCTATTGCACCTATTTATGATAACGCTAATAATTGCAATGTAGAAGTTTGTACAAATGCGACAAATGGTTCTATACTTGTCAATATAAAATTAGACTACAAAACACAAGAGGAATGGCAGCAAATTTTGCAATTAGCATTTGAAACTTATAATAGACTGAGGAGATAATGAAGATGGATGCTTTACATCTATTAAATGATTACAACGATACCAAAGATTGTATCTATAAAGGAGAGCACTATTCCGTACGTGACAACGGTGCAGTATTGCGGCACAGCCGTGAAAACAAAAGAAAAAGAAAAGATGATGATATCTGGACGTTTGGAAAAGTCAATGAACAAACAGGATATTTGGAAATCGGTTCTGAAAGGGTACATCGCATCGTGGCATGTGCTTTCTTGGGTGAGCCGCCAACATCCCAACATGTAGTTGACCATATAGATACTAATAGACGGAATAACAGGCCACAAAACTTGAGATGGTTGACAAAATTGGAAAATGTATTAAACAATCCCATTACAAAGAAAAAAATAGAGTACTTGTGCGGAAGCATTGAAACTTTTATCAATAACCCATCTATCATACAAAAATTTGCCAACAATACCCCCAACTTTGGATGGATGCGAACAGTAACACAAGCAGAAGCGAGAGCCTCGTATGAAAGATTGCGTTCATGGGCGACACTCCCGTCTAATTCAAGTAATATTAGTAATGGAAAATTGGGAGAATGGATTTATACACAGCCTTCTGGCAATTATCCTCGTGAAAACAATATGCAGATATTTGAAGACAATCTAACAGAATCATTAACAGACAACGCCATGCAAAGAAACTGGAAAACACCAACAGAGTTTCCTTTATGTCCGGCTCAATATAATGACACAGAACCTTTAGTAGCTTATCTCAATAGAATAGGAAAAGGAACAGTCGTCACAAAGAATCAATACTCTATTCATTATGTGGATGATTCTGCCTTACATGATAATACTCTTTTCATAAAAACTCATGCGGATGAGGGATTAAAAAAGTATTCACTACTTTCCGTAACTTTTGAACATGAAAAATTTGTCCATGAAGGACAGACATTCTTTGAAGAACAAGGCGCACAAAAAGCTTTTATTTTAGCCCAAGGATTAGAATGGAATGGAGAGGAAGGAATAGATGATTTTTGCTAATCCAATTTACTAAAATCAACTAAAAATGAGTATTTTTGCACATAAACAATTAAACATTTTTAGTTATGAAGAATTTTCTTATATTTATTGGAGGTGTAATCACTGGTATTATTGTATTGATTGTTTTTGGGTGGTTTTTAACTATCAAGGAAACAGAAGAAAAATTTTCCAACGAAAAAATGACAATGTTTGAACAAGAAGGTGATTGCATAAGTGAAAAATCTTTTGAAGTCATTGAAGTGCTTGATTCAGGTGAAGCGTTGGCTAATGAATTGGAACAAAAATATTCTCTAACGATACCGACAGGATTGACTGTACTTTTTTTATGCGAGGATGGAAAATCATATTATGATAAGCAAATCATAAAAATCCCAACAGGAAAATGCGCTAAACAAGTGGGAATATTCAAATATTATTCAAGAACAGTTCCCATTGTTAGCATACGTAACAAATAAGCTCACAAACTATTTTTATCCATACAAGATACACACCTAAAGCTACACCATCAACGTCAATCCAATGCCACTGACTAAGAATAAGAGTATATTCATCCTGAAAGTATAAAAAGGTTAGGCCATAGTATTTTTAACCCCTTCATTCCTCCGCCCCCCGCCCCACCCTGTCCGTATTTCCTACCTTCCCGCTTCGCTCCATAGCGCCGAAGCGGGAGCGAAGCAATACCGAATGGGGTACGACTGGGGTACGAAGAAGGCACGGCGCGGGTAAAAAGTCAGCAAAAGCGCGGACGCAACTTATTGGGGATAAGCGGGGTTAAGGGGGGGATTGTGTAGAGTTCGGACAGTCTTGGCGAGGTTTCGGCGGAAAGGAATTGTTTGCTTTTTTCATATTTAGTAAAGGGGAGAGGGGGACAGTACGAGAAATCCGATTGATTGACAAATAGAAGTCGCAGAGATTTAAGGCAACAGCATTTGTGCCCACTCGGCAATAGGTGACACATACTGCTTTTTCAATCTTCCGTTGGCCAAACGGAATTGCAACTTGGCATCTTCACCGTCAACAGAGTTGTCGTAAACATACAGGCGGTCTACGATTGGGGAAACAGTCTTGCAGTTTTCTATAGATTTATAATAACGAGAAATTATTTTAGCAATAGGCACATCATGCCCCCCTTTCATTACCCTCCCAGCTATTCTGGCCGCATTAATTGATGGGTGAGAAGTGGAAATAAAGAATAAACGAACAAAAAAACCATTTTGTTTAGCTCGGACAATAAAATCTACCTTATCTTCGGCCGACATCACCGTTTCAAAAACAAAGCTCGTATGCTCTTGCAAGCACTTCTTGCGCAATTCGGCACAATAATCGGCAGCTTTCTTTACGGCTTCCGGTGAATTCCAGTCACCGAATTTATCCTTTGCCACTTCATCCGGATTAATATACAACGTACCTTCTGCCCATTCATGGTGCAGGAACTTTTGGGTCACAGAAGTCTTACCCGACCCATTAGGGCCGGCTATGACTATCATTTCGGGCAAACGCTTACTCCCTTCCATGGACAATCGCATTAATCTTTTCACTCCACTTGGCTTGCTTGACCAAGATATTCTGCTGCATCCGCGCCCAATGTTCTTCCGTAGCCTTCCGGTTGCTCTCCCGGGCTTCTTCGGCTACTTCTTTCATGATTTGCTCCAGCATCTCGTCGGTAGGTTCCTGGTAGGGGCTGAAGCGGTAGGAGTTCATTTCTTTTTCTGTCATGGTTTTGTAACTTTTCCGTTATCAGTGATGCAAATATAGTGAATTGGGCAGGAAAGTGTTGATTGGTAGCGGCAAAAAAGCTACTTTTGCACAATATTTCGCTTAAAATATGTACGGACTAAGCCCGCAAGTGATAGAAGACATCGCCGGGGTGCTCCGAGGGCACCCCAACATCAGCCGCGCCATCATATTCGGCTCGAGGGCCAAGGGGAATTATTCCGAAGGCTCGGACATCGACCTTGCCCTCGTGGGGGAGGACATCTCCTACAGGCAGTTGCTGGACATCGGCATCGGACTGGACGACTTGGGGCTGCTGTACCACGTGGACCTGGTGGACTACAATAAAGTGGCCGGCTCGCCGCTGGGCGAGCACATTGACCGGGTGGGCCGGACTTTCTACAGCAAAGAAAACTTCTGCGGCGAGCCTATACGCCGTTGAGCAACTATGCGTATCTTTGCACCCGCAAAATCTGACAGATGAAAGTTATTGTTGACGATAAGATTCCCTTCATCCGCGAAGCGCTGGAGCAGATTGCCGATGAAGTGGTCTATGTGCCCGGCAGGGAGTTTACGCCCGGACTGGTGAGGGAGGCCGACGCCCTCGTCACCCGCACCCGCACCCGCTGCGACCGCCACCTGCTGGAGGGCAGCCGCGTGCGCTTCATTGCCACCGCCACCATAGGTTTCGACCACATAGACACCGCATGGTGCCGCCGGGTGGGCATTGCCTGGGCCAACGCGCCGGGCTGCAACGCGGCCTCGGTGGCGCAGTACATGCAGTCGGCCCTGCTGCTGTGGCAGCAGGCCACGGGCGTGCCGCTGCACCGGCTCACCATAGGCATTGTGGGCGCCGGCAATGTGGGCACCCGGGTGGCTGCCGTGGCGCGGGAGTTGGGCATGACGGTGTTGCTGAACGACCCTCCCCGGCAGGATCGCGAGGGGGGCGCGGGCTTCTGCAGCCTGGAGGAGCTGGCACGGCGGTGCGACGTGCTGACCTTCCACGTGCCGCTGAACAGGGAAGGGAAATACAACACCTTCCACTTGGCGGACGAAACCTTCTTCGCCACCTTGCAACGCCGGCCGCTGCTGGTGAACACGTCGCGCGGGGAGGTGGTGGACACCGCCGCCCTGCTGCATGCGCTGGACGAAGGCCGCGTGACCGATGCCATCATAGACGTGTGGGAGCATGAGCCCGACATTGACCGCCGGCTGCTGCAGCGCGCCTTCCTGGCCACGCCGCACATTGCGGGCTACTCGGCCGACGGCAAGGCCAACGCCACGCGCATGGCGCTCGACGCGCTGTGCGGCTTTTTCCACCTGCGGGCGGACTACAGCATCGTGCCTCCGCCGCCGGCACAGCCCCTCATCCGGGCACGCGACCTGACGGATGCCTGCCTGCAGATGTACGACCCGCGCCGGGACTGCGACAGGCTGCGCGCCCGGCCCGAACAGTTCGAAAGGCTGCGGGGCGACTATCCGCTGCGCCGCGAAAGGCTGGCTTATACTATAGAATATATATAAAAGGACCTCATTGCAGCAGGCTCTCTATCACCCGGGGGTAGTACTCATACTCCAGGGCGTGGACGCGCTGTGCCAAGGTGTCGGGCGTGTCGCCGGGCAGCACGGGGCACTTCTGCTGGCACACGATGCCGCCCTCGTCATACTGCTCGGTAGTATAGTGTATGGTGATGCCGCTCTCGGCCTCGCCCGCATCGAGCACCGCCTGGTGCACACGGTCGCCGTACATGCCTTTGCCGCCAAACTTGGGCAGTAGCGAGGGATGTATGTTCACCATCCGGCCCGTGTAGGCGTGCAGCACGTTGTCCGGCACGCGCAGCAGGAAGCCCGCCAGCGCCACGAAGTCAATGCCATGGTCGGCCAGCAGCTGCAGCACGCGGGTGCCCTCTTTCCATTCTTCCTTATTTACATAGAAAGCCGGCACGCCCAGGCGTTCTGCACGTTGCAACACAAAGGCATCCGGGCGGTTGGCAAGCACCAACTTCACTTCAGCCGTTCCCTTGTCACGAAAATAGCGGACGATGTTCTCTGCATTCGTCCCGTTTCCTGATGCGAAAATTGCGATGTTTTTCTTCATAATCCAGTATTTTTATGCACAAAGTGCGAAAAAATGAGCAAAAAAACGCATTTAATGCCCCAAATATTTGCGGGGTACGATAAATATTCCTTCCTTTGCAGCGCAAAATTAAAGAATAAAAACTTAATTATTAATTTAAAACTTAAAGTTATGTCTGAAATTGCATCAAAAGTGAAAGCGATTATCGTCGATAAATTGGGCGTAGAAGAATCCGAAGTTACTAACGAAGCCAGCTTCACTAATGATCTGGGCGCAGATTCTCTGGACACGGTAGAGCTCATCATGGAGTTTGAGAAAGAGTTCGGCATCTCCATTCCCGATGACCAAGCCGAAAAGATTGGCACTGTAGGCGATGCCATTAACTACATCGAAGAGCACGCCAAGTAATTTTATCCGCGTTCACACATGGAATTAAAAAGAGTAGTAGTAACAGGTCTGGGCGCCGTTACTCCCATTGGCAACACTGTCTCCGAGTTTTGGGAGAACCTGGTCAACGGGGTTAGCGGAGCCGGGCCTATTACTCATTTTGATGCGCACCTTTTCAAGACTCAGTTCGCGTGCGAGGTAAAGAACTTCGACGCCACGCAATACATCGACCGCAAAGAGGCACGCAAGATGGACCTGTACACGCAGTATGCCGTGGCCGTGGCCAAGCAGGCGGTAGGCGATTCGGGTCTTGACACCGAGAAAGAAGATTTGAACCGCATAGGCGTCATTTTCGGCGCAGGCATCGGCGGTATCCGCACGTTCGAGGAAGAAGCAGGCAACTACGCCTTGCACGGACAGGAGATGGGACCGAAATTCAGCCCGTTCTTCATTCCGAAGATGATTTCGGACATTGCAGCCGGACAGATATCCATGCTGTACGGTTTCCACGGACCCAACTATGCCACTTGCTCGGCATGTGCCACCTCGACCAACGCCATTGCCGACGCTTTCAACCTCATCCGGCTGGGCAAGGCCAACGCCATTGTCACCGGAGGGTCGGAAGCAGCCATTGCAGCTTGCGGCGTAGGCGGCTTCAACGCCATGCACGCACTGTCCACACGCAACGATTCGCCTGAGACGGCATCACGCCCGTTCAGCGCAAGCCGCGACGGCTTTGTGATGGGCGAAGGAGGCGGCTGCCTCGTGCTCGAAGAACTGGAGCACGCCAAGGCTCGCGGCGCCAAGATTTACGCCGAACTGGCAGGCGTGGGCATGTCGGCCGACGCTTATCACCTCACGGCTTCCCACCCCGAAGGCTTGGGCGCCAAGCTGGTGATGCAGAACGCGCTGGAAGATGCCGGCATGGCTCCCGAAGATGTGGACTACATCAACGTACACGGCACATCGACGCCCGTGGGCGACATCTCGGAGGTGAAAGCCATCCAGGAAGTATTTGGAGAACATGCTTATAAGTTGAACATCAGTTCAACCAAGTCTATGACGGGCCACTTGCTGGGAGCTGCCGGCGCGGTAGAAGCCATTGCCAGCATCCTCGCCATCAAGAACGGCATCGTGCCCCCCACCATCAACCATGAGGAAGGCGACAACGACGAAAACATCGACTACAGCCTGAACTTCACGTTCAACAAGGCTCAAGAGCGCGATGTCAACGTGGCGCTGTCCAATACCTTCGGCTTCGGCGGGCACAACGCATGTGTCATCTTCAAGAAGTACACGGAGTAAGTAATTGCGTAAACGGATACATCATCGTGTTACGTAACCAAATAGACAAGATAAGGCTCCTGTTCCGCAAGGACAGAGAGTCTTATCTTTGTTTTTACCGCATACTGGGATTCGTGCCCCACAACATTACCCTCTACCGGCAGGCCCTGCTGCACAAGTCCACCTCCCTGAAGACGGAAAAAGGCCGCCCCATCAACAACGAGCGGCTAGAATTCCTGGGCGACGCCATACTCGACGCCGTGGTGGCCGACTTGCTGTACAAGCACTTTGAAGGCCGCAAGGAAGGGTTTCTCACCAACACCCGCTCCAAGATAGTGCAGCGCGAGACACTGAACAAGCTGGCCGTGGAAATCGGGCTGGACAAGCTGGTGAAGTACACCACGCGCTCGTCGGTGCACAACAGCTACATGTATGGCAACGCGTTCGAGGCCTTCGTAGGAGCCATCTATCTAGACCAGGGCTATGAGCGGTGCAAGGAGTTCATGGAAAAGAAAATCTTCAGGGAATACATCGACCTCGACACCATGTCGCGCAAGGAGGTCAACTTCAAATCGAAGCTCATCGAGTGGAGCCAAAAGCAAAAGATAGAAGTGAGCTTCGAGCTTATCAACCAGTTCCAGGACAAGGACAACAGCCCCATGTTCCACACCGAGGTACGCATTGAAGGCCTCACCGCCGGAATGGGGAAAGGCTACTCCAAGAAAGAGTCGCAGCAGAACGCCGCCCGCATGGCACTGAAGAAGCTGAGCAGCGCCGCCTTCATAGCCGCCGTGAAAAGCGCCAAGGCACACGAGACGGCTGATGCCGCCCCATGCGACGCCCCGGCCACGGAAGAAGACATGCCTCTGCCGTCAGCCGAAGCAAATGCCCATCCGGCGACCCTGGACAACTAAATCCTCATCCTCAGTCACCAGTTTTAACTTTCCGGCCACCTCGGCCAGGGGGATGGACGACACCTCGTTGCCCTTGAGCCGCACCATGCGCCCGAAGTCGCGGTTGGCCACCAGCTCCGTGGCATGGCCGCCCATGCGGGTGGAGAGGTTGCGGTCGAACGCCGTGGGCGACCCTCCGCGCTGTATGTACCCCAACACCGTTTCGCGGCTCTCGATGCCCGTCTCGGCCTCTATGGCGCGGGCAATGTACTCGCCGGCACGGCTCTGCCCGTCGGTGGCGATACCCTCGGCTACCACGACGATGGAGTAGTTGCGCCCCTGCTTCACGCGGTTCAAGATGACGTCGCCTATGTGGCGGATGTCGTAGCTTATCTCCGGAATGAGGATGACGTCGCCCCCGCCTGCCATGCCCGAATAAAGGGCTATCCAGCCGGCCTTGTGCCCCATCACCTCGATGACCATGACGCGCTTGTGCGAGCTGGCGGTGGAGTGCAGGCGGTCGATGGCCTCGGTGGCGATGGTGACGGCCGAGTCGAAGCCGAAGGAGATGTCCGTGCCCCAGATGTCGTTGTCTATGGTCTTGGGCACAGACACGATGTTCAGTCCCATGGCGGCGAGCTTGGCCGCCGTCTTCTGCGTGCCGTTTCCGCCGATGCACACCAGGCAGTCCAGCCCCAGCTTCTCCATGTTGCGGCGGATGAGGGTAGGTTTGTCCACCCCGTCCACGGTGCCGCCGTTCTTCTTGAACGGCTTTTCGCGCGAGGTGCCCAGCACGGTGCCTCCCAAGTTGAGCAAGCCGGAGAGCGACTTCTCGGTCAGCTGCTCCACGTCGCCCGTCAGCAGCCCCTGGAAGCCGCTGTGTATGCCTATCACCTCCATCCCCCACTCGCAGATGGCCGTCTTGCTCACGCCCCGGATGGTGGCGTTGATGCCGGGGCAGTCGCCCCCCGATGTCAAGATTCCGATTCTCATAATGTGTTTGTTTTTATCTTTACTAAATTATTTCTGTACTTTTCTTTTTGCCTTGACGCAAAAAGAAAAGATACCAAAAGAAAAAAGTCAAGCGCTGAAGCTCCGGGGCTACTCCGAGCGTGTTTTTGCTAAACGGCAGTCAACTCGCTTCGCTCAAACAAACTGCCGTTCTTCACGCAAAAACGCGCTCTCCGCTTCACACCCCTACGCTTAGGCGCGGCCATGCGGCGTTGGGCATCAAACCTCACGCCCTGTAAGACGCGGCACGCCACGTCTCTACATCGTGTATAATGCAGCGTCCAACGCCGCATGGCTCTCCGGCATTGACCGGCAGGCGTGAAGCGGAGGATGGCCGGATGCCGTTAAAAAGGGCAGACTGTCTGAGCGAAGCGAGTTTCTGCCCTTCAGGCAGAAGGTCGTCCGGAGTAGCCCGACGGGCACAGCCGGGGCCCTTTCTTTTTGGCATCTTTTTCTTTCGGGCAAGCGAAAGAAAAAGTGCACTATCATCACGACCTTGGTAGCGTAGGAACGTTACCGACCAAGCGATACTACCCTACCGTGCTAGCGTAGGAACGCTACCACGCCAGCCTTGCAATGGTCTTGAGGGAGGGAAAAGAAACCTGCTTGTCACCTCCACAGCCCCTTGCAGGCGGTAAAGGTAGAAAAAAAAGGAGAAAAAGATAGAGAAGACGATAAATAAGATTATTTTTGCCACGGAATTTTTTGATTTCAAAAAACGGACGAAAGATGAACATTACCGCATTTCTGAATCGGGCGTACTTTACCCCCCGCCTGAAGGAGATTGAACAATACACCCACCGCAGCGCCGAGCTGCAACAACGCGTGCTGCAACGCCTCGTAGGCATGGCGGCCGACACCGAGTGGGGAAGGCGGTACGGCTACGCCACCATCCGCAACTACCAGGACTTCCACGACCGCCTGCCCGTGCAGACGTATGAAGACATCAAGGGCTACGTGGAGCGCATGCGGCAGGGCGAACAGGGACTGCTGTGGCCTACGGAGGTGAAATGGTTCGCCAAGTCGTCGGGCACCACGAACGACAAGAGCAAGTTCCTGCCCGTCAGCCACGAGTCGCTGCACGACACCCACTACCGGGGTGGACGCGACGCCGTGGCCATCTACCTGGGCCAGAACCCCAAGAGCCGCTTCTTCAGCGGCAAGGGCCTCATACTGGGCGGCAGCCACAGCCCGGGGCTGAACAACCCACACAGCCTGGTGGGCGACCTTTCGGCCATACTGATAGAGAACATCAACCCGCTGGTCAACCTCGTCCGCGTGCCCTCCAAGCAGACGGCACTGATGGGCGACTTCGAGGCCAAGATGGAGGCCATAGCGCAGGAGACCATCGGGCGCAACGTCACCAACCTCTCCGGCGTGCCCTCGTGGATGCTGGTGCTCATCAAGCATATATTGGAAAAAACGGGTAAAGAGAGTCTGGACGAGGTGTGGCCCAATCTGGAAGTATTCTTCCACGGCGGCGTGGCCTTCACCCCCTACCGCGAACAGTACCAAGGCCTCATCCGCAGCCCCCGCATGCACTATGTGGAGACCTACAACGCCAGCGAGGGATACTTCGGCACCCAAAACGACCCCGCCGACCCTGCCATGCTGCTCATGGTGGACTACGGCATCTTCTACGAATTCATTCCGCTGGAAGACGTGGGCCAACCGCAACCCCGCATCTGCTGCCTCGAAGACGTGGAGGTGGGCAAGAACTACGCCATGGTCATCTCCACCTCCGCCGGACTGTGGCGCTACATGATAGGCGACACCGTGCGCTTCACCCAGCGCCACCCGTGGAAGTTCGTCATCACCGGCCGCACCAAGCACTTCATCAACGCCTTCGGCGAAGAGCTCATCGTGGACAATGCCGAGAAAGGCCTGGCCAAGGCTTGCGCCGAAACGGGCGCCCAGGTGCTGGACTACAGCGCCGCACCCGTCTTCATGGACGAGCACGCCAAGTGCCGCCACCAGTGGCTCATCGAGTTCGCTCGCATGCCCGACGACCTGGCGCGCTTTGCCCGCGTGCTGGACGACACGCTCAAAGAGGTGAACTCCGACTACGAGGCCAAACGCCAGAACGACCTGGCCCTGCAGCCCTTGGAGGTCATCGTGGCCCGGCCCGGCCTCTTCCACGACTGGCTGGCGCAAAAGGGCAAGCTGGGCGGGCAACACAAGATTCCCCGCCTGAGCAACACACGCGAATACATTGAAGAAATGCTGAAACTGAACAAGTAAGGAAGGGCCCTCGGCCGCGTGCCTTACAGGCACCCGGCTATGAACGCCCTCATCTCCCCGGCCTTGTCCTCCACGCTCTGCAGCAGCTTGAACTGGGCGCGGGTGCGCACCAGGTTGTGGTCGGGGTACTGTATCTTATAGTAAGTGTCGCCGTTGATGTAGTCGGCCAGGAAGCGCACGCACTGCATGTAGGGGAACAGAGCGGCGGCGTAGGGCAGGTTCTCCACCTCAATGGGCAGCAGGAACTGCTTGGCCGACTCCAGATAACCCCGGGTGAAGGCGCGGAAGATGTCCATGTTGAAGGAGACGCGGTCCAGGTCCGGGTCGTCTTCCTTGCCGGTATTGGCGGCAGTGCGCAGGAAGTCGCCGTAGTCCGAGAAGACGAACGAGGGCATCACCGTGTCGAGGTCGATGACACAGAGCACCGTGCCGTCTTCGTCAAACATCATGTTGTTCACCTTCGTGTCGCAGTGGCACACGCGCTTGGGCAGCCGGCCTTCGCGGTGCAGGCGTTCGGCTTTGCACATCTCGGGGGCGCGGCGTTCTATCTCGTCCAGGAAGTACTGCACCTCCCCCACCCGTCCGGCGGCATCGGCAGCCACGGCTTCGCGCAGCTGGCGCAGGCGGAACTCCATGTTGTGGAAGTCGGGAATGGTCTCGCCCAGCGGGTCGGGCAGGTCGGCCAGCATGGCCTGGAACTCGCCGAAGGCCTTGCCGGCGCAGTAGGAATATTGCGGGTTCACCGTCTCGTAGGTCTTGGCGCGGGGGATGAACACCATCATGCGCCAGTAGTTCCGGCCGTCGTGCCAATACGTTTTGCCCCCCTCGGCGGGCAGGAAGCGCAGCACCTTGCGGTCGATGTCCTGCTCGCCGCGCGCCTCAAGCTTGCGGCGGATGTGCCGGGTGACGGCCTCGATATTGCCCTGCAGCAAGTCCACATCCTGAAAGATGGCGTGGTTGATGCGCTGCAACACGTAGTCGGGCGCCGACGGTTCGGCAGTGGTCACCTTGTAGGTGTCGTTGATAAGACCCGAGCCCAGCGGGTCGACGGACTGTACTGTTCCTTCCAACCGGAAGTGAGAGATGATAGATAAAAGGTCTTGCATAGTGATGTATAATGTTTAAAGTGATACTGTTCACGCCTTCTGCGGCCCGCGCGGTAGCGTTCCAACGCCAGCATGGCAGCGTTCCAACGCCAGGCCGGTAGCGATACTACGCCACCACGGCAGCCTTGGCATGGCGGTAAAGGTAGGCTTTTTCCCCGACACGCGAAAGTTTTTGCGGCAAAAACCGTGCGGCCCGTTACCATGCCTTTCCCGCCTTGAGGTATTCGTAGCCGAAGCGGCAGCGCAGGCAGTCGCGCTTGTCGCAATAAGACTTCTGCAGTTGAAGCAAGGCCTGCGAGTCGGCCGCCGTCTGCACGGGGATGCCCGCGCCGTCCCACATGCGGGTCACGTAGTTGTCTTCCGCCCGCAGCGACTCCAGCAGTCGGGTGGCACGTTCGCACAGCGTTTCGTCGGCCTTATGCTGCCCGTAGGCGTAGAGGAAGGGTACGACGGTGTTGATGACGATGAGGTCGAGCGCCCCCTTGCCCAGTTTCTTCTCCTTCGGGGGCGAGGCCTTGCGGAAGGTGTAGTGCTCCTTCCAGTATTCGGAGGTGGAGGCCTGCAGCAGGCGCCTCAACTCGTCGGCCGTCTCCGCCTCCATGACGCGCGAAAAGAGGCTGCACTGCGTGTGGTACAGCCAGGCCAACTGGGCCAGCCGGACGTGGGGAAAACCGGCCGGACGCAACCGCAGGAAGCGCCACTGCCCGGCGGGAAGGGGGGCAGGCAACTGGAACTTGTGCTGCAGGTAGCGCCACTCGCGCTGGAGGCGCAGGCAGTAGTCGTCGGCCCCGGGATCGTCTTCTTCCAGCAGTCCGGCCATGCCCAGGAAGAAGGCCTCCACCTGGAAGAGGTTGTCGCGGTGCTTGTCCACGGCACGGAAGGGCAGCCGTCCGGCCCATGCCTCGAAGGCGTCGCCGTTCAGCCCGAAGCCGAAGTTGCGTGCCAGGGTGATGAAGAAGGCGTCCTCCCAATAGCCCCCGCACTGCTGCAGCCTGTGGCGGATGGCTTCTGCCTTCTGCCCGAAGCGTTCGGCTTGCAGGGCCGAGAGCCAGGAGTGCACCGTCAGCCGGGGCAGCGCGGGCAGAATGGCGTGGCAGGGCGGCATCACCTCGCTGCGGGCCAGCTCGTCGTAGCGGCGCACCACCTCGGGCGGACAGGGCAGCACCAGCTGGGGCACGGGGCGGCCGTCGGTGCGCGCCACGTCGGCATCGGCCTCGGCCACCACGTGCAGCACCACGTTGTCATACGCCCGGTCGGTGTGGTGGCCGTGGCGCATCCAGTCCGACGCACGCAGGTGCACCTCCACGTTGCCCACCCACAGCGTGCCGTCAATCTTCAGTTTGGCGTTGAAGAAGTCCGGCCCTGCGTTGCGGTTGGGCAGGCCGGGGTCTATCACCTCCACCGCCTGCCCGGCAGTGGTGGCAAGGGGCGCCAAGGGATAGATTTTGTGGCGCCAGAGGTAGTGCAAGAGTTGTTCGGTCATGGTCGTTTTAAGATTGCGATAGCGCAAAGGTAACGATTATTTTCAGAGCGCGAAGCATCGGCCCGGAAAATGTCCCGCCCCACTACACGAGCCTCCCGGGGAAGCGTTGACAGCATCATTCCTCATCCGCAGATGGCGCAGATGACGCAGATTCCACATTTTTATCCGTGTAATCCGCGTCATCTGCGGGTGAAAAATCCCTTGTTAAACCCTCCTTTCCGAGCCTTCCACGACCCGCTTGGTAGCCTTCCTACGCCAGCGAGCGGGGGTTGGAACGCTACCGTGCTGGCGTTCCAACGCCAGGAAAGGGGCTTTGGGCGGTTAAAATTTGAGAAATGTTGCGCCCGATGGTGATAAAAGCATTACCTTTGCGACTTATAGGGCATAACATCAACCTGATAAAAAACAAAAACGACATGAAAATAGCATTGATAGGCTACGGCAAGATGGGCAAGGAGATTGAACGCATAGCCCGCAGCCGTGGACATGAAATTGTGAGCATCATCGA
Source organism: uncultured Bacteroides sp. (assembly GCA_944320865.1). Lineage (GTDB taxonomy): Bacteria > Bacteroidota > Bacteroidia > Bacteroidales > Bacteroidaceae > Bacteroides. The sequence goes on along the minus strand of CALUJC010000071.1, from coordinate 6,921 downwards.
CGTAAACAACACCGAGGACTTCGACTCCCCGGCCTTCCGCTCGGCGCAGGTGGCCATAGAGTTCACCAACCCCGCCTCGGCCTATGCCAACTGCCTGCGCGCCATGGATGCCGGCGTAAAGGTGGTGAGCGGCAGCACGGGCTGGATGAACGAACATGCCGACGAGATGCGCCGCCTCTGCACGGAGCAGGGACGGACGCTGTTCTGGTCGAGCAACTTCAGCCTGGGCGTGGCCATCTTCTCGGCGGTAAACAAGTACCTGGCGCGCATCATGAACCAGTTCCCCGGCTACGACGTCAGCATGACGGAGACGCACCACGTGCATAAGCTCGACGCACCCAGCGGCACCGCCATCACCCTGGCCGAAGGCATCATCGAGAACCTCGACCGCAAGACGCGTTGGGTGAAAGGCACCCTCCTCTCGCCCGACGGCACCCTGACGGGCACCACCGCCTGCGCGCCCGATGAACTGCCCGTCAGCTCCATCCGCGAGGGCGAGGTGCCGGGCATCCACTCCATCCGCTACGACAGCGAGGCCGACAGCATCACCATCACCCACGACGCCAAGAACCGCAGCGGCTTCGCCCTGGGCGCCGTGCTAGCCGCCGAATACACCACCAACCACCAGGGCTGGCTGGGGATGGACGACTTGTTTCCGTTCCTGAAATAACTGACAACCGACCTTTTTCGTGCCCTCACGAAAATGGTACAAACACATAGAAAGCAACATCATGAAACAGATACCACGTAAACAATGGATAAAACTGGGCATCGTCAGCGCCCTCTACCTGCTGTTCCTGCTGTGGGTAAAGAGCTGGCTGGGACTGATAGTGTTGCCCTTCATCTTCGACGCCTACATCACGAAGAAGATTCCCTGGGGATGGTGGCGCAAGTCGGAAAACCGCACCGTGCGCAGCGTCATGAGCTGGGTAGACGCCATCGTCTTCGCACTGGTGGCCGTGTACTTCGTCAACCTCTACGTGTTCCAGAACTACCAGATACCCTCTTCCTCCCTCGAAAAGTCACTCTTGGTGGGCGACTACCTCTACGTCAGCAAGCTGAGCTACGGGCCCCGCGTGCCCAACACGCCCCTGTCCATGCCACTGACGCAGCACACCATGCCTGTCTTCAACTGCAAGTCCTACCTGGAGTGGCCGCACTGGAAGTATAAGCGCGTGCCCGGACTGGGACACGTGAAGCTGGGCGACATCGTGGTGTTCAACTTCCCCGCCGGCGACACCGTGGCCTTGAACCACCAGATGGAAGACTTCTACAGCCTGGCCTACCGCGAAGGACGCCGCCTCTACCCCAACCCCGTGAACATGGACAGCCTGACACGCAGTGAGCAACGCATGGTGTACGACCTGTACTACACCAAGGGCAGCGCCCTGGTGCGCTCCAACCCGCAGGTATATGGCGAAGTCATCACCCGCCCCGTAGACCGCCGCGAGAACTACGTGAAGCGCTGCACCGGCCTGCCCGGCGACACGCTGCAAATCATAGACGGACAGGTCTACCTGAACGGAAAGGCCATGCCCAACCCCAAGGACATGCAGTTCAACTACTTCGTGCAGACCAACGGCATGCTTATAAGCGACGACCTGTTCCGCCAGCTGGGCATCAGCAAGGACGACCAATGGCTGGTGACGGACGGCACAGGCAGCAACGACGCCTACCTCATGTCGCTGGGCCTGGAGCTGAGCGACCCCGCCGGAAAGCCTCTGCCCGTGTACCACCTGCCCTTGACGCAAGCCATGCTCGACGCCCTGAACGGCAACAAGAAGCTGGTGCGCCACATCGTGCGCGAACCTGACGACATGGGCGGCGACGTCTACCCCATGAACCTCTACACCAAGTGGACGCGCGACAACTACGGCCCCCTGTGGATTCCCCGCAAAGGCGCCACCATCACCCTCACCGAAGACAACCTGCCCCTGTACGAACGCTGCATCCGCGCCTACGAAGGCAACACACTGGAGCAACGCCAGGACGGCATCTACATCAACGGAGAGAAGACGGACACCTATACCTTCCGGATGGACTACTACTGGATGATGGGCGACAACCGGCACAACTCGCTCGACTCGCGCTACTGGGGCTTCGTGCCCGAAGACCACGTGGTGGGCAAGCCCATCGTAGTGTGGCTCTCACTCGACAAAGACCGTGGCTGGCTGGACGGCAAGGTGCGCTGGAACCGCCTCTTCAAGTGGGTGCACGAAGACTAACCCCCGGCCCGCAGCAGGAAACGGATAAGAAACCCTACGCATGAAGGCAGCAGCAAAAATAGCCATCGCAATCGTGGCGGCAGTGCTCGTCGTACTGCTGCTGCGCGGCTGCGTGGCCACGTCCTACCTCATCCCCTCGAGCGGCATGGAGAACACGCTGCTGCGCGGCGAACGCATCTTGGTGAACAAGTGGAGCTACGGCCTGCGCCTGCCCCTGATGGCATGGTGGGGATACCACCGCTGGGCCGACAGCCCCGTGGGGAAGCAAGACGTCATCGTGTTCAACAACCCCGCCAACCTCAGCCAACCCGTCATCGACCGCCGCGAAACGTTCATCGGCCGATGTATCGGCCTGCCCGGCGACACGCTGATGATTGACTCCCTGTTCCGCGTGGCGCACAGCCCGGGCAGCCCCGACGAAAAGTCGCTCTACGCCTACCCCAAGGAACGTGAGGGAGAGCTGGACTCGCTGCTCACGGCTCTCGGCATCCGTTCCGACGGACTGCTGGGCCTCGACTCAGCCCGCCACATACGCAGCTTCAGCCGCTACGAATACTACCTGCTTACCCAAGCCATCGACCCGCCCTGCTGGCTGGCACCCGCCGGCGGAGGGCACCCGACGGCCGGCCTGCGCCACCCGCTCATCGTGCCCGGACGCGGATCCACCCTGCGCGTCCGCCCGTGGAACATCGCCCTGCTGCGCAACACCCTGGTGCTGCACGAAGGACGCCAAGCCGAAATAAAGGGCGACACCCTGCTGGTGGATGGCAAGCCCGTCAACTTCTGCCGCTTCACCAAAGACTACTACTGGGTAGCCACCGACAACGCCACCAGCGTAAGCGGCTCGCGCCTGTTCGGCCTCGTGCCCAAAGACCACCTGATAGGCCGCGCCGCCTTCATCTGGCTCTCCAAAGAAGGCACAGGACTGCTGGACGGCTACCGCTGGGACAGGATGTGGACCCGAATACGTTAACAACCCCTACGATGAAGCCCGACACCGTCTACCTCAACACCGCCTACCTGGCCCCCGTGCAATACTATTGCAAGCTGCTGGCCTACCCCCGCGCCGTGCTGGAGCTGCACGACCACTACCTGAAACAGACCTACCGCAACCGCTGCACCATAGCCGCGCCCGACGGCCCCCTGGCCCTCACCGTGCCCACCGTGAAGCCCGCCGACCCCAAGTGCCCCGTGCGCGACATCCGCATCTCCGACCACGGCAACTGGCGACATCTGCACTGGAACGCCCTCCAGTCGGCCTACAACCACGCGCCCTTTTTCGAGTACTACAAAGACGACTTCCGCCCCTTCTACGAGCAGAAGTACGAGTTTCTTGCCGACTTCAACGAAGCCCTCTGCCGCCTGGTGTGCTCGCTCATCGGCTTCACGCCCGTCCTGGAGCATACCGACCGGTACCGCCCCCAGCTGCCCGCCGACGAAGCCGACGACTTCCGCGAACGCATCCACCCCAAGCGCGACTACCTGGCGGACGACCCCGACTTCCGTCCCGCGCCCTACTACCAGGTGTTCCAAGACCGGCTGGGCTTCCTGCCCAACCTCAGCATCGCCGACCTGCTGTTCAACATGGGCCCCGAAAGCCTGCTGGTGCTGCAGGAGTGCAACGCGGCTCCGCCGGGACATGCCTCATTATCAACGGCCCGGTAGCGTAGTATCGCCCGCCACCAGGCCTTCCAACCCTACCGAGCAGGCGTAGTATCACCACCCCGCAAGCCTTGAAAGGCCACCGGAGAAGAAAAATTCCGCCCGGATTGGTAACGCACACGGTTTTTTTTCGTAGCTTTGAGGCCTGATAAATAACCAACAGACATTACGACCATGAACAAGACTCTGAAAACCTCATGCACAAAGCCACACCGATGGCTGGCAACAGGCGCGCTGTGCCTTGGCCTGGCAACCTCTGCCTTGGCGCAACCCCAGAGCAAGACCATCAACGACGGATGGCGATTCCTGAAGGGCGAATGCACGGCCGCTGCCGACAGCGCCTTCGACGACGCGCGGTGGGAACCCGTCAACCTGCCCCACACGTGGAACACGGACTCCTACACCGTGAAGAACTACTACCAAGGCCCCGCCTGGTACCGCCGCACCATAAGCATCCCGCAGGAGTGGAGCGGCAAGCAAATCCTGCTGCACCTGGAGGGCGTGAGCAAGGCTGCAACCGTGTACGTGAACGGGCACCGCGCCGGCGAGCACGCCGGGGGTTACACCGCCTGTACCCTCGACCTCACCCCCTACCTGCACTTCGGGGCTGCGAACAGCCTTGCCATCCGCGCGGACAACGGGCGTAAGGACATTGCCCCACTGTCGGCCGACTTCACCTTCTTCGGCGGCATCTACCGCGACGTGTGGCTCACGGCCCTGCCCCGGCTGCACTTCAACCGCCTGAACATGGGCTCAGACGGCCTGTTCATCAGCACCCCGCAAGTCAGCCGGGAGGAAGCCACCGTGGCCATACGCGGCGAGGTGACCAACAGCAGCGCCGACAAGAGCACCGTCGAGGTCACCACCACCATCTACGCCCCCGACGGCCAACCCGTGCAGACGTTGCGCCAATCCCTCCGCCTGAAGCCCGGCGAGACGCTCGCCTTCCAGACACAGTCGAAGGCCATCCCCGCCCCCCTGCTCTGGACTCCGGAGACCCCCCACCTCTACCGCGTCGTCACCCGGCTGACCGACCGCAAAACACACGCCGTGCTCGACCATCAGGAGCACTACACCGCCTTCCGCTGGTTCCGCTTCGACGGCAACGAAGGCTTCTTCCTCAACGGACAGCCCTACAAGCTGCGCGGCATCTGCCGGCACCAGGACCAGAAACCTATAGGCCCCGCCTTGAGCGACGAGATGCACCGCCGCGACATGCTGCTGGCCAAGGAGATGGGTGCCAACTTCATCCGCATCTCGCACTACCCGCAGGATGACGCCATCCTCGAAATGTGCGACCGCCTCGGCCTCCTGGCCTGGGAGGAGATACCCATCATAAACTACGTGCCCGACACGCCCGGCTTCGGTGACAACTGCGAGCGCAACCTGCGCGAAATGATTCGCCAGCACTACAACCACCCCAGCGTCATCCTGTGGGGATACATGAACGAAATTCTTTTGGGCACCGACCAGAAAGACAAGGCTGCCGTGCAGCGCGACCTCGACCTGGCCCGACGGCTGGAACAAGTGGTGCGCGAGGAAGACCCCATACGCCTCAGCGTGATGGCTCTGGCCGGCAGCAATGCCTACAATACCACGGGACTGAGCGAAATACCCCACGTGGTGGGCTGGAACCTTTACCAGGGATGGTATGGAGGAGACGTGACGGGCTTCGACAAATACGTGGCCTACCAGCACGAGCACTACCCCACGCATCCCATCATAATCAGCGAATACGGCGCCGGGTCGGACAAGCGCATCCATACCCTGCAGCCCCGCCCGTTCGACTTTAGCAGCGAGTACCAACAACTGTATCTGGAGCACTACCTGCCCGTCATCGAAAAAACGCCTTATATATGCGGCGCCTCGCACTGGAACTTCGTGGACTTCGGCTCGGCCGTGCGCGACGAGTCCATGCCCCGCATCAACAACAAGGGCCTGCTGCGCGCCGACCGCACGCCCAAGGACGTGTACTATTACTACCAGGCCATGTGGCGCACGGACATCCCCGTGCTGCACATCGCCAGCCGCGACTGGAGCCGGCGCGCCGGCGTGCAGCAAGCCCCGGGGGAGGCCGTGGTGCAGCCCGTCAAGGTGTACACCAACCTCAGCGAGGTGGAGTTGTTCATCGACGGCCGTTCGCTGGGCAAGCAGCCGGTGCAGAACTATAACGCCGTGTTCCAGGTGCCCTTCACGCGCAGCAGCCAACCGCTGCTCACGGCCAAGGGCATGCGCGACGGTCAGCCGGTGGAGGACGCCGTGCGTCTGCACGTCACCCTCGTCCCTGCCCGCCTCACCGGTGAAACGCTGGAAGGCCTGGAGCTGGCCGTCAACGTGGGCAGCCACTGCTTCTTCACCTCCGACGTGAGCAACCTCACCTGGGTGCCCGACCAGCCTTACGCACCGGGCAGCTGGGGCTACATAGGCGGCAAGGCCACCCAGACCAACACACAGATTCAGGGCACGCCGGACAACCCGCTGTTCCAGACCCTGCAGGCCGACCTCGAGGGCTACCGCTTCGACGTGCCCCAAGGCCTGTATGAGGTAGAGCTGCTCTTTGCCGACGTGTTCCGCACCACCCAAGCCACCGCCTACCTGCTGGGCAGCGACAAGGGCCAGGAGGCAAGCAGCAACACCTTCACCATCACGGCCAACGGCCGGGTGCTGGAGCCAGACTTTGCCCCGGGCAGCGAGAACGGCCACTTCCGCGCCATCCGCCGCAAGTACCTGGTGCAGGTAGAGGGCGACAGCCTCGAACTGCGCTTCCAGGCCTCCGCCGGCCGCACGTTCCTGAACGGCATCAAGCTGCGGAAGCTGTAAGCGCCGCCCGCCCCGCAGGGCAGTATGACTGCTGCGGGGGCGATACTACGCTACCGAGCGGGGGTTGAAACGCCAGCTTAGTAGCATAGTATCGCTACAGCGACAGGGTTATATAGTGCACTTTTTCTTTCGCTTGCCCGAAAGAAAAAGATGCCAAAAAGAAAGGACCCCGGCTGTGCCCGTCGGGCTACTCCGGTCAGCTTTCAGCCTAAGG
>CALUJC010000070.1 GCA_944320865.1 uncultured Bacteroides sp. | reverse complement strand
ATAATTTATCTGTGTACTTTTCTTTTTGCCTTGCCGCAAAAAGAAAAGATACCAAAAGAAAAAAGTCAAGCGCTGAAGCTCCGGGGCTACTCCGAGCACGTTTTTGCTAAACGGCAGGAAACTCGCTGCGCTCAGACAACCTGCCGTTCCTCACGCAAAAACGCGCTCTCCGCTTTACGCCCCTCCGCTTAGGCGCGGCCATGCGGCGTTGGACCGTAGCATTAGTATGGCTTGATGCCGCATGGCTCTCCGGCATTGACCGGCGGGCGTGAAGCGGAGGGCAGTTTTCAGCCGTTAAGAGGGGCAGACTGTCTGAGCGAAGCGAGTTTCTGCCCCTTAGGCTGAAAGCTGACCGGAGTAGCCCGACGGGCACAGCCGGGGTCCTTTCTTTTTGGCATCTTTTTCTTTCGGACAAGCGAAAGAAAAAGTGCATATAAATCCCATTTCTCAATTCCTTACAATCCTTCGCCATACCCGCTCCTTACCATCTCCTTACCCTCTCCTTATCTGCTCCTTTTGCGGGCTTTCGTCTTAGAAAGGAAAAAGAGCGGACAAAGTGCGGCGAAGGTAGGGGCAAAGTCCGGACAAGGCGGCAGCAGTGCGCAACTTTGTCCTGCCGAATTTTCTTCCCGGAAAAATTTCCGGATACCATATTATATTAGTACCTTTGCAGCACGAACCTTTATATGAAAGAATATAGTCTATGGAAAAGAAGCAGGAGAACAAGCAGATAGCAAAGCCCGCCGTGAAAACGGAAGCAAACAATTGCGCCAAGACGGAGGCGACAAAGCGGAAAGTGAGCAGGACGTGGGAAGCCATCCAAAAATGGAAAGGCAGCGTCATCATTAACGACCCCACACTGTTACTATAGGCTTATGCGATATCTGATAGATACCAATATTTTAGTCTATGCCATTGCTGAGCCCGATTTGTTGAGCGACGATGTGGCTGCAATCATTGAAGAACCAGACACAGTGCTGTGCATCAGCGCGGAGTCGGTGAAGGAAATGATAGTGGCCTATCGCAACAAAGGGCTGTGGGCGAAACGTTGGAAGACGGCGGAAGCTATGGTGAAATCTATTGAAGACGAATACTACATCACGATTCTCCCTGTCAAAAAGGAGCATTTGCTGACATACGCCAAGATGGAACTGAACGAACGCCAATGTCACAAAGACCCTTCCGACCACCTCATCATAGCCCACGCCATCACCGAGCAACTGCCCCTCATCTCGAGCGACACCCGCTTTGAGTTCTACCGCAGCCAGGGACTCGACCTCGTATTTAACAAAAAATAGCTGCCACGGCACCCGAATGGAGCATTTTTTGTAACCATAGATTCACACCATTCAAGAAGAAGAACTTTTTTAATGAATCAATCAAAAAAAACGTTCCAAATACTTGTAAATATCAACCGAAGCCATTACCTTTGGCGATAAAATGTTAGCATTAGACTGTAAAACGTGAAAAAACAGTATATTAATCAAATTAGCGAGTGAAAAACAAATGTAGAAAGGAGTAAAAGTATGAAAAGGAATAAAAGTTCACCCCCATAACAGTGGCAAACAAGGCTAAAGAGCCTATTCCCCAGACCAAAATAAGAAAATTGCAAAAAAAACAGAAAATTATTTTGAATTTGGGAAATTAGTTCTTTACTTTGCAGCCGGAATTGTGCCCGGAAGGTTGCTGAGGATGTGGTCTATACCATATTATATATAGCACCTTACGGGCATAGAGAAACAGAAAACTCAAATTAAATTATAAACTTAAAAACAGAAAACGATTATGGAAAAGAAAGAAATGTATTTGGCTCCGGAAGTAGAGGTTCTGGAGGTGATGGTTGAGAAGGGATTCGCAGGGAGCGGCACAGGCGGCTCGGAAGATATGCCTACCGATGATGAGTGGATCTAAAAACGATGAACGAAAGAATGTATTACTTAATATTTTGAACAGAATGAAAAACAAAGTTTTATTTGCTTCATGTGTTTTGGCTGCGACTCTTGCAGGATGTCAGAACGAAGAGTTCGAGTCTGTGAGCGTAGGCGGACAGACTACTTCCAGTTTGGTGGAAGTGGGTGACAACTTTATGATTGCCGGTGTAGGTGCTACTGCCCCGGGTACACGTACTAATTGGGTAGAAGAAACGGTTAACGGCAAGAAGGTGCTTACAAACATTTTCTCGCCGATTATTCCCGGTACTGGGGAAACTGCTAATACTGCTATTGCCTCTACGAATGTCCTCGCTCCTACGATTGGCGCATGTAACTTGATTGGTGGAAGCATTCACTCTAACTATGAGTTCTACCACTACGGATGGTTGGGCAAAGACCAAACAAAAGCTGATCAAAAAGATTGCCCTGAAACTGACGGTACCTATCTCTTTGAAAATGGCTGGTTGTACGGAGAATTGAGTTATAGCGGTACTGCTCCTACTACTGCAGGTGATGATGCTGCATGGGATGCCACCGCCAATAGCAATGCTGGTGGTTGGTTATTCTCTGAGGATACCAAGACTTTGGCTGATGGTACTCAGCTGAAGGTTTCCGAAATGAATCCTAATTCCGGTATCTACAAGACTGAGAACAAGGCTATGTTCGAGGGAGATTACATCCTCTACTATCCGTATAATCCGGATTTCTCCAGCGGTGCGTTGTATGCAGAATCTGAAGTAATATTTGATGATGTGGATGGTGAGTTGGCTAATCGCAATGTTTCTGACAATACCTTCCGTTATGCTTATGCTCCCAAAATGGTGGGCGGAACGAGTGCTGCCAGCTTTGAGTTCAAGAACCTCTCCGGTATTCTACAGATTAATCTGAAGCTCGCTCAAGGTGAAACATTCTCGGATAACGTGGAGAAGATTATGCTGTATAGCCCCTCGGGCGCATTCCTTAAGAAGGTATCTTTGGATCCCTCTGCCATTGCAGCCGGACAAACAGGTACCAGCATCTATGGCAATGAGAAGGAGTATAGCAAGACTATCCTGCTTGATTTAAAGACCGCTACTGCACTTAATGCAACTACTCCGCTGACAGTATATGTAGCCGTCCTGCCTACTACTGTACCTGATTTGGAAGTTTATGCTTATGCAAACGGCAAGTGGGCTTCCTATGAAGTAGGTTCTAAGACAATTGAGGCAGGCTTAGGCGCTGGTGTCAATGTAACTTACGCAGAGGATGACTTCAAGGCTAAATATTTGGCAGTAGATGCTGAAACTTTAGTAGTAGCTCTCAACGATGCAGCAGGAGCTGATGAACAAAATCCTGCTACTATCGAGGTGCTGGGTGACATCACATTGGATGCTGCAAGCAACACTACTGGTTCTGCTACTGGTCGTTATGACATTACTCCTTATGTAACTATCACTGGCGACAAGATTATTGTTCCGGAAGATGCCTGGTTGGTTCTTCAAGAAGATGCTACTATTGAGTCTGCTGTAGATGTAGAAGGCCAATCTTGCTGTGGCAACTCCAGCAACCCCGGTAGAATGAATGTACGTAAGGGCGGTGTTATTGCCGGTACGGTCAATGTAATGGCTGGCTATGAAGGCAAAGAGGCTGCTGTGCTGACATTCAACAATCAAGGTACTGATGTTGCCGAAATCGCTGCTACTGCTACAGTCAATGTAGAAGGTTCAGTTGCTTTTGAGACTGCTACTGACATCCGTGGAACTCTGAATATCGCTGAGGACGCTACGGCTACCGTAAAGGGCGCTAATGCTGATGTCAACGTCTACGGCGGTAAGATAGAAAACAATGGCACATTCGAAGTTGAAGGCCAGTTCGCTATGCTGGATGCCAATGGACAGACTGAATGGGCTGCCGGACAGAACTTCACGAACAATGGTACGTTCATCGACCATGTAGGTGCAACCGTAGGTGGTGCTACTCAGAATATGAAACAGAATGGTACTTACCTCTGCAAGGTAGATAGCCAGCATCGTTTGGATGTTGCCTATACTAACAAGACTGCTTGCAGCGTCATCGAGTTCATCAATACAAGTGCTGTTTCGTATAACTTTGATGAAGTAGAAAAGCATGGCACTCCGGCTGACGATATTGATATCATTGTTAGCAGCTCTACTGGGGTTACTACAACTTTCGTAGGTACTCCTACGGGTACTGCAACAAGCACAGCTGCTACTATCGGTAACTTGACTGTAAGTGAAAATGCTCAGTTGACTATTGATGCAACTCTTAAACTTGCTGTTGCAGGCGATATTAAGGTGGCTGGAACAATGACTACCGAAGAAAATATGGTAGGCATGACTGCTGACAACATGACCATTGTAGAGAATGGTGCTGCAACCTTTGGAGAGCGTAACGACGTTACGGGTACGACTTTGGCAGTAAGCAACACGATTGATGTGCAAGAGGGTGGAACTCTTACATTGACAGGTAGTGTAAGTGCTGGCACGAATGCCTTGGTAACTTGCACCAAATTGGTAGAAGGTGGCTCCTTCCCCAATGGTAAGCCTGACGTTGTAGCTCCTGCTGCTAACTGAGAATAAGTGCTTACGGATACGTCCGTGAGTTATTGAGCAGGGCATCCCCCACTAGGGATGCCCTCTTTCGTATCCACCCTTCCCATTCCATCATCAACAAAACATGAAACCAAAAGATTCCTTATACCTATTTATATTATTCTCGCTCCTGCTTTCCGCCTGCGCCAACCGCCCCCGTCCGGCATCAAACAGCAGCGCAGCCCCTCCCGCAACAATCTCCTTCTCCGACACCCTTCACGACTTCGGCACCTTCCCGGCGGACAGTGCCCGGCGGGAATACGTCTTTGCCTTCACCAACACGGGCGATGGGCCGGTGGCGGTGGTCGATGTGGCGCTGTCCTGCCGCTGCCTGTCGGTGGAGTACACGCGCACGGTGGTGCGCCCGGGCGAGAGCGGGCAGGTGACACTGGTGTTCGACGGCACGAAGTTCGCGCCGGGCTACTTCGACAAGTCTGCCCGGGTGCGGTTCAATTCGCCGCGCGTCTACACACTGCGGGTGAGGGGACAAGTGAAATAATTATCTTTTACAAATCTTCCTGTCATCTTCGCTCCACCTTCGCTCCTATAGCGGTGGAATTAGAACGAACATGGTACGACCCTGGTACGAACTTGGTACGAAGGTGGTAGGGTGGCGGTAAATGGGTGTTCCCTTGCTGATAAATATTTACAAAGTGATTTTCCCCAAGTAAGGGGACGGCGGAAAAACGATTATTAACATCTTTTGATGCAGTGAATGCGCATCCTTCGCATTTTCTTTGCGAGAGAACAGAAAGAATGTATCACTAAAACAGGAAAGAGAATCTGATATGAAAAAGATGTTTAAACTGAATCGATGGCTTCTCGCCGCCTTGCTGGTGGCTTCGGCGGGCAGTCTGCAATCGTGCTTGGACGACGATAACGGCTATCCGTATGACCTGCTGATTCCGAAGGCGGTGGTGACGGTGAAGCCCACGGCTGCCGATGCCTTCTACATGCAGCTGGACGACGAGACGACGCTGAAGCCCGTCAACGTCACGGCCTCGCCCTTCGGGGAGAAGGAGGTGCGCGCGCTGGTGAATTACGATGTGGTGGACGACCCTGCCAGCCCCTACGACCAGGCGGTGTACATCAACTGGATTGACAGCCTGCTCACCAAGCCCATGGCTCCCAACCTGGGCGAGGCGGAGAACAACGCGAAGTATGGCGACGATGCCGTGGACATCTTGGCCGACTGGGTGACCATTGTGGAGGACGGCTACCTGACGTTGCGCTTCGGCTGCTACGGCAATCCCGCTTCTACGACGGCGCACTTCGTCAACCTGGTGTCGACCAACAATCCCGATGACCCCTACGAAGTGGAGTTCCGCCACAATGCTTACGACGACATCGGTAGCCAGCCTAAAGTGGGCCTGGTGGCCTTCCGGCTGGCAGACTTGCCCGACACCGAGGGCCAGACGGTGAAGCTGACGCTGAAGTGGAAGTCGTATGGCGGCGACAAGTCGGCCACCTTCGACTACTGCACGCGCCAGACCACGGTGCCCGGCGGCGAGGCCATTGCCGCAGAGCGCAACACGCTGAAGATGAAGTAAAAGTACATGCCTAAACCTTAACTATATGTGTGAACTGCCTGTGCCGTCTTGCCCTCCCTGTGGGGAGCCGGCAAGGCGGCCTTGCATTTTTGTTGAAGAAAAAATGGGTAATATGTTTGCTGGTTCAAAATAAAGCATTACCTTTGCATCCGTAATTCGGGGTGTAGCTCAGCCCGGTTAGAGTACGCGTCTGGGGGGCGTGTGGTCGCTGGTTCGAATCCAGTCACCC
>CALUJC010000069.1 GCA_944320865.1 uncultured Bacteroides sp. | reverse complement strand
CATTTCATTTTGTCCCATAATGCACAGAAAATTGTTTTTCCGCAACAAAGTAACAAATTATCCCAGACAAAACAAAACAAATCGAAAGACTTTTTTTTCAAATCGAAACAATTTGCACTTCAAATTCCTATTTAAACAAAAGAAATTATATACATAGCAACATCTTATATCCCCAAACAAAAAACAACTTCAAAAATATAACGAATCATTTTTTTATATACCTTTGCACAAGGATAAAACACATTTATCGGTTATCTTAAATATAAGGCATTAAATATCTTAATAAAAAAACATGCGTTCTACTTTTACTCAGAGCATCATCACAACTGCATTAGGCTGTATGATATTATTTTCGTGCAACGAAGGAAATGATTTAAAATCAAATGCACCTCAAAGCTACACAGTCAGTGGTACTGTCGAAAAAGGACCTTTTGTAAGTGGCTCAAGCATAACTTTATATCCCATGGATGCAAACATGCAAACCACGGGAGAAACATACACAACTACCATTCAAGACAATTTCGGTAATTTTTCATTAGGCTCCAAACTATTCAAAAATCCATACGCAGAATTAAATGCCAATGGTTATTTCTTTAATGAAATCAGCGGAGAACTTTCAACGGGGACACTAAACTTGAGAGCCATTGTTGAATTAGCTGACAAATCCACCGTCAATGTAAATATTCTTACCCATTTAAAATACCAACGCATCCTTCATCTTGTCGCACAAGGACATACTTTCAAAGAAGCGAATACGCAAGCGCAACATGAACTGTTCGCAGCATTCGGGCTATCAAAATATGCAGAAACAGATGCCTCTCATTTCTCCATAACACAAGTGAATGATGAAGCAGCAGCTTTAATCGCAGTGTCGTCCCTGTTTTTAATAAACAAAGGCGAAGCTGAAATCACCGAATATTTAGCCAAACTCTCTTCTGAATTTGAAGACAACGGAACATTTTCTGAAGAGACAAAAACTCAAATACAAAAAGACAAAATCGCATTAAAAGACAAGTTAGAAGAAATCAGGACTAATATCATTGAACGTTATGACAAATTAGGGCAAAAAATTGCAGTAAAAGAGCTTTCAAAATTTGTGGACTGGGACAACGACGGCATTGCCGGAAATGAAACATTACAAGAAGGAGAGGAAGTCGTATTAGAAACCACACAACTAACCGTCCCGCATGAAGGAGGAAATTATTCCATACAAATTACTTCACCTATCCCAGTCTATCTGAATCCACTTTCCACAGAAGATGATAACCACCAAATTTCAGATGACAGTTTTTTCTCTGAATTTTATGAAAACACAAATGATTCCATAACCATAGAAAAAAGCCTTACAGGCAACACTTTAAATTTAAAAATCGCAACACGCGACAGCCGAAGCGATAAATCAATAGAACTCCCCCTTTACGATGGAATCGGAAACATTGTTGCCAATCTTATTATCACCCAAGAAGGCAACCCGGCAGCACCTCTTCCCCTGCCAGGGCAAAATCTCAGAGACGCTTTAGGAGGCATGGCAATAACCCTCGCACAAGGATTTCAAGAATACAATTTAATACAACAATACTATGTTTACAACAAACAAGCAAATACCGTAGAACAATACATTTATCCGGAATGCAGTCAAGTTGAAAACATGTGGTCTGAATTATACAAATTTCAAGCCAACCTGCAAACCATCAAAAATATTGATGCAGAACAATTAAATGTATATCAAGACATACTCAACGTCTTTAGTGCCCTGCAATATTACCCCATGATTGTAGCTTGGGGAAATATTCCTTACATCACCAATACAAGCATCAACCCCTCACCCCAAACAGATGCCAATACCATTCTAAATGACTTGAAAAACAAATTGACACAAGCCATTGAAACACTTGACGAAAAAAAGAATGAACCGCTGAAAGACATAAACGGCTTCTTTTTCATATCAAAAGATGTTGCAAGAGTAGTATTGGCAGACATTTACATGTACCAAAACGACTACTCCAATGCCCTCCATTTATTGGAACAAGTCATAAACAATGGTTTCTACCAATTAGACCATTCCAACTACAGCAAACAAGAAACCATCAATGGCATAGTGGACCATCAAGGCGGAGATGAAATTATTTTTGCTCTTTACAACAACACGACGCGCACCCGCTCCAATATCGTAATAGCAATCCCACCCCTGATTCCCGTACAAACCTACACAGAAGTCATCCTTTCTTATGCAGAATGCCTGTACAAGCAGGGAAATATCCAAGAAGCAAAAAATCAATTAAACAAAATAATTACTGCCAAAGAAATAGCCCTAAACAGCAATGACGTATTTAAAAGCATTGTAGAAGCACGGAAGCAACTGCTGCTTTATACAATAAACAACTTTGCTTTCATGAAACGCAATGGCATCGCCCAAGAAGAATATGGCATAGAAGTTTACCGTTTATTGCTGCCAATTCCCCGAATAGAAATAGAATACAACCCATATATCACACAAAACCCAGGTTATTAAAAGAATAGAAACATCAATAAAGGAATTGGGCACCCATTAAAATACTTCTCCGAGTCCCAAACCATTCCATCAGTACTCCCTGTCTGCTCAGGGAGCACTTAGAGTTCCCTACAAGTTTCCCCAAAGAAAGGCACTTCCAAGGAGGGAAAACCGCCCATACGCGTCCCCTCTGCCCCTCCGCCAAGCTCTGCAGCGGAGAGTTCAACGCCAATAGCACAAAAGGAAAGCACATAAAAAAAAGATGCGCTCAAAGAGACACATCCTTTTCTGAAGCGAGGGTGGAAGATCGGGCTCGAACCGACGACCTTCGGAACCACAATCCGACGTTCTAACCGACTGAACTACATCCACCATTTTTGTTTTGCGCTGCAAAGATAGTCATTATATGTAATTGGACAAACAAAAACCCAAAAAAAATTATCCCGCAAACGCTCAATTTTCCGGCGGGAGCTCTATCCTTCCGCTTTCTATCTCACGGGCAGCATATTCCAACTGCCGGTACCATTCTGCACCGTAACGTGCAATCAAGGCTTCCCGCAAA
>CALUJC010000068.1 GCA_944320865.1 uncultured Bacteroides sp. | reverse complement strand
GACGGCGTTGCCGTCCGCAAATACTCCGCCCCTCGGTGCCTCGTCAACTTGTCTCCTTGTCAACTAAATTATCATTTTTCTCCCCCAGTTAGGCAGCAAATCCGCCCTAACCGGGAAATAATTTTTTCCTAACTGGGAAAAAATAAGGCTATTCACTTCATGTCTCATATCAATCGAAATTACTGTAAAACTCCTGCTTCCCATCTTGCATGGCAAACGCCTGCTCCTCCTCGCCGCGTGTCAGGCAGCGCAGGTGCAGCAAGGCGCCACGGGGCACGGCGTAGGTCAGTGATAAATCCTTAGCCGTCTGCCGCCCCAAAGAAATCCAGCCTTCCCTGCCACCGTGGTAAAACAATTCGTAGGTATCGCCCGGACGGATAAAGTTGTCGTCATTGCGCGGAATGAATACAAAACGGTCCAGCGTCACCGGCCTCCCGAAGTCCATGGCCAGCACCGCCCCTTTTTCCAACGTGCAATAGAAGGTCAGCGGGTTGCCGTCAAACATTTGCGCCATCACGTTCACCTTGTTGTCTGCCGGTGTTCCCTCCCAAGCCACGGGCTTGTATTGCTTCGCACTGCCATAAAACATCAGTTCCCCCATGTCCGTAGTCGTATCTGCCGGAGCCACGTAGCGCACATACCGGCACTTCACCTGCCGGGGCAGCATCACTTCATTGTAGGCCACGCGCGGCGTATCGGCCACCGCATGGACATACTCCAATGTACTGAAGTCCCTCCGGTTGGAGAACTCAAACCGGCCACCGCAGGTGGCATCCAGATAGCCTTTCATCCAAAAAGACAACGGATATTTGCGCCACAGTGTCACGGTGTCCATCTTCGCCGTATCCGGCACATAGGGGTGCACCGTTTTTCCGTCAAAATAAAACGGATAGCCCGTTTCCTCATACCCGCCTTCGCTTACCTTGGTCAAGGGGGCATAAATCACCTCCGGCTCCACATGCGGAAACACCGCTTTGCCCCGCTTCACCCGTGCGACGCTCACCGGTTCCCAATGCTGGTTGGGGTTAAAGATGCCCAGATACAGGTTATCCCATTTCCTGTCCACCCCCTCCAGTCTCAAGGTGTCGGCAAAATAATCGCCCGACACATCCTTATAATAAGGTGCTTCGCTGCACTGCCGCAATATCCTGCCCGACTTCCTGCCGTCCAATCCCGATACGCCCCGCGCAAAACGCCCGTCGGTAAACTGCTGCATGCCCCAGTATCTGCCTGTAGTGTCGCGCACGGCATTCCACGTATGCCCCTTGCGCATCTCCGAGCAATAAGTATAAAAATCTATCACCGCCGGAATGCCCAACGCCCGCATGGCGTAGACTGCCAGCGCACAGGTGTTCGTGCAATTGCCCATGCGGTGCTCCAGCAGGAAGGAAGGCTCCACGTAGGGCAACGAAATGTCCCATACGTACACAAAACCCTCCGCATTCAGCCGGTCGCCCACCATGGCCGCCGCCTCTATCACGTCCGTGCCCCGGTAGACGGAATCGAGCAGGAAGGCATAGCGGTCCTCATATGCCTCCCACCACCGTTCCAGCGGTTCGTTGCCCACCCGGTAGGGCAGGATGCACTCCCGGAATTCCTCATAAGGCAGGTATTTGTTCCAAGGCCTGCTTTGCCAGGCGGCAAAAGCCCGGTCGATGTTGGCTATCAGGTAGTCGGCCGTTATCACCCGCGCGTCGTACACCTTTTCCCGCAGCATGCTTTGCCGCTGCCGCCAACGTTCCGCCAGTTCCGGGTCTGCAGCCCCGAAACTCCAGGAGGACGACGTAGAGAGCAGCACCGCCTTCCCCGAGTCCAATGCCATGCCCCGGTAGGCATACCACCCCGGCATGTTCTCTATCAGGAAACGTGCCGCCTCATACTTCAGCCCGCTGTCGCGGTAGTGCTCCAGCACCCGCTCCAGCTCCACCCGGTTCTCCCCGGCAAACTCCAGCGCCGCATCCAAGCGGCGGTTGTCCCGGCAACCTATAGCCAAAGACAAGAGTAATAATATGAATATGTACTTTTTCATATGTTAGAATTCAGTAGTTAGTAGTTGGTAGCTGGTAGTTAGTAGCCGGTAGATGGTAGTCTGTAGTCAGTAGATTGATAATATAGAATTTTATTCTCCACACATTCTCTCTACTAACTACCAGCTACTAACTATTATCTACTATCTACTGACTACTAACTACTGACTACTACTGTATAGCCTTAAAAATCCTCTTCCATCGCGGTTTCCCCCTTTCATCCTCCGACCACCACACCCTGAACGCCCGGCCCACGATGAAGCTCTCCGGCAGCAGGCCCCAGTAGCGGGAGTCCTGCGAGTTCAGTGCCTTGTCGCCCGCCATGAAGTAGTAGTTCTCGCGGAAGGTGTAGGCCGTCACCACGCTGTCGCCCAGTGTTGCCACGCCGTCTTCCTCCCGCCAGTTCAGCCACCGCCCTTGCTCGTGGCTGATGAGCGGGCGGTAGAGTAGGCACATTGTGCGGTCCAGCCGCACCGTCTGCCCCTGTCGGGGCACGGCCAACGGGCCGAAGTGCTGTATGGTCCAGCCTAATGACGGGTCCCAAGGATAACTGTTCAGCACCACCCGCGCAGTGTCCACTTCCGTCAGCGCGGCCACTTGCGCCTGCGCTTCCAAGTTGCCCACCGGGGCCTCCATACCCCGCACATGATAATAACCGCCGCATATCTCCAGCGTGTCGCCCGGTACGGCCATGCACCGCTTCACAAAGTATTTCGTCACATCGAAAGCTATGCTGTCCCAGCGTTCCTCTTGGTAGGGGAAGTTGAACACCAGCACGTCCCCCCTGCGGAACTTCCGCCAGCCCGGCACGCGGTGTATCTCCACCTCCTCCCGCGCCAGGGCGGCAGGCAGGTCGAACAGTCGCGCCCCCGTGGCGCACTTCTCCACCAATATCTTGTCCCCTGGCAGCAGCGTCGGCTCCATGGAGTCTGAGGGGATGCTGAACGAGGTCAGCACAAACACCTGCAGCACCACGTAGGCCACCAACGTCATGCAGAGGTAAAAACAGACGTTGATGCCTCGGTCCAGCCACTTCTTTATGTTTTGCTTTCTATCCATTATCCAGCCCCCTTACATGTAGAGACGTGGCGTGCCGCGTCTCTTCTATCCATGCGAATGACCTATATCACCCGAGACGCGGCACGCCACGTCTCTACACTAAAATTCTTCATTCTTAATTCTTCATTCTTCATTATTTCGCATTTCCCGACACATGTAGCTGCATCGGCAGCTGCTCCGCATTGCCATATATTGTTATTGTCTTGTTGAAATACTCCGCACGGTCGGCCTTATACATCACCTTCACTATGGCCGCGCCACCCGGCTGCACCGGTTCTTTGGTGAAATCTACAGTGATGCAGCCGCATGAGGTGGTGACATCCTGTATCACCAAAGGCTTATTGCCCGTGTTCTTCACCTCAAAGCTATGCGTCTGCGCTTCTTGCCAAGGGAAGTCGCCAAAGGTGAAAGATATTTCCGGCACTGCCACCTGTGTTTGTATCGTTTTCTTTTCTTCTCCTATCGGCTGGCCTTGAATGATTTTCAGGTAGAGTTCCTTAATTTTAGGGTTATGGATGGGGTTACCGATGGCTATCACTCTATTATCCTTATCCAACAGAAACGTATTGAAAGCGTCGTCTTTGGGGAAATTATTCAAGATTCCCAAAGAATCTTTCAGGTCTATACATACAGGATAATTAAAATCATACAATTGCAATTTAGTAATCATATCATTAAGATGTACAGGAGACAAGAAATATAGGAATTGTACTCTATCATCTGCTAACGAATCAACTGCATTCATAAAAGTTTTCCACAAGGGCAAATTAAGCCTACAAGTAAGACAACCTGTTGAATCTACATGAGTCAATACTCTAAATTCGCTTTCTATGGGAAATGTTATAGAGTCTTCGCCTTCTATCATAAAATCCATTTGAGAAGGAAATACTATTTCTTTATTAAACCATTCATTATAGATAGATTTAAGCTGTCTATTATCACTACAAGACAAGCATAAATAAAATATAAAACAATAAACTATTCTCCAATATCTCATTTTATAAACCACTTAAAGTCGCAACCCCAACTGTATATTCTCCATCTCGCCCTATGAACAGAGCATACATTTTTCCATCATTAACACAAATGCTACATACTGTTGAATCCACTTTATATACATGTTTTAATTCGCATGTCAAAGCATCAAAACATAATATAGAACGATAGTTTTTTTTCTGATCTCCATCCATCCTATTCCCATCATATAATAAATAGAAATATTCTTTATCACTACATATAAAAATACTTTGTTTTATATCATCATTATGAATTCTTAAATCACTTCTATTCAATATTTTCTCTTCAAAACTTCCATCCCCGACTTGGAAATTACGATATTCCTCCCAACGCCCATCTACATAATGATAAAATAAAACATTAGAAGCAAAAGAAGGAGCTATTGCAAGACGTTCATTTAATACATTAAAAGATAATAAACCTTGAAAAAGCCTATACAAATCACTCACATTGTCTATTCCATATTCAGCATACAAATTTACTTTTTGCTTTAAAGATCCGTCTTTATTATAAAATCTCAACAAACCATCTTCATATAATCCTAAAGCAACATATCCTTCTGACATCTGCATTCCTCTATCCGCCAAACCTAAATTCACGCGTTCATATTTTGATGTTACATCCTTTAATAAACTGTCCAAAGGATACACTCTGAGTTCTCCAGTTTGTCTCAAAAAAGCATTTATGCATTTCCTTTGAATTGAAACATTAACATCTATAGGAAATATTATTTCACCCGGCCCATTACCTATGGATAAAGTTCTCACATAAGACGAATCACCCATATTATATAGTAACAAAGATTTATCTTCAACTTTATCTGCAATAATTAATATACTATCAATCACATTAATGCTATAAGGGGTTCCCAACAAAGGAGTAATATAAAATGGATGAAATTCCAATTCTGATTCCGAGTATTTACCCCATGATAATTCATTCTTTGAATTAGAGCAAGAGACAATACTAAAAAACACAATTAAACAAAATATCAAAAATGAAACGAATGTATAACGCATATAATTTTATCTTTTCAGAAAGAGAAAGGTTAATCTATAAATAAATAGACTCACCCTTCTCTAAGGAAATCAGTAAATATCAGAAATCATCATTAACGGAAGTACATTTTTATTGCAGTTCCACTTCCGTTTGCAGGATAAAATACACCACAGTAGCCACCTGGACAATTATCACAGCAATTTACTGCTCCACCGCCTTCTCCTTGCGCCAATGCTTCCACATTGGCTAGCATAATATCCGAAGTAGCATCAGCCTTTTGCGAAGAATAAATCCCCATGCCAGCAACAGCAGCCACTACAGCCACCATTGCGATCTTAATTATCTTTTTCATTTTTAAAATATGTTTTTAATGTTTGTTATTCAGTTTTATTCCAAGTCTTCCGCATCTATCCTTTCAGCGGAACAGGCAACCGCATTGCCTCATTCAACAAAAAGCACTATCTTTGCCGCGTACCTCCTTTCATTTTTGGGGTTACAGAGCACCCCGGCATTGTGCTTGCGCCAACAACCAAAGTTTGCCGGGTGCTCTTTCTAATCGGGTTTACAATCACATTACATACTATCTCCTTGTAGAAACAGTTTCTCTGTTTTAATCAAGACTATAGCCGCTAAGGACTATATATACTTTCACATTATTGAAAGGGCAATCCACACATCCGCTCCCTATGCAGCGTACAATCGTTCCACCTTCACCTGCCGCCAAAGCGTCTACGTTCTCTATCATCAACTCATTCATTGTACAACTTCCAGCATGGGAATAGTACATACCTCCTATGGCTGCCGCAGCCAAAGCCATCAATAAAAAGATTTTCTTTTTCATACGTCATTATACAATTAAATTACACTTCTTCGCGTTTTTGAAAACTGCGCCAAAGTTCAACATTTCAAGCATAGCAGCCAAAAATAAAGTGTGACAAAGTGTGACATTCCATAAAGTCACACTTTATCACACTTGTCATTATCTTCAGGATACTTTTCCTAATCTTCAAAACCTCCCGGAATCCGCAAAAAGCATTGCCTTGAAACGCTTTCTCAATCTTCCATCTTCAAACCGGGATACTTTTACCTCAAGCAGTACGCTCCCCACCTATTTTCAATGACAACCTCCGAGGCAATGCTATGCAGCAGCTTGCGCAAACGCTCGATAGCTTTGCGCAATTGTTCCTTGGAACCGCTACGGGGAGGCCAAACTTTTTCAATCAACACCCTATTGGGCACCTCTTCGCCACCTGCTTCAATCAACACTACCAGTAATCTCGCTATCAGTGCCGGCAATTCCACTTCGTTCTCCCCTTTCCGCAAGCGATTCTTCTCTCTATTAAAAATAGTGCCGTCGCTCAAGCAACAGCAACCATCGGCAACATCCATAACAGGATGCAACCGGCTCATTGCCCGACGACGCGCCAACCACATTAACAAGAAAAACGTGCAAATACCTGTCAACAACAGTATTCCCCAATCGGAGAGGGCATAAACTCTCCACCAGGAGCAAGACAAATAACTGACTATTTCCGTTTCGCAAGCATAACCTATGAATAAACAAGAAAGGCTGTCGGCCTTTGCCAATGCAGCAGAATCAGTCCAATATGTCGTGCTTCTTTGCCCGGTTTCCACATCCATGGTGTTGATGCGAAGCAAGCCATCACCCCGAAATCCGGATTCACGCAAACTATCGTTCCACGCCCGTCCCAACGTATCAGCATCCAAAGGCTGCTCTTGAAACCGATAAGTATGCATACCTCGTTTATCAGGAGATTGTGTAATGTTATGGATATTCTGGATATAAGAGATTTCATATTCCTTACTACCGCTTTCCGTGTCCAAATAGACTTTTTTAGGAAAATCACGCTCTTCCAATTGTTTATAAACCCCATCAGCCGCAAAATAGAACGGTTGCCCTGTACGCTTTACAATCTCTTCGCCCACTGCATTCCTCAACGTTTGGCCGGCCACCTGCCGCCACTCGTCCACCCGCTTGCCATACTGGATGTAAGCCACAATGCCTGCCGCCAGCAAAGCTGCAGCAAAGGACACGATGATTTTTATGCTGCGTTTCATACTCTTGATCTTTGCTTTCGGCGGCAAAGTTAATAAAAAACAGACAAATACCGCCCTGCGGGGGCACCTCCGGGCTCTATGGAAGCTACTTCTTACTCAATCGATTAAAGAATCAATTTTTTCGCCTTTTACGTAGTTGGATTTTTTCTTGTTGTTGCAGCCGGGTCATTTTCAATCAAAGAAAGTATGCTCGCTTGCCTTCATTAATAAGAAGAAATATGCAAGTTTTTGAAAAACTTTCATATTCTTCCCTATGGTTGGCAGATTAAGAGACTGCTTAAATTTTGCTCAGACTCAATTTGACTGCCCCCCCCAATTACATCATTTCAATGTCTTCAGAAATGAATCTAAATCTATAATCTCAATTTTTGGGAAAGGACAAGTTTTCACACTATCAAAATGTCTATCTTCTGTAACGACATATCTGGCATTGGCAGCCACAGCGCAATCTATGAATTTATTGTCGTCAGGGTCTGATTTTATCAAATTGAAATGGTAATAGGGCGTAACAAAATGTGTATAAGGATTATTCAATATAGCCTCAATAATCAGTTTGGCAGTATCAATGCCTGCTAAGCGTTCTAAAATTTCTTCATACTCGTTCAGAATCTCTCCTTGATACACACAATTCATTTATTCCGTCTGCAAATGAATCCCAAATCCGGCGGTATTGGCTTTTTGACGGAATACTCTGAATCAAGCTGTTTGTGTCTAAAACGATTCGACTCATTCTTTCAACTCTGTGCGTAAATGTTTGGTACGCAATTCATCCAACTTTTTCTGATCCAAGACCCCTGCATCCCATAATTCATCCAACCGCTCATCCATTTTTTCTGAAAATATTGGAACAATACGGTCTTTACTTCTTTCAGACGTTCTTCCGAACCATCGAAAGCAAACATCATCAGCAAATGTTGCTGTACCGGATTGAATACTGTTGCTCCCATTGTATTTACTATATTTCCATGAATCCATTGGCAAAGATACGTTTTTTCTTTGACAGATAGGGACACATTAATTGAGAATTTCCGCGTCATCCGCGCAATCCGCACCGAAAAGTCCTCGGTATTTGCCGGAAAATCACTAACTTTGCGGCACTTTATCGAACTTCCGATGTTTGCGAAAGAGGAAGATGAATGTGAGACAGATTTCGAACGCTGGATATATGTATTGAAGAATATGGAAACATTGCAGAGATTGCCTTTCAAGGCACGTAAAGCCGTATTTGAGAAATTGGAACAAATAGTGGACATTGCCGGCATGAGCAAGGAAGACCGCATGAAGTACGATGAGAGCATCAAGGTTTACCGCGACCAGCTTGCCGTGATGGAATACGAGCGGCTACAAGGCGAAGCGAAAGGCATAGCGAATGTCGCCCGCAACCTCAAACAGATGGGCTTGCCTGTAGACACCATCGCCCAAGCTACCGGCCTCACCCCCGAAGCCATCAAGCAACTGTAATCCGCCGCTCAGCCGTCCATTCCAACCCATTTTACGAGGTGTGTCAGAACTTAACCCATTCTGCCACACCTCGTCTTGTTTTCTCAACATGGCAGCACTCGCATGATCGTAACATTCACGCTACATGCTATTTCCTCGTAAGTAACTAACCATATTTAGCTTATACGATAAATAGGAATTTAGTTGACGAGGGAACAAGTTAACAAGGCTACGAGGACAGTGAAACTGTCCAACTATGCTTAACC
>CALUJC010000067.1 GCA_944320865.1 uncultured Bacteroides sp. | reverse complement strand
TGAAGCACTGCAAGGGTACACAATCCAGCAATCAAAACAACTGACTTTGTTTTAATTTTATCCCGAACTCACGTCTTAACTTCTTTTTTTATGTCAACAAAACGATCTACCTGGGCCACCATTCTGAACGCCATTGCACAAGCCATCATTGCCGCGCTCACTGCGCTGGGCGTGTCGAGCTGCACCAGCTTGTTTTAAGCTGGCAAGAGTAATGTTTCACACTCACATGTATTGTTTTTTTCCATGATTCAAGACATCTTTCCATTGACCATCGGTGAGGAGGCTGTGCGCAACGAGCGCACCCTCCTGGCCCGGGTGGAGGGCGGGCGGATGATGGACTCTGTGCAGTCCGTGCGCTACATCGTCCTGCACTGCTCGGCCACCCGTTGCGACCGCGACTACACCGTCCCACAGCTGCTGCGCGACCACCGTGCACGTGGCTTCCGCACCATAGGCTATCACTTCTACATCCGTCGCGACGGCACCCTGACGCAGCACCGCCGTCTGCTGGAGGTGGGCGCCCACTGCCGTCCCTTCAACCGCTGCTCCATAGGCGTGTGCTACGAGGGCGGGCTCGATGCCCACGGCCTCCCTGCCGACACGCGCACGCCCCGGCAGACTGAACGGCTTGCCAACCTCTTCCGCCGCCTGCTGACGCTCTTTCCCCACGCCCGCCTGGTGGGGCACCGCGACCTGCCCGGCACCCGTCCCAAGCACTGTCCCTGCCTGGACACGCGGGGGGTGTTCGGGTATCTGGAGGAGGAGTCTGTCTCTAATTACGGTTTTAGAGATATTGTGCTACGTCAAGAGTAATGGTAGAACAACCTTTCGGCACTTCAATATAGTGAAATTCTATATTTCTAAAGATGCCCGTATTTCCCAAGGGAAGTCCTTTCAGCTTGTGACAATCCGAAGGCGTAAGCAATACCCTCTGCTTTTCCTTGTTGTAACACAGGTCGAGGGTAAAATCGGCTTCTGTAGAGTACTTACTGCCCGGCTTGGTAAATTGCTGTTTATACAAATCGCGTAAATAATTTCTGTCGGGAGGTAAGCATATAATGAATCCTTTCACAATAAAATCATCCGGATTATAACACCGCAGCAAATGCATGATGAGAT
The DNA here is from genome assembly GCA_944320865.1 of uncultured Bacteroides sp. Taxonomy (GTDB): domain Bacteria; phylum Bacteroidota; class Bacteroidia; order Bacteroidales; family Bacteroidaceae; genus Bacteroides. The sequence continues at coordinate 23,624 of CALUJC010000067.1, read as the reverse complement.
TAATTTTAAGATAAGAGGATATTATCTGATCTTTAGCATAAAAGATATCGGATGAATCGAAAGAAGACTTCAATTCCGAAAAAAACATATACTTGCGGCCATCATTCCCTTCAAAAATCATAATACCATCACAATCAGCATGAAATATATCCGGCGCTCCCGATTTTTGAAAAAAGGATGTCATGTCCTTGACTATTGTAGGATCTATATATTGAAAATCAGCATTACACCATACTACCTCTCTCACCTTGGCAGATGCAGATTTCTCCTTTACAGATATACTCCCTTTATGATATTCCATTACATAATTGGGGAACAACACTTTCAAATCATCACAAAATGGCATATCAATTCCCGGTCTGATTCAACATCGTTTTTATAACATGCGATAACTGAATATCTTCATCAATCACCTCGTAGAATGATTCGAACGGAATCTCATTGTCGGCAAATATATCTTGTGTGACAATTTCAGAGAACCCATTGCCATTTTTTCTCAATAGGAATGCACCCACATCCTGAGGATCGATCAGATAATCTTCCCTTATATTCCACTTACCCAGAAGATTAGAAAATTCATCGACATCTATTTTCTCTTTCAACAGATACAATTTCATCAAGTTATTAATTCTCTTAATGAAATAATCGCTATGGGTCGTAACCTGCATGTGGCATCCGCTATTGACTGCACAAGCAATCAAATCAGCCATCTTCACCTGCCTCTCCGGATGCAAATGCGCTTCTGGCTCCTCAAACAAAACAGAAAGCCCTTGCGCCGAAAACTTATTCAACATCATGGTAAAAGGTGCCAATTCTTTAATAGAGGAAGCGGCAGCAGTCAATGGCATTTCTGCCCCATCCTTAGTATAATACATAATCCGACCTTCTACCTGTTGCAAATTGCCCATGTTGACTTCAGACAAACATTCGGAAATCACCGCACTTTGTTCCACCTGCTTAAATAAAGGCCTGTTCAAGTCGACTTTCAAATCAAAAAATTCTTCATACATGCCGGAACGGAAAGGAGGTCGCTCAGTCAGTTCCATCAATGCCCCTCTGGAGGGAGGCATCAAATAGCAATGTCGCAACATCCGGTAATTTCCCCAAATAGAATATAATAGAACTGCTTTAAGCAGTGACACAAAAGGTTCCGGACTCGCTTGGAAAGAACGGGATAACACACGGTATACAAAATCATCCAAATCTATTTTATAATAGACTTCCTCCTGATTGTCCAATCCCCCCATCTCATCGTCATAAACGAACTTAAAAACAGGGTTTGAATATGGGAAGTGGATTTCAACTTCACCTACGAGTTTTTCATTTCCTATTAGGTATCCAATATAATTTACGGCATCCTTATTAATCCAGTCAAATAATTCCTTTGCAGGAATGCTAAGAAGCACATCACCTGACTTTTTTTTCTCAAACAGAGTTTGATAATCAATTTGATATTCGTTGAAAAAAAGGTTTAGCCTGTCCGATACCAATAATTTATACAGATAATGAACTAAAAAAGCCACATAACTTTTGCCCAATCCCGATTCTCCGGAAAAGATCATAAAAGGTTTCAGTTCAAGGCGCGAATCCCTTATAGCCCCTAACTTTTTGATATCAAAAATTACAGTTTTCATGCCTTTCCAAACTTATTGCGTTCACAAAGGTAACAAAAGAAATCTTTTATTTACCACAAAAGCCCTGTTTATTTCTCAAACACATGAAGGAGGCGTCTTTATTTCCGCATTACAGTTTTTCGATTATCTCGAGGGCAATGCCTGTATATCGCGCTATGCTCTCTACGGACATGCCATCCGCCTTCATGCTGCGGGCAATCTTGAGGCGTTCTTTTTCTTCGCCTTGTTGCATGCCTTCGGCTAGACCTTCGGCCAGACCTTTCCGCAAGCCTTCGTCATACCTGCGCTTCACACTGCCTATCAAGGTACGCTCAACGCTGATGATGTCCCAGAACTTGTCGTAGCCCAACAGTTCCGCATCCGTGAAGGCTGATTCCTCCAGCTCGGTCAAGGCCTTTTTCACCTCCGGATTGTCCAGCAGTTCCTGGGGAGCCTGGCGTGTCCGCTCGGTAATTTCCGTCAGGTAGCGCAGCCACAGCACCTGCATCTTCTTCTCGCTGTAGTTGTGGGGCTTGAATTTGGGCAATTCTATGAATATCAGGTGCAGGCCATCTATCACCTTGTCGGTGCGCTCGCTGTGCACCAGGCGGTAGTAATGGTAGTACTGCTCCATGTCCGGCTCGAATATCTCGTTCACCAGGTTGAGCGAATACACAGGCTGCAGCAACTCATAGTCCTGCCCCTCGCCCAGCTGGCGCACGTAGGCCTTCGAGGCGTTGAACAGCACCCGCATCTTGAACTCCTGCGACCACACCATCTGCATCTCTACAATGAACTGGCGGCCACGGGCGTCCTTGCAACGCACATCCACGATGCTGTTTTTGCGCAGCGGGTTTTCCGGCACCATCTCCGCAGGCAGGTACTCCACGCTCACCACCTCCTCTTCGGGCTTGTCGAAGGGCAGCAGGGCATTGAGCAAGCTTATCACCAGGTCGGGATGCTCGCCAAACACTTTCTTAAAAGTCAGGTCGGCCTTGGGGTCTAAGTATCTCATAACGTTTCGTATTCATTTTCCTAACGCCACAAAGGTAATGCAAACTGTAGATGATGCAAAACAAACTTGGTAGTTTTTTAAAAGCACCCGTTTATTTCTCAAAAATAAAGGAGGTATCCGCAGGGGTGCGCTTCAGAAGACAATTGTACAGGGCCAGCATTTTGCCGGCTACGACTTCTACAGCATAGTTGCTTTCTGCCAGCTGGCGGCCACGCTGCCCCATCCGGGCCAGTTCCTCAACCGGGGTTTGCAAGGCTGCGCTTATGGCCTCGGTAATGGCAGCTTGCGAGTAGTCTGTCCACCAGCCGCAACAGTGGGTTGCCAGTTCTTCCCACGGTGCGCCCTTGGTCGCTATGCAGGGGATGCCGCGTATCAGTCCTTCCAATACGGCATTGCCTTGATTTTCAAACTCGCTGGGCATGGCCAATACGGTAAGGGAGGCTATAGCCTCGTCCTTCTCCTTGCCAGACAGGAAACCGGTGAAACGCACGTTCCTCAGTGCCAACCGTGCGACTTCGGCTTTCAAGAATGCCTCGTACCCGGCATCTCCTCCGCCTATAATCAGCAGTTCGGCCTCTTTGGCCTTGCCTCCCAGTTCGGCAAACGCATAAATCAATGCTTCCACATTTTTCCGGGGAGACAACCGCCCCAAATATCCCAGCCTGAAGATGCCATCTTTCTTGCATTCAGTATATTCCTTTATTTCAACCGGGTTTGGAATGATGGCTATCGGCGCAGTGACACCCAGGTCGCGGCAATACTCCATCTCCTTCCGGCACGTGACGTGGATGCAGGCAGCCCTGTTCAAATCGTCCAGCAATCTCCACTTCAGCGACAGCATTTTGAAGAACTTGCTGGACTTCCGTATATCCTGCGGGTAGAGCATTCCTCGCGGCGTAATCAGGTATGGCTTCCGCCTTTTGCGCGCCACATCGGCCAAAGCATAGGTAGGGAACTGCCATACCCCCTGCGCATGGTAAAGGTCGTAATCGCCCAACGCCGCTATCTCTGTCTTCAGCCTGGGAGAATAAGCCAGCTTGTGTTCCCAAGGAGCTGTGGCGTAGTGCACCTCCACATCCCTTCCACGCAACCGTCCGCCGGACGAAAGCGGGTACATGATGATTTCCGCCTCCACCCCCAACTGCTTCAGTCCACGAAGCGTGTAGTAGGTGCTCATGGCAGGGCCTCCGGCCTTGACATCCAGGGTGCCTGAGTGTAGGATTCGCATACTGATGTGTTACTGCTTTTCAGGATTTTTCTTTTCCAAGAATAATATACGCGTCAGCATTAATTATAGTCTAATCGTTCAATTGTATGTTCCACTTTTTTTACTGCATCTTGAGTAGTCATAACATTGGTAGACATTCCCAATACACATAAACCTATTACTACTCCTATCATAGTAACCCACACATTCCTAACATATAAATGAAGGCAAATAACAGCACCAGCATACGATACGAAATTAATAATAGTCAATGTTTTCCGCCATATCATTACCTCTGCAGGCAAAGACCATAACACACAAGATATCACAACAAATACAAGAATTGATATGCCCAATCCGTATAGTTTAATTTTAGGTTTCTTCTTTATATTCAAATATTCGGCAAGGCTACAATCTGAAGATTTGAAGAAAGAAGCCAAGGCATCGGAATCCCCCTCTATATCCCTAATTTTAATTTTCTCTCCCATGATTTTGCCGCCTTTTCTTGATTGATACAATAATCTTATCTATATCTTCTACTATCGCATCCTCTGTCCATTGAGTTTCATCCGATGTCTTCAATATCACTATTTTATTTGCAGAAAGTACAATAGTAGTACCCGGAATCTCTTGGCTGGCATCAGGATGCTCAAACAGGTTGGTTCTCCTCATAGCCTCTTGCAGATCATTGGAATTAGAACGAATTTCTTCTTTTGTAGGAATGCCAAAGCCTAACTCGATAATCATAATAGCCCCTTCCCCAAAAGGATATGTCGTAGTCTGAATACCTACATTACTCTTTAAATAACGACTGAATAATCGTCTAAAGTTATTTAAGTACAGATTTATAGTTTGCCTATCCATTTTATTTTTAACACGTATAAGTAAGTTAGTATACAAAACCTCGTTCTCGTGTGAAATATTTTGCATTTTTTGGAATATCTTTTATGGGTTTGGCTGGCACTCCTCCATAAACCTTCCATTCATCTGTATAAGATTTAGTTAGAACAGCTCCTGCCGCCAAAACTGAATGTGCGGGAAGTTCTGCTCCTCCTAAAATTCTTACTCCGGTACTTACAAAAGTATAATCACCTATCGTTATAGAGTGGCTGTCCTGTCTACCTTCATATATATCAATTGAATGCGTTAAAAATTGAGAAGCATACCCCGCAATTGTAACAAACTTACCTATCACAATGGAATTGGTACAATCTATATGATGCTGTTTAGTAATGGCAGACTCTTCACCGATTATCAGTTGAGGCATCCTATCTATCTGATGCGAAAAATGCCTTGAATTAGTTCCAGTGGGGAAACTGGTAATCCAATTGAAACGAGCAATAGATGAATTCTTTCCTATAACCATGTTGTCCAAGTGTATGGCTACATTCAGATGTCCGATTACAGCCCCTTCCTCCATCACCAGATGTTTAGGAAAGATGTACGACAATCCGATATGCGCTTTCGGATGCAAATCATATTTATAAAACCGATTTAAAATCCACCGCTTGATTCTCCAAGGAAGAATCATTACAAAACAATTAAATAATATCTGCATGAGCAATTGATGTATATATGGACATATATTGACGAGCGACTTCTTTTATCTCATATTTCTTAACATTCTCTTTCCCTTTCTTCAATAACGTTTCCCTTAAAGAAGAACTGCTAAGAATGTCAGTATAAGCCTTTTTAATGCTATCTACAGAATATGGGTCAACTATATATGCTCCCTCTCCTGCCACCTCTTTCATCGGAGAAATGTTTGAAGTTACAACTATCCGCCCGGTAGCTTGTCCTTCAATAATAGGCATACCAAATCCTTCAAACGTTGAAGGAAAGTTTACAATATCTGCCTGCCGGTATTCTTCTACAATCTCCGCATGAGTGAGGTTTGAAGCTATAGAATATGTGACACCTGACTTCTGTAATAATTTCATGGTTGCCTCATCCAACTTTCCAATAATTCTAAGTTGGCAAGGTACTCCATGTAAGGCCTCTATAGTTCGTGCAAGGTTCTTCCTTTCCAAAGTACCGATATGCAATATCTTAGGGCATTCAATATTAAATTCTTTCGGCGCATAAACAAAAGCAGGATCTACAGCATTAGGAATAACTGCAACTTTTTCATCCGACAAATTGATTTCTTTAAGTACCTGCTGTTTTGCAAATTCAGATATAAAAGTGACATAAGCAGCCTTCTTTAAAGAATCGATATATAGTTTCTTCCATATCTTCTTTTTAATGCCTTTTAAATAATGATAGTACATAATGTCATGTACCGTTACTACAGTCTTTCCCTTTTTCAAAAAATAAAACAGATAATGTACATCGCCCGTCACATGACTAACTTCGTTTTTGCTTTGATGTAAACGCGCGTATATACCATTTCTCAATATGGAAACCACAGAAACAAAGGGAGAAGGAAGAAAGGTTTCTCTAACCGCCACATGTCCCTGCACGGCATCTATCACTGTCTGGAAAACCGTTTGAATGGAATAGCCTACTCTACTATTCCTGAAAATATAGTTCACTTCCATTACACATTATTCTTTACATTCGGAGCCTGAAGTACGCACAGCAGCCAACGTCAGCCCCCCCAACAGAATACTGAACCCTAAGTTGGTGGGTGTAGACCATTGGCCTTGAGGAATGGTGAGCATCATCCCGGCCGACAGCATCCACGGCAACAGGTCATACCGTTTTACCAACAGGTCGTAGGCTTTTTTCCACAACTTCAAGGAAAAGAGCACCCGGATGCCTATGATAATCAGCCCTAAAATAATGCCACACTCCCCCATGATGCGGCTCCACTCCACTTCGCCATTGAATCCGAAAGACCACATGTCGCCTCCCATCAGCGTAGCGCCCACGTTGGTGCCCAAGCCTATGCCGTAGCCAAACAGGGGCATACTCCAGTCGAACAGCGCCCCAAGAAAGCCGCCTATGTACCTGTTGCCAATCGTACCTTCCAGGCCTCCTTCCGACTCACCGGCTTCCTCAAATCTTGCCGTAAGGACCTCTACACCGGTGTCCAAAAGCCCAGAGGCAGACAAGACAAGTCCGGCCAGAACGGCTATTGCGGCAAACTTCAAGAACCTGACTTTCAACTTATTTTTCCTCAAAGCTGCCAAGAACAGAAACGCCAAGAATACGCAGGTCTGAAAGAAATGACCTCTGCCTATCGACATCGGGATGGAGAGCAAGTAGCAGCCTGCCAGGATGATAAGCACTGCCTTAGAGAATCGGAATTCCTTGGGGAGGGTATCGTTCATCACCAGGTAATACAACAGGTAGCAACCTACTACCGCCTGATAGGCCGTATAGCCTGCCGTGAACGAGAAGGTGCCCGGCGGCCGCATGTAGCCCAAGGCGCCGCCAAATCCGGCCGTACCTTCGCCCCCTACCCCCATATTTACCCAGGCCGTTTGTGGGGAATAAAACTGGATTACTATCAGCACCGTCATGGGGATGGAAAGCCACAGCAGGAACTGTCCTACCCTGAGCAGGTCGGCGCGCGTAAGGATGTGCCCCAGCACAAAAATCATGGGGAAATGGAAGAAGTAAATACGCCACCCGAACAAGGCTACCGCCACATTGTGATGCCCCACCAGCAACGTCAGCACAAAGGAAACGGTGGCCGCCAGCATCATGCCCTTGGCATAACCGTTGTTCAGCCACCCCCTCTGCCACCCCACCAGGGTGAACCAAATGGCAATAGGGTCCCTCACCAGCAGCAAAGGCGTGGCCAGGGAGGGCAGGAACCACTTCCGCAGGGCGCCTTCGAAAATCAGCAGGAACAGGTATATCCAAAAGATTTTCCGATACAAGGCATAAGGCTCCCCGGCGGTCAGTTTATTCAGATTGAGGTAGTTTGTCATGCAAAAAACGGTTTACAGATTCAGCCAATTCCTTTTCATACACAGGCCAAGGCCTCCGGGAGGCTGTTGCCAAGGCATTCCGTCCGGCAGTTGCCAGTTTCTCCGGATTCTTCAGCAGGTCTTCCAGCAGGTCTTTGATGGGGGCGGCAGTCCCGGCCTTTACAATCCAGCCATCCACACCGTGGGTAATGATATCCGGCCCGCAAGTCCGGTCGGTGGTGATGACCGGGGTGCCTTGCGACATGGCTTCGGTAACGACCAATCCAAATCCCTCAAACAGAGATGGGAATATAAGCAGGTCTTGGGTGGCCATCAGGCGAAGCACCTCTTCATGCGGCAAAGAAGGGATGTAGTTCACCCTTGCCAATGCCTCCTGCAAGGCCGGACATTGCTCCACCCTTCCTCTACCCACCATTGTGGCCTCAATGCGGCCTTCCATGCCTTGCAAGGCTTCAAAGAAATACGAGATGCCCTTTTGTTGTGACAATCCTCCAACAAACAATACCCTTATCTTCCGGCCCTTACAGTCGGCATAAACCCTGTTTTCATTGACCGGAGGGAAGCCATAAGGTATCACCTCTATCGGTGCCAATGGTCCCGGATACATCTCCAATGTTCTCCGTGTAAACGAACTGGCCACATAGATTTTATCTGCCAAAGCCAATTCATCATCTTTACGTTGCAATTTAGCCTTGGAATCATAAAGCCCTGCCATGGTAACCGCCCATTGCGGATTTTTCACTTTTTCTTCACCAAAGTAAACTTCCTTAGCCCGCCAATAACCAGTCGGAAGGTCGTACAGGCATTTTAAATGATTCTTTTTAGCGACTGAGAAGGTATCCAATGCCATATCTTCGTAGGTATATACTCCGGCTACGGCATCCTTATGCCTGGCCAGGTAGCGTGCCACCTTTTTATCCAAATCACGACAAACGTTGTCCACACAGAAGCAGCCCGTCTCGTGCCCGGTAAGCGACGAAAGCTTCAACTTCATGGCAGCCTGGCGCCCCATCTCTTTCCAAGGATGCACGCGCGTGATGCCACGCAACGCGGCATCGAACTCCCTCCTCCTGAATTCCCTGAAAGCCTTCAATGCAGAAAGCCGGTAAAGCAGGCTGCCTTTGAAGCAGGCAATGCAGGTATGGAAGCTGTCCAGCAGTCCCAGCCTATGCATGCCCATCACAGCAGCACGGGTATTGGCGTTGCCGAAGGGGTGAGAAAGTACAATTTTCATCATTCACAAATTTTACTGCAACATAGAGTCCATTTCAGATTGAATATAAGTGATATACTGACGAATCATACATTCTGGAGTATATTTACTCAGATGTGCAGTAATTTCATTGAGATGCTCCATAGGTATATAATCATTCGTTTCGGCATATAGCATTTTTTTCACTAAGTCTTTTACAGAACCTTTTTTAAATAAAATAGCTCTAGCTCCAGCAGCTTCTTGCAGCCCATCACTATCGGAAACCAGACAAAAACATCCACAAGCAATACCTTCCAAGGCAATTATTCCAAAAGCTTCTTTACATAAACTAGGTACTATCAAAGTATGGTGTATGTTCAATTCATGAACCAAATCATTTCCTGTACGTTTACCCTTAAACGAAACAAAATCGGTTATTCCATATTTAGAAACAAGTCTTGCAAGATCCTCCTTTTCAGGTCCGTCTCCTATAATGGTTAGCTTCCATTGATATTTAGACAATTTCAAATAATCATTGTAAGCATCAATCAATAAGTTACCCCCTTTTTCTGTCACCAATCGACCAACGAAAATAAAATCTTTTCTTTTGTTCCAATTTAAGCATTTAAACACCTTATTATTATATGCATTCCAAATTACTTTATAATTCGACAATTTAAGATTTATTCCTACAGCATTGCTCACTGCTATGTTTTTTGCAAACATAGTTACAATATGCTTTAAATATGAAATGGCTGTAGGCGATTGGTCCCATGAATAGAATGAACAAGTATGATGGACAACTATCCACTTTTTTCTCTTCAACATTAAAGGCCATATTCCCTTTAAAGATAAAACAGATTGAAGATAAACATCACACCATTTGTAATATCGCCAAAAGACTTTAAAGTCGGCTCCTCTTACAACCTTAAAGTTGAATTGGCTATCATCACATGAATCTGATATCGGCGTTATAACGACAATTTCAAATCCATTTGAAGCAAGGCCTTGTGCCAACAAACTATTGAAGGTTTCTATTCCGCCTGTAGAAGGATAAAATACAGGAGTGTAAATCAGCAACTTCATGCTTAGAAAAAGTGTGTTCTACTAATTTATATTTCTGATAATAAGCTCATGTATGCACTATAAGTATTCTCCCATGTATGAGATTGTACAGTAAATTGTGCATGTTTTCCGATTTCTATCCTAAGTGAAGGATTCTCTATTAACTGCCGTAACCTATTTTCTATATCTGAGACAGCATCAAAATTAGTATTAAGGATATTGTATCCATCAACTAACTTTTTAGAGGTCAAAAAGCCAATAGAAGACAATACTGCAACACCATCCCTAAAAGCTGCTGATAATGCCCCACTTTTAAAAGAACATCCTGATAAATTAGATTCCGGCAGAATTAATATATCACTAACCTGTAAATATTGATCAATATCCTGCAATTCAATAATACCGGTTTGATAATAATTCATTCGGTTGAGACCGTATGTTTCCTCCTGTGAAGAATTGCCTATAAATAATACTTTTATCTCTAACCCTTCTTTAATTAAATGATTGATTGCGATAATACTATTCTTTACATTTCTCTTTCCAAAGAAGGATACTATAACCTCATTTCGAGCAGCTATTCTGTTTTTCAATAAACGTAATTCCTCTTTTGTTTTATGAGAACGTGGGATATTCGCAACGATTGGAACCGGAGGACAACATTTAGTATTAGGTGCAAGTTGCCGCAATATATTATAATAATAGTCTATACTAGTCGCCACGGCATCAGTTTGTTGCAATATTTTCTTTATCGTATATCTCATTGCACTATAAATAAGATATCTTTTCAGCGTTTTCTTTTCCACGTAAGATATACTTATTTCATGGCAAAACACCATTACCTTTACTCCTTTAGCTTTAATCTGTTTCATCACAGATATCATAGCAAAAGGCAACCCTTTTGGATGAAACCCGTGAGGAACATACTGCAGCGAAACGACCTCAATGCCTTTTTCCCGAATGAGCTGCACAATAGGCTTGTAGCAGCTCCAGCCCCACGCTTTGACGCAAGGCACTATGGTCATCCCCTCCACATGGGTGTTCACCTCCGCATTGTCCCGGCACACGATATACACCTTGTGGCGGTGCATGGCGAACTGCCGGGCAATGTTGTAGGTGTAATCGCCCACCCCGTCGACCACGGGAGGGAGGTTGTTGGTGATGAAAAGGATGGTCATGGCAAAGTTTTAATTACAACTTCTTACTATTGAAGCTAACCTTGTTCTAATCTTACCTAAGCAATAAAATAGAGGAAGTAGAATCTTCTGTAACAACCCCAAGTTACAATATGTCTTCAAATAGTAATAACAACTATCCAAATAAATACTGCGCACAATGGAACTTTTTATCTTACTTGTACTCACACTGCCCACATGAATTAATTTACAGGAAGGAATAGCATAGTTCTTCAAATGTAACTTTTGAAATTTTCTATATAAAATATATTCTTCGAAATACAAAAAAACATTTTCATCATATCCTCCCACAGCATATATATTTTTTTTACTAAACAAAATACATGGGCCTATGGGTGGTTGAATCTCTATGGAATCTTTCTCTATATATTCAGGATGCATACTCAACACACTTACATTTTCACTATGGATATGAAAAGACATACTCAAAATTAGATGCCAAATACTATGCAATAAACGAACGCAATCTAAATCGACCTCTTTATTTGGAAATAAATGAATGGGGCAAATCATGCCAGCATCTGGTAACGAATCTAATTTATAGCATAGCCGAGGAATAATATCATCAACAAAAATTATATCATCATTGATTACAAAAACATTATCTATTTCGTCATCCCTATATGCCAATTTAAGACCTTTATTGTTTCCTGCCGAAAAACCACCATTATAACTACTTTGCAAAAATGTCACATAAGGCAACCGAACAGATCTTGCTTCATAATCATCACCACAAATCAACAACCTACCCGCAAATTTTTGCTTCAAAAAAATTGGATATATTTTCTGTAATGCCTAACGCAGTGGATCCATTATCTATTATAATATATTTTATTGGAGCAGTATTATATCGTTCGACACTCTCAATCAAATTGACTATATTGTCTTTGTTATTGAAAATCAATATAATTAAAGCTGTACAAGACATATGGGCAAAAAAGTTAATTGATAACTACTGAATATACTAAAAATCAAATCAACACTTTTTTCACACTTTCAACAATTTTAAAAGGGTAAACAGCTAATAATCGCTTCTGTATCTCAGCAAGATTGACCTTAGGCAACATGTTTTTTTTTAATTCCACAGACAATGAATTATATTGTATTGAAAGTAGCTGATCTACATTAATATTAATTTGTCCTGCATAAAAAGGATTTATGCCTACAGAACTAAAATAATCATAAAACTTTATATCATCAGTTCCTATATAACCTTTTTTTATCCATAAAGCTGGAATACCATAAGCATGAGCTATTATTATTCCGTGCAAAGAACTTGATAATATATATCTACATGAACAAATTTGTTCAACAACTTTCTCTATATCCGTACAAGTCATATTAATAATATTACTATTGGGATAGCGATTTTTATAATCAGAATATTCTAAAAAGTGAGGAATCAGTCCTATTTCACATTCTATTTTTGCTTTAGGCTGATAAACTAAAGGAAGTAATAAAGCTGGATCTCCATAAACTGTGCATAATGGAAATCCTTCAGAATATAATTTCTGTGCAGAATATTCTCCCCTTACAGCATATAATGTTCCACCCTTAGCATGTTCAAATCCATTTAAATATCCTGCGCCCCAAACTTGATAATTAGGTAACGACCTATTGAGTATTGACCCAATAGCAAGTACAATTTTCTTCTTTCTCCAAAAAAATGGCGGGATAAAACGGTTTATATCAATTTTCTTTTTTTGTATAATCTGTTTAATCACTCTTTTCAGTTCTGTGGTATATCGGGGCAATGTATTGTTACAATAAATAACCTTACAGCCTGACAGCTTACCTAAAAGATATGGATTTAGAGCATCGCCACAATTATCAATATAACACCAATGAGCATATATCTTTCTGTTACATCTCATAAATATATTATTTGCGGTATTTGCTGATTTTTTTTAATAATAAGTTCACATACAAGCGTTCTTGATTACTCAAACCAACACAATATATAATTCCTATCAATATAATAGTATGCAACACCAGTAAACCAATTAATCCACCAAAATTTTTGTCCGTTAGCAAATTCAATATACAACAACTAACAAAAGAAAGTCCACCAACTAAAACACATGGTTTCAACACCCATGAAATAAAGTCGCGAATTTTAACGAAAGAAACTTTTGTAGCCAAGTAAATACGCAAAGTGCATGTCAATACTTCCATACAAACAATAGCAACAATCAACCCCTTAGGATTATTTGTTTTCAATCCAACTACATAACTAATAAGAAGTACTAATGTATAAAATAAATTAGGAATAATCAAAAATGCAGCAATTCGTTTTGTTGTCAGTACTGCTGTTCTTATTGGTTCCAATAATGCATAGATCAAGCTAACAAATATTATACATCTTGCAAATTCTACAGCATATTCAGGAACATTACCTAACCAAAGCCCCATTATATATTCTGTCCGTATTACAAAAGGAATCAAAATTAAATATATACAGAAAACCTCCAACTTACTACTACTATATACTAATTTTTTATGCGTTTCAAATTCTCCACCTGCATATGTTTTAGTAATTTGTGGAGAAATTGCTCTCATAATATTAAATGCAAATGATAACATTGAATTCATGAGTTGCTGAGCAATATTATATACCGCATTAATCGCCACTCCAAAAAAACAATTAATAACAAATGCAATTCCTTGATAAGAAACGATATGGAGAAAACTAGAAATCGTAGAAACCTCTGCATATTTCCCTATCTCCTTTAACACCTTTTTATCAATTCTATACTGATAATGAGATGCTGCAAATTTTGCATGACAATAAATCTGATACACTATTCGGATCAAGATACTAACCGCAGCCATCAAAATAGCATAGATTAATAAACGGTCTTGCTCAAAAAAGGACAAACAATAGGCCGCCAAGCACGTTAACACTACTTGCAAAATAGATATTATTGCAAAGGTGTCCATTCGTTCATAAGCCACTATCAGCGCATTATAAGGAATGCTAATAACATTAACCAAACAAGTTAAAATGGAAAGTTGAAACACCCAGAAAGCTGCATCCATAGACTCTGGAGGTATATTGACTTTATTATTTAATACCCAAAGTCCACCCAATTCCAATATTATGCCAAAAATGAAAGCCGTTATAAACAGAATATTAAGCGAAGAACAAAACACAATGTTTATATCTCCATCTTTACGCCCTAATTCAAAGGTAATGAAACGCTGGATAGCATTGGTGATGCCTCCGATAAGCACTGTAAACAGACTGGTAATGCTGCCCACTACTCCGTATACTCCCATATCGTCCACACCCAAATTGGCAAGTACCAATCTGGTAGTATAGAGATTTATCCCCATGGTAATCAACATTCTACCATAGAGAAAGAATGTATTTTTAAATATCCTGTTCTTATTAAAATTATCAGACATAAACTATTAGCTGTAGACTTACTGCTTATATCTCCTCCCCAACACTCTGCACATCCCCGCCATCCAAGGCAGCCACCTCTTCGTCACCTCCACAGGAATCACCAACAGCAAGCAGGCTGCGCATGCCGCTACAACAGACCACACGTAAACCGACAGGCCCCAGCCATGCCCCGTGAGGCGGGCAATCAGCAGGATTACCTGATTGCAGAAGAAGTACATCAGCAGGGAACTACGCCCCATGTAATGCAGCACACGGCTTCCGGACAGGAACTTACTGCACAGCACATAGATAAAGGATATGCCACACAAGGCGTATAGGTAAAACAGCAGCAAGTTGCTGTAATAGTTGCTGGCGAAAGATATCTGGTTCAAGTCGAACACCAAGTCCAAGACGTAGAGTAAAGGATAAGTTAACAGGGCTAAAAACACAATGCCTTTCCGCTCCAAGCAAGCCAACAGGTTGTTGGCACGCACAATGACTCCCAATAGCATAAAGCACAAAGCAATGCAGGCAGAAGGCAAGTACCACGGCCAAAACACACCGGGCACAGACAGCGGAGTAAGCCACCACAAGAAGGAAAATAACACCGCCATGCCAGCCAAATAGAACGTATTCCTACTGACAGACAATATGCCGGTCAGCACAACCTCGCCCACAATGATAGCAGACATGAACCACAGTTTGCAACCGGACAGCAATTCGCGGAAGTAAGGCACAAAGATGCCCCAATTGCCCTGCAAGTAGACCTCATAATAGGCAGCCTTTACAAAATAGGTGAGCGTCCAATAGAGGAAATAAGGAAGCAACAATGACTCTGCAATACGTATAAGCTTGTAACGCCAATCCCAAGTTTTTCCTGGCGAATGAAACAAGTAGCCGGAAAGGAAGAAAAAGCCACCCATTACAAATGGATTAAGAAACTTAGCATACTCCCACGGCGCTCCTGAATGATACAGTATCACCAAGAATATAAAGACGCCCCGCATGGAATCTATCCAATTGATGCGGGGAGAAGGTAATATGTCATGCTTCATTTACTTTCCACTCCTCCACAGTTCCCGTTTCGGAAGAAAAATTCACGCCTATTTTATAAATCAAACGTGAGTCTGAATCAACGAAACAAATCCGTTCTTCACCTCATTGTTCGGAAAATCGAGCAAGAATGTGCCCCGGTTAAGTTTATAGTCCTTGATGGTGAGGTAACCGCTTTGATAAATCATAGGCAACGGTTGCTCCACATCTGCCTTGTAGTCGACAAACTGTTCGGGACGGTAGTAACGCCCAGTCAGTTCATTCAGGTCTTCTTTCGTATGGCTCAGCAGGCGGATCAGATAAGAAGGGGTACCGCTGGCAAACCAATAATCTCGCAATTCCTGCTTTGCGAAAGCATTTAATAAACTAAACGGATTATAAACATCAGTCTGATTGCTACTGAAATGATAACCATCGTATTGATGTTTCAAATGAGCCTTCATATCATCCAACGTAGTGCGGAATTTTTCTGCAAGTATATTAATCGGTGTAGCAAAATAATGTTCCAGTTCCACTTGCGTAATGCCACAAAGTGTTTCGTATTGCTCATCCATGCTAATATCGTTGGGTTGATTGAACCCGCTGAATACACTGACCTGAGAAAACTTCGTTACACCCGTCAGCAAGACAAACTGCAGGTCTTGGTCGGCTGCCTTAAAGACGGAATAGAAGCCCTTCAGTACTTCCCGATTCCAATCTTCCAACAGACGTTCTTCCTCACCTATCCGAATCTTATAAGAGGTATCCAATACGTCCAATATGGGCTTGTCGTATTCGTCAATCAGCACCACGCAGCGCCTGCCATGACGCTTATGCGCCTGCTCAAGCACGTAGGCAAAACGTTTTCCTACATCGTTGAACTCTTGAGTCCGCCCATACTCTTTTTCCCATGTGCTGACAATGCCTTCTATGATTTCATCCAATTTGCCCGGAGAGGTAAAATTGGAGCTATTAAAGTCGATATGGAAAACCGGATATTCCGCCCACTCTGTTTCCAGCTTCTCAATGGCAAGCCCTTTGAACAAGTCTTTCTTGCCTTCGAAATAGCACTTCAAAGTAGAAACAAGCAAGCTCTTGCCAAAACGTCGCGGACGGCTAAGGAAATAAATCGCACCGGTCTTTACCAGCTGATATATCAAATCGGTTTTATCGACATATACGTAGCCCTCGCTTATTATCTTATTAAAGTCCTGTATGCCTATCGGATATTTCATCATAGTCTGCCGTGTTTGAATGGTTGTCACAAAGAAACGATTTTATCTTGAAACGGACAAACTTTCAGATAGGAAATCGCGTCATGCATCACTTGCCGTAGCCATACTTATACCTCCGCCCGTAGCCATACTTGCCGTATTTGCCATACTTGCCATAGCCGTAGTAATAGCCGTTCTTGCGCTTGTCCATGTCGATGCCGTTGATGAGGACACACAGGTGGGCCACGTTCTTGTCCTTCTGCACATCGTTGATGAAGGCAAACTCACTCTTGCGGGTATAGTCAGCCCGGCAGACGTAGACGCAGAGGTCGGCCACGCGGGCAATGAGCTGGGTATCGGTAACCATGCCGATGGGGGCAGTGTCGAGAATGACATAATCGAAATGCTGCTTCAAGATGCCAATGGCCGCATCCAGCGAGGGGCGTGCCACCAATTCGGTGGGATTGGGAGGCAAAGCGCCGCTGGGCAGCACATAGAGATTGGGAGACAACGGCACGGACCGGCAAAGGGAAAGCAAATCGTACTCGGAAGGCGCAGCCAGGTATTGGGTGATGCCGGGCAACTGCTTGTCCAGCGAGAAGATGTGCCCTAAAGCCGGCTTGCGGATATCGAGACCTACAATCACCGTCTTCTTGTCCATAAAGGCAAAACTGGCAGCCAGGTTGCTGGCGGTAAAAGACTTGCCTTCGCCAGAGCTGGTAGAAGTAAAGAGAATGACACGCTGCCCTTCCTGCAACATATACTGCAGGTTGGTGCGCACGCTGCGGAAGACTTCTTCCATGATTTCGTTGCGGTTCTCGCTGATGACAATGGAGTCCTTACCGGCTTTCTTTACCTGGGGAATATCGCCGGCCACCACAACATCGGTGATGCGCTCTACGTCGGCACGCCCCCCGATGCGGAACTGCAAGGCACGCGAAAGCCAGATGCCTCCCACAGGAATGCCCAGCCCCAACACAAACGCTATCAGGTAGAGATTGCGTCCGTTGGGAGCTACCAGGCCCGACACACGGGGCGTTTCTACAATGCGCCCGTTGTTTGCCTTGGCAGCCAGGGTTATGGCGTTCTCCTCACGCTTTTGCAAGAGCATAAGGTAGAGGTCGGCCTTAATCTCCTGCTGGCGGCTGATGTTGCGCAGCTCTTGCTCTTGGCGGGGCGCATTGCTGATGCGGGTGCGGTATTTTCCGGCTTCAAGGTCAAGGTTGTCGCGAGTGATACGGAGGGTGCGCTCCACGTTCTCCACCGTGGCAAGCACCGTGGCACGGGTGGCTGCTATCGTCTCGTCGAGGCTGATGACTGCCGGACTGGTCTCCTTGGAAGTGCGCAACAGGCGTTGACGCTCAATAATCAGTTCGTTGTACTGGCTTACAATATTGGTCAATCCCACATCGGAAATGCCTACATTGGCAGGAATGGCCTCGTCGCGGTTGGCCGGGTCTTCCAAGTAGAGGCGGAGGTCGCCCACCAGACGCAGCTGATTGGTATTGTCTGCCCGCCTTTGCTCATACTCCGAGCTGCCTTGCAAGGCCTGCTGGGCATCGGTGCTCAGGTCGGTGATGCCTGCCCGTTGCTTGTATTCGGCCAGTTCGGTTTCCGTAGCGCCCAGCTCGTCGTTGATGACGGCGATACGTTCGTCTATGAACTGTGCCGTGTGCATAGCCACCTGGTTCTTGTCGTCGTTGGCTTCATCATTGTAGATGGTGACCAGTGTGTTCAAGAAGTCCTCACCACGCCGTATATGGGTATCGTTGACCACGAGGCTCACGATGGAAGTATAATCGCTGGTAGGCGTAGCGCTCAGGCGCGACTTGTAGCGGTCGGCCACGGCAGAGGGCGGCATGACTTGCGCCAACAATGTATAGGGGGCCTGAGGCGTAAACACGCTGTCGGTTCTAAGGCTGAGTGTGCCGACCGGAGTGATGAATACGGCAGGCAACCGGGCATAGCTCTTTTCAAGCGTGTATTCCTCGTCTTTCACCCGATAGCAGACCGTGGCATGATAGGCACCACCCGGACGGCTGTCTATCTGCACCTGCAAGGCAGACGGAAGTTTCTCGGCCTCACCCGGAGCCATCCATACCTGAATGGGCGTATTCTTGTACAACGGGATGTCGTATCCGTAGCGTTGCGGCTCGAAATAGTCGATATAAAGCCCCAGGCGCTCCACCACTTTGCGCACAAGGGAATAGGACTGCAATATCTCCACTTCGTTGTCGAAGTTATTGGCCAGAGAGATGGTGCCCATGTCTTGCATAGCTGCCAACTGGCCTATGGAGGAAGCCTTGGTCTTGTCGCCCTGCTTGAT
Organism: uncultured Bacteroides sp.; assembly: GCA_944320865.1. Taxonomy (GTDB): domain Bacteria; phylum Bacteroidota; class Bacteroidia; order Bacteroidales; family Bacteroidaceae; genus Bacteroides. The sequence goes on along the minus strand of CALUJC010000067.1, from coordinate 4,498 downwards.
GAGGACGGTGGAACCGACACTATACACGGGGGGCTGATAACGCAAGTACACGTAGGCGCCCGCTATGGCAAGCACCAGGCAAACCAGAATAACCGGCCAATGAAGCAGGTATTCAAAAAACAACGCCTTATAATCGACAGGCTTGCTGCCGTCGTTAAAAATATCAGTAGACTTTTTGGAATTCATAAATTCTTATTTTTCTCATCGTATGGCCACAACCACCAAAGAAGCGATGGTGGTGAGCAGACTTAAAATGCTGATCCAAATGGAACTGTTATTATTAAAGGTGTTGGCACGCACTTTAGCCTTGGTAGGCTTCACGTACACCACATCGTTCTGCTGCAAGTAGTAATAGGGAGAAAGCGCGATGCTTGCCTCCGTAAGGTCGAGATGGACAACATGGCGGCGGCCGATAGAATCTTCGCGAAGCAGCTGCACATCGTCACGGTCGGCAAAGAGCGTCATGTCTCCTGCCTGGGAAAGCGCCTGGAAGATATTGATGCGCTCGTCGGTAACGGTAAACGTACCGGGACTTGCCACTTCGCCCAAAACACTGACTTTGAAATTGGCCAAACGCACCGTGACATTGGGCACTTCGTTCAGATAAGCTTCCAGTTTCTGGCGGATAAGTGCCTCGCACTCGCGGGTGGAAAGCCCCAAGACGGAGAATTTGCCCAACACCGGATAATCGATGAAGCCATCGTTATCCACCAGGTAATTGAGTAGATTGGCATCGCCTACGCCCTGATTGGATATATTCATATCCTTGCTCTGCCCCAGCTTTCGGAGGAAAGGTACAGCAGAAGCAGGGTCAGAGGTGCTGACTACGATGACAAGTTCATCCTTGGGCATGATGCGATACTCGTAAAGTCGTCCGCGCTGCTCTATATCATCAAGCACCTTGTCGTAGCGCAGATATACAGACTTTTTGTAAGAGGCACACCCTGCAAAAAGCAAAGGAAGCATCAAAATAAATAGAATCTTTTTTGTGAATGACATATTTCTAATGGTTTTATATGTATGAGTTAAATGAGGGTTTAAACCACAGATTACACAGATTAAACAAGATGAGCACAGATACCATTCATCTAAAGAGAAATCTGTGCCAATCAGTTTCATCTGTGTAATCTGTGGTTACTACCCGATAAATTATCCTTTCAGCAACCGCCTCAACCAGCCTCTACGCGGCTGCTGCGCCACAGCTTCTGCCTGTAAGGACTTACTGCCATAGACCTCTTCAAACGTAAGCTTGTCGTGTATCATGCGATAAATGACACCCCAATCGGGCAAGCCGCCCAAGTTCCGGTCGTCGATGAACAAATCGGCCTGTAGCTTGCGGGAAAAAGTGCGGTGGGTGTCCAGCTCTTCGGGATAGTTGCTGTTCACCGCATAAAACTCCAGCCCGCGACTCCTGCAAAACTCTACAGCCTCGTCAAGCAGCCTGCCCTCGCGGACCGTCCACAAGATAAGCTGATGCCGTTCCTGCGCCAGCAGCTTCAACGTATCCATGGCAAAAGGTATCTCCCTGCCGATAGCCGGATAGCGGTGCTCGACAATAGTGCCGTCAAAATCTACTGCGATTATCATTTGTTTAAATGGGAATTTAGCGGGGCGGAGCCCCGCAGCTACAAGTTACGAGCTACAAGCTACAAGTAAAGTTTCTAAGTACTCAGTGGGCAGCTACTCGTAGCTTGTAGCTCGTAACTGCGCACTTCGTGCGCTAAATTATCATTTATCCCCCAGTCAGGGAAATTTTTTTTCCCAGTTAGGGAAAAAACGCTGCCCAGTTAGGGGATAGCCACAGCCGCAGGAGGGGGAAACCTACCCTTTCATCAGCCCGAAGCTCAGTAATGCCGCCTCCTTTTCCGGGAGGTTGCGAAGCAGGTAGGCTGGCACTGCCCCGGCCACATGAGCCAACGTCTCGCTGATGCCTGCAAAGCTGCGGGCATCGCGCCCGATGGCGGATACCGACTCCAGCAGACGGTAGAAAACCTCGATGCCATCCAAGCGGATAGCTTGATTCTCCTTGGCCTGCTGCATGAAAAACAGGGCTTTCAGCATGACGCCTTCATTGCGGTAACAGAGAGTCTTCCCGCTCCACGGCGAACCATATACCCACACCGAACCATCCGGCATGAGGCGAAAAACCGGCTGGTCGTCGTTGAGCAGGCGGGTGCCGGGTATATGCTCCAGCCACAAACGCGAATGGGTGCTCTTCCCCACCCCCGAAGCTCCTATAAACGCGCAACCGGCATTGCGGCACACTACCGAGGAGGCATGCATCAGAATGGTTTGCCGGAAGGCCGAACTGTAAATAAAGGCTATCATCAGGAAGTCATCAAGCGCACGGCAGGAAGCCTCTCCCGCATAGCGCCAATCGGTGAGCACCCGGCTCCAATCCCTATTGGCGCGCAGCGTATAGCAGTAATCCTCATCATGCAGCATGAGCCGCACAATGCAGCAGTCAGGACGAAGCCACAAATATAAAGTCCGCCCTTCCAACTCGTTGGTAAGCGTAGGCTCCACAGCTTCCGGCTGCAGCACATGCCCCGTCTCCACCCTGCACAAGGTGGAAGCGACCGAGGCATCTGCCCCAAGCCACAGGAAAGGCTGCCAGTTGGGCAAATGGGCTACCACCTCATCCGGACAATCCACCTCCACAAGCCATCCGGCTATCTGTAACTTCATGGTTCCTCTTTAGATTGTGTAGGAGTCTGTCCACACCGGTTCATGAACTGACGATAAAAAGTGCGGACATTGCTATAACCACAACTCAAGGCAACAGCCTTAATAGGAGCATCGGGATGTTCTTTCATCCAACGGAAAGCATACTCCAAACGCAGACTGTTGATGTAGCCATTAAGATTGGTACCGGTATATTTCCGAACTAATTTAGCTACCTTGTTTTTGTTGATAAGGCCAATCTTGATAACTTGACTCCGAGAAAAATTCGGATCCAGGAACAATTGTTGTTCCACTATGACCCGATGAATCTGATAAAAGAGGGCCTTCTCTTTATCCTCAACCTGTCCGGATGAGAAATTTTCATCAAGCATAAGAAGTTTCATCGGTAATCCATATTATAGCAATTGAACATATTCCGGTTGGACCTCGACAGCAGCGACAAGCCATGACGGCAATTCGACCAAAAGCCGCTTTGTGCGGGAGCCTCGCAAACTAAGCAAATGTCCTTCATAGCCATCAAGATATCCGCCTATAATACGTATTTTCCGCCCATACATGGCACGGGTCAGTTCGTTGGGAAGAAAATAGCGGCATGTTTTCGTACCGCTTACGGCATGGATGAATCGAGCCATATCGGCATCGGGAACGACCATGGGATTGCCATAGCCCCCTCCCCGTTGAAATCGATATTGCAAGGTGGGGATAGTTTCCACATAAGGGTCAAGACGTTTGCGGGTTTCACAGACAAACAACAAATCTTGCATAAAAGGTACTTCTTCCCGAATATGCTTACCCTGTCTGACAATAAGACGCCACCGCATTGGGGTGAAAACTTCCATATTCAGATTACCCAATAGCTTATAAGCTGGCAGTTTGGCATTGGCTCGCTTCAAATCGCGCATGACATACCAACGTTTGGAATCTCCTATTTCCGGCAAACACACAGGAGACACCATATCTTTTCCCGCATTCAGCAACCTATCCATAAGGAAGATTTTCGATTAAAAACAATACTCCTAATCCTGCAAAGACTTATATTGTAATATAAATCAAGCAGTTACACGTCAATTCATCAAGAATTGAAGAATTATACGCACATTCTCGCCTACCTATCAAGCCTTTTAATTGACTCCTATATAATTTTCTTTGGATACTTATCTTTTACTGCATCTCTCTGTAAGAGATGGATTATAAATGAATAGTTTTTTTAACTACATAAAATATAACGAGTTACACAATAAAGAATTTGTCAACAACTCAACATGTGCAAAACAATAAAACACCTATAGCACAAACTGCAGATTTACTAGTCCAACAAGAAAATTCTATACGTAAATGATATGATTTTGTAACAAATAATTCTTATCTATTAAAGCATATAATACATTGTTGGAACAAGATACCTTGATTGAGCTTCACAAACTAAATTAGAAATCACATTTGAGATGAGATGTTTTTTGTATATTTTCTTTGCCAAAAAACTATTTTGTTGTATTTTTGCATCGGCTTAATCCATCTCTTACAGAGAGATGGATTATATTTATTCAACTTTTTTACAAATATATTAAGGCTCTAAAGTAGTTTCAAGATTTGGCTATTCGCTTTGTCGACAATAGAAGTATCCAACGATGCCAAATAAATGTGAGTTGTTTTTTCCGATTCATGACCAAGTGCTTCACTAATAGTGGCAATAGGAATATTTTTACTTTTAGCTATACTGGCCCAACCATGGCGGGCTTTGTACAATGCAGATATATTTGTGGAAATAGATGCAATTAAAATTATAGATAACAATGAATATCAATAGTTTATG
>CALUJC010000066.1 GCA_944320865.1 uncultured Bacteroides sp. | reverse complement strand
CTAAATCGTAACCTATTACTATCATGAGCAATTAACCTACGCTCATTTCCAATAAATTACACTCTTTTCGTAACTTATCGATACAAATATACAGTATTTCTTTGAGAGGGCAAAATTATCAGAAGGAAACCCCTTCCCCAGCCTACCAACGCCACCGCGGTAGCGTAGTATCGCCCGGTCGGTAGCGATACTACGCCAGGAAGGCGGCTTTATAAAATAAAGGCAGCGGTAACTTACTTAGCGCAGCAGCTTGAACAAGTCCCACATCACGATGCCGGCCGTGACCGACACGTTGAGCGAGTGCTTGGTGCCATACTGGGGAATCTCTATGCAGCCGTCGCTGTGGTCCACCACCTCCTGCTGCACGCCCTTCACCTCGTTGCCCAGCACTACGGCATATTTCCGGGCAGAGTCGAGCGTCAGCTCGTCGAGCATGGTGCTGCCCTCTACTTGCTCCACGGAGTAGACCACGTAGCCCTGGGCGCGCAAGTTATCCACAGCCTGCACGGTGTTTTCCACATATTGCCAACTGACGGTGAATTCCGCCCCCAGTGCCGTTTTGTGCATCTCCGGATGGGGCGGACAGGCCGTAATGCCGCACAGGTAGATGCACTCTATGCGGAAAGCATCCGCTGTGCGGAACACCGAGCCGATGTTGTGCAGGCTACGCACATTGTCGAGCACCACCACCAGGGGCAGCTTCCGGGCCTGCTTGAACTCCTCCGCGCTGATGCGGTGCAGTTCGGTAATACTTAGTTTGCGCATGTTGTATCAGTTTTTAGAAGTCAAGAAGACAGAAGTTAAGAAGTCAAGAAGAGAGAAGAAATGTACTGCATACTATCCTATTTCATTTTGACTTCTGTCTACTTGACTTCTTGACTTCTCCATCACATTTCCCCGCAAAGTTACTCCTTTCCGTGCATATCCTCGCTAAAAGCTGTGGAAAACCTGTCAATAACCCGCGAAAAGAAAAGGAAAGAAACTCCTTGCATTTCTTAAAACTCTGTCCATACAACCACGGGAATGAACCTTCCAAATAAACAAGCCACGAGTTTTTATGGCAAACATCCGCATATTTTTCCTCCAATCCGCACGCTATTCACAGCAAAAGTTACTAACTTTGCACGTTATGAACAGGATGTTAATATGCTCAAAGAAAAGCCCCGCAGTACACTCATCCCCAGCCGGAAACCCGTATCTGAAGATTGTGGATAACCTGCGGACAACCATCAGGCCTTGCTTTAATAACTTACTGTGCAAGCAGACGGGCATTTTTCTTTGCACCATACTAACAGCCTATCATCATCAACATAGGATTTTTCTTTCAAGAAGAGAAAACAGGTATATAATAAAAAGATTGTGGAACACTAGAAAGACTGACTGATTATGGAGAACCTGACACAAGCCATCGCGCAGCTGAAACAAGAGAAGAACGCCGTCATACTGGGTCATTACTATCAGCGTGGCGAGATACAAGACATTGCCGACTTCGTGGGCGACAGCCTCGCCCTGGCCCAATGGGCGGCACGCACGGAGGCCGACGTCATTGTGATGTGTGGCGTGCACTTCATGGGCGAAACCGCCAAGATACTCTGTCCCGAAAAGAAAGTGCTGGTGCCCGACCTGAAGGCAGGCTGTTCGCTGGCTGACAGCTGTCCGGCCGACCGCTTCGAGCAGTTCGTCAAGGAACATCCGGGATACACGGTAATATCCTACGTCAACACCACGGCAGCCGTCAAGGCACTGACCGACGTGGTAGTGACCTCAACCAACGCGAAGGCCATAGTGGAAAGCTTCCCCAAAGACGAGAAAATCATCTTCGGACCGGACAGAAACCTAGGTAGCTACATCAATGCCGTCACGGGGCGTAATATGCTGGTGTGGGACGGAGCCTGCCATGTGCACGAACGTTTTTCTGCCGGGAAGCTGGCCGAACTGAAACGCCTGCACCCCGGTGCCATCACCTTGGCCCATCCCGAGTGTCCCAAAGCCGTGCTCGCCCTGGCTGATGTGGTAGGCTCTACCGCCGCCTTGCTGAAGCAAGCCGTGGCCCATCCTGAAAAGACATACATAGTAGCCACTGAAGCAGGCATCTTGCACGAGATGCACAAGCGTTGCCCTCAGACGACGTTCGTCCCCGCTCCTCCCTCAGGCGGCACTTGCGGTGACTGCAACGAGTGCAAAGACATGCGCCTGAATACCCTTGAAAAGCTTTATGACTGCCTCCGCACCGAGTCGCCCGAAGTGCAGGTCGACCCCGACATTGCCGAACGTGCCGTGCGTCCCATCCGCCGTATGCTGGAGATTTCGGCAAGGCTGGGGCTGTGAGTTAGTGTTTAGTGATGAGTGATTAGTAGGTTGTAGTAACGTCTATCTTCTTTATCACCCGGCAAGGATTGCCCACCGCCACGCAGTTGGCAGGAATGGAACGGGTCACTACACTGCCTGCCCCGATGACACTGTTCTTGCCAATCGTTACTCCGGGCAACAGAATGGCGCCTCCGCCAATCCACACGCCGTCTTCTATCTTGACGGGCAAGGCGTAGGTGCGGCATATTTCCTCGCCTTCTGCCCAGTCCTGCACCATGCGTTCGTTTACTTTCGTGGAATGGGTGGCGG
>CALUJC010000065.1 GCA_944320865.1 uncultured Bacteroides sp. | reverse complement strand
TCGGAATGTAGCGCAGTTGGTAGCGCACTACGTTCGGGACGTAGGGGTCGGGCGTTCGAGTCGCCTCATTCCGACACAAGAAATGAAAAAGCCGCTGTGCAGACAGCGGCTTTTTCATTTCTGCCTTGCCTAAGGCATTAGCAGTCTATCCTAACACCTTGGCAAAGCGCTCCAAGAACAAATCCGCCTCGTCCATGCTGAGGCAGAGCGGCGGCAGCAGGCGGATGACGTTCGTGCCGCTGACGCCCGTGAAGACCTTCTGCTCGTGCAGCAGGCGGCTGCGCAGTTCCTTGATGGGCTGCTCGAACTCCATGCCTATCATCAGGCCACGGCCACGGACTTCCTTTATCTGCGGCAGCTTCTTCAGTTCGTCCAACAGGTGGGCGCCGACTGCCTTTGCATTCTCAATGAGACCCTCGCCTTCGATGACGTCCAGCACCGCCAGGGCCGCCGCGCACGCCAGGTGGTTGCCGCCGAAGGTGGTGCCCAGTTGTCCGTAGACGGGCTTGAACTCGGGGCTGATGAGCACGGCACCCATGGGGAAGCCGTTGCCGATGCCCTTGGCCACGGTAATCATGTCCGGGCGGATGCCGGCATATTGGTGGGCGAAAAACTTGCCGCTACGGCCGTATCCGCTCTGTATCTCGTCAAGGATGAGGACGGTACCCGCTGCCGTGCACTCCTCCCTCAATGCCTGCATAAAGTCGTCCGCAGGAAGCTGGATGCCACCCACGCCCTGGATGCCCTCAATAATCACGGCACATACATCACCCTTTCTCAGCTCAGCCCTCATGGCCTCCGTATCGTTCAGGGGCAGGTAGGTGACGTGCCGGTTGGCGTTGACGGGGGCAATGATTTTCGGGTTGTCCGTCACCTCTACGGCCAGCGAGGTGCGCCCGTGGAAAGCCTTGGCAAAACTGACGATGCGTGTCCGCCCGTTGTGGAAGGAGGCCAGCTTCAAGGCGTTCTCGTTGGCTTCCGCGCCGCTGTTGATGAGGAACAGCTGGTAGTCGTCGTAGCCGCAAGCCCGGCCCAGGCGTTCGGCCAGTTCCACTTGCAATTTGTTAATCACTGAATTGGAGTAGAAGCCCAGGGTGGCTACTTGCTTGCTAATCATCTCCACGTAATGCGGATGGGCGTGGCCGATGGAGATAACGGCGTGCCCTCCGTAGAGGTCGAGGTACTCGGTGCCTTGCTCGTCCCACACGTGGCAGCCCTTGCCCCGCACGATGTTGATGTCGAATAAGGGATATACGTCAAAGAGTTTCATAATGTTATACTGTTAAGTATCTGTCATCCTGAACAGGATGACAGAGCAAATCTGTCTTTAAATTACTTTAGAATGCCGACGGCTTCAGTCTCAGCCCTACCGTCTCCTCCAGGTTGAACATCAGGTTCATGTTGTGCACGGCCTGGCCGCTGGCACCCTTCAGCAGGTTGTCGATGCAGGAGATGATGAGCAGCTTGTCGCCATGCTTCTCCAGGTGGAGGAGGCACTTGTTGGTGTTCACCACCTGCTTCAGGTCGATGTTCTTATCTACCACATGGGTAAACGAGTCACGCTCATAATACTCCTCGTAGATGCGCGTCAGCTCCTCGATGCTGCACTTGTTGCGCACCACGATGGTGGCGAAGATGCCACGCGGGAAGTCTCCCCGGTAGGGAATGAAATCTATCTCCGAATCGAAGCTGTTCTGCAACTGCTTCAGCGACTGCTTGATTTCGGGCACGTGCTGGTGCTCGAAGGCCTTGTAGACGCTCAGGTTGTTGTTGCGCCAGCTGAAGTGGCTCGTCGCGCCCGGCTTCACGCCCGCACCGGTGCTGCCTGTGATGGCGTTCACCATGATGTCGCCGTTCAGCATCAGGTGCTTGGCCAGGGGAAGCAAGCCCAACTGTATGCAGGTGGCGAAGCAGCCGGGATTGGCCACATGCTGCGCCTTGCAGGTGGCGCGGCGGTTCAGTTCCGGCAGACCGTAGATGAAGTCGTTGCCCTCAGCCTTGAGGCGGTAGTCCATGGAGAGGTCTATAATCTTCAGCCCTTCGGGGATGTCGTGGCTGTCCATGAACTTGCGCGTGTCGCCGTGAGCGGTGCAGAAGAAAAGGCAGTCCACCTCGTCCAGCGGCAGCTGGTCGGTGAAGCGCAGGTCGGTCTCGCCATAGAGGCCCTCGTGGACGTCGGTCACGCGGTTTCCGGCATTGCTGCCGCTGTTGATGAAGACAATCTCTGCCTCCGGGTGGTTGATGAGCAGGCGGATGAGTTCGCCGGCGGTGTAGCCCGCGCCGCCTATGATTCCTATCTTTATCATATAAATGAATTGTTAAGAATGAAGAATGATGAGCGATGGTGCCCCTACCACGCTTCACTCGGTTTTGTCATTGTCGATAATATGGGTTTGGCTCTTCCGGGATTACCAGCATCAGGATGAAGTAAACCAGCACTCCCGAAAAGATGGTGAATATCGTGAGCAACACATAAGCCACGCGCACCACGGTGGGGTCAAGGCCGAAATAATTGGCGAAGGCGGCACATACGCCCGCCAGCATGCGCCCCTTCCGGGGGCGGCGAAGTTTCTTGGGTTCGTCCATGTGATAAAGGTCATTTAAGTGTTTATAAATATTTACAGCCGGAGCGATGTGACATCAGACGCCGTTTGATGTAGGATGAGACGGCGTCTGATGCAGGATGAAACGCCGTCCGATGTGGCATCAAACGCCGTCTGATGTCCGCCCCTCCCAAAACCCGCCTACAGATGCTTCTGGGGCAGGTAGGGAGGTTGCGTCGGCTTATTCAGAATCCTTTACAATGCGTCGGTTCACTCCATCTCGTCCTTATGGCAGGCGTAGTAGGCGCGCAGGGGGGTGCTGAGCACTTTGATGAAGCCCTTGGCGTCTTCGGCCGTCCAGCCCTTCTGCATCTCGCCATATTCGCCGAACTTGTTCTTCA
>CALUJC010000064.1 GCA_944320865.1 uncultured Bacteroides sp. | reverse complement strand
CCGGAGATTCAGCGCTTGACTTTTTTCTTTTGGTATCTTTTCTTTTTGTGGCAAGACAAAAAGAAAAGTACATAAATAAATTATCATTTAACAATGAAACGCATACTTATTTACAACGCAACGATTGTCAACGAAGGACGGATGGAGCCGGCCTCGGTACTGATAGAAAACGACACCATTGCACGCATAGCGGCTCCTGAAACGCCTGTTCCCGAAGGGTATGACGAACGGATAGATGCCACGGGCTGCTACCTGCTGCCCGGCGTCATTGACGAGCACGTGCACTTCCGCGAGCCGGGCATGACGCATAAGGCCGACATATGGAGCGAGAGCCGCGCCGCTGCCGCAGGAGGCGTAACCTCCATCATGGATATGCCGAACAACAATCCGCCTACCGTCACCCTAAAAGCCCTTGAGCAAAAAATGGCGCTGCTGGAAGAAAAGTGCATTGTGAACCACTCTTGCTATTTCGGGGCAACCAATAACAACTATGCAGACTTTGCCCGCCTTGACCCTAAACGGGTTTGTGGCATCAAACTATTCATGGGCTCGAGCACTGGCAACATGCTGGTTGACAAAAAAGACAGCCTGCTGAATATTTTCCATGGCACGGACCTGCTTATCGCCGCCCATTGCGAAGACTCGCAGCTGATACAAAGCAACACGGCCAAATATCGTGAGCTATACAAGGATTGCCCGGAAGTGCCAGTGTCCAAGCATCCCTGTATACGAAGTGCAGAAGCCTGCTACCGTTCATCGCACCTGGCTGTGAAACTGGCACGAGAAAGTGGAGCACGCCTGCACTTACTGCACCTGACTACCGAACGTGAGCTTACCTTGCTTACTGCAGGGGCATTGGACAACAAACGAATCACGGCAGAAGCCTGCGTGGCTCATCTGCTTTATAGCTCGGCAGACTACAAGACAGAAGGGGCACGCATCAAGTGCAACCCGGCCATCAAGCGCAAATGCGACCGCGATGCCTTGCGCCAAGCCATCAACGCAGGACTTATAGACACCATTGCCACAGACCATGCCCCCCACCAATTACAGGAAAAGACAGGAGGTGCACTGAAGGCTGCATCGGGCATGCCCATGATACAATTTTCACTGGTATCCATGTTAGAACTGGCTGACAAGGGATTATTCAGCCTACCCACTGTTGTAGAGAAAATGTGCCATGCACCTGCCAGATTATACAAAATCAGTAAACGCGGATATGTGCGCCAAGGTTACCGGGCAGACCTCGTACTGGTGCGCCGTGGCGAACCTTGGACAGTGACCAGCGAAAACATATTCAGTAAATGTGGCTGGAGTCCGCTGGAAGGACATGCCTTCTCGTGGCGTGTGCTGCACACATGGGCCAATGGGCATACAGTGTACGACGGCCAAGAGGTAGATGAGTCTTACCGGGGCGAACCCTTACTCTTTGAACACTGATGGATGCCATAGTACTGTCTTACACGATTGATGAACTGGTGCCCTACATTGATTGGACTTACTTTTTCCATGCTTGGGGAATACGTCCGTCACAGCAGCATACCGGCTTTGCAGAATCACTTCTTCGTGATGCCCGTGACATTTTATCGGGTCTAACCCGTGAAGTGAAAACTCATGGCATAATCCGGCTGTGCCGCGCCAATGCCCAAGGAGATGACTTGATTGTAGAAGACACGCGCATCCCCCTGCTACGGCAGCAAACGCACCGGGACAAAGGTGAACATCTCTATCTGTGTTTAAGCGACTTTGTACAACCGCTATCTTCGGGGAAAACAGATACAGTGGGACTATTTGCGACCTCCGTCAATATGCCTGTAGGAACAGCCACAGACGACCCCTACCACAGCCTCATGATTCAGACATTGTCCGACCGCCTGGCGGAAGCTACAGCCGAAAAAATGCACCTATATGTACGCCGCGACCTTTGGGGCTATGCTGCACAAGAACATCTTTGTATCGACGACCTACTCAAATGCCGATACCAAGGCATCCGTCCAGCTATAGGTTACCCCTGCCTACCCGACCAATCCATCATTTTCCTTATAGCTGACCTGTTGCCCATAGAGCGTATAGGCATAACCCTCACTGAAAATGGCGCCATGCAGCCACATGCCTCTATTTGCGGATTAATGTTGAGCCATCCTGCCGCCCGCTATTTTGCAGTAGGTACCGTGGGCGAAGACCAGCTTAGCGACTATGCCAAACGTAGAGGAATGCCTATTGATAAAACAAGAAAATTCCTACGTTCGAACCTAACATAAAAGAAAAGATTCTGAAATCTCCACAGCAATAACACATACTTTGATTATATTTGCCGGAATTTTCTCAAAAAGCGTCCCCGCATAGGCGGGACATCGAAAAGAATGGTTATGAAAATAAGATTTATAAGCCTGGCCAGTGGCAGTAGCGGAAATTGTTACTATCTGGGCACCGATACTTATGGCATACTGATAGATGCCGGCATTCCGTTCCGTACCATTAAAAAGGAATTAATGGAAGTGGGCATTGCCATGAACACAATAAAAGCGCTTTTCATCACCCACGACCACGCCGACCACATCAAGTCGGCGGGCCTCATTGGCGAAAAAGCGGGCATACCGGTGTATACTACCGATGCCATTCACAAAGGCATGAACCGCAGCTATTGTATGACTCAGAAAATCCACACATCAGCACGCCATCTGCAAAAACAGCAACCTGTGCAGATAGAAGATTTTTCCATAGAAGCCTTTGAAGTGCCCCACGACGGAACAGACAACGTAGGTTACCGCATACGTGCCGGGGAAAAAACATTTTGCTTCGTTACCGACTTGGGAGAAATTACTCCCACAGCTGCAGATTATATCCGCACGGCCAACTACCTGGTCATTGAAGCCAACTACGATGAAGAAATGCTGCAAATGGGTCCCTATCCGGCCTACTTGAAAGCCCGCATAGCGAGTTCTACAGGACACCTCAGCAATACTGTCACCGCAAATTTCCTTGCCGACAACTTCACTGAAAAGTTGAAATACATTTGGCTGTGCCACCTCAGCAAAGACAATAATCATCCAGAACTAGCCTACAAAACCGTAGAACTGAAACTGCGTGAAAAAGGCATCGCCGTAGGACGTGATGTGCAACTTTGTGCCTTGAAAAGAGGAGTTCCATCACATCTATATGAATTGGAATGAGTAAGAAAAAAGAAAGAGTACAACTGAAAAAGCAGATAATTCTCCAAAAGTTTTCTCCAAATTAAAAAAGTTGTTACCTTTGCACCGCTTTTTCAGATAGAGCATTCGGGGTGTAGCGCAGTCCGGTTAGCGCACCTGCTTTGGGAGCAGGGGGTCGTGGGTTCGAATCCCGCTACCC
>CALUJC010000063.1 GCA_944320865.1 uncultured Bacteroides sp. | reverse complement strand
TGTCATACAGGACATTACAGCCTAAATCAATGCCTAAGATATTTTTAGAGAGTATCCTCTATTGCAGCCTGCGCCGCCGCCAATCTGGCAATTGGTACGCGATATGGGGAGCAGCTCACATAATTCAAGCCTACTTTGTGACAGAATTTTACAGATGAAGGCTCACCTCCATGTTCTCCGCAAATTCCGCATTTCAAGTCGGGACGTACGGCACGGCCTTTTTCGGTAGCCATGCGTATCAGTTGTCCTACACCATTTTGGTCAAGTACCTGGAAGGGGTCCACTTTCAGAATTTTCTTCTCTAAGTAAACAGGCAAGAATGAAGCGATATCGTCACGTGAATAGCCGAAGGTCATTTGTGTCAAATCGTTTGTGCCGAATGAGAAGAATTCGGCAGATGAAGCAATACGGTCGGCTGTCAAGGCGGCACGTGGCACTTCAATCATGGTTCCTACCTTGAATTCAATGCTGTCACCTACTTCCTCGAATAGCTTGGCTGCTTCGGCGCGGATAACTCGTTCTTGCTGCTGGAATTCGTACAAGATGCCAGTCAGCGGTACCATGATTTCAGGGTGTGTCTCGATACCTTCTTTTTTTAGCTCGAGGGCAGCGCCCAGGATGGCCCGTGTCTGCATCTGTGTGATTTCGGGGTAAGTATTGCCCAAGCGGCATCCGCGGTGTCCCAACATGGGGTTATGCTCGCAAAGTGAATCTACGCGTTGCTTGATGTACTCCAAGCTTACGCCCATGGCCTCCGCCATATCTTGCTGGCCTTTTAAATCATGAGGAACGAATTCATGCAAAGGCGGGTCGAGTAAGCGGACTGTAACCGGACACCCTTCCATTGCACGGAAGATGCCTTTGAAGTCGGCTTGCTGGTAGGGCAGGATTTTGGCCAGGGCCTTGTTGCGCCCTTCGGCGTCTTCGGCAAGAATCATTTCGCGCATGGCCTTGATTTTTTCGCCTTCGAAGAACATGTGCTCTGTGCGGCACAGCCCGATGCCCACGGCGCCAAAGCTACGTGCCACTTGGGCGTCGTGCGGAGTGTCGGCGTTGGTGCGCACTTGCAGGCGGGTGTATTTGTCGGCCAGTTTCATCAGTTCGGCAAAATCTCCCGAGAGTTCGGCGGCCTTGGTCTCCACCTCGCCTTGGTACACTTCGCCCGTGCTTCCGTTCAGCGAGATGAAGTCGCCTTCTTTCAGCTTCACGCCGTCCACCTCTACGGTACGTTCCTTGTAGTCAATGTTCAGCGCCCCGGCTCCCGATACGCAGCACTTGCCCATGCCGCGAGCCACTACGGCTGCGTGTGAGGTCATGCCTCCGCGTGCGGTGAGGATACCTTCAGCCACGGTCATGCCGGCAAGGTCTTCGGGTGAGGTTTCGATGCGCACCATCACCACGCGTTTCCCGGCAGCACGCCATTCGGCAGCGTCTTCGGCGAAGAATACTATTTGTCCGCATGCGGCTCCCGGAGAGGCCGGCAGCCCTCGTGTCAGTACCTTGGCTTGCTTCAGGGCTCCTTTGTCGAATACCGGGTGAAGCAACTCGTCCAGTTTGTTGGGCTCGCAGCGCATCAGCGCGGTCTTTTCGTCAATCATGCCTTGGCGCAGCAAGTCCATGGCAATCTTCACCATGGCGGCGCCGGTGCGCTTGCCGTTGCGGGTCTGCAAGAACCACAGCTTGCCTTCCTGCACGGTGAACTCCATGTCCTGCATGTCGCGGTAGTGGTTTTCCAGTTTGGTTTGCAAGGCATCCAGTTCCTGGTATATTTCGGGCATGGCCTCTTCCATGGAGGGGTATTTGGCTACGCGCTCTTCTTCGCTGATGCCTGCCAGTTTGGCCCAACGTTGCGAGCCTATCTTGGTGATTTGTTGCGGTGTACGGATACCGGCCACCACGTCTTCGCCTTGGGCGTTGATGAGGTATTCGCCGTTAAACAGGTCTTCGCCTGTAGCGGCGTCGCGGCTGAAACATACGCCTGTGGCCGAGGTGTTGCCCATGTTGCCAAACACCATGGCCTGCACGCTTACGGCTGTGCCCCACTCATCGGGTATGCCTTCCATCTTGCGGTAGAGGATGGCGCGTTCGTTCATCCACGAGCGGAACACGGCGCAGATGGCGCCCCACAATTGTTCGTATGCACATGCAGGGAAGTCTTGTCCGGTGCGTTCCTTCACGGCTGCCTTGAAGCGTTTTACCAAAGTTTTCAGGTCTTCTACTTCCAGCTCATTGTCCAGCTTCACACCTTTGGCGTGCTTCACGTCTTCGATGATGGCCTCAAAGGGGTCTATTTCTTCCTTGTTGGCGGGCTTCATTCCCAATACCACGTCGCCATACATTTGTACGAAGCGGCGGTAAGAATCCCATGCAAAGCGTGCGTTGCCGGTCTTGCGGGCAAGGCCTTCCACCACCTCGTCGTTGAGGCCGAGGTTGAGGATGGTGTCCATCATGCCGGGCATGGAGGCGCGGGCTCCCGAACGTACGGATACGAGCAGCGGGTTTTCCACGTCGCCAAACTTGGAGCGCATCAGCGTCTCCACGTGCTTGATGGCGTTTTCCACTTCGTTCTTCAGCAAAGCCACTACTTTGTCTTTGCCCATTTCGTAATATTCCGTACAAACTTCGGTGGTGATGGTGAAGCCCGGAGGTACGGGCACGCCGATGAGGTTCATTTCCGCCAAGTTGGCACCTTTTCCGCCCAGCAGGTTGCGCATGTCGGCTTTGCCTTCTGCTTGGCCGTTTCCAAAGGTATAAACTCTTTTCCTGTCCATAATATAAATTTGAAGGTTATAAGTACTGTGGTTTCTTATCTCGCTCGCAAAGCTAAAGATATTTTACGAATTAAAAAACTGTTTAACGCATAAATTTTCAGAAATTCGTCATTAAGGCGGAAATGGCGTCCCGCAAGGCCGTTTTCCCCGATCCGGGCGAAGGGTAGGAAGGGTGGTAAAAAAAGTTCACTCAAAGACGCTCCATGCTCGCTCTTTGTTCGCTTCTATAGCGACGGGAATGGAACGAACATGGTACGACTTTGGTACGAACATGGTACGACCCGGGTCCCTATGAGGAGTGAAATCTTCTTGAGGGTAAAATATGCTTACTTGTAAGCTTTTTTGAGGCGGCTATGGATGCCTATGCGGCTATTGTGTTTGCAATTCCGGCGGGGAATGCGTAATTTTGCAGCCAAAACGTGCCGGCGGGCAGATTCCGACCGCCGTGCTTTCATAAAAAAGTAGATACAAGTGGCAAGAAAGAAGAAAGAACTCCCTCTGTTGGAGAAGGTTACGATAACGGATGTGGCCGCCGAAGGCAAGGCCATGGCCCGGGTGGACGACTTGGTGGTGTTTGTGCCCTACGTGGTGCCGGGCGATGTGGTGGACTTGCAGGTGAAGCGGAAGAAGCACCACTATGCCGAGGCCGAGGCGGTGCGCTTTCACCAGTATTCGCCGGTGCGCGCCGTGCCATTCTGCCGGCACTATGGCGTGTGCGGCGGGTGCAAGTGGCAGGTGCTGCCTTACGCCGAGCAACTGAAGTACAAGCAGAAGCAGGTAGTGGACAACCTGACGCGCATAGGCAAGGTGGAGCTGCCCGAGGTGTCGCCCATCATAGGGTCGCAGAAGACGGAGCGCTACCGCAATAAACTGGAGTTTACCTTTTCCGACAAACGCTGGCTCACTGCCGAGGAGGTGCGCCAGGACGTGGTGTACGAGCAGATGAATGCCGTGGGCTTCCACATACCGGGGGCGTTCGACAAGGTGCTGGCCATCGACGAGTGCTGGCTGCAGGACGATGTGTCCAACCGCATCCGTAACGCCATCCGCGACTATGCCTACGAGCACCATTATCCCTTCATAAACCTGCGCACGCACGAGGGCATGTTGCGCAACCTCATTATCCGCACCTCTACCACGGGCGAGCTGATGGTGATTGTGGTGAGCAAGATTGAGCGGGAGGAGGAGATGGAACTGTTCCGCCGCCTGCTGCAATATGTGGCTGATACGTTTCCCGAAATCACCTCGCTGCTCTACGTGGTCAACAACAAGTGCAACGACACCATTACCGACCTCGATGTGCACGTGTTCAAGGGCACGGACCACATCTTTGAGGAAATGGAAGGCTTGTGCTTCAAGGTGGGGCCCAAGTCGTTTTACCAGACCAACTCGGAGCAGGCGTATGAACTGTACAAGGTGGCCCGCCGTTTTGCCGGGCTGACGGGCAACGAGCTGGTGTACGACCTCTATACGGGCACGGGCACCATAGCCAACTTCGTGGCCCGGCAGGCGAAGAAAGTCATCGGCATAGAGTATGTGCCCGAAGCCATTGAAGACGCCAAGGTGAACTCGGCACTGAACGGGATAGGCAACACACTGTTTTTTGCAGGCGACATGAAGGACTTGCTGACGGAGGACTTTATCCGCGATCACGGCCGCCCTGATGTCATTATTACCGACCCTCCCCGTGCCGGTATGCATCCCGATGTGGTGGATGTCATCCTTTCTGCTCAGCCTCGTTGCATTGTATATGTCAGCTGTAATCCGGCTACCCAGGCGCGCGATTTGCAGTTGCTTGACGTTAAATATCGTGTCACTGCTGTACAGCCGGTCGATATGTTTCCCCATACCCACCATGTGGAGAATGTTGTCCGGCTGGAGTTGAAATAAAGAAGAATTATGTCGAAACAACGTATTCCGGCCAGGGCGCAAGCCCAATATACTGACTATCTTGTCAAGGAGCCCATGGAGTTGATGGCTTTTTTGGCGGCACGCATGCCCCAGGCAAGCCGTACCAAGCTTAAAGCATTGCTGTCCAAACGCGTGGTTTATGTAGACAATGTCATTACCACTCAATACAATTTCCCCCTTCAGCCGGGCATGAAGGTGCAAATCAGCCGTGAGAAGGGGAACAAGGAGTTTCATAACCGCCTTCTGAAGATTGTATATGAAGATGCTTATCTGCTGGTTGTGGAAAAGGCGCCCGGCTTGCTCTCCGTTAATACCGAGCGGCAAAAGGAGCGTACGGCTTACACCATCCTTACGGAGTATGTCCGGCGTTCGGGCAAGCGCAACCGGCTTTACATCGTGCACCGCCTCGACCGTGATACTTCCGGGTTGATGATGTTTGCCAAGGATGAAAAGACGCAAAACACGCTTCGCGACAACTGGCATCGCATTGTGTATGACAGGCGCTATGTGGCAGTGGTTTGCGGGGAAATGGAGAAGAATGAGGGCATGGTACGCTCTTGGCTTACCGACCGGGTCTTGTATGTTTATTCCAGTCCTACGGACGACGGGGGCAAGGAGGCTGTGACGCATTACCGCACCATACGGCGCGGGGGAGGTTATTCGCTGGTAGAGCTTATCCTTGAAACTGGGCGTAAGAATCAAATCCGTGTGCATATG
Organism: uncultured Bacteroides sp.; assembly: GCA_944320865.1. GTDB lineage: Bacteria > Bacteroidota > Bacteroidia > Bacteroidales > Bacteroidaceae > Bacteroides. The sequence continues at coordinate 598 of CALUJC010000063.1, read as the reverse complement.
CAAGACCTCGGGCACCCTGTCGTGGGAGACGGGCGCTATGGGTTGGAGGAGGTCAATCCGTTAGGACGGTTGGCGTTGCATGCTTTCAAGCTCTGCTTTTATCATCCGGTTACGGGGGAACCCATGCGTTTCGAAACACCATATCCGGCAGAGTTTAAGAAACTGGTGGCCGTCGAGGCCAGATAAACCGGCGGCATCTGCCTTTCTTTTGCGAAGGCAGGTGCTTCCCGAAACGTTGGCCTGCCCAAAAGTTTGCGGAGTTTTTTACTATATTTTGCCATATAAAATGCATACTTATGCGTGGCGAAAAACTTTGTTTCAAACATTTGGCGTATATCAAAAATAAATTTACCTTTGCGATATCCATTCAGAAGAAATACATCCGCCATGAGGCGGACATTAATAATACCACCTCAAATCCGCAACCGCCCTCATAAGATGACACAGAGGTCAAAAAGGTAGCGACACTGTGGCAAAAGAGGGTGCAACGCAGCAAAAATCGCCACAAAGACGCATTAAATCCCCTTACCCCACCATGCGACTTGAGGCAATACGCAAAGTCACGACCATAAGTTGTCGGTGTTATCCAAAGTCATTC
>CALUJC010000062.1 GCA_944320865.1 uncultured Bacteroides sp. | reverse complement strand
TTTTCATCCTTATCCGGATTGTTCAAGCGCATGATGCGTTTCAGCTTAGCGTCAGGGAACTCCAACTTGCCAACTTTCTCCATCAGCAGTTTGCGCATGTCTACCAAGAACTTGAAGTCGCTATCGGAAGCAAATTGCACGGCAATGCTCTCCTTTACCTTAGCGCGGAATTCTTCTTCGCTCTTTACCACGTCCTTGCCGAATACCTGGTCAAAAATTTCCTGATTCAATTCGCCCGGCACAAAGCGGGTGATTTCCTCCACCTGGAAGCTGAAGTTAGCCTTCACGCCGGCAGCCGTCTCCTTGTCAATCTTCAGCAAGGTAGACACACGGATGTCGTTATTATCCCAAGCAGCCTGCGGATTGAACACCAGCACGTCGTTCACCTTGGCGTTGGCAAATACGGCCTTCTGCTCGTCGTTCTTCATGTCGGAGGGCAGCAGCACGGCGCCTTCCACTTGAATGCCACCTTCCTTGGTGTTGCCTTCTTCATCCAGCTCAGCCAAAAGTCCTTTCAGCATATCGTTGTCTGCATAGCTGTCCACCTGTTCATACTTGCCGTTGCGCTGGGTGTAAGCCTTCACCTGGTTGTCCACCATGGCATCGGTCACCTCAATGGTGTAGTAAGGCACCTTGTCGGCAGCGCTAACCTCTACCTTGAACTCGGGCGCCAAGGCGATGTCAAACTTGAATTCAAAGTCTTCCATCGTGTCGAAGTCAATCTCCACCTGCTGGTCTTCGTTAGGAAGGGGCTCACCCAATATGTTGACATTGTTTTCCTTAATATAATTATACGTCACTTCCCCGAGCAACTTGTTCACCTCTTCCACCAGCACCGACCGGCCATACATTTTCTTTATCAGGCTTGCCGGCACCATGCCTTTGCGGAAGCCGGGCATTTGGGCCTTGTGGCGCAAGTCTTTCAGCGCCTTGTCTACTTTCTCTTGATAATCTGCCTTGTCCATTTTTACGATGAGCAACGCATTCACCTTGTCAATGTTTTGTAACGAAACGTTCATTCTTACAAATTATTTATTTGATTCATACTTAATTTCACTACTCAAAGAGCGTGCAAAATTAGCGTTATTCTTTCAATTCTCAAAATAAATCATTGGGTTTCATTTCCAAAAGGCTTGGGTATGGGGGGCTTCGGTGCGGAATGACATCGCCAGGACAATCATTTTCCTTTTTGCCTCATCCTTCCACTCCTTAGTTGCCCCACGACATTCCGCCACGTGCCAATATACTGTTTTATAAGCACCTATGTGAGAAAATACATTTTTCCGACCGAACTTTCAGCCATTCGCAACACTTTTCCTACCGAACTTTGTGGGTTTTCACACACTTTTCCTACCGAACTTATAAAAAGCTGCACCAGCTCGGGAAAGCAGACACAAAAGAAATACACCAACCAAAAAAACTGACGCGGAAAAGAAACATTTACAAAAACACCCCTTTCAATAGCCATCACCCTCTTATTTTCTCCCGAACATGTCCGTATTTTCTACGGTCCACCTCCGACCCTATACGCCGAAGGATTATCGGATTTGAGTCGGACTTGTATCGGAGGAGAGTCGGAGGTGGTACGTAGTTAAGTCGAACTTGATACGGCAATATATTGATTTAGAATGCAATACGATTGATTCAGAAAATTATTTTTGTAAGAAAATAAGAAAAACCAAAATTATTCATGTACACATTTATGAATTTCAGAACAGAGAATGCAAGAATTTTAATATATTTACATTCCCGTGTATTAAAAAACTGTTTTTACACATTTCATGCCGCAGATGTTCCTCGTTTCCCATTCTTTCCGTATTTTTGCTTTAGTGTACAATGTTTTATTGCATTCAGTGTATATTTATGGAACAGAGTGATCATAAAAATGCCATCCTCCAGATGCTGCTGAAAGAGAAAGGAATGAACAGCTTTTACCCGCTGAAGTGTGTACCTGTCACCAATGCATGGGCCTATCTGGACAACGAGGGCAATTTGTGTTTTTGCGACGACCAACTCAAGCCTATACCGCCCGGCAGGACTATCTATGGCAACGACATGGCCACGCTCATTTGCTTCGATGGAGAAGCCTACTGGGGACTGGAGTGCAACCAAAAGAAAATGCCGTGCGAAAAGCCGGAAAGGCTGTTTCTCGTGCTGCGCGCCCCGCTGGTCAAAGAAGACTCGGTGCAGGAGATTGACACCCGCCTGCGTCTGTACGCCATCCATGAAACGTGCTATTTCCTCGCGGAGACATCGGGAATAAAAACGCGCCTCTCAGACAACTCGTGCCACTATATTCTCCATAACGACGAAGCCTTTACATCGGACACGCTGTTCCTGCCCCCGCGCTCTTGCCTGCAACCTTTTGCCGACAAAGGAATATGCTACTGGGGCTCGACGTGCGACTTCTACCATTACGACTTCTTTTTCGCCACAAAAACGAGAGAATGGCTCATAGTGAAAGATAACCGGCTGCTCATGACGACCCGGAATGAACTGATTCTCTTCCGGATTGCCAAATACCAACGGGTAGCGGTCATCGACTATCCCAACGTGCTGACCAATACAGAAAGCTATACCGACATCAAGCTAAAACTGCAATGCCTCGTCAACGAATGGGCTCCGGCAAACTACGCCACGATACAATTCATCCCCACCGACTACAGGGATTTCGATAGCCGCTTCGAGCATATCACCGCGCGCGTAGGCCGCTTCTTCGAGTTTGAAGAATCCGTATCTTTCTTGTTAGAATACTCCGAACGACTGTATGAAAATGAATATTCGTGCAAGCAAGGCATCCTGATAACCTATTCATTCGAGAAAGACGAAAAATTTCAGACAATAGATGCCAAATTCTCGTCCATACCGACGAATGCCGAACCCGATGAGATAACACCCGATGCCGTAATCTTCAAGGACAAGCAGAAAACAGCCTATGACCGGCGCACCGGCCGCCAGCTGTGCCAAGCCAGCCCCGATGCCAACTACGGTATCATACAGCAAAGCGGCATCTACGATTTCAACAGCAAGAAAGTGCTGCTGGAATCGGCCTACGCCAACATTGTCGAGACCAATGCTTTCCCCTTCGCAGCCTTCATAGTGTCCACTCCCAATCTAAGAAAGGGCATAGCCCGAATGGAATACGGCATCACCACCCCCACCGACCTCCTGCTGCCTCCTATCTACTCCCGGCTGAGCAACATACCCTGCAAGACCCAAAACCTCAGCGGCGAAACCGTGTACAGGCAGCCATCAAAAGGTGCCCCGAAAGGCCTCAAAGCTCCCTTCCTTATAGAAGACGACCGCTTGCACAAAGTGGGACTGATGATGGCGGACGGCACCGTGCTGCAGCCCGAATACGATGCCATCTACTACTCCGCCAACAGCACGATATACCACCCCGTCATCATCCTGCGCAAGGGCAGCGAGCTCTACGCCTGCCTGCCCGACAGTTTCCACCTCTTCTCCACGCAGACGGACGACATAATGATTGAAAAAACTTTCCTCATTTTCGATGGTAAATACATAGCCACTTGTGCCCGCCCCGAAATGCTGCTCACCCACCAAGGCATCCCCATAGAGGTGCACTATGTGGTGGACGACACCACCTTTGTGGGCAGCAACAAGATTTTCCGCATGCAAGACGATGTGCCGAGGTGTATCTATAATGGAGACAACGAAAACCTCACCTTTCGCGACGGAGGCAGCGACCTCTGCCTCTTTGTACGCACCGAAGCCATCGGCTCCCACGACCCGAATGACTACGTCTGTGTCGAGTTTCTGGCCGACGGGCAACTTGACTTCATCCCCCTATACAAATTCTCCCGAAAAGACATAGACCTGGAATACAACGAGGAAATCAAACCCGGCAGCTACCTCTGTTGCGGCGACTACTTCTACAACATCGGCGAGAACAGGCTATTGTCCGAGAAAGACATCATCGAAAAGACAAGAAACGACTATTATGACGATGGCCCCGACGACTACGACTACTACCGCGACACCTACTACGCCCTGGGCGGCGATGATTATGATGCCCTAAGAAGAAACGGTGTGGACCCGGGCGATGCCATAGACCGATTAATGGACTATCAAGGCTACTAAAAAACACGCCTTAGCCCTTCCGGGCCCGCGAGGGCGGGAAGCCCTTGTAGCGCTTGAAGGTGCGGCAGAAGTAGGCCACATCGTTGAAGCCGCTGGCAAAGCAGGCCTCGGCCACGGGCATGCCTTCCCACACCAGCAGGCGGTGGGCAATGTTGACGCGGTAGGCGTTGAGGTAGTCTACAAAGGTTTGGCCGGTGTGCTTGCGGAAGAAGGTGCAGAAGGCCGAGCGGTTCATGCCCACGTGGCGGGCAATCTCGTCAAGACTGAGGGGATGGTTGTAGTTGCACGACACGTAGATGCGCACCTGCATGAGGCGCTGACGGTTGAGGTCGGGCTTGCGGTAGTGGCCTAAGGCACGCCCCTGCCGGGCAAGGCTGCAGAGCAGGGCCAGCATGGAGACTGCCCTTTCCGGCTCCGTCTCGCCGCACATCTGCTTCAGCAGGGAGGCTATATACTGGGCCTGCGCCTTGGGGAACGTCACGGCATCGGCATACTGCCGCAGGGCGTCCACCGTGTCCGCCAAGGCGGGGAAGGCACTTGCCACTTTGTCCAGGAAGGCCTCTTCCAAGGCTACCGTAATATTTTCAATGCGCCCGCCCTTATCCGTGCTGCGGGGGTCGAAGTGCCAACAATGGGGAATGCCCGGGGGTACCAGCACCAGGTCGCCCGGGGCAAAAGGCTCGGTGGTGTCGCCTATTTCCCGCTCCCCCCGGCCGGTCACTACATAGGACAACTCCCACGACTCCTGCGAGTGCAGGGCTATCTGCTTGTCCGGCGTCAGCTTTACATGGTCGAAAATATAGAGGTTCATGTTGCAAATATAAGTCAAATATTGATGGAGATAAGTCAATATCGGCATTTTAAAAGGCTTTAACTTCGCGGCCAAAACAGACGACGATGAATGAGCTTCAATCTCAAACCATATCGTGGCTGCGCTTTGCGCTGGTCATGATGGTGCTGCTGGTGCATGTGCACCCCGATGCCAACCCTAACTTCGTAGGCATGGGGCATCTGGCCGACGGCACTGCGGCACAAGCAGCCTACACCGCCGGGGTATCGGCCTTGTTTGTCATTTGCAACGTGTCAGTGCCTTTGTTCTTCTTTATCTCCGGTTTCCTGTTTTTCACGGAGGCCGGAGCATGGACGTGGGGCACGTGGCGCAGCAAGCTGAAGAGGCGCGTGTACACGCTGCTGGTACCTTACCTGGCCTACAATCTGGTTAGCGCGGCCAACGGCTACCTGATGCAGGCCATAGACCCGACGTTTACGGTGGCATGGGACAACCCGTCGGCCTGGCCATTCATCGGCGAGTTCTGGAACAGCACCACGGCTTGCGCGGGCATGACAAACATACTGGGCTTCAGCATGCAGCTGTACTATCCTGCCGACGTGCCCCTGTGGTTTGTGCGCGACTTGATGGTGATGGTGCTGCTGTCGCCCGCCATTTATTATTTGCTGATGCACGGCGCGCGCCTCTACTTGCCGCTTGTGGCGGTGCTGTACGTATGCGGGGCAGGCGCTACCCTACCCGGCCTCAGCACCAATGCCTTGCTGTTTTTCAGTCTCGGAGCCTTCTTCCGGCTGCGGGGAGTGGATGTAGTACAGTTTGCCCGAAAAAGCCGGTGGGGATGGCTGACGGCCGGCCTTGTGCTGCTGGTCTTCTCCACGGCCTGCTACGAGGAGAGGTATGCGCAGCTGCTGCACCAGGCCTTCTACATCGCAGGGATTTTCGTGCTCATCCTGCTGGCCTCGGCCTTGATAGAGCGGAAATGGGTGGCCGTGCATCCGCTGCTGGTGAAAAGCAGTTTCTTTGTATTTGCCGCGCACATGGTGCCGGTGGGCCACGGCAGCCTGCTGAGCCTGGGCGGAAGCGTTGCCCGCCTGGTGTTTCCCATGGAGAGTATTGGCGGGGCGGTGGCGGGCTATGCCTTTGCGGCGTGCTTCATTGCTGGGGCGGGCGTGCTGCTTTACTCCGCGCTGGGAAAATTTGCCCCGGGCATACTGAAAATATTATCGGGAGGAAGATAAATGACTGTACAAAATGAAATGATAATTTATCTGTGTACTTTTCTTTTTGCCTTGCCGCAAAAAGAAAAGATACCAAAAGAAAAAAGTCAAGCG
>CALUJC010000061.1 GCA_944320865.1 uncultured Bacteroides sp. | reverse complement strand
GGAAGACGGGACTCAAACCCGCGACCCTCAGCTTGGAAGGCTAATGCTCTATCAACTGAGCTACTTCCGCAATTTTAGTGGGCAAAGATGGATTCGAACCACCGAAGGCGTAAGCCAGCAGATTTACAGTCTGCCCCATTTGGCCACTCTGGAATTTGCCCATCCTTCTGCTATTTCCTGAAGGAGGATTACCTCCGTCATTCAATTGCGGTGCAAAGGTACAACTATTTTTTTAAACTCCAAGCAAAATCTATCATTTTTATAGCTGTTACCGCACATTCATCGCCTTTATTGCCGAGTTTTCCACCTGAACGTTCCTCAGCTTGTGCCATATTGTTGGTAGTAATCAAGCCATAAATCACTGGAGTATCTGTAGTTGCATTCAGCCGGGTGATGCCTTCCGTGGCTCCCAGGCATACATAGTCGAAGTGAGGAGTGTCGCCTTTCACCACACACCCCAATGCGATTACTGCATCCACGTCGGTGTTCTTAATGAGCTGGCTTGCCCCAAAAGTCAATTCAAAACTACCCGGGACAGTTTTTACCAAAATGTTCTCATCCTTTGCCCCATGCTTTTTCAGTGTTTCAACGGCACCTTTCAACAAGGCGCCTGTAATATTGAAGTTCCACTCCGATACCACAATGCCGAACTTCATGTGTTCGGCATTGGGAACGGAATTGAAATCGTATTCCGATAAGTTATGGTATGCTGTTGCCATCCTTTTTGCTATATAATATAAAGGTATCCGCTTCTCAATAGAAAGATATCCGCTTTCTTTTACTTTTTCAACAGCTTGGCTTGCTCGATGTACTTATCAGCCTCCATGGCTTGATATGAGCGGAAGTATTTATCTTTAATAGTGGTATAAGCCTTGATGGCCTCATCATACTTGCCTTGCTTTACCAAGATTTTTCCGGCCTGCATCAGGTAGATGGGGCTCAACGTGTTGTTATCGGCCTCCTGAGCGGCTTGCAGCAGGGTGGAAGCGGCCTTATCCAATTGACCCAACTCAGCATAACAGTTCCCGATAGTGCCTTTCAGCGCGGGAGCCACCATCTGGTCGTCGCCGTCAAAATCATCAAGTGCCTGGATGGCTGCCTCATAGTTGCCCAATTTAGCTTGGCAAATGCCTATGTAGGCCTGGGCCAAGTTGGCCGACTTGGTGCCGCTGTATTCATCGGCCACCTTCACAAAGCCCGTGTAGCCTATGCTGTCACCGTTGAGCGCCTGCTCAAATTCGCCGGCTGCAAAATATTCCTGCCCCTTTACCAATGCGGCCTGCGCCTTTGCCTCGCGCGGAGCGGCATAGAGGTTCTTATACATTAACGTACCGGCTATGATGATTACGATAGCCACAATAACTCCGATAATTGTCTTCTTGTTCTTGATAAGAAATGCCTCCGACTGCGTCAGTGCGTCTTCCACATTCAAGGCTTCATTCGTTTTCTTTTGTTCTGCCATTTTTATGTATTGTTTTATTATTAATTCGGTTGATTGCCATTTCGACCCGCAAAAGTAAGTCTTTTATGGTTTCCGACGAAATTTAGGGGCATCTTTTTTTGGGTTGGCAAATTAAAAGCCCGATTTTTCTCCGTATTTTTGCCCCGAACTTAGCAATGTATCCATGATATTAAAGCATATATCCATACTCAACTACAAAAACCTGGAGCAGGTGGAGCTGGCATTTTCGCCCAAGCTGAACTGTTTTTTCGGACAGAACGGCATGGGAAAGACCAACCTGCTGGATGCCGTCTACTTCTTGTCCTTCTGCAAAAGCGCAGGCAACCCCATCGACTCGCAAAACATCCGCCACGAAGCCGACTTCTTCGTCATCCAAGGCTTTTATGAGGAGGAGGCCGACGGCACCCCGGAGGAAATATATTGCGGCATGAAGCGCAAGCAGAAGAAACAGTTCAAGCGCAACAAGAAGGAGTATGCCCGCCTGGCCGACCACATCGGCTTCCTGCCCCTGGTCATGGTGTCGCCCGACGACGCGCTGCTCATTGCCGGGGGAAGCGAGGAAAGGCGCCGCTTCATGGACGTGGTCATCTCGCAATACGACAAGGAGTACCTCGAGGCGCTCATCCGCTACAACAAGGCCCTGGCCCAGCGCAACGTGCTGCTGAAAAGCGAACAGCCCGTGGACGACGAGCTGCTGCTGGTGTGGGAAGAGGCCATGGCGCAGGCCGGACAGGTGGTGTACGCCAAGCGCGAAGCCTTCACCCGGGAGTTCGTGCCCATCTTCCAGGCATTCTATGCCGACATCTCGCAGGGGCGGGAACAGGTGGGGCTGCACTACCAGTCGCACGCAGCCGGGGGGGGCTCGCTGCTGGAGGTGCTGCGCCAGAGCCGCGAGCGCGACCGCATCGTGGGCTACTCGCTGCGCGGCATACACAAGGACGAGCTGGAGATGACGCTGGGCGGATTCCCCATCAAGCGCGAGGGCTCGCAGGGGCAGAACAAGACGTACCTCGTGGCGCTGAAACTGGCGCAGTTCGACTTCCTGAAGCGCACAGGACGCACCACTCCCCTGCTGCTGTTGGACGACATTTTCGACCGGCTGGACGCCGGGCGCGTGGAGCAAATCATCAAGTTGGTAGGGGGCGACGGCTTCGGGCAGATATTCATCACCGACACCAACCGCAGCCACCTGGACCGCATTCTGCACAAGGTAGGGGGCGACTACCGCCTGTTCTTGGTAGACCACGGCCGGGTGACGGAAGGAGGAGAGGAGGCCACGGCATGAAGCGCAACGACGCCGCCCCCATAGGCCAGCTCATCCGCCAGTACCTCCGCCAGGAGAGCCTGGAGTCGCCGCTCAACGAGCGCCGGCTCATCAACGCCTGGCCCGAAGTGCTGGGCCCGGCCATCGCCTCGTACACCGGCGAGCTGTTCATCAAGAACCAGACGCTGTACGTGCACCTCACCTCGTCCGCCCTCCGCCAGGAACTCCTCATGGCGCGCGCCAAGCTCGTGGAGAGCCTCAACCGCCACGTGGGCGCGCAAGTCATCACCAACATCATCTTCCGTTAATCCCCCGCGCCAATCCCCCAAAGAGCCACGAAGCACGGGCCTCGGGCTGCGGGCGGAAGGGTCAGCGCGCGCTTGCAGCCCCCGGCCCGCCGCCCGTGGCAATTCGGCGTGCCCAAGGGGGCATTTCCCGCTGCCCCAAGGGGCGGATGCAAACCGATGCCCATCTGTTGAAAAATGGACGCGCGTCCATTTCAAAACGGATGCGCGTCCAGTTTCAAACGGACGCGCGTCCATTTTCAAGCCCATGCCCGTCTGTTTTCAAGCAGATGCCCGTCTATCTACAAAAAGACCGGCACGCATAGGCAGATGCAAGCCTATGCATGCCGGAACAGACACGTAGGCATGCAGAAAGCCGAAGGCACGGGATAGCGACGGATTAGTTTCCCCCCGCCTCAGCTGCCCAGGTAGAGGAACACCATGCCCAGCAGCACCAGCGCGAGGTCCACGGCCTTCGCCCGCAGGTTCTTCTCGCGGAAGGCCAAGGCACCGAACAGGAACGACACCACCACGCTTCCCCGCCGAACCATGGACACGATGGAAATCATGGCCCCATCCAAGCTGAGGGAGTAGAAGTAAGCGAAATCGGCCGCACACAGAAACAAGGAAATGCCCACGATAGCCCAGTCCCAACGAAACGGAGTGCCGTGCCTACGCCGGGGATACCACAACAACAGTAGCACAGGCCCCATGATGAACACCTGGTACACGTTGTACCACGCCTGCACCAACATGGGCGGAAGGCTGGCCATGAGGTACTTGTCGTACAGCCCGCTCACGGCTCCCAGCACCGCAGCCAGCACAATGCAGCCTATCCAACGATTATGACGGAAGTCTATCCCCTCCCTCCGGCCCGAGCGGCTCAGTAGGAAGAATGACACCACGGCCAGCGTCACACCTATCCACTGGTACACATTCAACCGTTCGCCAAACAGCAGCATGGCGCCCACCAGCACCATCACCGGGCGCGTGGCATTGATGGGTCCCACAATGGTGAGAGGCAGGTGCTTCATACCGAAATAGCCCGCCACCCAGGACGACAACACGATGAAGGCTTTCAGCAAAATCAGCCTATGTTCCTCCCAACTTGCCGTAGGCACCTCAAACAACGTGCCCTGCACCCCCTCGGGCCATACTGCCGACACCACGATGAAGGGCACGAATACCAGACTGCACAGCAGCGTGTTGCAGAACAGCACCGGAAGCACGGCATTGTCGCGCAACGCCTTCTTCTTGAATGCATCATAAAAGCCCAGTAAGGCAGCGGAAAGGAAAGCAAGGAGTAACCACATGGGAAAATGAAGAATTGAGAATTGAGAATTAAAAATTGAGAAGTCAAGAAGTTTAGGAATCAAAAAGTCGGGGTCAGGAGACGTCGGTGAAGAGGCGGTCGGGATATTCTATATCCGTCAGGAACAGGGCATGCCCCGGCACGGAGGTGCCTGCTGCGCAGCGGTCGCGCCTCCCTATCACCTGTCGGAAGCCGTCTACCGTCAGCCTGCCCCGCCCCACCTCAAGCAGGGTGCCCACAATGGCGCGCACCATGTTGCGCAGGAAGCGGTCGGCACGGATGGTGAACACCCAGGTGTCGGCATCCAGCCTGGTCCACTCGGCGTGCGTGACGCGGCAGTTGTTCGTCTTCACGTCCGTATGCAGCTTGCTGAAGCTCGTAAAGTCGGTGTACTCCAGCAACGTTCGTGCCGCCTCGTTCATACGTCCGAAGTCCGGAGCATGAAACAGACGGTAGGCATACGCCCTATTAAACGGGTTCTTGGCCGTCGATATATAATATTGGTATGTACGTGCCGTGGCGTCGAATCGCGCGTGGGCATCCGGCCTCACCTGCCGCAGGCGGTGCACAGCAATATCCTGCGGGAGCAGGCGGTTCAGCTTGTCGGTCATCAATGCCGTGTCCAGCGGGGCATCCGCGTCAAAGTGCGCCACCATCAGGCGGGCATGCACCCCGGCATCTGTCCGTCCGGCTCCTACCACCTCCACCGGCCGCCGCAGCAGGGTGGCCAGCGCGTCCATCAGCCGCTGTTGCACACTGTCTCCATTGGGTTGCACCTGCCAGCCGTGGTAGGCCGCGCCGTCGTAAGAGAAGTAAATGAAATAACGTTGCATGACTTTCTACCCTGAATTTCTCGTTTCCGGCTGCAAAGATAGGGCAAAGCGCGGAGCGAAGCAAATGTATCTTCACATACCAGACGCCCCATGCGGGTTATTATCCACATGGGGCGAATTGTTGCGGCATCCCTTTCCGGGAGTTTGCGGCCAATATTACATATTATCGGTTAGGGTATGTTATTCCAATAATCCATATTAGTAATAGGCTCTACCATGATTTTCCGGTCACCCCGGCGCACTTGGTCGGAATAATCCGAAGGCATAATAGCTATCCGCTTCCCTACCCCGCGCCACTTCATCATTTCAGCCGGAACACCACGTTCCCGCAAGGCCTCTACCACAGTACGGGCGCGATTTTGAGAAAGCTCTTCATTATAGTCCTCCGAACCGCAAGCATCAGTGCATCCGGTAATGAGATAATGACGGGAAGTGTCGCGCTTAAACAACTCGGCTATTTTGTCCAACACTTCCTGAGATTCTACAGTAAGTTCATAGCTATCGAAGTCAAAGTAAATCTGGTCGAAGAAATCTTCCAGTGTCTGCACCACGGGCTTTTCTACCACCACTTCCTTCTCCAAAATCCGTTCTACCGGTTTTTCTACCAGTTTCTCCACATAGCGCACGGCCGGAGTGGTCTTCTTTGTTTTGCCACCGATACGCCAAATGATGCGTGCCGACCCCTGCAAGGAGTTGGCAACTTGTTTGTAAGGCATCAGCAAGTAGTCGGCTTGCAGACCAATACCAATGCGATCGTTTAGCCAGAAGTTGATGCCGCCGCCCAATGACACAGGTATCAAGTGCTTGCGGTCGCGCCCCTCCTTGTTACCGTAATTGCTGAGAATCCACGACATTTCGTCCGGAGCCAGACCTTCGCTGCCGTCATAAAGGATGTTGAAGCCCTTATACATATAGTTGACACCTGCCCGCAGGTAAGGGTCTACGTAGCGCGACTTGAAGTATTCGCCCAAGCGCCATTGCAAGCCTACGCCCGCCATGGCCAGCATCTTGCGTTTTCCTTCTATCGCTTTGTTGGTCCAGCCCAAGTTACCCTGCAAGTCCAGGTAGAAATGAGTGTTCAATTCGCGGGCAGCATAGATGCCCCCGCCCCACACAGCATGGTTCAGGTCGAGGTCGAAAGCATAACCGCTCTCCAATTGGCTGAAGTTGCTGAAACCCACACGGCTGAACTGGAACACAGTTCCGC
>CALUJC010000060.1 GCA_944320865.1 uncultured Bacteroides sp. | reverse complement strand
AAGCATGATGAGTCCCGTCTGCATGTAGATGTTGTTCTCCAGCCCGCACGCTTTCGACAGGGCGAAGCTGCCCAACAGGCCGAAGGGCACGCTGAGCATCACGGCGAGGGGGACAAACAGACTCTCGTAGAGCGCGCAGAGGATGAGGTAAACAAAGACAAGGCAGACGGCGAAGACGATAATCGTGTTCGACCCGCTGCCCGCCTCCTCGCGGGTGATGCCGCTGTACTCGTAGCCGTAGCCCACGGGGAGCGTCTGCCGGGCCACCTCCTCCACGGCCTTGATGACATCGCCGCTGCTGTAGCCCTCGTTCATCATAGCGTTTACCTGGATGGAACTGTAGAGGTTGAAGCGGGTGAGCGTCTCCGGGCCGTATGTCTTGGTCAGGGTGACGAACTGGCCGATGGGAGCCATATCGCCCGACGCGGTCTTGACGAACATGTTGTCCAGGGCATCCGTGTCGAGGCGGAAGTCCTTGCGGGCTTGCACATAGACGCGGTAGAGCTTGGAGAAGCGGTTGAGATTAGAGGCGTAGCTGCCGCCGATGTAGCCCGACATCACCGAGAGGACATCGCTGGGCGAGACTCCCATGCGCTTGCAGCGGGCGGCGTCTACGTCCACGCGGTATTGCGGGAACTTGGTGTCGAAGGTGGTGTAAGCCATCTGTATCTCCGGCCGTCGGTTCAGGGCGGCGATGAAGCGGTCGGTATGCTCTTTCAGCGTGTTGATGTCGCCCCCGGCACGGTCCTGCACATAAAGCTCCACGCCACTGCCCGTGCTGTAGCCCATGATGGTGGGCTGGGCGAAGGCGAATATCTTGGCGCTGTGCACGTCCGCCGTGCGGCGGTATATCTCGCTGATGACGGCGTTGATGTTGTCCTCCTCGGCGGGGCGGTCGTCCCAGTTCTTCAGCTTGATGATGAGCATGCCTCCGCTGGGCGCCTGTCCGCCCATCATGCTGAAGCCCGACACGTTGGAGTAGCGCTCTATCTGCGGGATGCCCTTGACGCACGCCTCCACTTCGGCCATGGCCTTGACCGTCTGGTGCAGGCTGCTGCCCGGCGGGGTGGTGACGTTGACGAAGACGGTGCCCATGTCCTCGTCGGGCACCAGGCCGGTCTTGGTCGTCTTCATCAGCACGGCCAGCAGGACGACAGCCGCAGCCAGCCCCGCCCCAATCAGCCACTTGCGGCGGAAGAACCACTGCACGCCGCCCTTGTAGCGCAGCACCAGGCGATTGAACGCGGCCTCGAAGGCATGGTGGAAGCGGCTGGAGAAACTCATCTTCTGTCCCGACAGCTTGTCCGTGTGGGGCGTCATGATGAGGGCGCAGAGAGCGGGACAGGTGGTCAGTGCGTTCACCGCCGAAAGTCCGACGGCCACCGCCATCGTCAGACCGAACTGCATGTAGAACGTACCGCTCGTGCCGCCCATGAAGGACGTGGGGATGAACACCGCCATAAAGACCAAAGACGTAGTGACAATGGCCGCCGCAATGCCGTCCATGGCCTGCGTCGTAGCGCGGTAAGGCGAACGCTCTCCTCCATCAAACTGCGCCTGCACCGCCTCCACCACCACGATGGCATCGTCCACCACCGTACCGATAACCAGCACCAAGGCGAACAGCGTCAGCAGGTTCAGACTGAAGCCCGCGATATAGAGGAAGGCGAACGTGCCCACTAAGGAGACAATGACCGAGATGGCGGGGATGACGGTGGAGCGCACGCTTTGCAGGAACACGTACACCACAAGCACCACCAGGATGATGGCCTCCACCAGCGTCTTCACCACCTCGTGGATGGAGGCGTCGAGGAAGTCCTTGGTGCTCATCAGGTCTACTAGCACCAGCCCCTTGGGCAGTTCCTTGCGCACCTCCTCCATCAGCTTGTCTATCTCGGTGATAATCTCGTTGGCGTTCGACCCGGCCGTTTGCAACACCATCGCCGTGGCGCCGGGATGACCGGACACCTCGCTGTTGTAGCCGTAGCTCTGCGCGCCCAGTTCTATCTCGGCGATGTCCTTCAGGCGCAACACCTCGCCGCTGTCCAGGGCCTTGATGACGATGTTGCCGAACTCCTCGGAGGTCTCGTAGCGTCCCCGGTACTTCAGGGCGTACTGGAAGGTGTTCTCCGAATCCTCGCCCAGGGTGCCGGTGGCGGCCTCCACGTTCTGCTCGTCCAGCACAGCGGTGACGTCCGAGGGCATCAGGCCGTACTGCGCCATGCGTTGCGGGTTGAGCCAGATGCGCATGGCATAGTCGCCGCCCATCACGTTGACGTTGCCCACGCCGCTGATGCGCGACAGGCGCGGCTCGATGTTTATCTTGAAGTAGTTGTTGATGAAGGTCTGGTCGTAGTCGTCGTTGGGCGCGTAGAGGGCCAGGATTTTCAACTGACTGTTCTGCCGTTTCTCCACGGTGACGCCAATCTTGGTCACCTCGGCGGGCAGCAGTCCCTCGGCCTCGCCCACCTTGTTCTTCACGTTGACGGTGGCCATGTCCGGGTCGGTGCCCTGCTTGAAGTAGACAGTGATATCGCCCGCGCCGGTATTGGTGGAGGTGGAGGTCATGTAGGTCATGTTCTCCACGCCGTTGATGGCCTCCTCCAGGGGGACGACCACGGACTTCTGCACCGTCTCGGCATTGGCACCGGTATAGGTGGTGGACACGCGGATGGTGGGCGGCGCAATGTCCGGATATTGTTCCATCGGCAGGTTGGTCAAGCCGATAAGCCCCACCAGCAGGATAAGTGCGGAGATGACGCACGCCAGGATGGGGCGGTCTATAAAGGTTCTGAGTTTCATGATGTTCTTTTTAATAAATGAGATATATAGGGGTCTGCGTAGGTTCCATGCTTTGGATACATGGGTTCCATACTTTGGATACGTTGGTTCCACCCAGTGGATATGCTGGTTTCACCCAATGGATATGACGGTTCTACCCAGTGGATACGAAGGTTCCAAGGTAAGGAACTAAGTTGGAACCATTATCCTACTTACATTCAGTTAGTTATCAATGTGCCCTCTTGCAGCAACCCGGCTCCTTCGGCCACGATGACATCGCCCGCCTGCAAGCCGCTCTCCACGATGTATTCTTGCCCGTCGTTGACGGGGAAAACGGTGACTTGCGTCGAAGTGGCCTTGCCGTCCACCACTTTATATACGAATATTTTGTCCTGTATCTCGTAGGTGGCCTCCTGCGGCACCACCAGCACGCTATCCCGCCGATAAGGCACCACGACCGTGGCACTGCCCCCATTGCGCAGCATCCCCTCCGGATTGGGGAAGGTGGCACGCAGGCTGACGGCTCCCGTGGAGGTGTCGATGGTGCCGCTGATGGCGTCTATCTTCCCCTTGTGGGCGTATGGTTGGCCGTCGCTGAAACGGAGTTCCACGGCGGGCATCTGCCGCAGGGCCTCGTCGGACGTGCCATATTGGCGCACAAGGGCCAGCACCTGGCTCTCGGTCAGGGAGAAGTAGACGTACATCTCCTCATCGTCGCTCACCGTGGTCAGCGGAGTGGCGATGCTTGAACTGACCAGGGCGCCCACGCGGTAAGGTATCATGCCGGAGACACCGTCCACGGGACTCTTCACTTCGGTATAGGAGAGGTCGTTCCTTGCACTCGTCTCTTGGGCCTTGGCCTGCGCCAGGGCGGCTTCGGCTTCCAGCAGGGCGTTCTTGGCCGTCTGCAGGTCGAAGGCCGACACCACCTTATTATTATAGAGCGTCTCCTTGCTGTCCGCCGTCATGCGGGCGGTGGCCACGGAGGCTTCGGCGCTCTTCACGTTGGCTTCGGCGGTCTGCAAGGCCGCCCGATAGGGCACCTGGTCGATGACGAACAACGTCTGCCCCTTGCGCACCGGGGCGCCCTCGTCGATGCACACCTCGGTGATGGTGCCGCCCACCTGCGGACGTATCTCCACGCTCTGCCTGCCCTCCACGGTGGCGGTGTATTGGCGCGTCAGGATGCGGTCCGTCGGCGCGAGGGTCAGAGTTTTGTACTGTGTCCCGCCCGGTTGCTGCGGGGCATCCTTGCAAGCCGTAAGCCCCATCAGGCACAGGGCGCAAAGGCTTGCCGGTCGAAATAATCTCTTCATACTTACCATCTGATTTATTATTGAGTTTTGGGCGCAAAGGTACGGGGCATCGCGCGGGCGGCCCTTGTCCGAATCCGGCTGCGATTGGTCCGAAACCGGGCGTTATCATTCTTTTGCTTTAAGTGTATTAAGAAGATAGAAAAGGCTTTCCGCGCCGGAGGCTTTGCCGTATCTTTACGCCCATAAAGTTATGAAGTATGAAGATAGAAGACGAACTTAGGACATGGTTGCAGGAGGCACGGGCGGAAGGCGACGGGCAGGTCGATGTGGCGGCGTATGACAACAACCTGGCCATGGCGCACATACAGGGCTGCACGCTCCGCCTGGGAAATCCTGATGTGGAGAAGTGTCCCCACCTTTTCCTGCTGGTACACCGTGGCGAACTGCACCTGACGGTCAACGGCGACCGCATCGGCTTCGAGGAACCCGCCTACGTGGACTTCCTGCGCAACACGCGGTGGGAGGACGTGGTGCTGACCGGCGGCTTCGACGCCCACCTCGTGATGGTCGAGCAAAGTTTCTTCATGGAAAGCACCTGGGCGATGCGCGACAAGATAACAGACGGCATGCAACACTTTGCCCAAGCTCCTTTCACAACTTGGGACGAGGCCACCGCCCGTCGTGTCCGGCTGCTGTCCGAGTTGATTTACGACCTGCTGGCAGGGGAAAGGAGACCTTTCCTCCGCGAACAATTACAAGCCTTGGCCTGCGCCTGGCAATACGAGATGTGGAACACCTTCTACCGGCAGAACCAGCACCGGCGCACGGTGGGCGACGCGCATTGGCACGACATCACCTCGCACTTCTTCTACCTGGCCCAAACCCATTGCCGCGAGCAGCACGAAGTGTCGTGGTACGCCCGGCAGATAGGCGTCTCGCCCGACACCCTCTCCGCCACCCTGAAGCGGACACGCGGACGCACGGCAGGCAGCATCCTGACGTCCCTGCTTGTCCGTGAAGCTAAAGTCTGCCTGCGCAATCCGTCCCTCTCCGTGCAGCAGGTGGCCGAGATGCTGGGCTTCAGCGACCAGTCGGCCTTCGGGAAGTTCTTCAAGCGGGAGTGCGGGGTGTCGCCGGCGCAGTACCGGAATGATGCCTCCCCCTACTGACACCAACGCCTCATCCCACCAGCTACAAGCTAAGACTTCCCGACAGCCCGGTTCCGGTACACCGACGGCGACATGCCCAGCTGCTTCTGCACATAAAGGCTGAAATGAGAGAGCGACGAGAAATTCATCCGGTCGGCAATTTCCTTCAGCGGGATGTCTTTTTGGAGCAGCAGGCGTGCTATCTCGTGGGTGGTGAAGCGGTCTATCCAGTAGGTGGCGGGCTTGCCGCTCACCTTCTTGCAGACCTCCGTCAGGTAGTGGGGAGTGATGCAAAGCCGGGAGGCATAATGTGTAAGGCTGCGGCTCCGGATGTACTCCCGGTGGTAGAGCAACTCCACAAACCGCCGCAGCAAGTCGCCATTGCGTTCAGAGACGTTATGCTCGGCTTGGCAACGGGCATGGATATCATAAAGGTCGAGCACATGGACCAGCAGCAGATGCCCCAGCATTTCTTCCTGAAACAAATGGCGAGTCTCGCCCAGCCGTTCACGAAGCCTCCACATATCCTCCAAACAAACGCGATAATCATGGGCAGACAACTTCATTACCGGATTCAGCAATAAAGACATGTGGCCGATAATGCCGTAGTTGCTTTGGATGGCCATCGAAGTGATAAACGGCTCGGACAAGCAAAGAATCACACCCTCGAAATCGACTGATTGGGAAAACGCCGATGCCAACGACGGATTGGGCAAGATGACGTAATCTCCCGGCACGATATTGTAACGTACCTCTTGGAAAGTAAAGCTCATGTTGCCCCCCATGCAAAGGATATGCAGCACATGGAAGGGATACTTGGCAAACTGATAATCTGACAACGAGTCGAGGAATACGATTTTATCCTGTACATTCTGATCCATCATTCATTTACTTTAAAGGTGTACGCGAAAGTAGGCAAAATCCACGAATCGTGAAAATATCCCGACGCATTGTGTAACGCTTTTCTGCTCGCCACCGCGTAATTTTGCAGCATCAACCAAAAGATACTTGACATGAAAGAGACAAGACTGAACAATGGTGTCATGATGCCGGCCATTGGCTTCGGCGTGTTCCAAATTCCAGCAGAAGACACCGAGCGCGTGGTAAGCGAAGCATTCGAAACAGGTTACCGGATGATAGACACGGCTGCCTCCTATTTCAATGAAGAACAAGTGGGCAATGCCATCCGGCACAGCGGACTGAAACGGGAAGAGGTATTCGTCACTACCAAACTATGGGTGCAGGACTATGAATATGACGATGCGCTCCGAGCTTTCGACAAGTCCATGAAGTTGCTCGGGCTGGACTACATCGACCTCTACCTGCTGCACAAGCCCTACGGCAACTATTATGCCGCATGGAGAGCCTGCGAGCGGCTTTACAAGGAGGGACGCATCCGTGCCATCGGCGTGACCAGCTTCTCGAACGAACGCCTGCAAGACCTTTTCCTGCACAACGAGGTGAAACCCGCCGTCAACCAGTTGGAGACGCACCCGTTCTTCCAGCAGCGGGCCGCCAACAAGTTCTTGCAATGCGAAGGCATACAGCACGAGGCATGGGCACCTTTTGCCGAAGGGCAGAACGACATCTGGAACAATCCCGTGCTGAAAGCCATTGCCGAAAAGCATGGACGGACAGTCGGTCAGATTGTCCTTCGCTGGCTGAACCAACGCAATGTGGTGGTCATCCCCAAGACGGTACGCAAGGAACGGATGATAGAGAACTTTTCTATTTTTGATTTCACATTGACCGAACAAGAAATGCAAGCTATTGCCGGACTGGACACGGGGAAAAGTCCGATTTACGATGATATGGACTTGCCTACGGTGAAAGGCATCGGATTACATAAGATACATGATTAAAAATAAAACAGTATGAAGACAAGAAAACTAAGAAACTTGGAAGTCTCGGCAGTCGGCATGGGCTGCATGGGATTCACGCATGGCTATGGAGCCTGCCCCACTGAAGAAGAAAG
>CALUJC010000059.1 GCA_944320865.1 uncultured Bacteroides sp. | reverse complement strand
CGAACACCTCGTCCGCCCCTTCACCGCTAAGCACCATCTTGATGCCCATCGACTTGATGACGCGTGCCAGAAGATACATCGGCGTAGAGGCGCGCACGGTGGTTACGTCGTAGGTCTCGATGTAGTAGATGACGTCGCGCACGGCATCGAGCCCTTCTTGTATGGTGTAGTTGATTTCGTGGTGGACGGTGCCTATGAATTCGGCCACTTCGCGTGCCTTGGCAAGGTCGGGCGCGCCTTTCAGCCCGATGGCGAAGGAGTGTAGTTGCGGCCACCAGGCAGCCTGTTGCCCGTCGGTCTCAATGCGGCGGTCGGCATACTTCTTGGCAATGGCGGAGATGACCGAACTGTCCAGCCCGCCGGATAATAGCACGCCGTAAGGCACATCGCTCATCAACTGGCGGCGCACGGCGGCTTCCAGTGCTTCGCGCAGGTTGGTCACCGATGCCGGGTTGTTCCGTACAGCTTCGTAGTCCATCCAGTCCCGTTGGTACCAGCGGGTCATTTTTCCTTCCCGGCTCCAATAATAATGTCCGGGCAAGAAAGGTTCATAGCGGTCGCAGAAGCCTTCAAGGGCTTTCAGCTCGCTGGCACAATAGACGGTGCCGTCTTCGTCGTAGCCTATGTAGAGGGGAATAACGCCTATAGGGTCGCGGGCTATAAGGAATTCATCGCGTGCCTCGTCGTAGAGGGCAAAGGCGAAGATGCCGTTCAGTTCTTCCAGAAAGTGTATGCCGTGTTTTTGGTAGAGGGCAAGAATCGTTTCACAGTCACTGCCTGTGCTGAAGGGGTAATCGGCGTATTTCCCGCGTATTTCCCGGTGGTTGTATATTTCTCCGTTCACGGCCAATATTTGCTTCCTGTCGGGCGAGTATAGGGGTTGCCCTCCACTTTGCGGGTCGACAATGGAAAGACGCTCGTGGGCCAAGATGGCGCTGCCTCCGCAATAAATGCCGCTCCAATCCGGACCCCGGTGGCGAATTTTTTTAGCCATGGCGAGTGCCTTGGCCCTCAGTTCAGCGGTCTGCTGCTTGATATTGAAAATGGCTACTATTCCACACATGTTGTTTGGCGTATTTAGTTGGTTTGTACAGATTGTTTCAGATAAGTGTCTATTTGGATTGCGGCTTGCCTTCCTGCTGCGATGCATTTCACTACAAGACTGGGACCTGTGGCAGCGTCGCCGGCTATAAAGGCGTTTGCAGGCAAGACAGGCAGTTGAGGTTTCAGGAATCCCATGGCAAGTAGGACAAGATCGGCTTTCAAGACTTCTTTTTTGCCCGTAGGCTTCATTGTAGGGCGGCCTCCATCCTGACCGGGTATCCATTCTACTTCTTCTACCTCAACGCCGCATACATGCCCGTTCCTGCCTATGAAGCGGTTGGAGGTCAGGCTCCAACGGCGTATGCATCCTTCTTCATGGCTGCTGCTTGTCTTTAAGACGAGGGGCCATTGCGGCCAGGGGGTAGCCGGATTGTTTCCTACAGGCGGTTGCGGCATGATTTCTATCTGCGTCACGTCGAGTGCGCCTTGACGGTTGGCCGTGCCGATGCAATCGCTACCTGTATCTCCACCACCGATGACGAGCACATGCTTGCCCTTGGCCGAGATGCGTTCTTCTTTGCTGAATGTCTGTCCCGCAAGCATGCGGTTTTGCTGGGCTAGCATGTCCATGGCGAAATAAATGCCTTGCAAGTCACGTCCGGGAATGTTGAGGTCACGTGCCTGCGGCGTGCCGGTACAGATGCAATAGGCATCATATCCGGTGGGCAGGTTGGTCAAATCTATTTCTGCCTGAGTTTGGAAATGGATGCCTTCTGCTTCCATTACCCGTATGCGCCGGTCGATGATGGGTTTGTTCAGCTTAAAATTCGGTATTCCGAAGCGCAGCAGTCCGCCGATGTATTCCTGTTTTTCGTACACAGTCACTTCATACCCCATGCGGTTGAGTTGGTTTGCTGCCGCCAGTCCTGCAGGGCCGGAGCCGATAACGGCCACCGACTTTCCGTTTCGCTTATAGTAGCGCGGCTTTACATAGCCCTCTCGGAAAGCTGCTTCGATAATGGCAGCTTCGTCTTCGCGGATGGTGACGGGCGCGTCGATACTGAGTTTAAGCACACAGCTCTTCTCACATAAAGCCGGGCAAACTCTGCCAGTAAATTCGGGGAAGTCGTTAGTTTGCGATAATATCTCGTAGGCTTCCTGCCATTTGCCTTTGTATAGGGCATCTTGAAATTCGGGCGGACGGTTGCCCAGCGGGCATGCCCAGTGGCAGAAAGGTACACCACAATCCATGCAACGTGAAGCTTGAAGTTTACGTTCGCCAGTATTGAGGGTTTGTTCTACTTCACTAAAGTCGTTGATGCGGTCGTGTATTGGCCGGTAGCCGGCTTCCTGGCGCGGTATGGTTAGAAAAGCTTTCGGGTTTCCCATTTTCTGATATTTTGCTTCATAGGTTGATATTCTGTTAATAATCTCTTTGCACTTCGGCTATCTTTTCCTGCAATTTGCGCATTTGTTCTTCGGCAAGTACTTTCTTATATTCGATGGGGGTTACTTGAATAAACTCTTCAAGGTAACGGCTCCAGTTATCGAGCATGGTGCGTGCCAGTTCAGAACCGGTGTAGAGATAGTGTTGACGAATCAGTTCGTGCAGCTCTTTACGTGCGGATGCGTCCTCCAGAAGGGAAAGTTCCACCATGTCCATGTTACAGAAATAATCGAAATTATGTTTCTTGTCCCATACATAAGCTACACCTCCACTCATGCCAGCGGCGAAGTTGCGTCCGGTCTCGCCAAGTACTACCACTCGTCCGCCGGTCATGTATTCGCAGCAATGGTCGCCTACGCCTTCCACTACGGCAATAGCTCCGGAGTTTCGTACAGCAAAACGTTCGCCTACGCGGCCGTTGATGTAAACTTCTCCACTGGTGGCTCCGTAAAGCAAGGTATTGCCGGCAATGGTGTTGTCTTCAGCAGCAAATCCGCTGCGTACAGGTGGCTGTACAGATATATGCCCACCGCTCAATCCTTTTCCAAGATAATCATTAGCTTCTCCTTCCAGTTTAAAACTGATGCCGTGTGCCAGAAATGCTCCGAAACTTTGCCCTGCCGAACCTTTGAATTTGATTTGGAGCGTGCGGTCGGGCAAACCGTTTTGTCCGTACTTGGAAGCGATGATTCCCGAAAGCATAGCACCTACAGAGCGGTCAGTGTTGGCAATGGCATACTCTAAGGATATTTCCTTCTGTCTTTCTATTGCTTCTTTTGCGGCGGCAATTATATTTACGTCCAATACATTACCAATGTCATGTTTTTGCTCGCTGATGTTATGTAACGCATTGCCATTGCCTACCTGGTGGAGTAGCCGACTAAAATTGAGTAGTGACGCTTTAGTGCCGTGGGGAGCTTCTTTAAGCTCAATGAGGTCCGTACGTCCTACAATGTCGTCCAATCGTCTGAAGCCCATTTCTGCCAGATATTCACGTACTTCTTGTGCAAGGAAACGGAAATAATTCACCACATACTCATAGTGCCCGCGAAAGTGCGCCCGCAACTTGGGGTCTTGGGTGGCAACGCCTACCGGGCAAGTATTGGTATGGCACTTGCGCATCATGACGCATCCCAATACAATCAAGGCTGTTGTACCGAAGGCAAATTCCTCAGCTCCCAATAACGCCATGCTGATTACATCGTGTCCGGTTTTCAACTGTCCATCAGTTTGTAAGCGTACTTGTCCACGTAAACCGTTCAAGATTAACGTTTGTTGAGTTTCACTCAGACCTATTTCCGGTGCAATACCGGCATACCGCATGGAAGAAGCAGGTGAAGCGCCCGTGCCACCTTCTGCGCCGGAGATGACTATCAAGTCCGCTTTTGCTTTTGCCACGCCTGCAGCAATTGTACCAACGCCACTTTCTGCAACCAGTTTGACACTGATTCGAGCATGCGGGTTTACGTTTTTAAGATCGAATATCAGTTGCGCCAAATCTTCGATGGAGTAGATATCATGATGTGGTGGAGGTGAAATAAGCGAGATGCCCGGAATGGAATGTCGGGTACGGGCTATCACTTCGTTGACTTTGAAACCGGGCAGCTGGCCTCCTTCACCAGGTTTGGCACCTTGGGCTATTTTGATTTGAATCTCTTCGGCGTTTACAAGGTATTCGGTTGTCACACCAAAACGCCCGGATGCTACTTGTTTGGTCTTGCTGCACAGGGAAACACCATCGTATGTTTCATGGAAACGGTCGGAATCCTCGCCCCCTTCTCCAGTATTGCTGCGGCTGCCTAGCTTATTCATGGCCAGTGCCAGCGCTTCGTGCGCTTCCTTACTGATAGCCCCAAACGAAATGGCACCAGTGACGAAATGCTTTACAATCTCTTCCACCGGTTCAACCTGTTCGATGGGAATCGGATTCTTTTTGAATCGGAAGAAGTCGCGCAAAAAGAGAGGTGACTCTTTTCTGTCAACCTTTGCCGTAAACTCTTTAAACTTTGCATAACTTCCTAAATGGGTTGCTAATTGTAAAGTACTGATGGTATCCGGATTCCAAGCATGCTTTTCTCCATCTTTGCGGAAGGAAAATTGTCCTATATGAGGTAACAAATCTCCGACCTCTCCCGGTATGAAACCTGCATCATGGAATGCAATATAATCTTTAGCTATTTCTTCCAAGCGTATGCCTCCGATAGAAGATTGGGGAGTACCGAAATAGTTTTTCAATAGTTCTCCATTTACGCCAATAGCTTCGAATATCTTTGCTCCACGATATGAGCGGATGGTGCTGATGCCCATTTTACTCATAATCTTATACAAGCCTTTACATATTGCTTTGATGTAGTTCTTTTCAGCAGTTTCATAATTCAATTGTACATCTCCCTTTTGAGTTAAGCTATTCAAAATGGCAAATGCCATGTATGGATTGATGGCACTTGCTCCATAACCCAGCAGTAAGGCGGCATGCATTACTTCGCGGATTTCTCCGCTTTCAACCACCAAGGCTGTTTGTACACGTTTTTGTACTTTGATTAAATGATGATGTACGGCACTGACAGCAAGTAAAGATGGAATGGCTGCATGGTCGGAATCAATATCTCGGTCAGATAGAATAATGTAGTTTACTCCTTCTGCTACCGATGCTTCAGCCTGTTTACATAAAGTAGTTAGGGCTTCTTGCAATCCCGCTTTACCTTCACTTACTTTAAATAATGTAGAGAGCTTTACCGTTTTGAAACCTTTGTAGCGGATATTGCACAGAATATCCAGTTGTGTATTAGTTAATATCGGGTGGGGGAGTCTAACCATTTTACAATGACTTTCGTCCGGCAGCAATATGTTGTTGCCTACAGCACCGATATATTCAGTCAATGACATTATCAATTCTTCACGGATGGGATCGATGGGAGGATTAGTTACTTGTGCGAATTGTTGACGGAAATAGTTATAAAGCAATTGTGGTTTATCTGACAATACAGCAAGTGGTGTATCATTGCCCATAGATGCGGTAGGTTCTGCTCCAGCTGTACACATGGGAACGATGGTGCGTTCAATATCTTCACGGGTATAACCGAAGGCTCTTAGCTTACGGTTGTAGTCAGGCACGGTATTTTCAATTTTACGCCCGCTTCTCAAGGCATCTAACTCAATCCGGTTGGCGGACAGCCACTGGCGGTAAGGCTTGGCTGCTGCCAGCTGTTTTTTCAATTCGCCATCGTAGTAGATGTGCCCTTCCTGTGTATCTATCATTAATATCTTCCCTGGCTGTAACCGTCCTTTTTCCTTGATGTTTTCTGGCTCGAAGTTAATTACACCTGCCTCGCTGGCCACCACCATCATGTCGTTTTTCGTAATCAGGTATCGGGCAGGGCGTAAGCCATTGCGATCGAGCATGCCACCAGCATACCGTCCATCGCTGAATAGCAATGCAGCAGGCCCGTCCCACGGTTCCATTAGGATAGAATGATATTCATAGAATGCCTTCAAGTCTTCACTGATGGGATTTTTGTCGTTAAACGATTCGGGTATCAGCATAGCCATGGCATGTGGCAAACTCAATCCTGACATGACAAAGAACTCCAATGCGTTATCCAGCGATGCGCTGTCGCTCATGCCTGATTGTAAGATGGGGCAGATGCTTTTAACATCACCAAGTTGCGGGGTAGAAAGTACGCTTTCTCTTGCTTCCATCCAACTTCGGTTTCCACGGATAGTGTTGATTTCTCCATTGTGTGCCAACAGACGGAAAGGTTGTGCCAGGCTCCATGTGGGAAATGTATTTGTACTGAAGCGTGAATGGACAATAGCAAGTCCACTGGTAAAGTAAGGTTGTGTCAAGTCGCTAAAATATTCGCGTACTTGTACCGATGACAGCATACCTTTATATATAATGTTCTTGCTTGACAACGACACAATATAGAAATCTCTGTGTGTTACACGCTTTTCAATCTTTTTACGGATCACATAAAGGGTACGCTCCAAGTTTTCCAGACAGGTAGCAGAAGTTCCAGTAACAAATACTTGTTTGATATCTGGTTCCGTCTCTAAGGCACTTTTACCTAAAATGGTAGAGTTTACAGGTACTGAACGCATATGCATCAGTGAGAGTCCTTCGCGTTCTATTTCCTCAATCATGATACGGAGTATTTCTGCTTGTTCGTTCTTATCTTTCGGTAAGAACACAAGCCCTGTTCCGTATTTACCTTTCTCTGGCACAGGAATGCCTTGTAATAAAATAAATTCGTGGGGGATTTGCACCATAATTCCTGCACCATCTCCGGTTTTGTTATCTGCTCCTTCTGCTCCGCGATGTTTCATGTTTTCCAGTACCTTTAAAGCAGCATCCACCAGTTCATGCGATTTGTTTCCGTGGATGTTGACAATCATACCTACGCCACAAGCGTCATGTTCGTTAGCCGGATGATAAAGGCCCTGTCTGTGAAAGTCCGTTTTCTTTTTCATGTTTATGTCAAAAGTATAACAATTATTCCTTATAACTTTCTTTTGTTAATTGATTAATTGATTAATTATTCAATTTGTTTGCAAAAATAATGTTTTACTTTCAAATAGCAATCGTCTATTGGTTTATTTGTAGAGAAAACCAGTTTTAATTTGCTGTGATGTGATAAATTATACTGTTTTGTCGCTGTTTTTGTGATGATTTGAAATGTGTATAGGTATTAAAACTTATAATTTGTGATAGTTGCAGGGTGAACTAATATCTTTATTTCTGCGATAAAGTCTTAATAGGATGGGGTAAGGAAAAGGCTTTCTAAAATTTGTGCGTAGTCAACGAAGCTCTCAAGTTTGAAAATTAAACCTGAAAAAAACAGAGGCTGTCTCAAAACAAGTTTGAGACAGCCTCTGTTTCATTTTTTTGAGCGGCAAACGAGACTCGAACTCGCGACCCCGACCTTGGCAAGGTCGTGCTCTACCAACTGAGCTATTGCCGC
>CALUJC010000058.1 GCA_944320865.1 uncultured Bacteroides sp. | reverse complement strand
TACTTGAGCAACAAAAAAGGCGCCCGTAAAGAGCGCCATATTAATCGATTATAATCAATTTAACTATTTGATAATCAAGTATTTACTTACCGATGCAGAAATGCTCGAATATATTATCAAGCACCTCGCCATTTGTTACCTGTCCTATGATGTCCGCAAGGTGAAACAGACATTCGCGCAGATCCTGCGCTACAAGGTCACCTGGAAGTCCCGAGACCAACCCTTTCTGCACGCGGCGGATGGCTTCGAGGGCGCGGACAAGGGCCTCATAGTGGCGCGCGTTGGTCACAATGATGTCACCGGAAGATATGGCTGGTAAGCGGGCGGCCTCTACCAGCATGACTTGAAGCTTGTCAAGTTCAGCCTTGTTTTTGGCGGAGAGGCGAATGGTCTGTGTGCCCGGTGGAAAACCTGCGGTGCTGACGTCGGTGTCCGGTGTGCCTAGGTCGCTTTTGTTGAGGACGAGGATGAGCCGCTTGCCTTCGCATAAGGGAATCACTTTGCCGGAGAGGGAAGCGATTTGCTTCTTCGCTTCGGTCTGGTCGATGACCCAGAGTACGATATCGGCCTTGCGGATGGCTTGGAAGCTGCGCTCGATGCCGAGGACTTCGATGGCATCGGTCGTGTTTCGGATGCCGGCGGTGTCAATGAAGCGGAAGGTGGCACCGCCCAGCTGGATGGTGTCTTCTATCACGTCGCGCGTGGTGCCGTGTATGTCGCTCACGATGGAGCGTTCTTCGCCAACCAACGCGTTGAGCAGGGTGGACTTTCCGGCGTTGGTTTCGCCCACGATAGCCACAGGGATGCCGTTCTTTAGGGCATTGCCCGTGGCAAACGAATCCACCAGCCGGCTTATCAGCCTCTCTATCCGCCCCGACAGGGCTTGCAGTTCGGTGCGTGGGGCAAACTCCAGCTCCTCGTGGTCGCTGAAATCGAGTTCCAGTTCCATGAGCGAAGTGAGGTGCAAAAGCTCGTCGCGCAGCTTTCCCAGCTCCTGGCTGAAAGCGCCCCTCATCTGGTTCATGGCCAGCCGGTGTTGTGCTGCGGAGGTCGAGGCGATAAGGTCGGCCACGGCCTCTGCTTGGCTCAGGTCCATTTTCCCATTTAAAAAGGCGCGTTGAGTGTACTCTCCCGGGCGCGCCGGGCGGCACCCATGGTCAATAAGCAGCTGCATTACCCGTCCGAGGATGTAGGGTGAACCGTGGCAAGAAATTTCCGTGGCATCCTCGCCCGTGTATGAACGGGGCGCGCGGAAAAGGGATACGAGTACCTCGTCCACTATTTCTCCCTCCGCATTCTTGATGTGACCGAAGGTGAGGGTATAGGCGGGACGTGCGGTCAGCGGCTTGACGGGTTCTCCTGCGGGCGTGAAAATGCAGTCGGTGATGCCGATGGCTTCGGGACCCGATACGCGGATTAGCCCGATGGCACCTCCCTGTGCGGTGGCTATGGCGCAGATGGTGTCTTGTGGTTGTTCTTGGTTCATAAGTATAAATGATAATTTATGCGATAATAATGCATAAAATTCATTTTGCAAAGGTAAGGCAAAAAGATGGAAAAAACATCCCGCAAGTTAGCATATTAAGAATATTTCTGTTACTTTTGCCACATGATTGAAAATTTGGCCCGACATATAGAATGGTTGTTGGGGGAAAATGATTGTGTCATTGTGCCTGGTTTGGGCGGGTTCATCGCACACTACACCCCCGCGCGGAGAATTGAAGCCGAAAACCGCTTCCTGCCCCCCACGCGCATCATTGCTTTCAATCCTCGCTTGAAGATAAACGACGGGGTGCTGGTGCAATCGTACATGCAGGTGGAGGGCGTAAGCTTTGCCCAAGCGTTGAATGTGGTGGAGCGCGATGTAGAGCAACTCCTTTCTGCCCTGCACGACGCAGGCAGGGTGGTGGTGGGACGCATCGGTGAGTTGCGTTATTCTCTGCGGGACGTATATAGCTTCACCCCCTTCGATAACCACTTGGAGGCTCCCGCCCTGTATGGTTTGGGGAGTTTTGAGATGTTGGAATTGAAAGTTCTGCCCACTCCCGTGCAGAGCAACTCCGTGCCTGCAAACACTGATACACCGCGCACATACATGCATCGCTCAGCTGGAAGGTTGGCTGCACGCCTCAAAGTCAAGCCCGTACGCCTGCTCAACGCCCTGCTTGTGGTGGCCGTGATGGCCTTGTGTTTCTTCATTCCCACCCCAATTGAGAACACTGAAGTGGTGAAAGGAAACTACGCCCGTCTGCTTCCGGAAGACATTTTCAAGCAATTCGAACAACAATCGCTGGCCATCACCCCCATAGGGATGAAAAGTCATTCCCTCCGCGAGGCAGAGGCAATCTCTGACAAAGATAGTGTCAAGATACTTGCCAGCGTAGGACAAGTGGTGGAAACTTCCAAAGTGGAAATAGCCGCCCATGTACACCGACAGGCGCATCCAGCCAAAGCCGCCTCAAGTGCGAAAGCACCGCAGACGGATGATGTGATGTCCAAGCACTACCACGTCATTGTGGCCAGCATGTCTACGGCAGGTGATGCCCGCCAAATGGCAAGCCGCCTCGTGGGTGAAGGTTATGCCCATGCGCACGCCATCATAGCCGACGGGAAGAAGCGCGTATGCATCAAATCATGTGCCACTGAAGCCGAAGCCTACCACTACATAGGAACCCTGCGCGAGGCCGGCACTTTTAAAGACGCGTGGGTATTGAAACGTTGATATAAATAATATTGTGTTATCCACCACTACTCTTCTTCACCACCGATGAAACGTATCCGTTGCCCCAAGTGCGAAAACTATCTGACATTTGATGAAACAAAGTATGAAGAAGGCCAGTCGCTTGTCTTCGAATGCGGGCATTGCGGAAAGCAATTCGCCATACGTTTGATCAAGGCCAGAATGCAAGCCGCCCGCAAGGAGGAAAAATTAGATGAGCAGGCCTTCCGTGAGGAGTGGGGAAGCATCACCGTGATAGAAAATGTGTTCGGCTTCAAGCAAGTGCTGCCTCTTCATGAGGGGGATAACGTCATTGGGAGGCACTCCGTAGGTACCCGGGTCGATGTACCTATTGAGACTTCAGACATGAGCATGGATCGCCGACATTGTATCATCAATGTGCGGCGCAACAAGCTGGGAGAAACGCTCTACACCTTGCGCGACGCACCTAGTTTGACAGGTACCTTCCTGAACAATGAAATTCTGGGCGATAAAGACCGTATCCGCATAGAAGACGGGGCGATAGTAACCATTGGCGCCACCACCTTCATACTCCGAGCTGCGGAAGGCTAAAACTGGTACTGGGAAAGGCGAAAAAAAGGAAAAGACAAAAGATAGCCTCTTTTTTGTTTACTTCGTGCTCGATAACGAATACCGTAAGACGGGGGAGCATAGGGAAAACGGGCATTACGAATGTATCTTTATCAAATAATAAACACACATATAATATATTTTAATAGTGATGGGAACATTTTTAGGCGAAAACTTTCTGCTTCACTCCGAAGCCGCACGCAAGTTGTACCATGGGCATGCCGAACGGATGCCCATCATCGATTACCATTGCCATCTTGACCCGCGCATGGTGGCCGATGATTACCGCTTCCGCTCTATTACCGAGCTTTGGCTGGGCGGAGACCATTATAAGTGGAGGGCAATGCGTGCCAACGGTGTGTCCGAATACTACATCACCGGACAAGCCACAGATTGGGAAAAATTTGAAAAATGGGCGGAAACCGTGCCCTACACCCTGCGCAACCCTTTGTTTCACTGGACATGCCTCGAGTTGAAAACTGCCTTTGGCATCGACACCTTGCTCACACCTGATACGGCACGCGATATTTATGAGGCGTGCAATGACCTTTTGCGTCAACCTGGATATACTGCGCGAGGCTTTATGCGTCGGTACCATGTGGAGGCGGTATGTACCACCGATGACCCTGTGGATACTCTTGAACACCACATC
The DNA here is from genome assembly GCA_944320865.1 of uncultured Bacteroides sp. Classification (GTDB taxonomy): domain Bacteria; phylum Bacteroidota; class Bacteroidia; order Bacteroidales; family Bacteroidaceae; genus Bacteroides. The sequence goes on along the minus strand of CALUJC010000058.1, from coordinate 4,966 downwards.
CGCACCCGTGAAAGCGGCTTTGAAATCAAAATGCTACCCGCTTGGCGCCCAGACAAGGCGTTGGCGATAGAAGATGTGCGGGCTTTCCGCTCTTACATAGGCAAACTTGCTGGAGCAAGCGGAATGGATATCAGTACTTATGACGATTTGCTCAAGGCCTTGCGCCTCCGCCACGGATTTTTTCACGAGCAAGGATGCCGTTTGTCCGACCACGGGATTGATCGTTTCTATGCCGATGCTTACACCGATAGTGAGGTGCGCTGTATCTTTCTCAAAGCCTTTGGCGGAGCTACCCTTACATTGGAAGAAGCAAGCAAGTTCAAATCGGCCATGCTCGTAGAGCTGGCTGAGATGGATTGGGAGCGAGGCTGGACGCAACAATACCACTTCGGCGCCTTGCGTAATAATCGTACGCAGATGTATCAAAGTTATGGCCCTGATGCGGGGTGCGACTCGATAGGCGAATGGCATACCGCTCGCGAGATGTCGGCCTTCTTCGACACTCTTGACCGCAGGGGACATCTGGCAAAGACCATCGTGTATAATCTTAATCCTTCGGCAAGCACCATGGTGGCTGCCATGCTGGGGAATTTCCAGGATGGCAGCGTGCCCGGTAAGATGCAATACGGGGCCGCCTGGTGGTTCCTCGACCAGAAGGATGGTATTGAGCGCCAACTCAACGTGCTTTCTATGCAAGGATTACTCAGTAGGTTTGTGGGCATGCTCACCGATTCGCGCTCATTCTTGTCATACCCTCGGCACGAGTATTTCAGGCGTATCTTGTGCAACCTCTTGGGAGAGGATGTGGAGAAGGGCGAGCTACCTGCCTCCTGGCTTCCGCGCTTGGGGCGGATGGTAGAGGACATTACGTATAATAACGCTCGGTCTTACCTGTCTTTCTAAAGAATAATGCGTATCTTTGCGTGTGGTTAATACTTTTACACACGATGAAAAGATTTCATAACGTGGGCAGGTACACCCCAAAAATGTACTCCGATGAAATAGAACAGCAAGTGCAGCACTTCAAGCGCGAGGGGGTGAAGTTGCCTCCCCGCTCGGTGTTGCGCACTCCCCAACAGTTGGAGGGCATACGTGCTGCGTGTGCCATCAATACTGCTTTGCTCGACTATGTGGCGCAGAATATCCGAGAAGGCATGAGCACGGCCGACATCGATCATTTGGTATACGCCTTTACCACTGACCATGATGCCATTCCTGCTCCCTTCCTTTACGAAGGTTTCCCGAAGAGCGTATGCACCAGCATCAACGATGTGGTATGCCATGGCATTCCTAACCCCAACGAGAAGCTCAAGGATGGGGATATCATCAACGTGGACGTGTCCACCATTTACAAGGGATATTTTGCTGATGCCTCACGCATGTTCCTCATAGGCAATGTGAGTCCCGAGATGCGCCGCCTTGTGGAGGTAACGCGCGAATGCAGAGACATTGGCGTGCGAACCGCCAAGCCTTGGGCGCGTCTCGGCGATGTGGGGGCAGCCATACAAGAACATGCTGAAAAAAACGGTTATAGCGTGGTACGCGATTTGTGCGGGCATGGGTGTGGCATCAAGTTTCATGAAGAACCCGATGTGGAGCACTTTGGACGCCGAGGCACAGGCATGCTCATTGTACCTGGCATGACCTTTACCATTGAACCGATGATAAACATGGGGCGTTATGAGGTGTTTGTTGACGAAGCTGACGGGTGGACGGTGTGCACCGATGACGGACTTCCTTCCGCTCAATGGGAGAGCATGATACTCATCACCGAAGATGGAAACGAGGTTCTTACCGAGTAAGGACCTCGTCCCTTAGTGGCTGGGTTGGTCAATCCAACTTCAATACGGCGAGGAAAGCTTTTTGGGGTACTTCCACGTTTCCTATTTGTTTCATGCGTTTCTTGCCGCGTTTTTGTTTCTCGAGCAGTTTGCGCTTACGGCTTACATCACCTCCGTAGCACTTGGCGGTAACATCCTTGCGTACAGCTTTGATAGTTTCACGTGCAATGATTTTTGCACCGATGGCAGCCTGTATGGCTATTTCGAATTGCTGGCGGGGAATGAGCTCTTTCAGTTTCTCGCACATACGACGCCCCAGTTCATAGGCATTGTCCTGGTGGGTGAGGGTACTGAGCGCATCCACTGGTTCTCCGTTGAGCAGGATGTCCAATTTGATGAGCTTCGAGGGGCGGAACCCGTTGGGATGGTAATCGAACGAAGCATAGCCTTTCGAGATGCTTTTGAGCTTGTCATAGAAGTCGATGACGATTTCTCCCAAGGGAAGGTCGTAGTATATCTCCACGCGGTTTCCCGAGATATATTCTTGTTTTACCAGTTCGCCCCGTTTGCCCAAGCATAGCGTCATGATGGGACCTATATAAGTGGTAGCAGTAATGACAGAAGCGCGTATGTAGGGCTCTTCAATGTGGTCGATGAGGGTCGGGTCGGGCATCGAACCAGGGTTATGTACTTCGGTGACGTGCCCCTGCTTGTCGTACACCAAGTATGATACGTTGGGTACCGTGGTGATAACGTTCATGTTGAATTCTCGATCGAGTCGCTCTTGCACAATTTCCATGTGTAGTAAACCTAAGAAGCCGCACCGGAAACCGAATCCCAGCGCGAGCGAGCTTTCGGGTTGGAAGGTGAGCGAAGCATCATTGAGCTGGAGTTTTTCGAGCGAAGAGCGCAAGTCTTCAAAGTCTTCTGCCTCAATGGGGTATACACCCGCAAACACCATAGGCTTCACTTCCTCGAAGCCGGCAATGGCTTGCTCGCACGGGCGCGCAATATGAGTGATGGTATCGCCTACCTTTACCTCACTTGAAGTCTTGATGCCCGATATGATATAACCCACGTCTCCTGTGCGCAATTCGGGTCGTGGCATAAGATCCATCTTGAGTACGCCAATCTCATCGGCATCATATTCCTTGCCTGTATTGAAGAATTTTACTTTGTCCCCTTTGCGTATTACGCCGTTTTCAATCTTGAAGTAAGCTATGATGCCCCGAAAAGAATTAAACACACTATCGAATATGAGTGCCTGCAAGGGTGCGTTTTCATCACCCGTAGGGTGGGGAATACGTTCTACTACGGCTTCCAGTATCTGTTCTACACCCATGCCGGTTTTCCCGGATGCACGTATGATTTCTTCGTGCTTGCACCCAAGGAGGTCGACAATTTCGTCTTCTACTTCTTCGGGCATGGCGCTAGGCATGTCGCATTTGTTGATGACGGGTATTATTTCCAAGTCGTGCTCTAAAGCCATATAAAGATTGGAGATGGTTTGCGCCTGCACGCCTTGGGTGGCGTCTACCACAAGCAATGCTCCCTCGCATGCAGCTATGGAGCGCGATACTTCGTAGGAAAAGTCCACGTGTCCCGGAGTATCGATGAGGTTGAGTGTGTATTCTTCACCTTTGTGAACATACTCCATCTGTATGGCATGGCTTTTGATTGTGATGCCTCGTTCTCGCTCAAGATCCATGTCGTCAAGCATTTGTCCTTCGGTGATTTGTATAGTGTTGGTAAATTCAAGCAACCGGTCGGCCAAAGTCGATTTCCCATGGTCGATGTGGGCTATAATGCAAAAGTTGCGTATATTCTTCATTTTATGTTGGTTGATAAGCTTTTGTGATGTATTGCCTTTGCAAAGATACGAAAAAGGGCACATATAAAAAAATGCGTTGGTAACACAGGGCGTGTACCAACGCATTTTTTATGGTTTCTTTTCCACCTCTCCGTGGTTTACTTCAGGGAGATGAACCAATCGCCTTCTACTTCTTCCGCGTTGATTTTGTCTTCTCTCAACAACCATCCGAGGCCTAAGTACAAATCCTTGTCCACCAGTTTGGTGGCTTTCTTCAGCTGTTTGGCGGGCATCCCTTCGGTGCCGTTCAGGGCATTCCAAATTTTGCCGGCCGTTTCGCCTGCTTTTTCTTTTAACATTTTTACTTGCTTTTAAGTTAAACATTCGGACATCAATGCTTCCTTGGTAGCCTGCATGTACAGGTGTAGAGGCATGTTGTCTTTGTTTTGCGGCGCAAAGTTAATGAAATTATCTGGAAATAACTGTATAAAACGAAAAATATTGCGATTCTTGTGCACGGCTCTTTCATTTAGACTTTGGACAGCATCCCTTTCCAAAAAGTTAGTGCGAAAAAGGAATATTTACAAAATTGTTCATTTCAAAGGCTATTGTCCCCCTATTTCCTTTCAGACATGTCCGTATTTTCTACGGTCCACCTCCGATCCAATACGCCGATGGATTATCGGACTTGTGTCGGACTTGTATCGGAGGAGAGTCGGAGGTGGTACGGAGCTAGGTTATGCTTGTTGCGGCAACATGTTGGATTATAGGACGTTATGAATGCTTATTAGAAGCTTTTCTGTAAAGAAAAGAGAATCAACAGTTTTTTTCATGTAAACTTTTATGGATTTCGAAACGGAAAAAAGCGTATTTTTTAGTATGTTTACATTTTCATTCTTGCACAGCTTGTCATCGTGCCGTCTGCGGATGAAGAATGAACCGGTAATGCCTCTTAGGCAGCCCGGAATGGCAATGCCGGTTCTTATATCCAAGTGTAAATGAAAGTGCCGTGATTCTTGTGTGGGATTATTCATGCACAGTGTTCTTAAAGTCCCATTGCTCTGCTTTTACAGAGATTCCCAGACTTTGGTACTTCTTTTTCCCATCTTTACAGACACGAATCATGAGAGGATGTTCCCCATTACTAAGTGTTTTGTACTTGTAACATAGTACTTTAATAGTTTCACTCATGCTGAATTCTGGTTTAACTCCTGGTTTAACTCTGCATGATAAAACTAACGCATAAACACGAAAAAAGCGGTTATCCTTATCGGGTAACCGCTTGATTTCCAGTGATTCGCTTGGGGCTTGTCCCAAGCGAAGCTATCTCCCTGATTACAAATCTCTTTAATCCATCTTAAAATCGTACCGTAAC
>CALUJC010000057.1 GCA_944320865.1 uncultured Bacteroides sp. | reverse complement strand
TGCGTACGGGACTCGAACCCGTGACCCCATGCGTGACAGGCATGTATTCTAACCAGCTGAACTAACGCACCATTTTTTCAAGTTTTCATCGCTTTCTCTCTCGATTGCAGGTGCAAAGGTAATGCTTTTTATTTATTCTGCAATAAGAAAAGCAAAAAAAATATCTTTTTCTTATCATAAGCTTGATTATAAGAGATTAATCGGTACTTTTGTATGTCTAAAATAGCATCGAAATGAAAAATACACCTATCGAACGGAACTTGATAGACCGTACAATTAAAGAGTTTAATATAGTAGACTTCTCACGGGCTACTATCCGCGAAGTAAAAGCCATCGCCGCTAAGGCAGAAGCCGAATCGGGCGTAGAATTCATAAAAATGGAGATGGGAGTTCCGGGCTTACCACCTTCTTCCATTGGAATCGAAGCAGAGATCGAGGCTTTAAAACACGGGATAGCAAGCTTATACCCCGATATCAATGGCCTGCCTGAATTAAAGAAAGAAGCATCGCGCTTTATTAAGGCATTTATCGATGTTGATGTTTCCCCAGAAGGTTGCGTACCTGTAACCGGTTCCATGCAAGGCACTTTTGCATCTTTCCTCACCTGTTGTCAATGCAATGAGCACAAAGACACTGTGCTTTTCATTGACCCCGGCTTCCCTGTACAAAAACAGCAATTAATAGTTATGGGATACAAATATGTAACATTCGACGTATATGACTACCGTGGCACACGTTTAAAAGAAAAATTGGAAAGTTATCTGAAAGATGGAAATATTGCCGCCATCATCTACTCGAATCCCAATAATCCAAGCTGGATGTGTTTGAAGGAAGAAGAATTACGTGTTATTGGCGAACTTGCTACCCAATATGATACCATTGTACTGGAAGATTTGGCTTATTTTGCCATGGATTTCCGTAAAGATCTTGGCAAACCTTTTACACCGCCTTTCCAACCTAGTGTCGCCCGTTATACGGACCAGTGGATATTACTCATATCCGGTTCAAAAGCATTTAGCTATGCAGGCCAACGCATAGGGGTAAGTTGCATTTCAGACAAATTATACCACCGTACTTATCCAGGACTTACCCATCGGTATGGAGGCGTTACTTTCGGTACGGCATTTATCCATAGGGTATTGTATGCTTTATCGTCCGGAACTTCTCATTCGGCACAATATGCCTTAGCGGCCATGCTGAAGGCGGCAAACAATGGCACTTATCATTTCTTGGACGATGTAAAGGTATATGGCGAACGCGCCCGGAAGCTTAAAGACATTTTCCTGCGGCACGGCTTTTACCTGACATATGACAAAGACCTGGACGAACCTGTAGCCGACGGTTTCTATTTTACTATAGGATATCCGGGTATGAGTAGTGGCGAATTGGCAAAGGAATTGATGTATTATGGAGTAAGTGCAATTTCACTCGATACCACAGGTAGTGCCCGCCAAGGATTACGAGCTTGCACCTCATTCATTCAAGATCACCAATATGCCCAACTTGAAGAACGTATGGCACGCTTTGAAGCCGACCATCCGCATAACTAACCCAAAAAGAAAGCCCTTGAACCATAAGTTCAAGGGCTTTCTTTTTTTGCGGAGAGAACGAGATTCGAACTCGTGATACCCTTTAGGGGTATACACGCTTTCCAGGCGTGCCTCTTCAACCACTCGAGCACCTCTCCTTGTTTTTGCTTTCGCCATCGGATGAGCATTCACCCCTTCCTTGGAAAAGCGGTGCAAAGGTACAACATTTCCTGATATATGCAAATACCTTCCCGATAAAAAGCACATTTTTGCTACAGCCTATCTGCAAAAAACGGAGTCTAATACGTCAACCGGATGCCTGCCTGCAATGTGAAGTTGGCAGGATTATCTTTTCTGATTGTCTCAATATCAGAACCATCATCAAAGAAATAGGCAAATCCAGGCTCTACATAGATACCCACCCGGCGATTAAAGTTGTATTGTGCACCCACAGAAGCTAAAGCTGAAAATTGCAAGGGACCTACTGTTGCCTTATCGCTACCTATTTTGCCATAAAGGCATTTCTCTACCATCCCGCCACCGGACATGTACAAGGTGAATGATTTAGACTCCAAAAAGTTCCAATTGGCACGCAAGGGGATACCTAAATAATGGAGTTTTTGGTCAAGAGGCTGCATGCTTCCATTAAAAGTAACTTCAGAAGCCAGCAGTGTATAAACCAATCCCGTTTCAACTGAGAAGCCTTTCGGAAGATTTTTGCGGAAGGTCACTCCAAAGCTCACCGGCAGCCGGTGGTCGATATGGGCAATCTGCCTGCTTTCCGCAAGATAAGGCATACCTTCTTTATACAATATTTCCCGCCCTTCAAGAACAGTCACTATGGCATCGGCCGAACAAAGGTTAATGCCTAAATAAGCATTGGGAGAAGATTGCATGGTGGGAGTGCCACCGCCGTCATTCGCCATATTCCCTACCCCGCCTACATTGCCTACGGATAGTGCTACCGACCACCCCCGGCGTTTAGGTGCCTCATTGACCATTGCAAACATATCTGTTGTGGAAGAAGGGGGCAACGACCGGCGTCGGGGTTCTGCTCCACGCTTCCCGTTTTCAGCCTCTGCCTTGTCTGTCTGTCGGTTGTTGTATGTTTCTTCGTTCCCAGACTCGGGAATATCGGTATCGGAAGATGCATTCTCCGCCACTTCAGCATCGTCAGCAGCCGCGAGCAAAGTTGACGGCCGGGGTGAAGCCTTGGCCTGCAAACCGGGAACAATGTCTTCACCTTGACTGGAAGGAAGTGGGGAAGAAGGCAGTACGTCAGGCACGGTCACGAGTGCAGCCGGCGAGACGGCTTGTTGCCACCCTTCTACCGCAGGGGTGTGCATCAGCCATACGCTTACCGACGATATGGCCGCCAGCAGGACTGCCGCAGCCCCTACTATAGCATAGCGCCGCAGCGTAATAAGGCGTTGCCTTTCCCTCCCATTGGCATACATTTGCCTTTGCAAAGGCAAGTCCTTCTCCAAACTTTGCCATCCGGAAGGCGGAACTGGCTCCGAATAGTCCTTAAGCCGTTCCTGTATCTTTTGTAACCAAGGTTCCTCTTTCATCATATCCACACCATTATTTAAGCGTTTTTTCTTATCCATTCCCGCACCTTCGTGGCAAGCGATGCCTTGGCACGTGTCAATTGCGATGCGGATGATTTTTCATTAATGCCCAACAAACTGGCTATCTCCTTATGCGATTTTCCTTCAACGACATACAGATTGAATACCGTGCGATACCCTACAGGCAGTTCACTTATATACTTCATTAATTCTTCCTGCGGAATCAAGTCGATGTCGGACGCGTCAGGCTCTTCATAGGCTTTAGGCGTATTATCAAGGTCGTCAGCATAGTTCATCACATCATTCCTCCGGAAATGTTGCAATACGACATTAACCATGATGCGCTCCATCCAAGCCCGCAAAGACCCTTCGCCACGCCATGAAAACTTGTCGAAAGAAGCAAAGATTTTCAGGAAGCCATCGTGCATCAGGTCTTCGGCCGTTTCTCTATTGCCGGCATAGCGAAGGCATACGCCAAGCATCCGCCCTGCGTAACGCTCGTACAGTTCTTTGTAGGCAAGCCTGTCGCCTTGCTTACAACCTTCTGCGAGTTCCCGTTCTTCCATTCTTCTTTTCAACACGTGTTTATCATTAAAATACGGCAGATGCGGAAATACTGCATCTGCCGTTAAGCTATTTATCCGGAATTTAAAGAAAACGGATGAAGATAGTCTTTACTTTTTATGGCGGTTGGCACGTTTCCTTCGTATTTCAGCCTTCATCTTGGCTGCTCCCGAACCGTGCTGGCCGGTAATATACTTTTTCTTTTTGGCTTTGGTCTTTATTTTATTCTCATTGCCGGGCTTTTCTTTTTCTTTTCTAAAGACAACTCCCTTTATGATAACATCTTCAATATCCATTGATTTACTGCTTTTATTTAACGGTTGCTTTAATTATCTCGCCTATAAATGTCTTAGGCATACCTTCAACGGAAGCCGGTGAGGGCATCTTCTTGCACTCCAGAACAATGCTTGGTTCATTCTGCCCATTGGGGTAAAAACGCACCGTATATGTTTCAGCCCCTTCCAATTGTTCGCAAGGTTGGTCGGGCGACAAGATACTGAACACTACAGGTTTGCCCTCCATCTTGCCGATGGAGCCTCCGGCATTGGCCGTCATCATCGTCATGTTGAAGGGGTCGGTGCCTATCACGATGACCAGCTTGCCGGCACTCGTCTGGATGGCATCGGCGGGCAAGTCGGCAGGAGCAATCTCCCGGTAGCTGCCAGTGCCTGCTGTTGCCTGGGCGACCGGTGCCTGCTGTTGCGGCGCGGTGGTTATCACTTGCTGCTTAGGCACAATCACCACAGGGCCATTGCTGGCGGCGGAGGGTTCTTCTTGGCTTGCCAGCCGGGGCTCTTGCCCGGCGTTGTCTGTAGGCGATGCACTAAGCGCCTCGGCCAGTTCTACACCAAGATTATCTACAAAGTCCACCGTTTTTCTGCGCCATTTGGCTAGGCCGCGCACAAGTTTGGTCTTCGACTTGTTCAAGGCATACTTGTCGGTAATCCATTCTTCGGCCGTATAGCGTTCTTCTCCTTCGCGGTAGATGAAGCGCACTTTACTCACCTCAAGCTGGCATTGCTCGGACTGGCAGGTAGCGGTGAGCTGGTAAAGTATGCGCGTACGGTCCAGCGACAGGGCTGTGGAACTGAACACTATCCATTCGTCTCCCATTCCCACAATCTGTCCTTTTTCGGGGTTGGTGTATACCACGCGGCTGTTATTCTCGTTCTTCTTCAGGCGGGCCTCCATCCACCCCTGCACACGGGTGTATATCTCCTCTTGCGTCATGCCGGGGATGCTGTATTCCTTCGTAAACACCACTTTGCCATCCACTTCGGGTATGGCTCCCGCCAGATATTTGGCGTCTTTATTGGGCTGGTTATCTTGTGCATAAGCATTTGCGCAAACCCCTATGCATAGGCTGAAGCATCCAAGCATCAGCAATGTACGTGTCAACTTTCTCATAACGTAAACTTATTATCGCAACAATATTAATGCTGCAATATTACAAAAAACGTCCCACAATCCCGGATTCATCACCATTATTTTATATAATATTCACGCCGAAGCCACACGGCAAAGACGATTTGGAGAAAATACATCCGCACCAAAGGAATAAAAGCCCTACCCTTTGTTTAACCTATGGAATAACGGTATTACTTTACTAGGAATAAAGCGATACTTTACTAGGAATAAAGCGATACTTTACTAGGAATAAAGCAATGCTTTACTAGGAGTAAAGTAACACTTTATTTTTAGTGAAGAAAAAATAAAGTACTATACTATTGAGTTTCACATATTTGCGGATGATGCAAGTAGTAGGTGAAATATGGCGGTCATTCGGTCTAAACAAGGCACACATTTTTCGATATACAGTAAAAGCATTTAATTTATCCCCCGCCCCATGCCGTATTTCGGTGGCAGAGCATTATCTTTGCAGGCGGTTTATATGCTTGTCTATAAGAAAACAATATATGTCCGATTACCTCAACGAACTGAATGAAGGCCAGCGCGCCGCCGTGCTTTACAACGACGGCCCCTCGCTGGTGATTGCCGGTGCCGGCTCGGGGAAGACCCGTGTGTTGACCTATAAAATAGCCTGGCTGCTTGAAAACGGTTACCAGCCATGGAACATTCTGGCACTGACCTTTACCAACAAGGCTGCCCGCGAGATGAAAGAACGCATCGCCCTGCAGGTGGGTGCAGACCGCGCACGCCGCTTATGGATGGGTACCTTCCACTCCATCTTCCTGCGTATACTCCATGCCGAAGCCGGACGATTGGGGTTCTCTCCACAATTCACCATCTACGATGCGGCAGACAGCAAAAGCCTGATAAGAGGCATCATTAAAGAGATGGGGTTGGATGAAAAGACTTACAAACCAGGCGTGGTGCAAGGGCGTATCTCCAATGCCAAAAACCACTTGGTAGCCCCCGCCGGATATGCAGCCAACCGGGAAGCCTACGAGGGCGATTGTGCCATGAAGATGCCCGCCATACGCGACATTTACCGCCGCTATTGGGACAGGTGCCGCCAGGCAGATGCCATGGATTTTGATGACCTGCTGATTTACACCTACATCCTCTTCCGCGACCACCCGGAGGTGCTTGCCCACTACCAGGAGCAATTCCGCTACATTCTGGTCGACGAATATCAGGATACCAATTTTGCACAACATAGCATTGTGCTCCAACTATCTCAAAGCCAGCGGCATGTATGCGTAGTGGGCGATGATGCACAAAGTATATACTCCTTCCGTGGGGCAGATATCGACAATATCCTGTATTTCACCAAAGTATATCCCGACACCAAGGTCTTCAAACTGGAGCAGAACTACCGCTCTACGCAAACCATCGTATCGGCGGCCAACAGCCTGATAGAAAAAAACCAATGGCAAATACGCAAAGAGGTATTTTCTGAAAAAGAGAAGGGAGACCCCATCGGCGTATTCCAAGCCTATAGCGATGTAGAAGAAAGCGACATTGTGGTCAACAAAATAAGCGAGCTGAAGCGGCGCAACCACTATGTGTGGGCAGACTTTGCCGTGCTGTACCGCACCAATGCGCAAAGCCGCATTTTTGAAGAAGCCTTGCGTAAACGAAGCATTCCCTATCGCATCTATGGAGGAATGTCCTTTTATCAACGGAAGGAGATAAAGGATGTCATTGCCTACTTCCGTCTGGTGATAAATCCGAATGATGAAGAAGCCTTCAAGCGCATCATCAATTATCCTGCCCGGAGCATTGGCAATACCACCATAGGCAAAATAACCACAGCCGCCAACGGGCATAATGTCAGCCTTTGGTCGGTATTATGCGAACCATTGTCATACGGGTTGGAGTTGAATAAAGGGACTGTAGGCAAACTCCAAGGTTTCAAGGAATTGATAATGGGCTTCCAAGAAAGCATATCGCGGAAAAACGCCTATGAAGCAGGCTTAGAAATCATACAGGCATCGGGCATTGCCCAAGATATTACGCAAGACAACTCGCCCGAGAACCTCAGCCGTAAAGAGAATGTAGACGAATTATTGAACGGGATGAGTGACTTCTGCTCCCAGCGACTGGAAGAAGGAGATGACCGCATCAGATTAAGCGACTTCTTGTCGGAAGTATCCCTGCTCACCGACCAGGATTCAGACCAGAATTCGGATAACGAAAAAGTCACATTGATGACCGTTCACTCCGCCAAAGGATTGGAATTCAGAAATGTATTTGTCGTAGGAATGGAAGAAGGCCTGTTCCCCAGCGAAATGTCGGGCAACTCGCCCCGGGCATTGGAGGAAGAACGACGTCTGTTCTACGTAGCCATCACTCGAGCCGAAGAGCATTGCTTCCTGTCGTATGCCAAAACGCGTTTCCGCTATGGGAAAATGGATTTCTGCAGACCTAGTCGCTTCCTGCAAGACATTGACACGCGTTTCCTTCGATTGCCACAAGACGTCTTGGCACGTCATAAGATAGACGAAGCTGCACAAAACTTCCGGAATTCCGTCCGACCGATAAGCCCATCTCCGACGGGAACTCAACGCTCTTTAAGACGAATAGAACAATACTCGCCAAGCAACCCGTCCAGACAAGTACCGGTAAGTGCACCTACCTCCGGAAATAAACTGTATGCCGGACAATTGATAGAACACGAGCGTTTCGGCATAGGCGAGGTGTTGCGCGTAGAAGGTGAGGGCGACAATGCCAAAGCTACTATACGTTTCCGGAATGCAGGCGAAAAGCAACTTCTTCTACGCTTCGCGCGTTTCAAAGTAATAGAATAAATTTAGAAAAAAACAATAACCAACATACAATGATAGATTTCGACCAATTTCCTACCCCATGCTATATCATGGAAGAAGAACTGTTGCGAAAAAACCTTTCGCTGATAAAAAGCGTGGCACAACGTGCCGACGTGGAGATAATATTGGCATTCAAATCGTTTGCGATGTGGCGTTCATTTCCCATCTTCCGGGAGTATATTGAGCATTCCACGGCCAGCTCTGTCTATGAAGCCCGTTTGGCATTGGAGGAATTTGGAAGCAAAGCCCATACTTACTCTCCTGCCTATACCGAAGCCGACTTCCCGGAAATCATGCGATGCAGCAGCCATATTACATTCAACTCTCTCTCCCAGTTTCATCGCCTTTACCCCATGGTACAAACCGGGAAAGAACATATATCGTGTGGCCTTCGCATCAATCCCGAATATTCTGAGGTGGAAACTGAATTATACAACCCATGCGCTCCCGGTACACGCTTTGGCGTAATGGCCGAACAATTGCCATCAACACTTCCTCGGGGAGTCGAAGGTTTTCATTGCCATTGCCATTGCGAATCTTCTTCCTACGAATTGGAGCGCACATTGGTGCACATTGAAGATAAATTTTCTGCTTGGTTTCCACAAATTAAATGGTTAAATCTGGGAGGGGGGCACCTGATGACTCGTAAAGATTATGACGTAGAGCATCTTATACTCCTGCTTCGCGGATTGAAAGCACGTTATCCACACTTGCGCATCATTTTAGAGCCGGGTTCAGCCTTCACATGGCAAACCGGTGTATTAAGCTCCGAGGTGGTAGATATAGTAGAAAATCATGGCATCCGTACTGCTATCTTGAACGTAAGTTTCACTTGCCACATGCCCGATTGCCTGGAAATGCCTTATCAACCCGCCATACGTGGGGCTGAAATGGGTGATAAGGAAGGAAAGCATGTCTATCGGTTAGGAGGTAATTCATGCCTGAGTGGTGACTATATGGGAGTATGGAGTTTTGACCATGAACTTCAACCAGGAGAACGAATCATCTTTGAAGACATGATTCATTATACCATGGTAAAGACCAATATGTTCAACGGTATTCATCATCCGGCCATCGGAATGTGGACTTCGGACGGCAAAGCTAAATTATTTCGGCAATTTACTTATGAAGATTATCGGGACCGAATGAGTTGACATTCAATAGTATTCCACATTGCAAGCACAACACCTTGGCTGAAAAACAAGAAAAAAACATTGCAAATGTTTGCAAGTTTACGGAAAATACCTACCTTTGCAACCGCAAACGCGGAAATAGCTCAGTTGGTAGAGCACAACCTTGCCAAGGTTGGGGTCGCGAGTTCGAGTC
>CALUJC010000056.1 GCA_944320865.1 uncultured Bacteroides sp. | reverse complement strand
GGCGTTGACGGATTCGAACCGCCGACCCTCTGCTTGTAAGGCAGATGCTCTGAACCAGCTGAGCTAAACGCCCTTTTGAATACCGAAAACGCAATCAAAAAAAGAAAGGAGTAGTGGGCGCTGAGGGATTCGAACCCCCGACCCTCTGCTTGTAAGGCAGATGCTCTGAACCAGCTGAGCTAAGCGCCCGTGCGTTTTCGTTTCAAAAGCGATGCAAAGGTACTACATATTTTGGTATCTCCAAACGTTTCTGCCAATATTTTATAGAAAAAGTTTTTCAATTCCTAAGTAATCATTGATTATCAGAGCCTTAAAAACAATACCTATTTTGCATTTATTTTTCGGTACCTACGGGAGGGGCAGAAAAAGAACGGGGCAGCGCCACCATAGCGGCACTACCCCATTCTATTCAGGATGCTGTTTTTATCACTTATACTCCTGCCAGCTCTTTATCTGGATGTCCTCCACCTTCATGCCACAGAAGGTTTCGATGAAGGCACTGGCCAAGCGGGCGTTCGTAATAAGCGGAATGTTGTGGTCGATGGCGCCACGACGAATCTTGTAACCATTGGTCAGTTCGCGCTTCGTGTGATTTTTGGGAATATTGACGATGAGGTCGAACGCATGGTCGGCTATCATCTTCATCACGTTGTTTTCGGCATCGGGTTTCTCGTCCGGCCAATAAACCGGCTCTGCCGACACGCCATGGGCGTTGAGGAAAGCCGACGTGCCTGCGGTGGCATAAATCTTATACCCTTTGGCGGCCAGCAGGCGGCTGGCATCCAGCAGGTCAACCTTCGACTTCATGGCGCCCGAAGAGAGCATGATGCCCTTCTGCGGAATCTTGAAGCCCGTGGCCAGCAGGGCGTTCAGCAGGGCCTCATCGAAGTCATCACCCAAGCAACCTACCTCGCCCGTCGACGACATGTCGACACCCAGCACCGGGTCGGCCTTGTGCAGGCGCGAGAAGGAGAACTGGCTAGCCTTGACACCAATCCAGTCGATGTCGTAAGCCGACTTGTCGGGCTTGGTGTAGGGAGCGTCCAGCATAATCTTCGTGGCCGTCTCGATGAAATTGCGCTTCAGCACCTTGCTGACGAAGGGGAACGAACGGCTGGCACGCAGGTTGCACTCAATGACTTTCACCTCGTTATTGCGTGCCAGGTATTGGATGTTGAACGGCCCGGAGATGTTCAGTTCCTTGGCTATCTGCCGACTGATTTTCTTGATGCGGCGTGCCGTGGCAAAGTATATCTTCTGCGCGGGGAACACCAGCGTGGCGTCGCCTGAGTGCACGCCGGCAAACTCGATGTGCTCGGAGATGGCGTACTCTACAATCTCGCCGTTCTGTGCCACAGCGTCAAACTCTATCTCTTTGGTGTTTTGCAGGAATTGCGATACCACTACGGGGTATTCCTTGGACACCTCAGCGGCCATCTTGAGGAATTCCTCCAGTTCCTCCTCGTCGTAGCACACGTTCATGGCAGCGCCCGAAAGCACATAGCTGGGACGCACCAGCACCGGATAGCCCACCTTGGCTACAAAACTCTTCACATCGTCCAAGCTGGTCAGTTCCTGCCATGCGGGTTGGTCGATGCCCAGCAGGTCGAGCATGTGCGAGAACTTGTTGCGGTTTTCTGCCCGGTCGATGCTGACGGGCGACGTGCCCAGCACGGGCACCGACTGGCGGTAGAGCTTCATGGCCAGGTTGTTCGGAATCTGTCCGCCCACCGACACGATGACGCCGCGCGGCTGCTCCAGGTCGATGACGTCGAGCACACGCTCAAAGGAGAGTTCGTCGAAGTACAGGCGGTCGCACATGTCGTAGTCCGTGGACACCGTCTCCGGGTTATAGTTTATCATGATAGACTTGTAGCCCAGCTTGCGTGCCGTCTGGATGGCATTCACCGAGCACCAGTCGAACTCTACGCTCGAACCGATGCGGTAAGCACCCGAACCCAGCACCACTACCGACTTCTCATGTTTGTAGTAGTTCACGTCGTAGCCCTCGGCGCCGTACGTCATGTACAGGTAATTGGTCAGCTCGGGATGCTCGCTGGCCACGGTGTTGATGCGCTTCACGGCCGGCAGGATGCCCAGCTCCTTGCGGCGGGCACGCACCTGCAGGTTCTCCTTCTCCATGTTTCCTTCGGGATGGAGCACGAAGCGGGCAATCTGGAAGTCGGAGAAGCCCAGCACCTTGGCCTGGCGCAGCACGTCGGCAGGGATGTCTTCCACCTTGGTGTATTCGGAGAGCTTATGCTTGTAGTCCACAATATTCTTCAGCCTTTCCAGGAACCAAGGGTCAATCTTGGTCAGTTCGTAGATGCGCTCGATGGAGATGCCCTCTTCCAGCGCCTGGGCGATGGCAAAGATGCGCAGGTCGGTGGGGTGCGCCAGTTCGTGCTCCACGTCGTCGAAGTGCAGGTTGTCGTTGCCCACAAAGCCGTGCATGCCCTGCCCTATCATGCGCAAGCCTTTCTGGATGATTTCCTCGAACGAACGGCCGATGGACATGATTTCGCCCACCGACTTCATGGACGAACCTATCTCGCGGCTCACGCCCACGAATTTCGTCAAGTCCCAGCGGGGGATTTTGCAAATCAGGTAGTCCAGCTGCGGAGCCACGTAGGCCGAGTTGGGCGTGCCCATCTCGCCAATCTGGTCGAGCGTATAGCCCAGCGCAATCTTGGCAGCCACGAAGGCCAAGGGGTAGCCCGTAGCCTTGCTGGCCAACGCGGAAGAACGGCTCAGGCGGGCATTCACCTCAATGACGCGGTAGTCGTTGGTCTCGGCATTGAAAGCATATTGTATGTTGCACTCGCCCACGATGTTCAAGTGGCGCACGCACTGGCGGGACAGCGCCTGCAAGGTCTCCACCTGCTCCTGGCTGAGCGAGCACGTGGGTGCCACCACGATGCTCTCGCCCGTGTGGATGCCCAGCGGGTCGAAGTTCTCCATCGAGGCCACGGTGAAGCAATGGTCGTTGGCATCGCGGATGACCTCGAACTCAATCTCCTTCCAGCCCTTCAGCGACTCTTCCACCAGGATTTGGTTGGAGAAAGTGAATGCGCTTTCGGCCAGCTTCAGGAAAGTCTCTTCGTCGGGGCAGATGCCGCTGCCCTGTCCGCCCAAGGCGTATGCCGAACGCACCATGACGGGGAACCCAATCTCGCGCGCAGCCTTCAGGGCATCGTCCATGCTCTCCACGGCATGGCTCTTGGGCGTCTTCATGGGTATTTCGTCCAGCTTCTTCACAAACAGGTCACGGTCTTCGGTGTTCATGATGGCCTCTACCGAGGTGCCCAGCACCTGCACGCCATACTTTTGAAGAACGCTCTTCTGGTAAAGCTCCGTACCGCAGTTCAAAGCCGTCTGCCCGCCAAAGGCCAGCAGAATGCCATCAGGACGCTCCTTCTCGATGATGCGCTCCACGAAATAAGGAGTCACCGGCAGGAAGTAAACCTTGTCGGCAATACCCTCCGACGTCTGGATAGTGGCAATGTTGGGGTTGACCAACACCGAACTGATGCCTTCTTCACGCAAAGCCTTCAATGCCTGCGAGCCCGAGTAGTCGAACTCGCCAGCCTGGCCGATTTTGAGTGCGCCCGAACCCAGGACAAGCACTTTCTTCAAATTCTTTTCCATCATATATGTCTAATCTATATCACAAAAGTTTCAGCACGTTGCGCACGGACAAAAAAAATGCGCTATCCCTACCCCGAGGGTTAACGCATCTTATTATATGTTTTGAAAAAAGAGGATGTCCGCCCCGAATAATGCTCATCCGGATTGTCATATTTAGCCGTCACATTCCCCTTTAATCGCATGTCGCACAAATTTTCTGCAAAGGAAACGCTTTTTAGTGAAAAGAGCAAATTATTCGGGAGCAAAATCACGACTGTTATAGAAGTGCATCTCTACATGCTGATTCATGGCACGCAGATGACGCAGATTTTTATACCTGTGAGATAAGGATACTTACAGCAAAGCCGTGATGCTCGCAGCCGGTATCTCCAGTTTGGAGAAAGCGAACATCTTTTTGCCGAGGTCTTTCAGGGAGGCTCCGATGTGATAGATGTCCGTCCCGTCTATAATCAGGAAGCGGTCGTGGCACTTCTTGTAGGTGTGGATGGCTATCGGAGGATATTGGCTGTTGTGCTTCTGTAGGTCCAGTTGCAGTTGTTGGCTGACGGCCTGCGTGTAGATGTCGGCCTTCACGCCGACATTGCGCTTGCTGAGCATCAGCAGCACCGATTCGTCCACATAGTTGTCTATCAGCAACAGGGATACCCGTGCGGAGCGGATAAGGTCGATGGCGAACTTGTAGGCATCAAACAGTTGGCCGTCGTAGAAAATGCCTTCCACGGGCGGCAGCGAGGTGCGGACAAAGAAGTCTATTTTGCTGTCTATCCGGTTCAGGCGTTGTTCGTGCTCCATGAATTTGCTGTTCATCCGATCCTCCAAGTTGCTGAGGTGCTGATTGACGGAGTAGCCTTTCAGCAGATATTCTTTCAACACTTTGTTTGCCCATTGGCGGAACTGTGTACCTCGAATGGATTTCACGCGGTAGCCTACGGAAATGATGACATCGAGATTGTAATACTTGACCCGGTATTTCTTGCCGTCTGCGGCAGTTGTCAAGGATTCCTTGACAACTGAATCTAGACTTAATTCTTTCTCTTTGAAGATGTTGCTCGTGTGCAAGCTTACGTTTTGCTTGGATGTCTGAAACAATTCAGCCATTTGTGCCTGCGTCAGCCACACCGTTTCTTCTTCCAGCCGCACTTCTAATTTCACTTCATTGTCCGGCTGGTATAATATGATTTCTCCTTGATTCTCCATAAGGTATAAAAATAAAAACGCCCCCGGTTTGTGTTTACAACATATTGGCTTTCTTCAATATGGCACGGGCCACCTTAACCTGCTTGCTGAAATCAGTCTTCTCCTTGCTCTGGTAAGCCTTGTCCGCCTCTTTCACGAAACGCTCGGCTTCCTTGCCTCTCAGCGTGGGGATTGCTTTAATTTCTAATGCCATAACATATTTTGTTTTATAACAGCATCCGCCATTCAGACCGGAATGCCGTTGTCCACATGGTTGAATCAGCTTAATCAGCGATATCGTTGAGGTCGAAGTAAAGCAGGCGTGTTTCTGCTCCTTCGTCCTCAACCGTTAGCGGTACGAACTTCTGCTTCAGGTAAAAAGGAATGGCGGCAGCATAAGCGTCAACAGTAAGGAAGCGGCAGCCGGTCTTGTTGTCGGCGAGGAAAAACTTTTTAATAGAATCCGCCAAAAACTCCCCGATATGTTGTCCTTTCAATTCTTGGCTCACCGCCAAGCGACAGATCTTCGCCGCAGGATAACTTTTCAATCTCTTTTCGTTGACAAACCGATGCTTGCGGAAACGATTGAATTCCGTCTTATTTGGAAAGTCAGTTATTGACACACGGTCGTTAGCCAAACTGAAATAGGCGGCAATGTGTTCATGATTCACATCATCCTCTGCTTCAAATACATAACTTACCGAGAGCAATGCTTTGCGATACAGATTTGATTCATTCAAAATAAAATCGTTCAAGTCGGCATCGCCGCAATCGAACGATTTTACTTTCTCCTCTGTTCCCAGCTTACGAATGATGTAAGATGAGAACGGCGCTTGCAAACTTTCTTTCATACGCTTTTCTTTCTTGTTTGTTCACCTCGTTCGAGCATCTTTTTAAAAAGCTCGTAGTTTGCATTTCTTCTTTCTCTTTCTTCCGGCGTTTCCTTGCGGACTTGGTTCATCCGCTCGACAAAACGCCGTGCGTCTTCGCCGAACAGTATCGGCGTTTCTTTGATTGGCCTTGCCATAGTTTTCTCCTTTCTACCTTTGTTTCACACTGCAAAGATAGTGCAAGCCGAGTGAAATATAAAATAAAAGTGAGTGCAACAAACTTTTATTTTTATTTCAGAGGTGCAGCCTATCTTATTTAAAGATAGTGCAAACCGAGTGAATTGAAAATCGCCATCAGGCAAATACAAAATAAAAGGCTGTAAATCAGTCGTTTTGATGAAGTGATGGCAAAGACCTCTTTGGCATACATCTCTTCCTTTTCATCTTGTTCATAATGGTAAAAATTTAACATTTTGTACCACAGCATGAACTGAAAGCCATTGGGTCTTCAGTGAACTATTGCATAGACAAGGAAAGGAGAAAAGGGAAAGGAAAATCTGTGTTAAGGTGCTAAATCACAGGCTTTTTCAATAAGCTTAGGAAAGAAAGAGGAACAACAGGAACTTGTGACATATTGTCCTGCTGTTCCTCTTAGAATATGTTTCAGTTTTGACGCTGCAACGTAAGTGGAACACCATCACTGCCGGTCGCATACCGCCAGTCTATATCTGCGTTGGTCAGTACCTTGTTCATAGCGTTCATCGCTTCCATCCAGTCGCCTTCCACTTTCGTGGCATCGCCGCCGTCGGACATATTCTGACCGATACCGTCGGGCGCTGTACCGCTCCAGTAGCAGGTGCTGACGATACCCTGGGCGTTATAGCCAACCACACCGCCGACATAGTCTCCGCCACCTTTGACGTCACCTGTGGCATAGCAAGCAGTAAGGTTAGCTAGGTGGTTGTTCTGTCCCACCACACCGCCGGCATAGGAATAACTGTTCCCTGTCGCGGTGACGCTGCCCGTGGAGGGCGGTGATAGAAGCATTGTTTTGTCCCGCTATACCGCCGATATACGTTATGCCTTCCACCGTGGCGGAAGAGTGGCAGTCGGTGATGGTGCCTCCATAATGCTGTCCCACTATGCCGCCTATATAGCTATTAACTGACGAACCTATCACATTGCCCGATACCGAGCAATTCTCGATGGTGCCCCAATTCTGTCCCGTTATGGCACCTACATTGGATCCGGCTGTTATGCCCACATTGTCCAGCGTTAAGTTCTTCACCGTGCCGCCTTCGGCGATGGAGGCGAACAGTCCTACGTTGCTCCCTGTCGATTGGTCGATATTCAGCCCCGTGATGGTGTTTCCGT
Source organism: uncultured Bacteroides sp. (assembly GCA_944320865.1). GTDB lineage: Bacteria > Bacteroidota > Bacteroidia > Bacteroidales > Bacteroidaceae > Bacteroides. Next base: position 2,349 of record CALUJC010000056.1, on the reverse strand, counting down.
CACCGTCAAAGGTGCCTGCATAACTTTGTATTGGAGTCCAGTCTTGGCCCGTGAGGTCGATGTCAGCGGCAAGGGTGCAGTTCAAGTTCTGTGTCGGATCGTTTCTCATTTCCGTTGCCCAAGGCTGCAGGAGAAGACACGATATATTTGTTGCCGCCATCGGCAATCTCCAGTCCGATGATTTCTGTTGACGTACTGCCCCAAGTTGTTTCGACGCTTGTCGTGAAGTTGACCGTGGTCCATCCGGCATTCTGCACATCGCCTTTCAGGATGACGTGCGTATTCGGGGCGAGTGGCACATTCGAAATGGACACCACGCCGCCGCCTTTCCCGGAAGTGAGCTTTAGTTCTTGGTTTTCATCTGTTACCAAGGCATAGAAGGAAAGCAAGTCGCCCGAAGCACCGGTGCCGGTGCCTTCATGTCCGGGAGTGACGATGTCGCCATTTGCCGTGCCATTCATCACATCGAAGCCATTGTATTCCGTCAGGTTGGAAAGGACAAATTTCCGTCCGCTTGCCACGGCAGTTGTGGATTGTAGGGTCACTTTCGCAACGGCGTGGGTGAGTTCGGCAGTGATGGTCGATCCCTCAGTCTTATCCCACGTCGCTTTTCCCTGCCAAGCTATATTCGTGGCATTACCATTTTCGATTTTGACATTCTCCAAATCGCTGGCATCGTAGAAATCCTTGCCCTCGTCTGCCCAAAAGAGGAAGGTGTATTCTTTGTCGGGGTTCAGCAAAACGCCGGTAAGGGTAAACTGCGCAGGGTTATTCACGTCTGGTTCCATATCGATAGGATTCTTTTCAAGTCCTAATCCTATGGCGTCCGACCATCCATCCCCGTTCTTTTCAAGGATTTGTATCACACATCGCTTTGCCTCGCCTTCAGTGGCGCGCGTCTGCACACCATCGCCCACGGCAGCCGAGAGGGTGACGGGCACGAGGCCGTCATGCCCCGTGTCCGTCATCACTTCATCTTGGCTGCAAGATGCCAGCAGCACGGCGGCTGCCAGCATCAGGAGTGTTCGGAATCTATTTCGCATATTATTTAAACTCTATATCACCTTTTTCAGGCGTTGTCCAGCCGGTAGTTATAGAGGCCTTGATATTGCCCTCAACCAGTCCGGCGTTGTAGATGTCGCCCTTCAGCGTGATGTGGTAGTTGGCTAAAAGGGGTACATTACTAAAAGGAATCACAGGGTTCCCGTACGGGCCATTGTACTGCAATGTGAGCTGCTCTTGGGAGGTTTCTTTGCCGCCCAAGACGTAGAAATGGCATACTTCCGCATTGGCCTCATATTCTCCATCGATGACATTAAGCTTATAGCCGTCGGAATCTTTCGAGTCTTCCACTACAGCACCCGCTTCCACGTTGTACTTGTTGTACACGGTCGGCACGGTGACAGTAAACGGGCATGCTTCGCTGCCGGCGAAATATGAAGTGGTTATCACGGTCACACGGGAAACGACATGGCTTAATGTCACGCTTACGCCATCCGCGGTCCACATTTTGTCCAAATCATTTCCTGCCCAAGCGATGGTTTTCCCGTTGGTGTATTCCACGGCTCTCAAGTCCTCGGGAGCGGCAGCATCGGTAGCTTCCGTGTCCGCCCAGAAGAGGAAGTCGTAGGTTTCGCTCCCATTGAGGTACACCGTGGTGCTGAAAGATTTACCATCCGGGGTCATCTCTATGGGTTTGGAATTGTCGCCTTCCAATTCCGTGCCATCGCCTTTGAGTATCTGCATGTAGCAGCGTGTTGCGGCTTCATCGCCTGCGGCGCGTGTCTGCATCCCTTCTGTGGGTACCTTTGCGGTGATGGTCATCGGCTTCAGACCCTCGTTGTTGTGTACTGTGTTTTGCAGCGCGTCGTCCTGGCTGCAGGATGCCAGCAACGCTGCGGCTGCCAACATCATGAAATTCTGTCTTTTCATTGTTTTTGTTTTTATTTATTCGTCAATAAATCAACTTTTGTTATCTCCAAATTTTATGCCTGTTTTGATTGAGTCGCTTGTGGGTGAGAGCTATTGACTCTTCCCTTTATTTGTAGTATGCTTATTCAGTTGATTGATTCAATTTATTTGAAATGTCTGAAAAATTTTCATACTGATCACTATACCAAGGATTATAGTAAATCACATAAGTTAGATTATCGTTTATATAAATATTTAAATATGAATTCATTAAATTGTTCACTACTACAAAGGTATAAACATTATCCAATACTTCATCAAAAATAGTGCCATTTGTAAAGTCAAGTTTTACGTTTTTATGAAAAATAATAGGATAAAACGCAGAATAAAGCGAATTTGAGCATTCTCACTGACGGTCAGAGGGTTTGGCTTCGGGTG
>CALUJC010000055.1 GCA_944320865.1 uncultured Bacteroides sp. | reverse complement strand
TCTTCCTAAAACGCCTATCTGCCAATAACTTTGCTACATTTTTCTGTTTATCACTTTTTATTCGTACTTTTGTACCAAAAATCAGAATATGATTACTAAAAGAGAGGTAGAACAGTTCATCTTGCAGAATACCCATTAAGATATCCATTGAAATCGGAGGAGGAATAGTTATGAAAAGTCCATTTACAGGTAAGGAAATGAAGCGTGTGTTTGAGAAACGAACATGGAACTTCAGAGGGGAAACATATCAATATGACCATGTGGCTTGGCTTTGTGAAGATTCCGGCGAACAATTTACGGATGATGCAGGCGATACTGCAGGATTTATCCAAGTTACCAATCAGTATCGGGAAAAATATGGCATTCCGTTTACGGACGAAATCATTGCGGTGCGCAAACGTTATGAGATAAGTGCGGCCAAAATGTCTTTGATTCTTGGGATAGGGATAAACCAATACCGATTGTATGAACAAGGGGAAGTGCCCAGTGTCTCCAATGGGAGAATGATTCGTTCCATCATGAATCCGAAAGTAATGAAGGAGATGGTGGAAAGTTCTAAAAACGAGCTGTCGCAGGAGGAATACCTCAAGGTTATGGGGAAGGTTGAAGCGGCTGTGGCAGACAGTGAGGAATATAAAGTAGAGCGTTATGAGGCAAATCGTGTATTTAGTGTGCAGCGGGGAGCGGAAAATGGCTATGCACAATTATCGTTGGAACGCTTGAAAAATGTTCTTCTTTATATTTTGGAGAGATGCAGGGATGTTTGGTGTACTAAGATGAATAAACTTTTGTTTTATGCTGATTTTCTGTCCTATCGTGAACATGGCATGGCCATCAGCGGTTTGTCTTATCGGGCAATAGATTTTGGCCCTGTTCCGGAAAGATGGGATAAAGTGTATGCAGAATTCCCGGAAATAGAGCAAGAAATCCGGCAAGTAGGGGAGGTGGAAGGCAGTGTGCTGAAATCTTGTGTTCCTGCAGACCCCTCTCTGTTTTCGAGTGAGGAATTGCATATATTGGAAACCGTATGCGAGCGGTTCGGCACTAAAACTTCACGGGAGCTTTCGCGTCTGAGCCATGACGAAAAAGCGTGGATAGATTATCAAGGTAGCCATGAGCGTATATCATTTGAAACGGCGTTTGAGCTGAAAGCTGTCTGACGAAGTCTTTCCTCCATATATATGGTACGCGCGTGCGTGTGTGTGAGGAGCCTGCAAGTTTTGCAAGTTTGCAAGTTTCCTCACGCTATGTTTGCATCATTCGGATAGATTTCAGACCTTTGCACCCGAAAATGTAGGTACGCTTGATGGATACAATGAAGAATTGGGCCGTGTTGTTCGACTTCGACGGCGTTATTATGGATACGGAGAAGCAGTACAGTGACTTCTGGAACCGGATAGGACGGGACTACCTGGGACTGACGGACCTGGAGGTATTGGTGAAGGGACAGACGCTGTCGTACATCTTCAGCACGTTCTTCCGGGGGAAAATCCGCGAACGGGAGGAGATTACGAGGAATCTGAACCGCTTTGAACTGGAGATGGCCTACGACTATGTGCCGGGGGTGACGGACTTCGTGGAGGAACTGAAACGACACGGGGTGCCCACGGCGGTGGTGACCAGCTCGAACGAACTGAAAATGGAGGCGGTGTATCACTCGCATCCGGAGGTGAGGACGCTGTTTGGGCCTGTGCTGACGGCGGACATGTTCACTGCCTCGAAGCCCGACCCGCAGTGCTTCTTGCTGGGTATGAAGACGTGCGGCTCTACGCCGGAGTCGACCTTCGTGTTTGAGGACTCGGTGAACGGGCTGAAGGCGGGCATGGCATCGGGGGCTACCGTGGTGGGACTGACAACCACTAACCCCAGGAAGACGGTGGAGCCGCTGTGCCACTATGTGATTGAGGACTTCGAGGGCTTCACGCTGGAGAAAATGCTGGAAATAAGAAAAAGTAGTTAGTAGTTGGTAGTTAGTAGTTAGTAGATAGTAGTCAGTAGATAGTAGTCAGGGATTGGAATTCAAGAGGTTAGGAATTTAATTACTACTATCTACAAGCTACTACCTACTATCTACTAACTACTAACTACTGACTACTCATAAAAATAAACTAAAAATAAAAAGACTTATGGCCGGATATATTTCGGATGATACGCGTAAGGTAACTACGCATCGCCTTGTGGAGATGAAGCAACGGGGCGAAAAGATTTCTATGTTGACGTCGTATGACTACACCATGGCACAGATTGTGGACGGTGCAGGTGTGGACGTGATATTGGTAGGCGACTCGGCCTCGAACGTGATGGCGGGCAACGTGACGACACTGCCTATCACGCTGGACCAGATGATTTATCACGGAAAATCGGTGGTGCGTGGCGTGAAGCGCGCCATGGTGGTGGTGGACATGCCGTTTGGCTCTTACCAGGGCAACGAGCTGGAGGGGCTGGCTTCGGCCATCCGCATCATGAAGGAGAGTCATGCCGATGCCTTGAAGCTGGAAGGAGGCGAGGAGGTGATAGACACCGTGAAGCGCATCATCAGCGCGGGCATTCCGGTGATGGGACACCTGGGCCTGATGCCGCAGTCCATCAACAAGTACGGCACTTACACCGTGCGTGCCAAAGACGAGGCGGAGGCCGAGAAGCTGGTGCGCGATGCCCACTTGCTGGAGGAGGCCGGTTGCTTCGGGCTGGTGCTGGAGAAGATTCCCGCTACCTTGGCCGGGCGTGTGGCCCACGAGCTGACCATCCCCGTCATTGGCATAGGCGCCGGTGGTGATGTGGACGGGCAGGTGCTGGTGATTCAGGACATGTTGGGCATGAACAACGGGTTCCGCCCCCGCTTCCTGAGACGGTATGCCGACTTGCATACGGTGATGACGGATGCCATCAGCCGCTATGTGAGTGATGTGAAGAACTTGGATTTCCCGAATGAAAAAGAACAATATTGATAAGCAAACGGTGTTTACCCCTGCCTTCAGACGGACGTGCATAGGGGGATGCTGCTTGTACATGGCGGCCTACCTGTCGGTAACCGGTGTGCTCCTGGCCATGGGGACAGAAGCTTGGAAGGCCGGGCTGGCGTTTGTGGCAGGCATGTTCGTGTCCGGTCCGTTCAATGCTTACCTGGGGGATGCCTATCGGCGGAAGCATGTGTTTGTGGTGGCTTTGCTGGGCATGGCGGTTGCCATAGCCGGCTATATCTATTGGGCAGATGCCCCGTTGTGGCCGGTGCCGGCTGCCGTGCAGGGGATGTGCTTCGGGCTTGCCTCGGCGGCGGGGGTGACGGTGAGCATCGACATTACGGTGTCCGGAAACCGTACGCGGGGCAATGAAGTGTATGCCTTGCTGGGCCGCATAGGTATGTTCACGGGGATGTTGCTGGCATTTTGGCTGTACAGGCAGGAAGGTCTGGAGGAGGTGCTGTACCTGAGCCTGGCTTTCGGGTTGCTGGGAGCACTTGAGGTGGCCAGGGTGTACCTTCCTTTCCGTGCGCCCATCGGGGTGGGCATTGTCAATCTGGACCGTTTCCTGTTGCCTCGGGCACTGGTTTCAGCATTTAGCGTGTTGTTGTTGGCAGGTGCGTGCGGCATGACGATAGTGCGCATGCAGGAGGCATTGCCGTGGTATGCCTGTGCCGGGCTGTGCGTGCTTGGGCTGCTGTTTGTGGCACCGCTGGTGAAGATGTTTGTCAAGTTGTCCCACCACTGCCAGCGGGGAACTGGAAATACCACTTTCAACCTGGCTGCCGACACGGGACTGGTGGCGGGCATGGCACTGGCACTGTGGGCAGGGAAGGGTATCCTGACCTGCGGCTGGCTGTCGGGCGTGTGGCTGCTGGCTTTGCTGGTTGCCGGGCTGGTGGCTTATCCTTATTATAAGAAGAAACGGGTGAGGTAAGGAACGAATACGACCAACCCGACAATCATCGCTGTCAGGGCGCATACAAGCACCGCCCCGGCAGCGATGTCTTTTATCTGTCCGGCCAAGGGGTGGCGTTGCGGCGACACCAGGTCGACCAGCCGCTCGATGGCGCTGTTAAACAGTTCGGCGGCAATGACCAGCCCGATGCAGAGGACAACGGCTATCCACTCCGTGGGCGTGATGCCGAAGCCGAAGCCTGCGGCAATGACAACCACCGTGGTGATGAGGTGGAAGCTGAGGTTCTGTTCCTTGCCGATGCAGCCGCGTATGCCCTGCCAGGCGTAATGGAAGCTGCGGAGCTGCTTGTTGAGGTCGTAGTGCATGGTCGGGAAAATGATTGAATCCGCATTCAGTTTCTTGTCACCTGTTTCACCCCTTTCACCGTACGCAGTTTTTTGACAAGCGTTTCCAGGTGGCCGGTATCTTCGACCATGATGGTGAGGTTGCCGGAAAACAGTCCGTCGTGGGAGTCGATGCCGATGCTGCGCAAGCTGATGCCGGCCTCCTTGGAGATGATGGAGGTGATGTTGGTGACGATGCCTATGTCGTCGTGGCCCACCACACGCAGCGTGATGGGATACTGCGTGCCTTGGCTCTTGCCGGCCCACCGTGCCTTGACAATGCGGTAGCCGAAGCGTGCACGGAGTTCGGCGGCATTGGGGCAGTCGCAACGGTGGATTTTGATGCCGCCCGTGACGCTGACAAAACCGAACACGTCATCGCCATAAATGGGGTTGCAGCACTTGGCCAGCTTGTAGTCCAGCCCCTTCAGGTTTTGGTCGATGACCAGCACATCCTCCTTGCCACCGTTTTCATCGGGTTGCAGGGTGGGGAGGTTGTAGTTCTCCGCACTGCGGTATTGTATCTCGTCGCGGTTGTCGCTGTCGCGCTTCTGTTGTTCCAGGTAGCGGTCGATGATGTCGTTCACGTCCAACGCACCGTCGGCAATGCTTTGGTAGAACTCGGTGACCACCTTGAAGCCCATGCGCTTGATGAGGCGCATCATGGTGCTGTCGTCATAATCTATCTTGCGGTTGCGGAATTTGCGCTCCAGTGTCTCCTTGGCAAAGTCGTGCTGGCGTGCGGCCATTTCCTTCAGGGCCTGGCGGATTTTGGTGCGGGCTTTGGAGGTGGTGACAAAGTTCAGCCAGTCTTGCTTGGGCGTTTGGGTGGTAGAGGTCATCACTTCCACCTGGTCGCCACTCTGCAACAGGTGTCGCAAGGGCACGTTCTTGCCGTTGACCTTGGCGCCCGTGCACCGGCATCCTAAGTTGGTGTGGATGTGGAAGGCAAAGTCGAGCACAGTAGCCCCCTTGGGCAGCTTGAAAAGGTCGCCTTTGGGGGTAAAGACAAACACCTCATCCTCGTACAGCTCGAGCTTGAAGCGGTCCATGGCTTCCAGGTCGCTGTCCGAACTCTCCAGCGCTTCGCGCACGGAGGTGAGCCATTCATCCAGTCCGCTTTCTCCTTTGATGCCTTTGTAGCGCCAGTGGGCGGCAAGGCCGCGTTCGGCAATGTCGTCCATGCGCTCGGTGCGGATTTGTACCTCCACCCATTTCCCTTCAGGGCCCATGACGGTGATGTGCAGCGACTCATAACCGTTGCTCTTGGGCACGGACAGCCAGTCGCGCAGGCGTTTAGGGTTAGGCTGGTACATGTCCGTCACGATGGAGTAGACCTGCCAGCATTCCTGTTTCTCTTTATCCAAAGGTGAGTCGAGGATGACGCGGATGGCAAACAGGTCGTACACGCCTTCGAAGGGGCACTTCTGTTTCTTCATCTTCTGGTAGATGGAGTGGATAGACTTGGTGCGTCCCTTGATGTGGAACTTCAGTCCGGCTTCTTCCAGTTTCTTCTGGATGGGCTGGATGAAGGCGGCTATGTAGCGGTCGCGCGAGGCCTTGGTCTCGTTCAGCTTGTCCTTGATGTGGTAGTACACATCGTGCTCGGTGTATTTCAGCGAGAGGTCTTCCAGTTCCGACTTCAGCTTGTACAACCCCAGTTTGTGGGCCAGCGGGGCGTAGAGGTAGGCAGCCTCGTTGGCCACTTTGCGCCGTGCCTCGTCGTCGGGACAGTCCTTGATTTGCCTCATGACGTTGACGCGGTTGGCTATCATGATGAGGATGACACGCATGTCTTCGGCAAAGGACAGCAACAGGTTGCGGAAATTTTCCGACTCCACGGTAGGGCTTTTGGCATACAGCTCGTTGATGCGGATGAGTCCTCGGATGATGCCGGCCACGTCTTCGCCGAAGTCTTCGGCTACCTGTTCGGCGGTGTAGGCGCCATTCTGCACGGGGTCGTGCAGCATCAGGCCCAGGATGGATGCGCGCCTCATGCCGATTTCTTCGGCCACGATGACGGCTGTCTGCATGTCCTTGATGACGGGGTTCAGCCCGAATACGTCGCGTTGTATGGGATTGTGCTGTATGGCATTGATGAGCAGATTTTTCAGTTTGCGGCAATCGTCTTTGCGCAACGCTTCTCCCGATAGTTGCAGGAGCTTGCGGTAGAGCACGGGCAGTTGGCGCTTTTCGTCGGCGGTAAAGAAGTCGTTTATTTCCATAATCAGGGTCTTTGATGGCGTAAAGTTAATGTTTATCCCGCTAAAGAGGAACTTTGGCGGCGTAAAGTTAATGTTTATTCTGTTAAAGAGGGATATGCGGGGGCATATAATTTATAATAAGTAGACGAGGGGACGAAGGACATGCCAACTGAAAATGATAATTTACTAGTTTGACAAGGGGACAAGTTGACAAGGCAACGAGGGAGTGATATTGCGGACGGCCACGCCGTCCAACTATGCTTAACCGCTGTGTGCCGCATAGCGGTACCTGCGGTGTATGCAAATGAGTGCAAGCCTCTCGACCTCGAAGGGGTCGAACAAGCTATGTCCCGTCAGTATGGGGTTGAACCTCTTCGAGGTTCTATGCATCTGCTGAGGGCTTTCTACCGCAGGTACCGCTGCGCGGCACACAGCGGTTAAGCATAGTTGGACAGTTTCACTGTCCTTGTAGCCTCGTTAACTTGTTTCCTCGTCAACTAAAGCGCGCTTGCGCGCGCTAAATTCCCATTCGTGGCGGGAGATGAAAAACGAATTGCATTTTTTTTCAAAAGATATTGTCGGGCTAAATATTTCTTTGTACTTTTGACCATGAAATCATTAAACTAAGTAGTATGATAACACAGCAAGACAAAGAGTTACTTTCCCGAAAAGGAATCTCGGAAGCAAAGATTGCAGAACAGCTGACGTGTTTTGAGAAAGGTTTTCCTTACCTGAAATTGTTTGCCGCAGCCTCGGTGGACAATGGTATTATGGCACCTGATGCCGATGAGCAGAAAAAGTATCTGGACACTTGGGAGGCATATACCCAGACGGACAAGACGGTGGTGAAATTCGTTCCCGCATCGGGGGCTGCCAGCCGCATGTTCAAGAACTTGTTTGAATTCCTGAGTTCGGACCATGATGCGCCACAGACGGATTTCGAGAAAACCTTCTTCGAGAAGATTGAGCGCTTTGCCTTCTATCCTGATTTGGACGAAGCTTGCCAGAAAGTGGCCGGCAAACGGATTGCCGACCTTGTGGCAGAAGGTAGCTATAAGACTGTAGTGAAAGTGTTGCTGGAACAGCCGGGATTGAACTACGGCTCCCTGCCGAAAGGTCTGCTGAAATTCCACCGTTATGAAGATGGAAACCGTACCCCGGTGGAGGAACATCTGGTGGAAGGTGCCTTGTATGCCACCAACCGCAACGGGAAGGTGAACGTGCACTTTACCGTATCGCCCGAACATCGCAGCCTCTTCCAGACGCTGGTCGATGCCAAGGCATCCGTCTATGCCAAACGTTATGGAGTGGATTACAACATCTCTTTCTCCGAACAGAAACCGAGCACCGACACCGTTGCGGCGGATATGGAAAACAAACCCTTCCGCAACAACGACGGTAGCCTCTTGTTCCGTCCGGGCGGCCATGGCGCACTGATTGAGAACCTGAACGACCTGGATGCTGACGTGATTTTCATCAAGAACATCGACAACGTGGTGCCCGACAAGCGCAAGGGTGACACCGTATTGTACAAGAAACTGATAGCCGGTATCTTGATAGACCTGCAACAGAAGGTCTTTTCCTACCTGCACTTGCTGGATAGCGGGAAATATACACATGAACAGGTGCTGGAGATATTGCAGTTCCTCCAGAAAGAGTTGCATTGCAAGAATCCGGAAACGAAGAACCTTGAAGACTCCGAACTGGCAATTTACCTGAAGAAGAAGCTGAACCGCCCCATGCGTGTATGTGGCATGGTGAAGAATGTGGGAGAACCCGGAGGCGGCCCGTTCCTGGCTTACAACAGCGACGGCACCATCTCGCTGCAGATTCTGGAAAGCTCGCAGATTGACATGAACGACCCTGAGAAGAAAGCCATGTTTGAGCAAGGTACGCACTTCAACCCCGTAGACTTGGTATGTGCCGTTCGCGACTATAAAGGCCATAAGTTCGACCTGGTGAACTATGTGGACAAGGCCACAGGCTTCATTTCCCACAAGTCGAAGAACGGCCGTGAGCTGAAGGCCCTGGAATTGCCGGGCTTGTGGAACGGCGCCATGAGCGACTGGAATACCGTGTTTGTGGAAGTACCCCTCAGCACCTTCAACCCCGTAAAGACTGTAAATGACTTGTTGAGGGAACAGCATCAATGAAAGTAGTCAGTAGATGGTAGTCAGTAGATAGTAGCCAGTAATTGGATAGTTATTCAGCTATTCTACTCGCATTCTATCTACCGTCTACTGACTATCATCTACCAGCTACTATCTACTATCTACTAACTACTTAATATGAAAAAAATACTATTACTCGGTTCCGGAGAGTTGGGCAAAGAGTTTGTGATTGCCGCCCAACGCAAGGGACAATACATTGTGGCCTGCGACTCGTATGCGGGCGCCCCGGCCATGCAGGTGGCTGACGAATGTGAAGTGTTCAGTATGCTGGATGGCGATGCCCTGGAAAAGGCGGTGCGCAAGCATCAGCCGGACATCATTGTGCCGGAAATTGAGGCTATCCGCACCGAGCGCCTCTACGACTTTGAGAAAGAAGGCATTCAGGTGGTGCCCAGTGCACGGGCGGTGAACTACACCATGAACCGCAAGGCCATACGCGACCTGGCTGCCAAGGAGTTGGGATTGAAAACGGCCAAGTACTACTATGCCAAATCGCTGGACGAACTGAAGGAGGCTGCCGCCAAGATAGGTTTCCCCTGCGTGGTGAAGCCGCTGATGTCCTCCTCCGGAAAAGGCCAGTCGCTGGTAAAGAGTGCCGACGAGCTGGAACATGCCTGGGAGTATGGTTGCAGCGGTAGCCGTGGCGACATCAAGGAGCTTATTATAGAAGAATTCATCCACTTCGATAGCGAGATAACCCTGCTGACCGTGACGCAGAAGAACGGGCCTACACTGTTCTGTCCGCCCATCGGTCATGTGCAGAAGGGGGGCGACTACCGCGAGAGTTTCCAGCCAGCACACATCGACCCTGCCCACCTGAAGGAGGCGCAGATGATGGCCAAAAAAGTAACCTGCGCGCTGACGGGTGCCGGCATTTGGGGTGTAGAGTTTTTCTTGAGCCACGAAAACGGGGTGTATTTCTCCGAATTGTCTCCCCGTCCGCACGACACGGGCATGGTGACCTTGGCCGGTACGCAGAACCTGAACGAATTTGAGTTGCACTTGCGTGCCGTATTGGGTTTGCCCATTCCCGGCATCAAGCAAGAGCGGATGGGAGCCAGCGCCGTTATCCTTTCGCCCATTGCCAGCCAGGAGAGGCCCAACTATCGTGGCATGGAGGAGGTGCTGCAGGAAGAAGATACCTACCTCCGCATCTTCGGCAAGCCTACTACGCGCGTCAACCGCCGCATGGGCGTAGTGTTGTGCTATGCACCGCTGGGCAGCGACCTCGATGCGCTGCGCGACAAGGCCAAGCGGCTGGCTGCGAAGGTGGAGGTGTACTAAGTCTTTATATGTACTTTTCTTTTTGTCTTGCCACAAAAAGAAAAGATACCAAAAGAAAAAAGTCAAGCGCTGAATCTCCGGGGCTACTCCGAGCACGTTTTTGCTAAACGGCAGGGAACTCGCTACGCTCAGACAACCTGCCGTTCTTCACGCAAAAACGCGCTCTCCGCTTTACGCCCCTCCGCTTAGGCGCGGCCATGCGGCGTTGGGCGACAGGCTTCACGGCCTGAGAGACGCGGCACGCCACGTCTCTACATGGCACGGCTTGATGCCGCATGGCTCTCCGGCATTGACCGGCGGGCGTGAAGCGAAGGGCGGCTTGAAGCCGTTAAGAAGGGCAGACTGTCTGAGCGAAGCGAGTTTCTGCCCTTTAGGCTGAAAGCCGACCGGAGTAGCCCGACGGGCACAGC
>CALUJC010000054.1 GCA_944320865.1 uncultured Bacteroides sp. | reverse complement strand
GGAGTAGCCCGACGGGCACAGCCGGGGTCCTTTCTTTTTGGCATCTTTTTCTTTCGGACAAGCGAAAGAAAAAGTGCGAAGTTAATTACCATTTCTTTCCATACAACTTCTCTATCAAGTCCGGGCGGCCTATGCGGCGCAGTTCGGCAATGATGTGCTTGCGCTCTTCGGGCTTGTACCAGAAGAAGAACAGGCGTTGGGCCAGCTTCTCGCGTTGGGTCTTGGCACTGAACACGGGTTGCAGGGTGTAGGGATGGAAGCCTGTGTACCACGTCTCGGTGCTGACGGTCATGGGGGTAGGCGTGAAGTCCTGCACCTGCTCCAGGTGGAAGTCGAGCCGCTTGGTGATGACGGCCAGTTCGGCCATGTCCTCTTCGTGGCAATCGGGATGGCTGGAGATGAAGTAAGGAATGAGCTGCTGGCGCAGGCCTTCTTCGCGGTTGATGCGGTCGAACACTTGCTTGAATTCTTCAAACTGCTTGAACGAAGGTTTGCGCATGATGGCCAGCACGTGGTCCGACGTATGTTCGGGAGCCACCTTGAGCCGCCCGCTGACGTGGCGGGTAATGAGTTCGCGGGTGTACTCGCGGGCGTGGCGGTTGACGGCTTCATCGCGGTCGTGGTGCAGCAGGAGGTCGTAGCGTACCCCGCTGCCGATGAACGACTTCTTGACGCCGGGCAAGGCATCGACCGCCCGGTAGAGGTCGAGTAGGGGTTTGTGGTCAGTGTTCAGGTTGGGGCAGACAGCCGGATGGATGCACGACGGGCGGCGGCACTTCTTGCAGAGGTCGAGGTTGCGCCCGTGCATGCGGTACATGTTGGCGCTGGGGCCTCCCAGGTCGCTAAGATAACCCTTGAAATCGGGCATCTCCGTGATGGCCTTCACCTCCTTCAGAATGCTTTCGCGGCTGCGGCTCACGATGAACTTGCCTTGGTGTGCCGAGATGGTGCAGAAGGCGCAACCGCCGAAGCACCCACGGTGGATGTTGACGGAAAATTTTATCATGTCGTAAGCCGGGATGCGTTTCCCCTTGTACTTGGGGTGGGGCATACGGGTATAGGGCAGGTCGAAAGAGTGGTCTAACTCTGCCTCGGTGAGTGGCGGGTAGGGCGGATTGACTACTACCGTCTGCCGGCCCACTTTTTGCAAGATGCGTGCGGCTGCATACCGGTTGCTTTCCTCCTCGATGTGGCGGAAATTGGCCGCCTGTTTTTTCTTGTCCTTCAAGCATTCTTCATGCGGATACAGGTGCACATCGCCTTCCTGCTCCTCTATGCTTTCTGCCAGGTAGGCCGTCTGGGGCAGGGAGCGGATGGCTTGGTAGAAGTCCTCGCCTTGCATCAGCCTTCCGACCAGTTCGGGTACCGGCTTTTCACCCATACCATATATTATAGCATCGGCACCGCTGTCCACCAGAATGGAGGGGCGCAGGCGGTCTTGCCAATAATCGTAGTGCGTCAGCCGGCGCATGCTGGCCTCTATGCCGCCCAGCACCACAGGCACGTCGGGAAACAGGCGTTTCAATATCTGCGTATAGACAATGGTGGGGTATTCGGGCCTCATGTCGGGACGGGCATCGGGCGTGTAGGCATCATCGCTGCGCAGACGTTTGTTGGCGGTGTATTTGTTCACCATGGAGTCCATGCACCCGCCGCTGATGCCGAAAAACAGGCGCGGGCGTCCCAGCTTTTTGAAGTCGCGCAGGTCGTCGCGCCAATTGGGCTGGGGCACAATGGCCACCCGTAAGCCTTCGGCCTCGAGCATGCGGCCTATGACCGCCGCCCCGAATGAAGGATGGTCGACGTAGGCATCACCGCTGAACAGGATGACATCCAGTTCGTCCCATCCGCGCAACTCCACTTCTTTTTTGGTAGTGGGCAACCAATCCGTTAATCTGTATGCTTTCATGGGGACAAAGATACAGGCTTTTACGCACTTTTAGGGGTTGTTTGCATGATTTATTCCACCGGAAAAGGCAGAAGTGTGTTGAAAACATGTATCTTTGTCCTCGGCAAATGCCAAGGAATGATAACACTAAAATAAAAAAACATATCATGTACACCATTCAAGCCAACCCGAGCGGTACCCGCACGCTGGAAGTGTCGGAAGAAAATCTCGCCACCATTGAGAAATACGGGCTTTTCCGCCATCTGATAGATAGCAACGGCATTGTGGACGAGCCGGTGCTCGACAAATTGAAACTCAACATCCGTTCGCTGATAGCCTCACAGGAGGAAGATTGCAAAGATTTGCTCGACCTTTGCATAGACGTTATTTATCATAACAACATGAAGGCCTTTGGCTTGCAGCAGCTGATAAAACTTTATCTGGATTGGATTTCCCGGCCCGGACACGTCATGGAGGAGGAAGGCGATGAAAACGATTGATTTGTGTGTTCCCCATCCCTACAGTCCGCTTATCCCGGCGGTGAAGGCCATCTGCGAGGCGGATGAAGGCGAGCAACTGGAAATCATATTGGGTGATGCCACGGCCTTCAACGACCTGAAGGAGTACCTGGCAGAGCGGCACATCGGCTTCCGCGAGATTTACGACGGAGAGCAGATGCGCCTGCAGTTCGTGAAGAATGGGTGGAGCTAAGGCCCGCTTCCCCTTTGCCTGGAGAAGTGTCCGACAAAGCATTGAAAAGGCACTGGCACAGCGTTGAAAAGCTACCGACCGGGTGCTTCAACGCTATAGGTGGGTTATTGTAATCTGTTGAGATAAGGCTTAACCGATTATAGTTATAAGCTTGTACTATCATGTAGGAAAATATTGTATGAAACCAATGATAAAATATAGAGGTGGGAAATCGAAAGAGATTCCCCATATTATGTGGCATATTCCTCGGTTTACGGGACGCTACATTGAACCCTTTTTGGGAGGGGGGGCTCTATTCTTTTATTTAGAACCACGGCGAGCTATAATCAATGATATCAATTCAAAGCTTATGGGGTTCTATCGTGGCGTGAGCAATGATTATATAAATTTGCGGAAAGAACTTGATGAAATAGAAAGACAATATGCAAGCAATCGAAAAGATTTTGAAGAGTTAAAAGCCTTATATCCCAATGAACGGGTTGAGGATAAAAATGAGGATTTATATTATAGGCTTCGTGATATGTTCAATGGTATAATAGATAAAAAGTATTCTGATGCTTTGTTATATTATTATATTAATAAGACTGCCTATTCTGGAATGATTCGTTATAATGCACGTGGCGAATTCAATGTCCCTTTTGGTCGATACCAACATCTTAATACAAAATCCGTAACCCTCTCACATAGCAAACTGTTACAACGGGCGGAACTTTTTAATACAGATTATAGTGACATTTTTAACATGTGCAGGGAAGATGATTTTGTTTTTCTTGACCCTCCATATGATTGCATATTTTCAGATTATGGAAATGAAGAATATAGAGAGGGATTCAATGAGGATAATCACAGGCAGTTGGCAAACGACTTTGCTAATTTACCCTGTAAAGCCCTTATGGTTATTGGATGTACACCGATGACAGAAGAACTATACAGAGGATATATTGTGGACGAATATGAGAAAAACTATGCTGTTAATATCCGCAACAGATTCAAGTCTGCCGCCAAACATATTGTAGTTGCAAACTATAAAAAATGTTGGGATGACATACGTGCTTATTCCACAATGTATGAAACTTATCATGAACCGGAAGCCTCTCAGTTGAGGTTATTTGAAGCAGAACAACCTTATGGCAAGAACAATAGATAGTAAAGTGTTATTTCTGACAACATCTCCTCGTACGCCGGAAAAGATGGTGCCAGAAATAGAATTGCTTGTTGAGCATTTTGCTGGTGACTCTTGGAACAGCGGCACTCAGCGAGCTTTTATGGATATTCTACGTGAGGAACAATTTTTTAATGGCAAAGGAGAAAAAGATCCTGCATTAAGCGCTCGTGATAGAATAAACCGTGCACCAAAATCTTTAGGTTTTGTAAATCTATCACCACGCATTTCACTTACTCCTGCTGGACAAGCTCTTCTGACTTTCAAACGAAAAGATGAAGTTTTTTTACGACAACTCTTGAAATTTCAAGTACCATCGCCCTATCATAAGCCGACGGCTAAGGCTGCATCATTCTGTGTAAAACCTTATTTAGAAATGCTTAGACTGGTGCGCACGATGGGAACATTGAAGTTCGATGAACTGCAAATATTTGGCATGCAACTTACTGACTGGCATGACTTTGATAATATAGTCAAGAAAATAGAAATATTTCGTGTAGCGAAAGTAGAACATCAAGGAAGTTACAAAGTTTTTAAAGCAGAATATTTACGTAATGAGTTGACACGCATTTTCGAAGATAGAATTGCAAGTGGAGAGACAAAGACACGCGAAAGCAACGATACGTCATTAGAAAAGTTTCTTAAAACCCAATCAAGTAATATGCGAGATTATGCGGATGCTTGCTTCCGTTATCTGCGTGCAACAGGACTTGTAAATGTATCTCATGTAGGTAAATCATTAAGTATTATACCAGATCGTCTTGAAGATGTTGACTATATTCTGCAAACGGTAGATCGTGAGCCTCGTTTCGTAGATGATGCCGCAAGTTATATTGACTATCTTGGAAGTGCTGACACCCCTTTACTTTTGACAGATGATAAGCAACGACTTGTAGCCAAATTGCATGCAGAGTTTCCAGAAGCGAGAGTTAATCAGGATGCAGACATAACTACTTTGAAAAATTTGTTTGCAGAGCTTACCGAGCGAAGAAAATCTGACAATCTTTGTAAGCAAGTGGAAGAAATAAAAGATTACAAGCTATATGACGATATCCAAAATACTTATAGACAGATAGAAAAGAACGAACTTTACGATGCACCTTTGATGCTTGAATGGAATACATGGCGTGCCATGACTATGCTGGATGGAGGAGAAATAAAAGCGAACTTAAATTTTGATGATTTTGGCAAACCACTTTCAACGGCACAAGGTAATATTGCTGACATAGTTTGCGATTACGGAGATTATATGTTGGCTGTGGAGGTAACAATGGCAAGTGGACAAAAACAATATGAGATGGAAAGCGAACCTGTAAGTCGTCATTTAGGTAAAATGAAAAAAGCATGTGGTAAGCCATGCTATTGTTTATTTATTGCACCCACAATCAATGAGGCTTGTATAGCTCATTTCTATGCGCTTCATAATATGAATATTTCCTATTATGGAGGAAAATCAGTAATCATTCCTTTGCCTTTGAATATTTTCCAAAAAATGATTGAGGATAGTTATAAGGCAAATTATACACCTAATCCATTACAAGTGAGGCGATTTTTTGAATATTCAGAAGAACTTGCAAGAAAATGTGATAATGAGAATATTTGGTATAAACAGATAACGGAAAAAGCATTAAATTGGTTAGGTTAAGTATTGATATAACAGAAAAAACAGCGTAATGCTTACAATTCTCAACTTTTATCCCTACATTTGCGCCCGGATTATAAACAAGACTCACTAAAAACATAATATTGTATGGCAAAAATAACCAAAGAAGCCGCCCTGCTTTACCACTCGCAGGGAAAACCCGGCAAGATTGAAGTAGTACCTACCAAGCCCCATAGCACGCAGACCGACCTCTCGCTGGCCTATTCGCCCGGAGTGGCCGAGCCTTGCCTTGAGATACAGAAGAACCCGCAAGATGCCTACCTCTACACGGATAAGGGCAACTTGGTGGCAGTCATCTCCAACGGTACCGCCGTATTGGGCCTGGGTGATATCGGCGCCCTTTCGGGCAAACCGGTAATGGAAGGCAAAGGATTGCTGTTCAAAATATATGCCGGCATCGACGTGTTTGACATCGAGGTGGATGAAAAAGACCCTGAAAAGTTCATCGAAGCGGTCAAGGCCATAGCTCCCACCTTTGGCGGCATCAACCTGGAAGACATCAAGGCGCCCGAATGTTTCGAGATAGAGCGACGCCTGAAGGAAGAACTGGACATCCCCGTGATGCACGACGACCAGCATGGAACGGCCATCATCTCTTCGGCCGGCCTGGTCAACGCGCTCGAAGTGGCCGGGAAGAAAATAGAGGAAGTGAAAATCGTGGTCAACGGTGCAGGTGCTTCGGCCGTGTCGTGCACCAAACTCTACATTGCCCTTGGCGCACGGCTGGAAAACATTGTGATGCTCGACAGCAAGGGCGTCATCACCAAGACACGTACCGACCTGAACGAACAGAAGCGTTTCTTTGCCACCGACCGCACCGATATCCACACCCTGGCCGAAGCCATCAAGGGGGCAGATGTGTTCCTGGGCCTTTCCAAGGGTAATGTGCTGACGCAAGACATGGTGCGCAGCATGGCTCCGCATCCCATTGTGTTTGCTTTGGCCAACCCGACCCCGGAAATCTCCTACGAAGACGCCATGGCCGCCCGTCCCGATGTGCTGATGGCTACCGGGCGTTCGGATTATCCCAACCAGATAAACAATGTTATCGGCTTTCCTTACATCTTCCGTGGTGCGCTCGACACGCAGGCACGTGCTATCAACGAAGAGATGAAGCTGGCCGCCGTGCGTGCCATTGCAAACTTGGCCAAGCAGCCCGTGCCCGACGTGGTGAACGACGCCTACCATGTGAATAACCTGACGTTCGGTCCCGATTACTTCATTCCCAAACCTGTCGACCCGCGTCTCATTACCGAGGTGTCGTGCGCTGTGGCCCGTGCGGCCATGGAGAGCGGCGTGGCTCGCAAGCATATAGAAGATTGGGATGCCTACTGCCTGCACCTGCGCGAACTGATGGGCTACGAAAGCAAGCTGACGCGCCAGCTCTATGACATTGCCCGCCGCAATCCGCAACGGGTGGTGTTTGCCGAGGGCATACACCCCAACATGCTGAAGGCAGCCGTAGAGGCAAAGGCTGAAGGCATCTGCCAACCCATCCTGCTGGGCAATGACGAAGCCATCGAAAAAATGGCCAAGCAGCTCGACCTTAGCCTGGAAGGCATTGAGATTGTCAACCTGCGCCATCCCGACGAAGCCCCGCGCCGCGAGCGTTATGCCCGCATCCTTGCCGAAAAACGTGCCCGCGAAGGTGCTACTTATGAGGAGGCCAACGACAAGATGTTCGAGCGCAACTACTTCGGCATGATGATGGTGGAAACCGGTGAGGCCGATGCCTTCATTACGGGACTGTACACCAAATACAGTAACACCATCAAGGTGGCCAAGGAGGTGATAGGCATACGGCCCGAGTACAAGCACTTCGGCACCATGCACATCCTGAACTCCAAGAAGGGTACTTTCTTCCTAGCCGACACGCTGATTAACCGTCACCCCGATACGGAGACGCTGATAGACATTGCCCGCCTGGCTGAGTACACGGTGCGCTTCTTCAACCATACCCCGGTGATGGCGATGTTGAGCTACTCCAACTTCGGTGCCGATACCGAAGGCAGTCCGGTGAAGGTGCATCAAGCCGTGGACTACATGCAGCAGCACTATCCCGAACTGGCCATTGACGGGGAAATGCAAGTGAATTTTGCCCTGAACCGCGACATACGCGATGTGAAGTATCCCTTCACCCGCCTGAAGGGCAAGGATGTCAATACGCTCATTTTCCCCACCCTCAGTTCGGCCAACTCTGCTTACCAACTGCTGCAAGGCATGGATACCGAAGCCGAGCTGATAGGCCCCATCCAGATGGGCTTGAACAAGCCTATACACTTTACGGACTTTGAAAGCTCCGTGCGCGACATTGTAAACATTACCGCCGTGGCCGTCATCGACGCCATTGTGGATAAGAAAAAGTCCGGGCGATGAGACGAGGCAGAAGACTCTCCAAGACGCAAAGCGTATGCATCATGTTGCTGTGGCTGGCCCTGTGCTACTGGATACTGACGGGTACCGAACGCATCGACGGCCCACTGATACTGATGCTCGTGTTGTCGGCGGCACTGGTCTTCATTCCCGTGCTCAAGTCGTTCAAGGGGAAATAGCGTGATATGTATTTTAACGCATCATAGTTATGACGGAAGTCGTTATTTGCGGTAATCGCTGATGATGGCTTCCGTCATCCAGTTTGCAAGGGCTTGTCGGTTGTCGGCGAGGACGAAGCGGCGTTGGTCGAGGGTGTTTTGCAAGTTGCCCAGTTCCACGTAGGTGCCCACAGGAAGGGTATTGCGCAAGACGTAGAGGTTACGCTCGCTTACCGTGCCGCTGAATCCCCTGTTGGGTTGGTGCTTGTCGTATTTGGCCTGGAAGGTATTCCTCATGCCGGTGGCCAGGCGCTTTCCCTGCTTGCTTTGGGGGGCGTGGTAAAAAAATACATCAATCCGTTCGCCTTTGCTGCGGCTGTCCACATGCAGGAAAATGGCGCGGCAATAGTTGAACTGCTTGCGGTCTTTGGCATAAAGCTCGTTTATTTTATCGCTCCGTTGTTTCAGGCGGGCCACTTGGTTCAGAGGGATAGGGGCGCCCATGCAGGTCTCGCGTTTACTGTTTTTCAGGTAGCGGTCGTCGCGGATGCCGTCTTTCTTGTCCTGTATGATGATGCGCACCGTGGCGCCCTCCTGCATCAGGTTGCGTGCCAAGCGCAGGGCCACGTCGTAGGCGTATTCATCTTCGTGCAGTTCGTGCCGGCCTACACGCCCGATGGCTCCCGGGTCGGGGCCTCCGTGTCCGCTGGAGATGTAGAAACAGGCTCCCTTCAGCTTGTCGGACACGATTTCCACATCGTCCAGTTTCTTGCCAAACAAGGGTTCGTGGACGATGTTCTTTTTCCGTCCTCCTTTCTTCCCTTCGTCATTCCCCTTTTCCTGCAAAGGCGGCAGGATGTATTTCACGCCAAGAAGAAGCTCTTCTTTGCCGCGAAGGCGTTTTTTGTTCAACTGTAGGAATTCCTTGTGGTAAGCCTTGCCTGTCCGTCCGTTGCGCTTCAGGAAGGCGGATATGCCTTCCCCTTTGCGGGGAGTATCGGTGGCCTGCTGTGCCGAAGCATTGCCGGCCAATAGGAGAAACAAGGCGATGAGAAGGGTTATGCGTGCCATATAAATACGTGCATGTGGTTAAAAAGTCCGTTTTATCGGGACAAAAATACAAGAATTTCCTTACTTTTGCGTGCCCAATGGCAGATAAACGTTGAATCTTTAATAGAAAACGAACATGACTAAGCAATTGAAACCCGAAACATTGTGTGTGCAGGCCGGCTGGAACCCCAAGAAGGGCGAACCGCGTGTGCTGCCCATATATCAAAGTACAACGTTCAAGTACGAGACAAGCGAACAGATGGCACGCCTTTTCGACCTTGAAGAGAGCGGCTATTTCTATACCCGCCTGCAAAACCCTACCAACGATGCCGTGGCCGCCAAGATTGCCGCTTTGGAAGGCGGAGTGGGAGCTATGCTGACGTCGAGCGGACAAGCGGCCAACTTTTATGCCCTGTTCAACATTTGCCAGGCAGGCGACCATTTTGTATCATCGTCCACCATCTACGGAGGCACGTATAACCTCTTTGGGGTGACGATGAAGAAGCTGGGTATTGAGGTGACTTTCGTAGACCCCGATGCCAGCGAAGAAGAAATCTCTGCGGCCTTCCGTCCCAACACCAAGGCGCTGTTTGGCGAAACCATATCGAACCCTACGCTCGAAGTGCTCGACATTGAGAAGTTTGCCCGCATTGCACACAGCCACGGCGTGCCTCTCATTGTGGACAACACCTTCCCCACGCCTATCAACTGCCGTCCTTTTGAGTGGGGAGCCGACATCGTGGTGCATTCCACTACCAAGTATATGGACGGACATGCCACCTCGGTGGGCGGAGCCATTGTAGACAGCGGCAACTTTGACTGGGATGCCCATGCCGACAAGTTTCCCGGCCTCTGTACGCCCGACGAATCGTACCACGGACTGACCTACACCAAGGCTTTCGGCAAGATGGCCTACATGACCAAGGCCACTGCCCAGCTGATGCGTGACCTGGGTAGCATACAAAGTCCCATGAATGCCTTCCTGCTCAACCTGGGGCTGGAGACCCTGCACCTGCGCATGCCCCGGCACTGCCAGAACGCGCAGGCTGTGGCCGAATATCTGGCCGGAAACGACCGTGTGGCTTGGGTGAACTACGCCGGCCTGCCGGGTAACAAGTACTACGACCTTGCCCAGAAGTACATGCCTCATGGCACTTGCGGTGTCGTATCCTTTGGTCTGAAAGGCGGCCGTGACGTAGCCATCCGCTTTATGGACCACTTGAAGCTGGCCGCCATCGTGACCCATGTGGCCGATGCGCGCACCTGCGTGCTGCATCCTGCCAGCCATACGCACCGCCAGCTTACCGATGAGCAACTGATGGAGGCAGGTGTCCGCCCAGACCTCATCCGCTTCTCCGTCGGACTGGAGAACGCAGAAGATATCATTGCCGATATCGACCAGGCGCTGCGCAGCTAAGCCAAGCCTGCTTCCTGCCCGGTTAGGGAGAGCTGTTTCGCTCCCTAACCGGGCAGCGATTTTTTCCTAACTGGGAAATATTTTTTTCCTGACTGGGGGAGAAATGATAATTTATAAGTTGACAAGGGGACAAGTTAACGAGGCAACGAGGAGACGAGTATTGCGGACGGCAACGCCGTCCAACTATGCTTAACCGCTGTGTGCCGCATAGCGGTACCTGCGGTGTATGCAAATGAGTGCAAGCCTCTC
>CALUJC010000053.1 GCA_944320865.1 uncultured Bacteroides sp. | reverse complement strand
TGTCAGATATAAAGTTACGAAAAATACTTGTGATTACCTATTTTTTTTAGAACTTTATTATCCCGAACTCACGTAAGGATATGTAAACCTTATCCCGAATTATGCAGGGAATTGGCATTGTGTTTGGATGTGATGCTGCAAGATTCACCCCCAAGCATAGCGGCTGCAAAAAGGAACGCCTTAAAATTAATTCAAAAATAAGAGCCTGTTTAAATTTTGCTCAGCCTTATTTTGAGGGCTGTTTCCGAGGATATTTTTCTGTTGTCGTGAGGAGCGTAGCGGGCTACGTGACGAATAACAACAGGAAAAGAGACCGGAAAGAGGCTCAAAAGGGGCTGAATAAAAAACTTTAAGAGGAAAATTTAAACAGGCTCTAAATATGGAACTATCAGATTGGTTCAAAGGGTTTGAGAAAGGTATAGCCCGACTCTCACCGGAACAACGGGCTGCTTTCTTTTCGGAATGCAGCAAAAAAATGTAACCTGTAATTATGTCATTGCGCCATTTCATTTATTTATTCGCCGGCCTACTCTTGTCTTCTTTGCCGGCACTTGCTGAAGACTATGATGTGCGGGGCAGGGTGATTGACAAACTTTCGCGCCGCCCGGTGGCTTATGCCAATGTCGCCCTATACGGGCATCCGGGGAAGGGAGCTTCCACCGATACGACAGGCACATTCCGCATCGCCAACGTGGCACCGGGAATTTACCAACTTTCTGTGACGTGCGTAGGATACAAGAACCTGCTTTCCCCGGAATACATCGTGTCCGCCCAATTGCCGCCGATTGAACTGGAACTGGAAGAAGACGCCTCACAACTGGCTGAAGTCACTATACAAGGCACGTCTTCCTTCCAGCGGATTAAAGACAGCCCGGTAAGCCTGCAAATTATCGGATTGGGTGAAATAGAAAAAAGCCCGGGCGGCAACCGGGACATTTCACGCATTGTACGTTCTTACCCAGGTGTTTCATTTTCACCTATCGGATACCGCAACGACTTGATAGTGAGGGGAGGCTCGCCCTCAGAGAACCGTTTCTACCTGGACGGCATCGAGATTCCCAACATCAACCACTTTGCCACCCAAGGCGCCTCGGGCGGGCCGGTCAGCATACTGAACGCCGACCTGATTCGTGAAGTACAGTTTTATACAGGCGCATTCCCCGTGGACAAGGCCGGTGCACTGAGCTCTGTAATGGACATCCGCCTGCGCGACGGCAATCCGGACGAACACACATTCAAAGCTACGCTGGGAGCATCCGAAGTTTCGCTCAGCGGAGCCGGGCATTGTGGCAAACGCACCACTTACCTGTTCTCCATCCGCCAATCCTACCTGCAACTGCTCTTCAAAATGCTGGGCCTTCCGTTCTTGCCCAATTATGTGGACGGCCAATTCAAAATAAAGACCAGACTGACGGATAAGGACGAACTCATCTTGCTGGGCCTTACAGGCATAGACAACATGAAACTGAACACGGACGAGAAAGGCGAGGATGCCGAATACATGCTGAGTTACCTGCCACGCATCAAGCAGCAGACCTTCACGTTGGGGGCAGCTTACAAACATTATGCCGGTCGACATGTGCAAAGCGTAAGCATCGGTTACAACTATCTGGGCAACCAAAACCTAAAATACCGGAACAACGACGATTCATCGCCGGAAAACCTGACGCTGGACCTCAGCGCACACGAACAGAAGGCAACTTTGCGTGCGGAAAACCGCACCTATGGCGAACGCTGGACGTGGCTTCAGGGAGCAGAAGTCTATTATGCCCGCTACGATGACCATACATTCCAGCGCCTGTACCAGAGCAACGCCCAAGTGCAGCACAGGCAACAGACCGCATTGGGCATCGTGGGCTGGAGCGGCTTCGCCTCGGCCAGGTACCGGACAGAAGATAACCGCCTGACCACCACTTTGGGGCTTCGCCTGGATGGCAGCAACTATTCTTCGCGGATGGCACGTTTTTGGGAAAACCTTTCGCCAAACCTGTCCGTATCCTACCGCTTCCGGCCGGCATGGGCACTCAATGCCGCCGCCGGGCTTTACCACCAGCTGCCATCCTACACCGCATTGGGTTTCAAGGACAACAACGGCGCTTATGCCAACAAGTCGTTGAAATACATGCGCGTGGCCAATGCCAACCTGGGAATGGAGTGGAACGTGAACGAACGGCTTGTACTCTCTGCCGAAGGGTTCTATAAACACTATTCGCGCATCCCCCTTTCTGTGGCAGACGGGATTCCATTGGCCTGCAAGGGGAATGACTACGGAGTGGTGGGCAACGAACAGCTTACCCCCGCTGCCGAAGGACGCGCATACGGCGTGGAAGGAAGCATGCGCTGGCAGGTTCCCGGAAAATTCACATCAGTGGCGTCACTGACCTACTTCCGTAGCGAATACCGGGCTGGCCGGGGAGAGGGATACTTGCCCTCGGCATGGGACAACCGATTTATTGCCAACGTGAGCGGAACACTCGATTTGAGACACAACTGGAGCATAGGTGCCAAGCTGAGTGCCATAGGCGGAAGCCCCTACACGCCTTATGACGAAGACAAGTCGTCGCTGGTACAGGCATGGGACGTGCAAGGCCGCCCGTACTACGACTACTCACGCTACAACACCGGCCGCCTGGACGCCTTTGCACAACTGGACGTGCGGGTAGATAAGAACTGGTATTTCCGCCATTGGCGGCTGGGCGTCTACCTGGACTTGCAGAATGTGACCAAAAGCGTGCTGAAGCAGCCAGACGTACTGATGAGCACAGGCATCATCGAAAACCCCGACGCTCCCCTTGCCGAACAACGCTACCGCATGAAGCACCTCAAACAGGACAGTGGCACGCTGCTCCCCACCCTTGGAGTAACGGTAGAATTCTGAACCCGGAAACACCAACAAGGTAAATTCCACCCCATTCCTTGAGGGTGTAGCAAAATGTGATTTAGTGCGGATGAGGGTGATGTAAAATGAGAAGGAAGTGACGGGGTGGTAGGCTATAATAAATGTGACACAAAAAAGCCGTTCCCCAGAATAGACAAGGAGGGAACGGCTTTTTTGTGTTAGTGTGCTTACTGTACTTCGGCAACTTTGCAAACTTTGCTTGCCAAGCAGGGATATTGTTCATGGGCTAAATGAACCTCCTCCCTGTGTGTAGGCTCTTTTTTGGCTTACCCGCATATCAGGCGAGCCACCAAAAAAGAACCACCACAAACAAACATAAACAGGGTTGCTACAATACTAACTTACTTTTTTTCTTTATTCGTTTTCTTATGTTCCTTTATATGATTCGTTAAGTTATAGGTCTTTTCATCGTGCCCCACAGGGCGCATGCGTCTCGCATACGCATAACACAGTTCAAACATTGTGCCACAAAGGCCGGTATATAAGCATAATCATCTGGCTTACTGCATATAAAACTTTCCCCGGACTGTTTTTCTCGCCCGGGGAAAGTGTGGAAAAGTGTAGAATATGAGAATTTACCCTGTGGAATAATTCCACAAAAGCAAGGCTTCCGCCCTTTGCAGTCAGCTTTCTATGCCATACTGCTTCAATTTGTTGTACAAGGTCTTCCGGTCGATGGCAAGTAGCTGCGCAGCCCGGCTCTTATTGTTGCCCGTCTGGCGCAGCACTTCCAGGATGTGCCGTTTTTCGGCCTCCTCATTGCGCAAGGGCATGGCAGAAAGGGGAAGGGCAGTGGCCTCTTGCAAGTCGCTCAGCTCGTTCAATGTGATGAACTTCCCCGTGGCCAGAAGTGTGGCACGCCGCACCATGTTTTTCATCTGCCGCAGATTTCCGGGCCAATGGTACTCTTGCAAGGCCTTACATGCCTTTTCGTCGAAACCTATCAGGTGCTTGTCCATCTCACGGTTCGCCTGGTCGAGGAAGAAGTTGGCAAAAAGCAAGATGTCTTCACGGCGTTCCCTAAGCGTGGGCATGCGCAGGGTAAACTCGTTGATGCGGTGGTACAGGTCTTCACGGAAGGCGCCCTTTTCGATGGCCTGCTCCAGGTTTTCGTTGGTGGCTGAGATGAGCCGGATATCTACCTGAATCTCGCGGTTGGAACCCACGGGGCGCACCACGCGCTCTTGCAAGGCACGCAGCAACTGTATCTGCACCTCGTAACTGAGGTTTCCAATCTCGTCCAGGAAGATGGTGCCGCCATTGGCCGCCACAAAGGCTCCCGTCTTGTCGCTCAACGCCCCGGTGAAGGCTCCTTTGACATGGCCGAAAAACTCGGAAGCCGCCAGCTCCTTGGGGATGGAGCCGCAATCGATGGCCACGAAGGGCTGCCCCGCCCGCCTGCTGAGGTGATGGATGCGATGGGCCACATACTCCTTACCCGTGCCGCTGGCACCGTTTATCAGCACCGCCATGTTGGTGGGCGCCACCAGCCGCACATAGTTGAACAGCTGCTTGGCCACTTCACTCTCTCCCTCCAGGAAGTCCGTCTCAAACGGGCTATAGGCAGGCGCACTTTCTTTGGACAAGCCATCGCCTTTCTCTCCGCGAGCCGGCGGCAATGTTTTGCCCGCCGGGGCATTCAAGGCCTCCGCTATCTTCTTCAGCAATTCGTCGGGATTCACCGGCTTGGCCACATAGTCACAGGCACCCATCTTCATGGCCTTTACCGCCGACTGGATGTCGGCATAACCTGTCATTATAATTAAAGGGATGGAAAGCCCGCGCCCGCGAAGCCACTCCAACAGGTAAGTCCCGTCGCGGTCGGGCAGGCGTAAGTCGGACAATATCAAGTCGGCACCTTCCGCCTCCAAGTGCGCCTTTGCCCGCTGGATGCTGCTGGCCGAAGCTACCCGGAAGCCTTTTTTGCCCAGCCACGTCTTCAGCATCATGCCGTAAGTGATGTCGTCTTCTACTATTAAAATGGATTTAGCAACCATGCAATGTCTTTTTATTGTCACAAAGGTAAAAGGTTTTCGCTGAAAATCGTATCTTTGTGCACTTAAATTAAACAAAATGACCAATGAAGCGGAATTTAATCGTATTACTAACCATACTGGCTTGCACCCTGGCCGGATGCAAACCGGGACAAAAGAAAGACGGAAACAACATGGAAAATGAAACAAAACTGAAAATCGAAACCAGCGCAGGAGACATCGTAGTCAAACTCTACAACGAAACGCCCCGCCACCGCGACAACTTCATCAAGCTGGCGCAAGACGGCACGTATGAGGGCACCTTGTTTCACCGCGTCATCAAGGACTTCATGATACAGGCAGGCGACCCCGAGTCGAAAAACGCACCCAAAGGCAAGATGCTGGGCGCAGGCGACATGGGCTACACCATCCCCGCCGAATTTGTTTACCCGAAGTACTTCCACAAGAAAGGCGCGCTCTCTGCCGCACGCCAAGGCGACAACGTCAACCCGGAGAAGGCTTCATCGGGATGCCAGTTCTACATCGTGACGGGCAAAGTGTACAGCGACTCCACCCTGCTCGACATGGAACGCCAGATGAATCAATTACGCCTGAACAATGCCTTCCAGGCCTTGGTGCAGAAGAACATGAAGACCATCTACAAGCTGCGCCGTGAAGGCAACCAAGACGGCCTGCTCGACCTGCAAGACTCCCTCATTGCCCAGGCGGAAGCCCAAGTGGAGAAGGAAGAGCCCTTCCGCTTCACACCCGAACAGGTGCAAGCCTATACCACTGTGGGCGGCACACCGCACCTGGATGGCGAATACACCGTGTTTGGCGAAGTGCTGGAGGGCATGGATGTGGTCGACAAGATACAACGCGTGAAGACCGACCGCAACGACCGGCCCGAAGAAGACGTCGTCATCGAGAAAGTAACCGTGCTCGACTGATTTTCCTCCTTGACTTCTCCACCCCTGCAATGCCATGGAAATAAACAAGCTGACACTGGACAACGGGCTCCGCGTGGTGCATCACGAAGACTGCAGCACGCAGATGGTGGCCTTGAATGTGGTGTACGACGTCGGGGCACGCGATGAGCATCCCGACCACACGGGATTCGCCCACCTGTTCGAGCATCTCATGTTCGGTGGCTCTGCGAACATACCCGACTATGACACGCCATTGCAACGTGCAGGCGGAGAAAGCAACGCATGGACCAACAACGACATCACCAACTACTACCTCACCATCCCCGCCGCCAATGCCGAAACGGCCTTCTGGCTGGAGTCGGACCGCATGCTCGAACTGGCCTTCAGCCCGCAAAGCCTGGAGGTGCAGCGCGGCGTGGTGCTGGAGGAGTTCAAGCAACGCTGCCTTAACCAGCCGTATGGCGACGCGGGGCACCTGCTCCGCCCGCTGGCCTACAAGGTGCACCCCTACCGCTGGCCTACTATCGGGAAGGAACCCGCCCATGTGGCCGAAGCAACGCTCGACGAGGTGAAACGCTTTTTCTTCAGCTACTACGCGCCAAACAATGCCGTGCTGGCCGTGACGGGCAACATCTCGTGGGAAAAGGCGAAAAGCCTGGCCGAAAAGTGGTTCGCCCCCATCCCCCAGCGGGAAGTGCCCGTGCGCCAACTGCCCAAGGAGCCCGCACAACAGGAAGAACGCCGATTGAGCGTAGAACGCAACGTCCCCCTGAATGCCCTGTTCATGGCCTGGCACATGTGCGGGCGGGAGGATGAAGACTACTATGCCTACGACATCCTCTCCGACATCCTGAGCAACGGCCCATCGAGCAGGCTGAACTATCGACTGGTGAAGGAACGCCAACTCTTCTCGAGCATCGACGCCTACATCTCGGGGTCGAGAGATGCCGGATTGCTGCACGTATGCGGAAAGCCCGCACAGGGCGTCACACTGGAGCAGGCGGAAGAAGCCGTGCGCGCCGAATTGGAGCAACTGGCCACCCGGCCTGTGGACACACGCGAGCTGGAGAAGGTGAAAAACAAGTTCGAGGCAACGCAGATATTCAGCAACATCAACTACCTGAACGTGGCTACCAACCTGGCCTGGTTTGAACTGACGGGACGTGCCGAAGACATTGACCTGGAGACGGAGCGATACCGCGCCGTCACTCCGGAACAATTGCAGCAGGCTGCCGCGCGTGCCTTCAGGCCGGGCAACGGATGCACGCTTTACTATAAACGGAAACTATGACACACGCACTTTCCCGCTACCTGCCCCACTACCGCGCGCTGCTCTCGCTGGGCATGCCCATTGTGGTGGGCCAACTGGGCGTCATCGTCCTGGGCTTTGCGGACACGCTCATGATAGGGCACCACAGCACGCCGGGACTGGCGGCCGCCTCGTTTGTGAACAACATGTTCAACCTCTGCATCATCTTCAGCACGGGGTTCAGCTACGGGCTCACGCCCATCGTGGGCAACCTGTACGGGCGCAGCCGCCTGGCCGAAGCTGGGCTGGCCTTGCGGTGCAGCCTGGCGGCCAACACGGTGGTGGCGGTGCTGCAAATGCTGGCAATGGGCGCCCTCTACCTCTGCCTCGACGGCCTGGGGCAGCCGCCCGAACTGATGCCCCTCATCAAGCCTTACTACCTGGTGCTGCTGGCCTCGCTGCCCTTCGTCATGCTGTTCAACGGCTTCAAGCAGTTTACCGACGGCATCACGCAGACCCGCACGGCCATGTGGCTGCTGCTGGCGGGCAATGCCATGAACATCGTGGGCAACTACCTCTTGATATACGGCAAACTCGGGCTGCCCGAACTGGGGCTGCTGGGCGCAGGCATCAGCACGCTGGCCTCGCGCATCGCCATGGTGGCGGCCTTCGCCTGGCTGGTGCTGAGGGCGCGCCGCTTTGCCCGCTACCGCGCGGGGCTGCTGCGGTGGCGGTGGTCGTGGGCATGGTTCAAGCGGCTCAATGCGCTGGGCTGGCCCGTCGGGCTGCAGATGGGCATGGAGACAGCCTCGTTCAGCCTTAGCATCATCATGGTGGGCTGGCTGGGCACGGTGGCGCTGGCCGGGCACCAGGTGATGCTCACCATCTCGCAGTTCACCTTCATGCTCTACTACGGCATGGGGGCGGCGGTGGCCGTAAGGGTGAGCAACTTCCGTGGGGCGGGCGACGTGGCCAGCGTGCGGCGCACGGCCTACGCCGGCTTTCACCTCATCCTCCTGATGGCCGCCGTGCTGCTGGCCGCGCTGTGGTGCGTGCGGGGGCAGGTAGGCACGTGGTTCACCGACAGCCCCGAGGTGGCCGCGCTGGTGCCGGGGCTGTTTGTGCCCTTCCTCGTCTACCAGTTTGGCGACGGCCTGCAGATATGCTTTGCCAACGCCCTGCGCGGCATCGAAGACGTCAAGCCCATGATGGTGATAGCCTTCGTGGCCTACTTCGTCATCTCCCTGCCCGCAGGCTACCTCTTCGCCTTCCCGTTGGGACTGGGTCTGGAGGGCATCTGGTGGGCGTTCCCCTTCGGGCTGACCAGCGCCGGGCTGATGCTGTGGGCGCGATTCGCCAGCCGCACCCGTCCGTCGAGGGGCTGACGGAAACGCCCCATAGTCCCATCGGAAATAGACTATAGTGTCGTCGGAAACGGACTATAGTCTCGTTGAAAATAGACTATAGCGCAGTTATAAACGGACTATAGTCCGTTTGTGACGACACTATAGCGTATTTTTAACGACACTACAGTGTCGTGGGGGTAGCAGTAATAAATATTGAATATAGACCTATAATGCGGTAAGAAATGGGAAACAACGTATCGAGAACCAAGGTAGCCCTGGGCTACGCGCTGCTGCTGGGGGCGCTGGTGCTGTCCCTGCTGCTGGTGCGCCGCGAAATGGAGACACTGATGCAGGCCGAAGACCACGACGTGCAGTGGGCCGACAGCCTGCTGCGCCTCGTCCGCGAGAAGGACGAAAACACCCTCAGCCTGCTGCGCACCTTGAGCCGGGCACAGAAGGGACTGGTGAGCGCCGCCGAGCTGGAGAGCCTGCTCACGGTGCGCGACACGGTGGTCATCCGCCAGCCGCGCGTGCAGCACCGCATCGTCACCCGGCAAGACACCATCGTCACCCCCACCCGCCGCAAAGGCTTCTTCCGCCGCCTGGGCGAAGCCTTCGCGCCCCCCAAGGCCGACACCGCCATCAGGGTACGCACCTCCACGGAATACACCATCGACACCATACCATATATATATAGCGACACCCTCGTCCACCGCGACGACACGCTGCAACAGCAACTGTTGGCCGCCGCCCGCCGCCAGGAAGAGGTCAACGCCCTGGCCCAGCGCCAACGCCGCGCGTTGCAAACCATCGACCGCCGGCTCACGGCCCGCATCGACACCCTCGTCCGCCAGTACGAGCGAAACACCCTGGCCGAAGCCCGTGCCGAAGCCCAACGCCAAGCCTTGGCACGGCAGCACTCGGCGCGCATCATCGGAAGCATAGCCGCCATATCGACCGTGCTCGCCGCCATCTTCCTCGCCCTGATAGGACGCGACATCACCCGCAGCAACCGCTACCGGCGCGAGCTGGAACAAGCCCGCCGCCGGGCCGAAGACCTGCTGGCCACCCGCGAGCGGATGATGCTGGCCATCACCCACGACTTCAAGGCCCCGCTGGGCTCCATCATAGGCTACGCCGACCTGCTGTCGCGCCTCACCGTGGACGAGCGCCAACGCTTCTACCTGGACAACATGAAGACCTCGTCGCAGCACCTGCTGCGCCTCGTCACCGACCTGCTGGACTTCCACCGCCTCGACCTGCACAAGGCTGAAGTGCACCGCGTGGCCTTCCACCCCGCCCGCCTGCTGGACGAGATACGCGTCAGCTTCCAGCCCCTGGCCGATGCCAAAGGCCTCGCGCTGGCCTGCGACATCGCCCCCACGCTCGAGGCGGCCTACATCAGCGACCCGCTGCGCCTGCGGCAAATCATAGGCAACCTGCTGTCCAACGCCATCAAGTTCACCGACCACGGCACCGTCACCCTCTCCGCCGACTACGTGGAGCGCCGCCTCGTCCTCTCCGTGGCCGACACCGGCCGGGGCATGCCTCCCGCCGACCGCGACCGCATCTTCCAGGAATTCACCCGCCTGCCCGGCGCCCAAGGCAAAGAAGGCTTCGGGCTGGGCCTATCCATCGTGCGTATGCTCGTCCAGCTCCTGGAAGGCGACATCCTCGTGGACAGCGTGCCCGGAAAAGGCAGCACGTTCACCGTGCGCATACCCATATATCCCGTCACCACGCAGCCCAAGGCCATAGGGACAATACCCATGCCCCCCGCGCCAGACAGTGCCGACGCCACGCCCGCCACAGCCACAACGACCCTGCACGTGCTCCTCATCGACGACGACCGCATCCAGCTGCAACTCACCACGGCCATGCTCACGCAAAGCGGCCTCTCGGCCACCCCCTGCCTGCAAGTGGATGAACTGCTCGATGCCCTGCGCCACTCCGCCTTCGACGTGTTGCTCACCGACGTGCAGATGCCCGCCATCAACGGCTTCGACCTGCTGAAACTGCTCCGCGCCTCCAACATCCCGCAGGCGCAGGCTATCCCCGTCATAGCCGTCACCGCCCGCAGCGACATGCAACGCGAAGACTTCACCGCACACGGCTTTTCCGGTTGCCTGCACAAACCCTTCACGGTGCAAGAACTCCTCACGGAAATCGGCAAGGAAAAACCAGACAGCCCCAACTTATCACTGACAAATGAACATACTCAGCCTGCTACCCCACAGCCACAAGCCACACGGTATAACTTCGCGGCACTGACCGAATTCTCAGGCAATGACCATGAAGCATCAAACACCATAATGGAAAGTTTCATCACCGAAACACGTCAAAATGCCTTACAACTACAGAAATGCATGGAAGAAAACAATATAAACGGAGCCTCCGCCATAGCCCACAAGATGCTGCCCCTCTTTCGGTTGATAAATGCTACACAATTGGTAACCCTGCTCCAAACTATTGAGCAAACCCAAACAAATACCTATTCCGAGCAACTGAAGCAAGCCAGCCAATCATCACTCACGCTCATTGAGACAATATTGGCCGATGCCACCCGCTTTTTGCACGCAAAACACTGAAAATCCACAGGCTTCCCCAAGAAAAGGGCACCTAAACTCAAATAAAAAAGACGCTTCTCCACACATAGAGAGCAAAGGAGAAAAGCGTCGCGTGTTCATCTTAATCCCCCATCAGGCAAGGCCTTAAAGGCCACCGGGCAAGCCTTTAAAAGCTACCAAGCAAGCCTTTAAAGGCTACCAGGCAGGACCTTAAAAACTGCGTAAACCGGTGCCTTGCCCCCGCCGGGAAGGGGCACACAAAAAA
>CALUJC010000052.1 GCA_944320865.1 uncultured Bacteroides sp. | reverse complement strand
GCATACACCGCAGGTACCGCTGCGCGGCACACAGCGGTTAAGCATGGTTGGACGGCGTTGCCGTCCGCAAATACTCCGCCCCCCGTTGCCTCGTCAACTTGTCTCCTTGTCAACTAAATTATCATTTAATTCAGTCACATATTTATTATTCATCAAGCTACACCCATTTTGTAAAAGATTAAAAAACCTATGACTGCAATGTAAACCGGAATACAGAATATCATCCAATCAGTAATCAATTTATTCCTTACACAGCCTTGATACTTCTTTTTTAATGCCGGAATTTTCCTCTTCCTGTATCGGATACTGCAATATAGGATGAACAGGCATAAGGGAACGAGCATGAAGTATAGGCCATAAAGCCCCTCTAAAAACCATGCCTCTTTATGCTGCAAGTCATACCATTCCTTAATAGCAAAATAGGCTATGCCGAGCGATATGCCCAAGCTGTAACATAAATGGATAACAGCACTAAGACAGGGCGGGTCGCCATGCTTTTCATACATCCGGTATAGTCTATAAAATATATAATCCATATTGGTTGGTTCAGCTGGGAACGGCTTGCCGTTATTCTGCTTCGTTAGTGAAACATTACTTGCATCTTTTTTATCATATATATTTAGTTATCAATCAATTTGCATATACCTATTCCTGTCAAGAACACCAATAAAGGAGAACAATATATCATCCATGCCGGGATTATCTTGTTCCACATGTTGCCTTTGTATTTCAAAAGTATAGCGGCTGTCCTTTTGCGAGTATATCGCAAAAAGAATGCGATAAAGCACAACATACCTGCACCCACAAATATACTTTGTATCTGAATGGGAGTGAAGTTCTCTAATGAAAACCAATCATCTGTCAGTACTTTGTTAAAGAAGATACTGAAAAAGAAAAATATTATCATAGAAACTATGCCCAATAAGAGGCAGGCACTGAGACGTGCAGCTTCATTATGTTTTCGATAAACCACATATAACCGATAATATAGGTAGTCAAAAAAATAATACTTGTATTTTTTCCCCTCTCGCATCAGATTGTTTCGTGCGAAATGACTTATTGTTTCTTTTCTGTATCTCATCTTTCTGAATTTTTCGCTAATGATTAGTCATACTTCCCTTAGGTGTCGGATATTCTGCCAATCCGCACCGGATAAGGCGCCTCTCGCCGCCCCAAAGATACGAAAAGAATTGAACGGACGTACAATTCCATCTCTTTTTTCTTACAACAATAATCAAGACTATTTACAGCAGGAACATCCATACCCGCGCTGAAAGACAAAATACGCATATCCGTTACACATTGGCATTCAGAATAATACTATCCGAATTTGTATCACAAAAATACCATCATCGTACTTCCTTCGTACCTCATTCGTACCTCATTCGGTATTGCTTCGCTCCGCAATAGGCTATATGGACCGAAGCGGGAAAGTAGGAAGTATGGACAAAGTGGGTAACGGAACCGGACAAATGCCCGGGACCGGACATAAAAATGGCCCGCCGGGATACCGACAGGCCACTTTGCTTTACTTTCTTGCGGTTGCTACTCACGCTTTTTTCAGCGCGGCAATGCTCTCTTTCAGAGACTTGATGATGCTTTCGGCATCGGCTTGCTTCTTACGTTCCAGCTCTATGACTGCGGCGGGAGCATTGTTGACAAACTTCTCGTTGCTGAGTTTCTTCAGCACGCCTTGCAGGAAGCCTTCCTTATGCTTCAGTTCGGCCTCCATGCGGGCTATTTCGGCCTCCACGTCGATGAGGTTGCCCAAGGGGACGGCATACTCCGTGGTGCCCACCATGAAGGAGGCAGCGCCTTCTTCCTTGGCAGATACCGTCTGGATGGCGGAAAGGTTGCACATCTTCATAATCACGCTGTCGAAGGCTGCCACAGGATTCTGACCCACGACTTGCAGGGACAGCGCCTCTTTTTGCGCAATGTTCTTCTGCAGGCGGATGGCGCGGATGTTGGCTATGATCTCCTTTACCACCTCAAACTGCTGCAACAACTCTTCATCGGCCATGCCGGACACTACCAACGGGCTTACCATAAGGCTCTCGCCCTCCTTGCGCTCGGCAATGTGCTGCCAAAGTTCCTCGGTAATGAAGGGCATGAAGGGATGGAGCAGGTGAAGCAAGGTGTCGAAGAAGCCGATGGTGGCATCGTACACTTCCTTGCTGATGGGCTGGCCGTAGGCCGGCTTAATCATCTCCAGATACCAGGCCGAGAACTCATCCCAGAAGAGCTTGTACACAGCCATCAGGGCCTCGCTCAGGCGGTATTTCGAGAAGAGGTCGGCCACCTCGGTGGCCACGGCCTGCTGCTTGGCCTCAAACCAGCGCATGGCCAGGACGGAAGCCTCGGGCACAGGCACTTCGGCACTCACCTCCCAGCCTTTGACAAGGCGGAAGGCATTCCATATCTTGTTGCAGAAGTTGCGTCCCTGCTCGCACAGGGCGTCGTCGAACAGGATGTCGTTGCCCGCCGGAGCAGAGAGCATCATGCCCATGCGCACGCCGTCGGCGCCATACTTGTCTATCAGGTCGAGGGGGTCGGGTGAGTTGCCCAACTGCTTGGACATTTTTCTGCCCAGCTTGTCGCGCACGATGCCCGTGAAGTAAACGTTGCGGAAGGGCATGTCGCCACGATATTCATAGCCGGCCATAATCATGCGGGCTACCCAGAAGAAGATGATGTCCGGCCCGGTCACCAGGTCGCTGGTGGGGTAATAGTAATTGATTTCTTCGTTGTCGGGGTGTGTAATGCCACGGAAAAGGGAGATGGGCCAAAGCCATGAGGAGAACCACGTGTCCAGGCAGTCCTCGTCTTGGCGAAGGTCTGCAAGGGTCAGGTCTTTGCCACACTTTGCCTTGGCCAGTTCCAAGGCCTGCTCGGGCGTTTCGGCCACCACATATCCGCCTTCGGGCAGGAAGTAGGCCGGAATGCGGTGCCCCCACCACAGCTGGCGGCTGATGCACCAGTCTTTGATGTTTTCCAGCCAGTTCTTATACGTATTCTTATACTTGGGCGGGTAGAACTTCAGTTCGTCATTCATCACCGGGGGCAGGGCCATGTCGGCAAAGTGCTGCATCTTGAGGAACCATTGCATGGAGAGCTTCGGCTCAATGGGCACGTTGGTACGCTCGGAGAAGCCTACCTTGTTGGTATAGGCTTCTACTTTCTCCAACAGGCCGGCCTCGTCGAGGTCTTTCTCAATCTGGCGACGCACGTCGAAGCGATCCATGCCCACGTAGAGGCCGGCGGCTTCGGAGAGCGTGCCGTTGTCGTTGAAGATGTCGATGGAGGGAAGGTTGTGCTTCTCGCCCAGCATGTAGTCGTTCACATCGTGGGCAGGGGTCACCTTCAGGCAGCCCGTACCAAACTCCATGTCGACATACTCATCTTCAATAACGGGAATAACGCGGTTTACCAACGGCACAATCACCTTTTTGCCCCGCAGCCAATGCGTCTTGGGGTCTTGCGGGTTGATACACATGGCCGTATCGCCCATGATGGTCTCGGGGCGGGTGGTGGCCACTACGGCATAACGGCGGCCCTGGGCATCGCGGTGAACGACTTCACGCTCATCGCCCGTCTCGCCGCTCATATCATCCTCGGCCACATAATACTTCAGGTAGTAGAACTTGCCGTGCTCTTCCTTGTAGATGACTTCCTCGTCGCTGAGGGCGGTCAGGGCCTTAGGGTCCCAGTTCACCATGCGCACGCCACGGTAAATAAGGCCCTTGTTATAAAGGTCTACGAAAACCTTGATGACACTCTTGCTGCGCTCCTCGTCCATGGTGAAGGCAGTGCGGTCCCAGTCGCACGAAGCGCCCAGCTTACGGAGCTGCTTCAGGATGATGCCGCCATGCTCGCGCGTCCAATCCCATACGTGGCCAAGAAATTCCTCACGCGTAAGGTCGGACTTCTTGATGCCTTGAGCGGCCAGTTTGTTCACCACCTTAGCCTCGGTGGCAATAGAGGCGTGGTCGGTGCCGGGCACCCAGCAGGCGTTTTTGCCCTCCATGCGGGCGCGGCGCACCAGGATGTCTTGGATGGTATTATTAAGCATGTGTCCCATGTGGAGCACGCCGGTGACGTTGGGTGGTGGAATAACGATGGTGTATGGCTGGCGACTGCCATCGGGTTTAGAACTGAACAGTTTGTGGTCAAGCCAATACTGGTACCACTTCTCCTCCACATCGGCAGGATTGTACTTGCTTGCTAATTCCATATTGTCTTCAAATATATAAGTTACAACGATAATGGGCGCAAAATTACTAAATTATAAGACACTTTCCGCCCAGAACCTATGTAATTTTTACATTCGCTACCTTTTTACGCGTTCTTCCGATAACTCCACACCGCCCATACATTGAGCACCACAGTCATGCCGCACAACCAAAGAAATTGAGGCAACATCTCCAACAGGCCACTGCTTTTAAGGTAGATGAGGCGCATCACTTGGGCAAAGTGCCGGATGGGATTGATGATAGTGAGGTGTTGCATCCACGCGGGCATACTCTCTACCGGCGTGAACAGGCCGGAAGTAAGCATCATCAGGATGAGGAAAAAGAACATGACAAACATGGCCTGCTGCATGGTGTGGGAGTAATTGGAAACGACCATGCCGATGCCGCTGGTGACCAGCACGTACACTGCCGTGAAGAGCAGGATAGTCCCCAGGCTGCCCACGGGCGCAATGCCGTGC
The DNA here is from genome assembly GCA_944320865.1 of uncultured Bacteroides sp. Lineage (GTDB taxonomy): Bacteria > Bacteroidota > Bacteroidia > Bacteroidales > Bacteroidaceae > Bacteroides. The sequence goes on along the minus strand of CALUJC010000052.1, from coordinate 6,692 downwards.
ACCGCCCACCCGAAAGCCATGCCGAAGCCCAGGGCAATGAAACCGATAACCCAGTTGGGCACCAGCTTGGAGAGGATAAGCAGCGAACGGGGCACGGGCGAGACGTTGAGCTGCTCGATGGTGCCCACCTCCTTCTCGTCCACCGTGTTGAGCGCGGTGAAAGCACAGCCCAGCAGCGTCAGCAGAATGACAATCAACCCGGGCACCATGAAGACCTTGTAGTCCAGCGTGGGGTTGAAGCGGTAGCGCACCTGCGTGCCGAACGCGGGTAGCCCGGAGGCCGACAGCATGACCGCCCCGCCCATGTCCTCGCGCAACTCACGGCCAAAGTCCGCCACCACCGCCGAAAGGTATTGCGTGCCCAGCCCGCCGCGGATGCCGTCCACCGAGTTGGCGGAAATCATCACCCGGGCCGTCCCCCCATGCTGCAAGTCGCGTTCAAAGTCAGGCGGTATCTCCAGTATCAGGTCCGCATCGCCCTTCTCCACCTCGTGCAGGGCTTCGCCGTAGGCCGGGGCCGCGACAGCCAAGCGGAAATAGCCGGACTGGGCAGCCTTCTGCACCAGGCGGGCGGAGGACGTAGTGTGGTCGTGGTCCACGACGGCCAGTCTCACGTCGGCCACCTCCTGGTTCGTGACATAGGGAAACACGACTATCGTCATCAGCGGCAGCACGACAATCAGCTTCGACAAGAACTTGTTGCGAAGGATTTGCTTGAATTCTTTTTCCAACAGGTATTTCAACATATCAACTTAATCTAACTTTAAACTTCTTCAACGCCACCGCCGTCAGCACCACCGCCATCAGGGCAATGATGCCCAGCTCCTGGATGAAACAATCCACGCCCACGCCTTCTATCATAATCTTCCGCACGGCGGAGATGTACCAGCGGACGGGGATGAAGTCCGGAATCCAGCGCAGGGCGGCAGGCATGCTCTCGATGGGGAATATCAGCCCGGAGAAGATGAGCGTGGGCATCATCAGCCCGATGCCGGAGACGAGCAACGCCGCCATCTGCGAACTGACCAGCGTGGATATCAACAAACCCAATGCCAAGGCCACCAGCACAAACAAGGCGGACACCACCGCCAGCCAGCACAGGCTGCCCCGGATGGGCACGCCCATCACCAGCACAGCCAGCAGGAGAATGGTGACGATATTGGCGGCAGAGAGCACAAAGTAGGGCGTGGCCTTGGAAAGGATGATTTGCAGGGGACGCATGGGCGAGGCCAGCAGCACTTCCATCGTGCCCGTCTCCTTCTCGCGGACAATGGCCACGCTGGTCATCATGGCACAGATGAGCATCAGCACGACGCCCATCACGCCGGGCACGAAGTTGTAGGCACTCTCCATCTGCGGGTTATAGAGCATCCGGGTCTCCACCGCTATCTGCATGGGGACGTGGTGCTGTCCCATCAGTTCCGCTTGGCAGGAGGCCAACACTCCTTGTGCATAGGCCGTCATCATGGAAGCCTGGTTGGGGTCGGTGCCATCGGCAATGAGCTGGACGGCCGCCTCGCCCCGCAGCAGGTCGTCGGCAAAGTGTTCGCTGAAGACCAGCACCAGGCCGGCGTCTCCTTCCTGGAAGACACGGTGCACATCGTCCGGCCCGTCCAGGTCTTCCACTACGGTGAAGTATTCACTGGCACGAAAACGCTCGGCAATGCGCTGCGTCACGGCATCCTGCGAGGGGTCGAAGATGGCCACCCGTGCATCGTTCAGCTCCGTCTTGATGGCATAGCCCAGCAGGAGCACGAGCATCAGGGGCATCCCCAGGAGGATGAGCAGCGTCCGCCGGTCGCGGAAGATCTGGCGAAACTCTTTCTGGACAAAGGAAAGGAACGGTTTCATTGTCGCGTGGCCCTCCTTGCCAGTTGTTGGAACACTTCGTCCATACTCCCCGCCCGGTATTGCGCCCGCAGGTTCTTCGGCGAGTCCAGGGCTTCGATGCGCCCGTCCACCATGATGGAGACGCGGTCGCAATATTCGGCCTCGTCCATGTAGTGCGTGGTGACAAAAACGGTGATGCCCCGGTCGGCGGCGCGGTAGATAAGCTCCCAGAAGCGGCGGCGGGTCACGGGGTCCACGCCACCCGTAGGCTCATCGAGGAAGACCACCCTCGGCTCGTGGAAGATGGAGACGGAGAAAGCCAGCTTCTGCTTCCAGCCCAAGGGAAGAGCGCGAACCAGCGTGTTGCGCTCGGCCTCGAAGCCCAGTTCGCGAAGCATCTCGTCGGTCTTGCAGGCGATGTCCCGCTCCTTCAGACCGTAGATGCCGCCAAAGAGACGCAGGTTCTCCCACACCTTCAAGTCCTCGTAGAGGGAGAACTTTTGGCTCATGTAGCCGATGTGCCGCTTCACCTGTTCGGGCTGGGCGATGATGTCGAAACCCGCCACCATGCCCGTGCCGGACGTGGGCTTGCTCAGCCCGCACAGCATCCGCATGGCGGTGGTCTTTCCCGCCCCGTTGGCACCGAGGAAGCCGAATATCTCGCCCGGACGCACCGAGAAGGAGATGTGGTCCACGGCGGTGAAGGTGCCGAAGCGTTTGGTCAGCCCTTCCACGGCTATTACCTTATTATATATGTCACTGTTCATCGTGCTTGTTCATTAAGGCCATGAAACAATCTTCTATCGTGGCAGCTATGGGGCAGACGCTGACGCCCTGATGTCCCCTGCCTGCCAGGTAAGCAGCCACATCTTCGGGACGCACCTCACCCCGCACCGTGACGTGGCAGGACGCGCCGAAGGAGAACGAGGTCTTGACCAAGGGGCACGCCCGGAGGTCGGCGAGCAAGGCGTGCATCCGGGTTGCCTGCACGGCAAAGAGCGGGTCAGGATAACGTGCCACGATGCCCTGCGGCGTGTCTACCTCCAGGAAGCGGCCTCCCTGGATGAGGGCGATGCGGTCGCAGAGGTTTGCCTCGTCCATGTAGGGCGTGGAGACGAGGATGGTGATGCCCTGCTCCCTGAGGCGGAGCAGCATCCCCCAAAACTCCTTGCGCGAGACGGGGTCCACGCCTGTGGTAGGCTCGTCCAGGAAGAGCACTTCGGGCTTGTGGATGAGGGCGCAACTCAGGGCCAGCTTCTGCTTCATGCCGCCGGAGAGCTTCCCCGCCAGGCGGTGCTTGAAAGGCTCTATCTGCCGGTAGATGTCCGCTATCAGGGGATAGTTCTCGCGGATGGTGGTGCCGAAGACGGTGGCAAAGAACTGCAGGTTCTCCTCCACGGTGAGGTCTTGGTAGAGGGAGAACTTGCCGGGCATGTAGCCGATGCGCCGGCGGATGGCACGATAGTCCCGCACCACGTCCCGCCCGCCGACGGTAGCCGTGCCTCCGTCCGGCAGCATCAGGGTGGCGAGGATGCGAAAGAGGGTGGTCTTCCCCGCCCCGTCCGGCCCGATGATGCCGTACAGTTCGCCCGGCTCCACGGTGAAGGTCAAGCCGTCCAGGGCCTGCACGTTGCCGTAGGCTTTACGGAGAGAGCTTGCCGCTACTGCTTTCATTCTCCATTCAGTTTGAGTTCCCCGTACATCCCCCGCTTGATATAGCCGTCGTTCTTCACCGCCACCTTGACGGCATAGACCAGGTTGGCCCGCTCGTCGCGCGTCTGGATGGTCTTGGGGGTGAACTCGGCCTGATCGGATATCCAGGCGACGGTGCCGGGATACTCGCGTCGGTCCTCCTCGCCCATGTCAGCAAAGACGCGGACGGACTGGCCTATCTTCAGCGTGGTGAGTTGCGGGGCGGTGATGTAGGCGCGGAGATACATCTCCTCCAGGTTGCCCACCTTGAAGAGGGCGCGGCCCTGGGCGGCCAGCTCGCCCGCCTCGGCATACTTGGCCAGGACGGTGCCCGTGGCGGGGCTGGTGATGACGCACTTGCGTATCAGGTCTTCCACTTGGGCTATCTGCGCCTCCAGCATCCGCACCTGCCCGCCCACGCTCCGGTTGCCCCTCTCCAGGGTCTCGGTCTGGGCGGCCAGCTGTTTCTCCAATACGGCCAGGTGGGCGTTGATGTCGTCCAGTTGCTTGCGGTTGGCGGCGTTGGCCTGCAAGAGGTTTTCATACCGTTTCTGCTCCCGCCTTTGGGTGGCAATCTGTTCGCGCAAGGAGGCAATCTGGCGGTTCACGTCATAGCGGCGGCTGTCCGTGGCCTGGAGGCTGCCCAGCAGTTCCTCGCGCTTCAGGCTCAACTGGAGGGTGTCGATGTAGCCCACGGCCTGCCCCGCCTGGAGGGGCTGGCCTTCGCGGAGGTCGAACAGCTTGATTTCGCCCGCGCCTTGGGCGGAGACGGTGATTTCGGTGGTCTCGAAGACGCCCGTGGCGTCAAAGCCAGAGTCCCCTCCCCGGCACGAAGCCAGTAGGAGACCGGCACTCAGGACATAAAAGATAGTTTTCATCATGATTATATAAATGATAATTTATCGGTGATGATTGGAACGCAAATTCCTATCTATTCCTCATTCGTCGCATACTTCCGTCCATAAACCGCCAGCAGCATCTCCAGTTCGTGCTGGGCCTTGGCGAGAATGGCTGCCTGCTCGGCATGGATATCGCTTGCCAGGTCGGTGCCGCTGAGGGTGCCGTTGGCCATCTTCACCTCCGAAGCCCGGCGGACGGAGCGGCGCAGGGCGATGATTTCGTCGTCATACTTCAGTTGCTCCACGTAGCGGTCAATGGTGGCATCGCGTTGCATGATGTCGAGGGCAGTGTTGAACAGGAAGGTCTCGCGTTGCGCCTCCACGGACTGGATGCCGGTCTGTATCTTGCGCCGGTCGTTCTTCTGCGTCCAGAAGTTGCTGATGTTCCACGAAAGGCGCACGCCGGCCAAGCCGTATAGCTGGAATTTGTTCTCGAACATGTCCAGCCCCGGCTTGCCATATCCGCCCGTGGCAAAAAGAGACAGGCGGGGCATCAGCCCGGCGGCCAGCTGCCCGTCTTGTGCCTGGAGATTGCGGACTTGCGCATCGAAAAGCAAAAGTTCCGGACGCCGGTTCACCACAGCTGAGGGGCGGTCGATGTGGGGCTTTTCCAGCGTCACGCCCTCGCGAAGCTCCTGCCCGATGAACTTGGAGAGCATTGTCACGTAGGCGTGGCGGGCATGGTGGAGCTGCACCTCGTCCTGCCGGGCCTTGAGCAGCTCCACGCTCAGGGCATCGAGGTCGGACTGGTTGGCCACACCGTTCTTCATATAAGAAGTCACCTGGTCGCAATTCCGTTGCAACTCGGCTTGAAGCACACGATTCTGCTCCAAGCGGGCATCGGTCAGCAAGACGCCGAAATAGAGCTGGTTCACCCGGTCGTTCAAGGCATAGAGGCTGACGTCCAAGTCGCGTTGCTCCACCTCGGTCTGGGTGCGGATGGAACGGCGTTGCGAGCGGATGGCTCCCCCGTCCCAAAGGATTTGGCTCAACGAAAGTTCCGCCTTATACTGGTCTTGACTCAACGAGGGAATCTCCACGCCCGTGAAGCCAAGGGCGTCCAGGTCGATGGGGATGCGGGTCACATCGCTCTGATACGTGGCCTGCGCCGAGAAAGCCAGTTGGGGCAGGTATCCCCGTGCGGCGTTCTCCAGATTGTACTCCTGCGTTTTCTCTATCAGGCCGTATTGCCGGATGAGGGGATAATTGGACCGCGCCATGCGGTAGCACTCCTCAAGGGTGAGCTGCGCCGGGACGGAAACCCACGCGCCAAGAAACAGGATGAAAAGGAAAGTCTTGGTTCTCATTGTCTATCGGATTAAAGCATGATTGTCATCGTTGTTCGACAGTTCTGTCGATGCAAGGATAAAAAATAAGTCAAGGCCGCAAAGCCTCCATCACCAGCTGCATGTTATGCTCCCGGTAGGTCTCCTGAAGACGCTCCACTATGCCTTTGTCCAGCTCATGCACGTCGCGGCAGATGGAGATGGCGGAAAGGGACGAAGCGTCTATGGTGACCAGCAGCATCATGAAGTCCATGAAGGATATGGGACGGACAGCACCCCTGGCTATTTCGGCCTCCAGCAGCTCTTTCATACGAGCCAACTGGCGGGGCACGGCTTTCTGCAGCACTTCCAGGAACATTTCCCGGTTCTTCTTGTTGGCCAGGATTTCCGTCAGGACAAAGTAAGGCATCTTGGGATTCTGCGACCAAAAGTAGCGGTCGCGGGCATCGCGCAGACGACGCAGCACTTCCTCGAACGAAAGGTCCTCGTTGAACAATTCTTCGTAAGCGGGAAGCATCACCTGCACCTTTTTCATGAAGATAACCAGAAAGAGGTTCTCTTTGCTCCGGTAATAGTAATGAAGCATGGAGTGCGCCACCCCTGCCCGGCGGGCAATGGAGAGCATCTTGGCGTTGGCATAGCCCTTTTCCAAAAACTCGGCCTCGGCGGCTTCGAGAATGGTTTTCTCCGTGTTTTGTTCGCTGGCTTTCATCGTTTTCATTAATTAGTCAATACTGTTCGACAAGATTGTCGACGCAAAGATACGGACATATACTAAAGGCACAAATTGTTTAAGCTATTTTAACCAGACAAAGCCACGGCTCTTAGACTTTGGACAGCATCCCTTTCCAAAAAGTTAGTGCGAAAAAGGAATATTTACAAAATTGTTCATTTCAAAGGCTATTATCCCCCTATTTCCTTTTGGACATGTCCGTATTTTCTACGGTCCACCTCCGATCCAATACGCCCATGGATTATCGGACTT
>CALUJC010000051.1 GCA_944320865.1 uncultured Bacteroides sp. | reverse complement strand
AGCCGATAGCCACTGAAAAGTCCAGTGACAGGGCTTTGTTCAGTCGCAGCAGATAACCGCCCGTGATGCCGCCTCCCGTCAGGTCGCCCTGCTTGCCGGTTGCGGAGAACTTGTGGTTGAACTCGCCAGCCTTGAACATCGCGCCCAGATAGCCGCGCTTCTCCTTGCCTGTATAGTAACGCACTTCCGGCATCACTTCCCACAGGGCGTACCGCCTGTCCTTGCCGTTCCACGACCACGATGTCCACGAACCGTTCACGAGGATTCCCCACGAGGGATGGACGCGCCACTCCAAGCCTAAGTCGGGGGTGAGTGTCGCCCAGCGCAGCAGGTTGGCACGGAGGGAAATGTTTTGTGCCGCCAAAGGAAATACCGCCGATGACAGCAATGCAATAAGTAGAATTTTCTTTAAGGTCATACTAAATCTCTAATTGAATTAAAAGTCGGAGGAGTGTCACTGCTCGATTTGGGTGCACAAATTATTATTTGTACACTTATATTATTAAACTTTTTGAATACAAAGTAAGCATAAAAAATCAACACCCAATGCTTGACGCAATGGATTATTACAAGTTTTGACAAGACAGCAAAAACTTGTTGCCGGAGCAATGGCAAGCTTTGTTGTTGGAGCAATTTTTTGTGGATAGGACAAAAGTTGATGAGCGGATTTTACCCTTTCGCCGCTTCAGATTTTCTCCATTTGGAGGGCGTACAGCCTTCTTTTTCCGTAAAGATTCTGGTGAAGTAGCTCAGCGACAGAAAGCCAGATGCTTCGGAAATGGCCGAAACCGTCATTTCGGGATGTTGCATTAGCATCTGCTTGGCATACCCGATGCGAAGCCCCGCCACCCACTCGCGGAAGGTGACACGATAAGTGGCCTTGATGTAGGCGGACAGGTAGGTGCGGTTGGTGCCAAGGGCGGCGGCCAGTTCCTCAATGGTCAGCCCCGGACGGGTATAACTGTTTGTATCCAGCCAGGCGATTAATTTCAGCTCGATGTAGGCATGGTAGGTGGGGGTGTCATCGGGCACTTCCTCCGCAGAGGGGCAGGGCGCTTCCTGTTCCATCGGAACCTCTTTTTCCAAGATGCTCTCTACTTGCTCGTAGAACAGCAGGTAGTTCATGTAGGAACAATACAGGTAAATATAGAAAGGTATGGAGGAGAGTATCCACAGAAACACATACCGGTCGGGCAGGAACGTCAGCAGCCCGCAACTGACCCCGTAGATGACCGCCCACCAGGTGAAGACGGACATCCACCGGATGTAGGCGGCGATGTGCTCGGAATGCGTGTCGTCGAACAGGCGGACCGCCCGGCGGTAGGTCAGGATGAGCCTGCGGGACAGATAAACCCCATAAGCCAACAGCCACAAAGCCATCAGGAGCAATCCGACATGCTGCGCCGTCCCTTTCGGCAAGACAATGAGGATAACGCCGGAAAGGGCGGTGAACACGAGCCAATACAGGATGTGACGCACGAAGCGTTGCCGGGTCAGATAAAAGCGGTCGAGCAGCGAGGTGAGCGCCGCGCTGAACAGCCAATAGGCCAAGAAGTAGGTAGAAAGGTTCATTTGGATGGCCGCATCCGGATAGAGAAACCGTAAGCCCCCAAACAAGTGGACCGAATAGTTGGCAGACAATGCCAGCAAGGCCACGCCCATGAGGCGGCGCGAACGTACATAGTTGGCGTAGATAGGCCTGCCCGGTGTTTTTGCCGTCAGGAAATAAACGGCAAAAAACAGCATCAGCACCAAAGCAATGCCCAGCGAATACTCATATAGGGTGTGTTCCATTGTTCCTGCTTTTCACATAGCAAGTACAAATTTACAAGGTTTTCCGGAAATAAGCACGTGTTGTGCATCTTTTGTTACAATCAAAATTACAAATATTTACATAGCAAAAGTCACAGTCCATGCACTTACGCAAAAGACTTGAATTTATTCTGCATTATCAATCAGACAAATACGATATGTTTTCGTACATCAAAATTACCATCTACCTACCTTCTTCGTACCCGGTTCTTACCTTCTTCGTACCTGCTCCTTTCTTTTTATGCCGTTATGGAGCGAAGATGGAAAGGAGGAAATATGTACAAGATAGGTAATAAAACTTGCTGTTTCAGCATTAATGCAGCGACCGATGCACAACGCGGGGTAGGTGGATTTATTTTTTTATATTACTTTTGCAAAAGCAAACCTTATGGATTTATGGAAACCGAGAAAATGAAAGCCCGCGAAGGGAGGCTGTATGATGCCAATTATGATGCCGAGTTGCTGGCCGAACGGGCGGCATGCGCCGACCTGCTTTATACATTCAACCAAATGCCTCCCTCGATGGCAGGAGAGCGGAAGACCGTGCTGCGCCGCCTGTTGGGGAGGGTCAAGGGCGATTTTGCCATATTGCCGCCTTTCCATTGCGACTACGGCTACAACATAGAGGTAGGCGAGAATTTCTTCATGAACACGGGTTGCGTGGTGCTGGATGGAGCCAAGGTGGTCTTCGGGGATAATGTGTTTGTCGCTCCCCATTGCGGCTTTTACACAGCCGGACATCCGTTGGATGCGGAGCGACGCAACCGGGGGCTGGAATATGCTTACCCCATCACGGTGGGAAATGATGTATGGATAGGCGGCCATGTGTGCGTATTGCCCGGCGTGAGCATCGGCGAAGGCAGCGTCATAGGGGCAGGCAGCGTGGTGACAAAAGACATACCCCCGCATGTGTTGGCGGCAGGCAATCCCTGCCGAGTCATCCGGGAAATTACCGAAGTTGATTATGAGAAATATAAATGAGACATACTTTTAAAACTTTGCATAGATACTTATAATTATGATGTTACTGGCACAGGCTTTACAGGGGTTAGTGGACATGGATACCGATTTGCTCCTCCTTATCAACGGCATGCACAACGCTTTTTTCGACAGCTTCATGAGTGCTTACAGCGGCAAGCTGGTGTGGGTGCCCCTGTATGCGTCCATCCTTTACGTGATATTCCGCAACTTTTCGTGGCGGGTGGCCCTGTTGTGTGTGGTGGCTGTAGCGCTGACCATCACGTTTGCCGACCAGGTGTGCTCGTCGGCTATCCGCCCGGCGGTGGAACGTTTAAGGCCTTCGCGTACGCCGGAGCTTGACGGCCTGGTGCATATAGTAAACGGTTATCGCGGGGGGCAATACGGTTTTCCTTCTTGCCATGCGGCCAACACGTTTGGGTTGGCATGCTTCTTGGGCCTCCTGCTGCGCAAGCGTTGGCTCACGGTCTACATGGTGTTTTGGGCGTTGCTCACCTGCTACTCACGCGCATACCTGGGCGTACACTATCCCGGCGACTTGCTGGTGGGTGCGCTGGTAGGCTCGGCGGGAGCTTTTCTGATGTATAGGCTATTTGCCTGGTGCAGTGGCTACAAGTGTCCCGATGTGGTAAAAGGCTATGCATGGCCTATTGCCGTAGGGCTGCTGCTGACGGGCGGCATGCTGGTTATCCCGTTTTTCATATAGCGGGTTCTTGCATCGGCCTAAAGGTTTCACATTGTTTTTTAAGTAAAATTAGTTGCCTTAGTTAATTTATTGCCGTACTTTTGGGAGCGTAAAAACGAAGTGCCTTGCCCCTTGTGTGGCAAAGAGGCTTTTGTGGTTGACATTATGCGATATATTACATATTTATAAATAGAATCATATGGCTGAAACAATTGATATCCGCGAACTGAACGAGCGGATTGAAAGACAAAGTTCTTTCATCACCAACCTTACTACGGGTATGGACCAGGTTATTGTGGGTCAGAAACACCTGGTGGAATCTTTGCTGATAGGTTTGTTGTCCGACGGACATGTGCTGTTGGAGGGTGTCCCCGGGTTGGCAAAGACGTTGGCCATCAAGACGCTGGCCTCCCTTATCGATGCCAAGTATAGCCGTATCCAGTTTACTCCGGACTTGTTGCCGGCCGACGTTATCGGCACGATGGTCTACAGCCAGAAGGACGAAAGCTTCCAGGTAAAGAAAGGCCCCATCTTTGCCAACTTTGTGCTGGCGGATGAAATAAACCGTGCTCCGGCCAAAGTGCAGAGTGCCCTTCTGGAGGCCATGCAAGAGCGACAGGTGACCATCGGTAAGGATACTTTCCCGCTGCCGGAACCTTTCCTGGTATTGGCCACACAGAACCCCATCGAGCAAGAGGGTACTTATCCGCTGCCCGAAGCGCAGGTAGACCGTTTCATGCTCAAGGTGGTGATAGACTACCCGAAGCTGGAGGAGGAAAAGCTCATCATCCGGCAGAACATAAGCGGCGATAAGATAAACGTACGCCCAATCTTGAAGTCGGAAGAAATCATCGAGGCACGCAAAGTGGTGCGCCAGGTATATCTTGACGAGAAAATCGAGAAATACATTGTAGATATTGTATTTGCCACCCGCTATCCGGAGAAGTACGACCTGAAGGAACTGAAAGAGATGATAGGTTTCGGCGGTTCGCCCCGTGCTTCCATCAATTTGGCGCTGGCAGCACGCAGTTATGCGTTCATCAAGCGGCGCGGATATGTGATACCCGAAGACGTGCGGGCAGTGGCACACGACGTATTGCGCCACCGCATCGGCCTGACATACGAAGCAGAGGCAAGCAACCTGACGTCGGATGAAATTGTAAGCAAAATCTTGAATAAGGTGGAAGTGCCTTGATGAACCAACGCGTGCGAATGGAATGGAAACGACTGAATTATTAAAGAAAGTACGCCAGATTGAAATAAAGACACGCGGATTGTCCAACAATATCTTTGCCGGGCAATACCATTCGGCCTTCAAAGGTAGGGGAATGGCTTTTTCCGAAGTGCGCGAATATCAGTTTGGCGACGACATACGCGACATAGACTGGAATGTGACCGCACGTTTCCACCGTCCCTATGTGAAGGTGTTTGAAGAAGAACGTGAGCTGACGGTCATGTTGGTCATCGATGTGTCGGGAAGCTTGGAGTTTGGCACAGTAAAGCAGCTGAAGAAAGATATGCTGACGGAAATTGCGGCCACGCTGGCATTCTCCGCCATCCAGAACAACGATAAGATAGGCGTTATCTTTTTTTCCGACCGCATAGAGAAATTCATCCCGCCTAAGAAAGGGCGCAAGCACATCTTGTACATCATCCGCGAGCTGCTGGATTTTCATCCCGAGAGCCGGGGTACCAATATCCGCATCGGGTTGGAATACCTGACCAACGTGATGAAGCGCCGCTGCACGGCATTCGTGCTTTCGGACTTTATGGATGCGGACAATTTTAAAAACGCCATGACCATAGCCAACCGCAAGCACGATGTAGTGGCCATACAAGTGTATGACCGTCGGGTAGAAGAGTTGCCTGCCGTGGGCCTGATGAAGGTGAAAGATGCGGAAACGGGGGCAGAACAGTGGATAGACACTTCTTCTAAGGCTGTGAGACGTACCCACCACGAATGGTGGGTGAACAGGCAGGCCGAACTGAACGAGACGTTTACCAAAAGCAATGTAGACAATATATCGGTGCGGACAGACCAAGACTACGTGAAGGCGTTGATGGGCTTGTTTGCCAAACGAAATTGATAGGACAGAAAAAAGATGAAAAGATACTTATTTCTTCTGATAATCCTTGCGCTGGGCGGCTGGACAGGTTTGCATAGGGCGAACGCACAATCGGTTACGGTGGACGCGACAATCGACTCCTTGCAAATCTTGATTGGCGAGCAGGCGAAAATAAAATTGCAAGTATCACTGGATGCCGACAAGCGGGCTATTTTCCCTGTCTATCCGGATACCATGGTGCGTGGGGTGGAAGTGCTTGAAGTGGCCAAGCCGGACACGCAATGGCTGAATGACGGGCGGCGGACACTGATTACCCAAGAATATACCATTACGTCTTTCGACTCGGCGCTGTACTACTTGCCCCCGATGGAGGTGATGGTAGATACGCAGAAGTATTACTCCAAGGCTTTGGCGCTGAAAGTGTACTCTATGCCGGTTGATACACTGCATCCTGACCAGTTTTTCGGCCCTAAGGAGATTATGCAGGCACCCTTTGCGTGGGAAGACTGGTATGTGGCCATTGCCTGCGTGCTGTTGTTTGTGCCTTTCCTACTTCTGCTGATATATCTGGTAAAGCGCATTATGGACAATAAACCCATTATCCGCAAAGTTAAGGTTGAGCCCCAATTGCCTCCCCACCAACTGGCCATGCAGGAGATAGAGCGCATCAAAGGAGAGAAGGCATGGCAGAAAGGAATGTCGAAGGAGTACTATACGGAACTGACTGATGTTCTTCGCGCTTACATCAAAGGACGGTTCGGGTTTAATGCCCAAGAGATGACGTCATCGGAGATTATTGACAAGTTGCTGGAAGTGAACGATAAAGAAGCGATAAAGGATTTGCGTGAGCTTTTCCTGACCGCCGATTTGGTGAAGTTTGCCAAGCATACCCCCTTGATGAATGAAAATGACGCCAACCTGGTCAATGCCATAGACTTTATCAACGACACGAAAGAAAAGGAAGACGAGAATGCCAAGCCGCAACCAACGGAAATCACGATTGTAGAGAAGCGTTCGTTGCGTACCAAAGTCTTGTTGGGGGTGGGCATCGCAGTTTTGGCAGTGGTGCTGATATGGTCGATAGTTTATGTGGCAGGAGAGTTGTATAATTACTTCGCATAAACTTTACGGAGCGTGAGCAAGTAGGCGTTTTTGATATAAATAATGAATAGTAAAATGTGATAATATCATGGTTTTTGCCAATATAGAATATTTGTTTTTGTTGCTCTTGCTGATACCCTATATCGTGTGGTATGTAATGAAACGCAAGAAAAACGAGGCGACTCTGCAAGTTTCGGATACACGCGTTTATGCGCATGCACCAAAGAGTTATAAGTATTATCTATTGCATGTTCCCTTTGTGTTACGCAACTTGGCATTGGCATTGATAATTGTGGTGTTAGCACGTCCGCAAACCACTGACAGCTGGCAAAATAGCGAAATAGAAGGCATCGACATTATGATGGCAATCGATGTGTCGACCAGTATGCTTGCCGAAGATTTGAAACCTAACAGACTGGAGGCTGCCAAGGAGGTGGCTGCGGAATTCATCAACGGGCGTCCCAACGACAATATAGGCATCACCCTGTTTGCGGGCGAAAGCTTTACCCAATGCCCTCTGACAGTAGACCATGCCGTGCTGCTGAATTTGATAAAGGACGTAAAATGCGGCTTGATAGAAGACGGTACTGCTGTAGGTATGGGCATAGCCAATGCGGTGACCCGCTTGAAGGACAGTAAGGCCAAGTCAAAGGTCGTTATCCTGCTGACGGATGGCACCAATAACCGGGGCGATATTTCCCCGTTGACCGCTGCCGAGATAGCCAAGAGCTTTGGTATACGTGTCTACACCATTGGCGTAGGAACCAATGGGACTGCACCTTATCCCTATCCGGTGGGCGGTACGGTACAGTACGTAAACCTTCCTGTAGAGATAGACGAGAAAACGTTGACCCAGATTGCAGGCATTACGGAGGGTAATTATTACCGTGCTACAAGCAACTCCAAACTAAAGGAAGTGTATGAAGAGATTGACAAACTGGAGAAAACGAAACTGAATGTGAAGCAATATAGCAAGCGGCAAGAAGAATACCGCTGGTTTGCATTGGCTGCATTCCTCTGCGTACTGTTTGAAGTATTGCTACGCAACACTGTTTTGAAAAAAATACCATAAAATGATTAATCAACATGTTTCGATTTGAAGAACCTGCATATCTGTATCTGTTGCTGCTACTACCTGTATTGGCAGCCTTATACTTGTACTCCAATTACCGGAGGCGGAGAGCTATCCGTAAGTTCGGCGACCCGGAACTGATGGCTCAATTAATGCCTGATGCATCACGCTACCGTCCTGATGTAAAATTTTCTATTGTTTTGATGGCAATAGGCTTATTTTCCCTATTGCTTGCGCGCCCACAGTTTGGCTCTAAATTGGAAACCGTGAAACGCCAAGGAATAGAGGTAATGATAGCCCTTGACATTTCAAACTCCATGCTTGCGGAAGATGTACAGCCCAGTCGCTTGGAGAAAGCCAAAAGACTGGTGGCGCAATTGGTGGATAGGATGCAAAATGACAAGGTGGGCATGATAGTGTTTGCTGGCGATGCATTTACACAACTGCCCATTACGAGTGATTATATCTCGGCCAAGATGTTTTTGGAATCCATCAATCCTTCATTGATAACCAAGCAGGGAACTGCTATTGCGGCGGCTATCAACTTGGCGTCACGTAGCTTTACTCCTCAAGAAGGGGTGGGGCGTGCCATCATAGTCATTACCGATGGTGAAAATCATGAAGGCGGGGTTTCTGAAGCCATTAAAAACGCTACGGAAAAAGGCATACAAGTCAATGTGCTTGGAGTGGGAATGCCGGACGGGGCTCCTATACCTGTTGAGGGAACCAATGATTATCGTCGGGATAGGGACGGAAATGTGATAGTGACCCGCTTGAATGAGCCTATGTGCCAGGAAATAGCTAAAGAAGGAAAAGGCATTTATGTACGGGTAGATAATACGAACAATGCCCAAAGGGCTATCAGTAGGGAAATAGACAAGATGGCTAAAGCCGATGTAGAGACTCAAGTCTATACGGAGTTCAACGAACAGTTTCAGGCGGTGGCATGGCTTATCCTACTCCTGCTGATGGCTGAGATGTTGATTACAGAACGCAAGAACCCTTTGTTCAGGAATATCCATTTGTTTTCAAACAAGAACATAATCAGAAAGTAAGTTGGCTTATATGATAGGATTAAAAAAATACATAGGAACACTTTTATTGCTGTTGCTTGCTACAACATCAGCCTTTGCGCAAAAGGCTGAGCGTGATTATATCCGGAAAGGGAACCGGGCATATAAGGATAGTGTATATGTGGATGCAGAAGTGAATTATCGTAAGGCATTGGAGGATAATCCCCAATCTACTGTATCCATGTTTAACTTGGGAAATACCCTTTTGCAACAGAATAAGGTGCAGGAGGCGATGGAACAATATGTAGGGGCTGCCCGCGTGGAGAAAGACAAGATGAATCTGGCACAAATCTATCATAATATGGGAGTCATATTCCACGCACAAAAAGATTACGCCAAAGCAGTGGAAGCTTATAAAGAATCGTTGCGGAATAATCCTAAAGACGACGAGACCCGTTATAATCTGGCATTGGCACAAAAGATGCTGAAAGACCAGCAGCAGAATCAGCAAAATCAGAATCAAGACCAAAGCCAGCAAGAGCAGCAAAAGAACCAAGACCAACAAAGCCAACAAAATCAACAACAAGACCAGCAACAGCAACAACCTCAACAACAGGAAAATAATGAAGACCAAATGTCGAAGGAAAATGCTGAGCAATTGTTGAACTCCGTGATGCAAGACGAACGTGAAGTGCAAGACAAGGTGAAAAAGCAACAAGTGATACAAGGCAGCAAGTTGGAAAAAGATTGGTAAATAACTTAGATATATATAAAAGACCAAAATGAAGAAAATACTTTTTATATGGACGGCGTTGATAATAACCTGTCTGCACGTATGGGCCGATGATAAGGTTTCGTTCACGGCTTCGGCTCCTGATGCCGTTGCCGTAGGAGACCAGTTCAGGCTATCTTATACCGTAACCACCCAGGAGGTAAGAAATTTCCAGGTGTCAAGCATAAAAGGATTCGATGTTTTGATGGGTCCCAGCCGCTCTACTCAACGTAACGTACAGGTGATTAACGGAAAAACCACATCGACAAGTAGCATTACCTTTACTTACATATTAATGGCGAAAGCCGAGGGAGAGTACACCATTCCCGGGGCAAGTATTACGGCTGATGGAAATCAGATGATTTCCAATGCTGTAACTATCAAAGTGATTCCTGCTGATAAGGCTGCGGCTTCCCAAGGAGGAGGTAATGGCAATGTTTCGACAAGTGGAAGGCAAGGTAAAACGATTGCAAAAGATGATTTGTTTATTACCGCTACCGTAAACAAGACTAAAGTGTATGAACAGGAAGCATTTCTGTTGACATACAAAATATATACCGCAGTAGACCTCCGCATGTTTGAAAACGTAAAACTTCCTGATTTCAAAGGATTTCATTCGCAGGAGGTAGAATTACCTAACAATAGACGTTGGGGATTGGAACATTATAAAGGACGTAATTACCAAACTACCGTTTATCGTCAGTTTGTGCTTTTCCCCCAGCAATCGGGTAAGTTGACAATAGAACCTGCACGTTTTGACGCATCTATTGCACAGATGATAGAAGTGGATGACCCGTTTGAGGCTTTTTTTAATGGAGGAAACAATTATGTCGAAATAAAGAAGACACTTATCACTCCACGTTTAACCATTGATGTCCAGCCACTTCCGTCTGGAAAACCAGCTAATTTCTCTGGAGGAGTGGGGGAATTTGATATATCATCATCCATCAATACTACTGATTTGAAAACCAATGATGCTGTGACATTGAGGGTTGTAATTTCAGGGACAGGAAATTTGAAACTTTTGTCAGACCCTGAGGTGAAATTTCCCGAAGACTTTGAAACTTATGATCCGAAGGTCGACAATAAGTCACGCCTCACTCAAGAAGGGTTATCTGGTAGTAAGGTTATTGAATATTTGGCAATTCCGCGCACGGCAGGTACATATAAAATTCCTTCGGTCAAATTCAGTTATTTTGATATTAAGTCTCGTTCATACAAAACCTTGTCTACCAAAGAATATACACTTAACGTCGCTAAAGGTGAGGGTAATGCCCAGCAAGTCATTTCTAATTTTACGAACAAAGAAGACTTGAAGGTTTTGAATGAAGATATCCGCTACATCAAACAAGGCAATGTAAAATTGATTCACAGAGGAGATTTCTTCTTCGGGTCAACTTCATATTGGATGTTTTACGTAATTCCGGCGTTGATATTCATGGTATTCTTCATCATTTACCGCAAGCAAGTTGCAGCTAACGCCAATATAGCCCGTATGCGTACCAAGAAAGCCAATAAGGTTGCCGTAAAACGTATGAAACTTGCAGGTAAATTATTGGGAGAGAATAAGAAGGATGCATTTTATGATGAAGTATTAAAAGCTCTGTGGGGATACATTAGTGATAAATTGAACATCCCGCTTTCTCGTTTGTCGAAAGATAATATTGAGGAAGAACTACAAAATTATGGAGTCAACGAAGAACTTATACAAGATTTTATAAATGCTTTGAATGATTGCGAATTTGCCCGTTTTGCTCCTGGAAGCGACAATCAAGCCATGGACAAGGTTTATAGGGCTTCACTGGAAGTTATCAGCAAAATGGAAAATTCCATCAAACATTAAAATATAGGGATCATGAAAATGAAAAAAGGAATATTATGTTTTGCAGTAAGTTGGATATTGGCGGTTGCATTGCATGGACAAGTCAGTGATACGGTGCGGATGGATTCGTTAGCTCGTACTGATTTCTCAATGGTGCAACAAGAATACACGACCGATAATGTAACCAAAGCCCAAGGTGATAGTGCATACATGCGGGAAGATTATACCACTGCAATCCAAATCTATGAGAAACTATTAGAACAAGGAGAAGCCGCAGAAGTATACTATAATTTAGGAAATAGCTATTATAAGACCAATGACATTGCACGTTCAATATTGAACTATGAGCGCGCCTTGATGTTACAACCGGGAAATTCTGATATTCGGGCTAATTTGGACATTGCGCGTTCTAAAACTATTGATAAGGTAACGCCCATTCCAGAAGTGTTTTTTGTTACCTGGATTCGTTCGCTTATCAATTGCTTGAATTCTGATGCATGGGCAAAATTAGGCATTGCTTGTTTTTTACTTTTACTGGCATCTATGGGACTTTTCTTCTTCGGCAAGTCTGTTATACTGAAGAAGGTAGGGTTTATTGGTGCTTTATCCATGTTGTTCTTATGTGTGGTTAGCAATGTTTTTGCAGGCCAGCAGAAGAAAGAACGTTTGAGCCAAGATAAGGCAATTGTATTGGTTCCAAGTATTACGGTGCGAAGTACGCCAAGTGAAAGTGGTACGAGCCTTTTCGTTCTTCACGAAGGTCATAAAGTAGAGATTAAAGACAATTCAATGCACGAATGGAAAGAAATAATACTTGAAGATGGTAAAGTAGGTTGGGTTCCTGCCAGTGCTATTGAAATCATTTGAATAGAGTATTGTTTTGCAAGATTAATAGGCTTATATATAGTGATTTAGCAATCGCTTATATATAAGCCTTTATTCATACCTTTAGAAGAATCTCATAAACTTATTTCATTTTGATTAAAAAAAAGGGATTTTACTTGTTCTTATATTATTTTTTTCCTAAGTTTATAGCGTGTAAATCAACCTTATTTATATAAACCTATAAAATTAGATAGTTATGAGAACGATTACTTTTAATGAACTTCGCAAAATTAAAGATGCTTTGCCCACAGGTAGTATGCATAGAATCGCAGATGAATTAAATATGGATGTAGATACCGTAAGAAACTTTTTTGGTGGACATAATTTCAAAGAAGGAAAAAGTGTAGGAATTCATTTGGAACCAGGGCCTGATGGCGGATTGGTAATGCTTGATGATACTACAGTTCTAGATAGAGCTTTGAAGATTCTTGATGAAGAAACAAATAAATCAAAAGAACCAATTGCCTAATTTTATTTGAACAGAGAATAGAATTTACTTCACATAACACCGAGAGCCGCACAACCATTTCTAATGACCGATTTGGGTTAAAAATGCAGCTCTCGGTGTTCTTTTTTTAGTAGGGTAATGCTATATTAAACATAATCATGATATTGAGCATATAAAATAAAAACTTTGATACGACTCATTACGTGAGTTCGGGATAAAATTAAAACAAAGTCAGTTGTTTTGATTGCTGGATTGTGTACCCTTGCAGTGCTTCA
>CALUJC010000050.1 GCA_944320865.1 uncultured Bacteroides sp. | reverse complement strand
ATGGATTCCGAAACGGGAAATGCGGGATTTTTAATATGTTTACATTTTCATTCTTGCATAGCTTGTCATCGTGCCGTCTGCGGATGAAGAATGAACCGGTAATGCCTCTTAGGCAGCCCGGAATGGCAATGCCGGTTCTTATATCCAAGTGTAAATGAAAGTGCCGTGTTCCTGCCCCATATTTTCCAGGAAATACACTTGTCAATCAGACAGAAATCCTTAACTTTGTATCGTCTTGATTCCCACGCATGGAGAAAACAAGACACAAACTTCAAAAAAACATCGCATCATGAGAAACGAAATGCCACAACTCCCCTATCCCAACAACGGATTGGAACCGGTCATCAGCGCCGAAACTATTGACTTCCATTATGGGAAGCATCTGCAAACCTACGTTACCAACCTGGCCAACCTGACCAAAGGGACGGAATACGAGCAGAAAGACATTGAAGACATTGTGGCCACCGCCCCTGCCGGAGGCATCTTCAACAATGCCGGCCAAGTGCTCAACCACACGCTCTACTTCCTGCAATTCGCCGCTCCGGAACAAAGCAAAGCGCCCGAGGGCAAACTGGCCGAACTCATTGTCCGCGACTTCGGAAGCCTGGACGAATTGAAAAAGCAGATGGAAGAGGCCGCTATCAGCCTGTTCGGCTCAGGCTGGGCATGGCTCTCGCTGGACAAAAACGGGAAATTGCAAATCACCAAGGAAAGCAATGCCGGCAACCCACTACGGCAAAGCGACAAGCCCCTGCTTTGCATCGACGTATGGGAGCATGCTTACTACATCGACTACCGCAACCGCAGGGCCGACCATGTGAAGAAATTATGGGACATCATTGACTGGCAAGCCGTTAGCAACAGATTATAAAGCCGGGCCGCCATGCTTAAAAAGATACCCTGCCGCGTATGGATATTGCTGGGATTGCTTGTGGGCATAACCATCACACAACAAATACCCGGCTGGGGAGACAAGTATACGCAACACGTTTACCCCATCATTGCGCACTCGCTTGGCAGAATATCTCAACATATACCCTTTGCCGTGGGCGATTTATTCATCGCCCTGGCCATAGGGTGGCTTGTGGCATGCCCATTCTATATGAAGCTACGTAAAAGACGTTCGTGGAAAGGCATCCTGCTGTATGAAACAGAATTCTTGCTTTGGATATATGCCTGGTTTTACCTGGCTTGGGGACTGAATTATGCACAAAGCGATTTTTATGGCCGGACAGGCATTGCACGGGCGGGTTATTCGGAAGAAAGATTCAAAGCCTTTGCCTATCGGTATGTAAATGAGATGAATGCGGCATATACCGACACAACTTCCACTTTGCCAGACAAAGTAGCTGCCAAAGTTGCGCAAAGCTACCGCCTTCCCCAAAGATTGCCGGGCATACATCCGCTTTTCCTGAAACTTCCTAAAGCCAAAACCATGCTGTTTACCCCCCTTGCCTCGATGGTAGGGGTGACCGGAAGCATGGGGCCCTTCTTCTGCGAATTTACCTTGAACGGTGATGTATTGCCACCTTATTACCCTGCTACTTTTGCCCATGAGCTGGCACACTTCCAAGGCATCGCACGCGAGTCAGAAGCCAACCTGTACAGTTTTCTTGCTTGCACCCGCTCAGACGCCCCCTCCATACGGCTTAGTGGCTACCTGTCCATCTTGCCCCACGTACTTTCCAACGCATCCCGGCTGATGGAAAAGGAAGAATACGCCACCTTGTATAAACAGATACGCCCCGAAGTCATCACGCTGGCACAACACAACCAGCAATATTGGGCAGAGAAATACAACCCGCTCATTGGCCGGATACAAGACATTCTCTACGACCTCTACTTGAAAGGCAACAAAATATCGAGCGGACGGAAGAATTATTCGGAAGTCATAGGGCTACTCATTTCCTACCAAGAATGGGAAAAACAGAAGCCGACATCCTAAAATTGAAAAGAAATGCGTAGTTTTGCAAGCAATCAATAAAACAGACTTATGCAACATACGCGAAAAGAACAAATGGAAGCCTTCGGACGCTTCCTCGACATTCTTGACGAACTGCGCGAGAAATGCCCGTGGGACCGTAAGCAAACCAATGAAAGCTTGCGCCCCAACACCATTGAAGAAACCTACGAACTATGCGACGCCTTGATGCGCAACGACAAACAAGACATCTGCAAAGAGCTGGGCGACGTGCTGCTGCACGTAGCCTTCTATGCCAAAATAGGTAGTGAGAAGGGGGATTTCGACATCAAAGACGTGTGCGACCGCCTTTGTGAAAAACTCATCTACCGCCACCCTCACGTGTTTGGCGATGCAAAAGCGGAAACAGCCGGCCAAGTATCCGAGAACTGGGAACAATTAAAGCTGAAAGAAAAAGGCGGAAACAAATCCGTATTGAGCGGAGTGCCTGCCGCCCTGCCCTCACTCATCAAAGCTTATCGCATACAAGACAAAGCGCGCAATGTAGGCTTCGACTGGGAAGAGCGCGAGCAGGTATGGGACAAAGTGAAAGAAGAAATACAAGAATTCCAAACCGAAGTGGCCGACATGGACAAGGAAAAAGCAGAAGCGGAATTCGGCGACGTACTCTTCAGCCTCATCAACGCGGCCCGCCTTTACAAAATCAATCCGGACAATGCTTTAGAGCACACCAACCAGAAGTTTATCCGCCGATTCAACTACGTGGAAGCACATAGTATTAAGCAAGGTAAAAATCTGAAAGATATGTCCCTGCAAGAAATGGACGAACTTTGGAACAAGGCCAAAGCTTTGGAGAAAAAGTGACAATACACCCGCATAAAACAGTGCAGGGAGCAGAAACCTTATAGATTTTTGCTCCCTGCACTATTATTTTTCTTTTTACCTGCTATTTACCAGACTCAGGCCTTCTTGAATGCGATTTTTGCGGATTACCTTTCCCGCGCATGTTCTTCAGCCACTCGCGATGGAAGCGCATTTCCGCCTGCTGCACTTCATAAATCTGTTTGCAAGAAAGAATTTTCCTGAACTTCTCGAAATAAGATTTCTCCAGTTCATCGGAAGCGATACGGGCATCGTAAACACCTTCTAAGATTTCTTCATACTGTTCTTCCGATACATTATCTTTCCGCCCCTGGCGCATCAGCTTCCATGCCTTGTCGTTCAGTTGTTTCTTTTCATCCTGCAACTCGAAATAAAGTGGAAAGAACTTCTCAGCCTCATCTTCGCTCAGTCCGGCCTTCTCAGTAATAAAAGCCTGTTGCTTAGCGCGAAATTCTTCTTTGGTTAAACGCTGCTCACTTCTTCCGGCAGCCAACGAAATTACTGAGCCGAAGCTCAGAAATACCAGCATCAAGACAATTAGTTTCTTCATTCTTCCATTAGGTTTAAATTATTTCCATTATTCTCCTTCTGCATCTGCCAAATACACATACAAGGAATAATCGTCCATCATAGTATTCTCCATAGCCATATCTATGTATTCCATTTCCGCTTCCTCATCCCCTACAGTGGCCACAACCTCGCTATTATCGGCTTGAGGTGTATAATGTGACGAAGCTACCCGTATAATCAGAGCTGCCCCTATAAACATGGCAGTCATGTAAAGCAAAGGTCTTATCCGTTCCCACATGGTAGTCTCATGGGTAACAATATGTTCCTTTTCAGGAAGCCGGTCCATTACTTCCGAGGTCAGTTGCTCGAAGTACCCTTCGGGCACGCGAAACGGGTTTTCCGTCCCCAAAGTTTTTCTGATTCTATCTTCTTCTTTCATATGCTGTCCTCCTTCTATTACCGTTAGACTATGTATAAGATAAAAGGTTTAATAATGTTCTTCCAAAAATCTCTCTATTTTCTTCACCGCATGGTGATAAGAGGCTTTAAGTGCTCCTACGGAAGTACCGAAGATTTCCGACATTTCCTCATACTTCATTTCCTGATAGTACTTCAGGTTGAAAACCATACGTTGCTTCTCGGGCAAAGCCATCAATGCTTTTTGCAAAGTGAGCTGCAGGCGGTCGCCCGAAAAGTAAGGGTCGCTCTCCAACCGCTGAACCATGTCCGACTCCGGGTCGTCCAGCGAAACCTTAGCCTCCGCACGCTGTTTGTTCAAAAAAGTCAGGCACTCGTTCAAGGCGATACGGTAGAGCCATGTGGAAAGTTTTGCCTCGGCCCGGAAATAGTCTATGTTTATCCACGCCTTGACAAAAGTGTTTTGAAGCAAGTCATTGGCATCTTCATGAGAAAACACCAGCCGCCGTATTTGCCAATACAATTGCTCGCTATATTGGCGGACGACCTGTTCAAATCCTTGTCTTTGCGTGCTTTCGTTTTGTAGAAGCGCCAATACTTCTCGTTCGTTATAGGAAGGATTCATAAATTTCTGTCCGCATTTATTTTTTTGAGAAGGCAAAGATACAGCAATTCATGCATTTTCCGGCCTCTCTTTTTCATAAATATCATTCTGTTTCCTATTTAGACCAGGTTTACAGTGAATGGTTTAATAGAAGACTAAATCTGTACGCACAACATCTCGCCGGCCAAGGCTGTATCAGGAAACACGGCTTGTGCTTCTTGCAGCAATACCGATTCATCTTCATAACGTGCAGAGAAGTGCCCTATCAGCAAGCGTTTCACTCCGGCATCGCAGGCTATGCCGGCCGCTTGTGACGCAGTGGTATGAAATGTCTCACAGGCCCTTGCCTCATCGGAGTCGGCAAAAGTAGCTTCATGAAACAACAAATCGACCCCTTTAATCTGCTCAACAATGCCGGGCAGGCAAAGGGTATCCGAACAATACGCATACTTACGCGGAGGCGCAGCCGGCGTAGTAAGTCTGTCATTGGGGACAACGAGGCCTTCCGGCGTCACATAGTCGGCACCATTTTTTATCCGGTTCAGTTCATAGACGGGCACTTGGTAGAAATCCACCATCTCGCGCACAATGTGGTTGGCACCCTGTTTCTCCGCAAAAAGGAAGCCACAACACGGCATACGGTGGCGTAAGGGAATGGTGCTGACAGTGAGCGAGCGGTCTTCATAAATCTGTGCAGCTTCCCGGGTGTCGAACTCATGGAAAAGCACCCGGTAAGACATTTGCTTGTTGAAGAAGCCTAAAAACGGTGCAAAAATGTCTTCCATCCCTTGTGGGGCGTGTATATGCAATTCAGCTGTCCGCCCCAGCAGGTTGAGCGTGGACACCAAGCCCAAAAGTCCGAAACAATGATCGCCATGCAGGTGGGAAATAAATATACGGTTCAATCGAGAGAACTTCAAACGCGACTTTCGGAACTGCAGCTGCGCCCCCTCGCCGCAATCTATCATAAAGAGCTTCTCGCGCACATTCAGCACCTGGCAAGTAGGGTAATGACGCGTAGTGGGCAATGCCGAACCGCACCCCAGGATATGTAACTCAAACTTCTCCATACAAACTATATATAGGAATCTGTGGACAAAGATACGAGTTATCCTGAAAAAAGAAAAGAGAGGATATCTTCCTTTACCGGGAAAGCATCCTCTCTTGTCCTCATGCCTTGCAAAGGCTTATGCTCTTATTTACTTGCGTTCACCCAACTTGGCATCCACATAGTAAACACCTGCATTGCCGGCTTTTTTCACCATGTCCACAATGCCTGCAGCAGTAGCTTCTTCTTCTACCTGCTCACGGACAAAGCCCCACAAGAAGTCCTGCGTTGCTTTATCCCGTTCGGCTGAAGCTATGTCTACCAGGTCATCAATCATCTTGGAAACACGGCATTCGTGCTCATATACCTGTTGGAACACTTCCAACGGCGTGCCAAATTCATTGGGAACCACATCCACCTTGTCCACCTTGGCTATGCCTCCGCGCTTTATCATATAAGAAGCCATCTGGCAAGCATGGTCGTTCTCTTCGGCAGACTGTTTTTTCAGCCAGTGTGCAATGCCCGAATAACCCTCTTTCTCCATATAGAAAGACATTGCCAAATAAAGATTTGCAGACCACAATTCAGCCGTAATCTGGTCATTGATTGCTTGTTGTAATTTCTCTGTCATCATAACTTTTGTATTTAGTTAATTGAAATCATTACAAAAGTAGTCATTTTACAAATAACTTGGTCATACGATAACATTTTTTATAATACACCGCGTCCACGAAACACTACGCCAAAAGCATCCTTTCCGCACCAACGTTTACAACTATGGCCGTTTCGCCACCTTTCTATCGCAGGAGGATAAACAAAAAGGAGCAAGAACTATGCCGAACATCGGCCGTTCTTGCTCCTTATATAATATATACCTGTTTAACGGAAAGATACTTGACTGACAACCTCATCGGATGTATAACCTTGAGGCAACTCCCGGCAATTGTAGCGAGAAGCCATAATCTCGCCGTAAGCCCCCGCTGAACGGACGGCAAGGAGGTCACCCCGCTTCACCCGGTTAAGGTCCACCGCTTTACCAAAAACATCGGATGACTCACAGATGGGGCCTACCACATCGTAGGTCGCTATCGGTTCTTCCGAAGTGATGTTTTCAATCTTGTGATATGCCTGGTAAAGAGCCGGACGAATCAAATCCGTCATGCCTGCATCAAGAATGGCAAATTGCTTGTTGGTGCCCAGCTTCACATACAACACGCGTGAAATAAGCGAACCACACTGACCTACCACTGAACGCCCCAATTCAAAATGCAACGTCTGATATGAACGCAATTTCAAATGGGTAGCAAAAGTTTCAAAGTACTCCTTGAATGCCGGTATAGGTTGGCGGTTGGGGTGCGCGTAGTCTATACCCAATCCTCCGCCCACGTTGACGTGCATCACGCGGATGCCCCGGGCCTCCAGTCTGTCCAGCAACTCGTTGACCCGATTGCACAGAGCCACAAAGTCGCCCATATCCAGTATCTGCGACCCGATGTGAAAATGCAGACCAATGAAATTGACATGCTTCATCTCCCTTGCAAGGTCTATCACACAATCCATATCGGCCATGCTGATACCAAATTTGTTTTCGGCAAGCCCCGTAGTGATATTAGCATGAGTATGGGCACCTACATCGGGATTGATGCGAAAAGCCACATTGGGCACCTTTCCCTTGGCCTCCGCTAAAGCATTGATGACCTCCAACTCGGGCACCGACTCAACATTAAAACAGGAAATGTCGCAATCCAGTCCCAGATTAATCTCCCAATCCGACTTCCCGACACCTGCAAACACTATTTTCGAAGCAGGAAACCCGGCCTGGACAGCTGCACGTATTTCCCCCCCACTCACACAATCGGCTCCCAGGCCACTTTCGCGGATAATGGTCAATATCTTGGGATTGGCATTGGCCTTAATGGCATAATGCACACTAAAGTTATCATACCTCCCTGCTTCTGTACGGAGGCAATCTAATGTATCACGCAACACCTTTGCATCATAATAATAAAAAGGTGTACGCATGCCTTGAAACCTATCAACAGGAAATATTCCTTTCATAAACCGGCCTTAGCTTATTCACCAAAAAGGTTCTTGCTCAACGATTGCAAAGCAACTTTCTTGTCACACTCGCGTATCAGGAAGGATATGTTGTAGTTGCTGCCTCCAAATGAAATCATGCGGACAGGGATATCGCGCATGGCATCCAAGGCTTTTGCCTCAAAGCCCACGTTCTCCCACTCCAAGTCGCCCACTACGCAGATGATGCACATGTCGTGGTCTACGGTCACGGTGCCATACTTCTTCAAGTCATCCAGAATCTCGTTCAGATGCTTCGTATTGTCGATGGAAACCGAGACGCCTACCTCGGAAGTGCAAATCATGTCGATAGAGGTCTGGTAGCTCTCAAAGATTTCAAATACTTTCCGCAGGAAACCGTAAGCCAACAACATGCGGCTCGACTTGATTTTAATGGCCGTAATGTTATCTTTAGCAGCCACAGCCTTAATCTTGCCTTTCTCTGTATCGTTTGAAATCAGAGTACCAGGGGCTGCCGGTTCCATAGTATTGAGCAACCGTACAGGGATATTGGCATACTTGGCCGGCTGGATGCAAGTGGGGTGCAGAATCTTTGCCCCGAAGTAAGCCAACTCGGCAGCCTCCTCAAAGTGCAGATGACGTACGGGAGAAGTATGCTCCACAATGCGCGGGTCGTTGTTGTGCATACCATCAATATCTGTCCAAATCTGTATTTCGGATGCATTGATAGCAGCTCCTATCAACGAAGCCGTATAATCGCTTCCACCTCGTTGCAAGTTGTCAATTTCCCCATAAGCGTTGCGGCAAATGAAACCTTGGGTAATATAAATATCAGCATTGGGATGTAATTCCAGCTGTACCTGTAGTTTTTCTTTAATATAAACCGGATCAGGTTCTGCATTTTTGTCAGTACGCATAAAGTCGAGAGCAGGAAGCAACACCGACTTCACGCCACATTCCTGGAGATAATAATTCATCATACCGGTAGAAATGAGTTCACCTTGAGCTAACAGAATTTTCTCCTCGAATAAGGTAAACAAATCCTTGGTGTAAGAACGGATATAATCGAAATGGGATTTAATCAGTTCCTGCCCTTTCTGCTTATACTCCTCAGTGACATACAGTTCATTGACATGGCCACGATATTTAGCCTCCAACTTATTGATAATTTCATTGGCACCTTCCGGATTCTTCTTATACAAATAATCCGAAATCTCAACCAATATATTTGTAGTACCCGACATGGCTGAGAGTACCACAATTTTACGTTCACCATCGGTAATCAATTTGGCCACTTCCTTCATCCGCTGAGCCGAACCTACCGAAGTACCTCCAAACTTTAAAACTTTCATTTTCGCTGTGATATTTAATGTTGAATTATTATTTATATCTGTCTGTCGCTGTTTCCGGTTGGCAAGGCATACTCAGCAGTCACCTCTTTTAACAAATGCTCTTTACAACAATATATCTTTCCCGGAAACTCATACAACAACTGCAAATTATGGGTAGTCATTACTACCAATGCGCCTTCCTCTTTACTGATGTCGTGCAACAGGCGCACAATACCATAACCCGTTTCTACATCCAAATTGCCAGTAGGTTCATCAGCCAATATAATGGCTGGCGAGTTAAGTATGGCACGCGCAATAACAATACGCTGTTGCTCCCCCCCCGAAAGTTCATGAGGCAACTTATAACCTTTATTCTCCATGCCGACCTGCCGCAGCACTTCTTCTATACGGGCCTTTATCTTACCTTTGTTTTTCCAGCCGGTAGCACGAAGCACGAACTCCAGATTATCAGCTACAGTACGATCTATCAGCAACTGGAAGTCCTGGAAGATGATTCCCAACCGACGACGCAGTCTAGGAATGTGCTTACGTTTGATGCGACGCATGTCATAACCCAAGACCTCTGCTTCACCGGCAACAGTGTCCAACTCTCCGTAGAAGGTTTTAAGCAGGCTAGTCTTACCAGAACCAACCTTCCCGATAAGATAAACGAATTCTCCGCCATGCAGTTCCAAATCCACGTCATTCAATACGCAGAGTTCCTGCTGGTGTATTTCCACATTCCTATATCGAATCAGGGCATCAGTCATTTATATAGCAAACTATAAGTATCAATGTTTCTTCCAAGTAGCACTATGACGCTCTTGCAATTCACGGGCAAGGTCTTCAATGCGATACCCTTTTGAAGTAAGCAGCACGATAAGATGATACAGTAAGTCAGCTCCTTCGTATATAAGACGCTCATCAGTACCATTGCAGGCCTCAATCACGGTTTCCACGGCTTCTTCGCCTACCTTCTGCGCCATTTTGTTGATGCCGGAACGGAACAGGCTAGTAGTATATGAGCCTTCGGGCATTTCTTCGTGGCGCTTATCAATAAAGTCTTGAAGTTGTTTTAAAAACATCACCGGTTGTTCATTCTTTTCGCCCCAGCAGGTATCGGTGCCGGTATGACAGACAGGACCAGCAGGGTGTACTTGTATGAGCAATGTGTCTTGGTCACAGTCTTCCTTGACAGAAACCACGTGCAGGAAATTGCCACTCTCCTCGCCTTTCGTCCACAAGCGTTGGCGGGTACGGCTATAAAAAGTCACTTTCCCGGTAGCCAAAGTCTTGTCATAAGCATCTTGATTCATAAAGCCCAGCATCAACACTTTGGCGGTGTCGGCATCTTGGATGATAGCTGGTATCAGCCCGTCCATTTTATCAAAGTTCAAAGCCATTCTATTTATTGTTTGGTTAATTACAAGGTTACCATAAGCCGTCAGACTTGGCGCATAGGTATTCCGCAGGCGCAAAGATACGACTTTAATTCGGGAATATGGATTTCTCCGAAGTGAAAAACACTGGCAGCCAAGGCCGCATCGACTTTTCCTTGGAGGAAAGCATCGCGAAAATGCCCCATCTTCCCTGCACCACCCGAAGCGATGACGGGTATAGACAACTCGTCGGACAGCCGAGCCAAAGCCTCGTTAGCATAGCCAGTCTTGACACCGTCGTGGTCCATGCTGGTGAATAACACTTCGCCCGCACCACGTTCCTGTGCCTCATAGGTCCACTGGTACAAATCCTTGTCTGTTTCTACGCGTCCGCCATTGAGACAGCACCGCCATCCGGCGGATGTCTGTTTGGCATCGACGGCAAGCACGCATACTTGCGAGCCAAAATGTCCGGCAATTTCCTCCACCAGCTGCGGACGGCGGATAGCGGCCGAGTTGATGGAAATCTTGTCGGCCCCGGCCTCTAGCAAACGTTCCACGTCAGCCAGCTCGTAGATGCCGCCCCCCACGGTGAAAGGAATGCTAATGTTGGCGGCAATGCGCCGCACCAGCGTGGTGAATGTTTTCCGCCCCTCGTGGCTGGCGGTAATGTCAAGAAAGACCAGCTCATCAGCACCTTGGTCGCTGTAGAGGCGAGCCAGCTCCACGGGGTCGCCCGCATGGCGCAGGTTGACGAAGTTGGTGCCTTTTACTGTCTGCCCGTCCTTGATATCGAGGCAGGGTATGATTCTTTTTGCCAACATAGGTGTATTGTGTTAATTCATTTCTATTCTATCTTTCCGGTGCAAAAATCAAGAGATGAATTCTTCCAGTTGCTGCAACGTGATGCGTCCCTCATAAAGAACCTTGCCGAAAATAACAGAGGGCACACCTGCAGCCTCGAGGGCACGAATGTCATCTACCGAACCGACACCACCGCTGGCCATAAGGTACAGACCAGGATGCCGTTCCTGCACTTCTCGATACAGGTCGATGGCAGGCCCCAGCAACATGCCGTCGCGGCTGATGTCAGTACAAATGACACGGCGCACGCCTTGTTGCCCGTAACTGTCCAAAAAAGGATGCAACTCCAATTCCGTTCCGCTACGCCAGCCATTTACGGCAATCTTACCCTTTTTCACGTCAGCGCCCAAAATGATGCGTTCCGGACCATAAGCCTCCAACCAACGGGCAAAAGTTTCCGGCTGGCTGACGGCTATGCTTCCGCCCGTCACCATAGCAGCTCCGCAATCAAAGGCTATCTGCAAATCTTCATCAGTCTTCACACCTCCGCCAAAATCGATGACCAGCGACGTACTCGTAGCAATACGTTTCAACGTGGCATGGTTTACCACGTGGCGGGAAGCTGCCCCGTCCAAATCAACCACATGCAAACGACGGATGCCATGAGCCTCCAGCCGCTTGGCCACCTCCAATGGGTCTTCACTGTACACTTTCTTGCTGGCATACTCCCCCTGCGACAGGCGTACGCATTTTCCATCTATAAGATCAATGGCAGGTACCAGTTCTATCATATTCTTTTCGTTTACAGTTGTTGTCATTACAATGCCAGGAAGTTATGCAAAATACGTTCACCCACACTCCCGCTCTTCTCGGGGTGAAATTGGGTAGCATAGAAATTATCCTTCTGAAGAGCTGCACTGAAGGGATGAATATAGTCGGTCACGGCAGCCGTCCCCTCAAAAAGTGGAACATAATAGCTGTGCACAAAATACACGTACTCCTCCTTATCGAACCCGGCAAACAATTCCCCCCGAGTGACAGAAAGGGTATTCCATCCCATGTGAGGAATCTTGTCTTCATGCCGCTGTGACCGGAAGCGCTTCACATCCACATCGAAAATGCCTAACCCCTGTGCATCGCCTTCTTCCGAGTGATTGCACATCAGCTGCATGCCCAGACAAATGCCCAACACCGGCTGACAAAGGCTTCGTATCACCTGGTCCAGGCCAGAAGCATGCAGGTAAGCCATCGTGGTACCGGCTTCACCCACGCCGGGAAAAATGACTTTATCAGCCTTACGCAACTCCGTTTCATCAGCAGTTAGGCGGGCTTCCACCCCCAAGCGTCGCAAAGCATAGTCTACCGAGCAGACATTTCCTGCGTTGTATTTCACAATTGCTACATTCATGACATTACTTTTATCAGTTGAATATCACAGTCTTATTTTTATAAGCCAATATTTTATGCTCAATATGCTTCTGAACGGCACGCGAAAGAACGATTTTCTCCAAATCCTTGCCCTTGTTCACCAAGTCCTGCACCGTATCTTTATGCGTGATGCGTACCACATCCTGCTCTATAATAGGCCCGGCATCAAGTTCCGTAGTCACATAATGACTGGTGGCACCTATAATCTTCACGCCACGCTCAAAGGCCGCATGATATGGTTTCGCCCCTACAAACGCAGGCAGAAATGAATGATGGATATTAATAATCCGGTTCGGATAAGCATCAATCATCTGCTCCGAAATCACCTGCATATAACGTGCTAATACTATGAAGTCTATGCTGTGCTCTTGCAATAGCTCCATTTCTTTCTGCTCTTGCTCCTGTTTATTCTCCTTTGTAATAGGAAACATATAAAATGGTATGCCAAAACGTTCAGCCACATGCTGCAAATCCGGATGATTGCTGACGATAAGCGGAATCTCCACATTCCATTCGCCTGCTGTGTAACGTGCCAATAAGTCGAACAAGCAATGGGACATTTTAGAAACAAATATAGCCATTCTAGGTTTCACTCCGGAAAAATACAACCTGAACTCCATATCATATTTTTGAGCATACAAGGTAGCAAAATAATCCTCAATTTTCTCCTTTGGTATAAGAAATTTCTCTAGCTCCCATTCCAACCGCATAAAGAAAATATTTTCTACATGGTCTACATATTGATCCAGATAAATGATATTTCCCTTATTCACCGTTATAAAGTCTGTCACTTCTGCCAATATTCCCGGACGATCCGGACAGTGGAGCAATAACTTTGCTGTTTCCATTTGGTCTACTTCACTTTTTCTTTGTTCAATTACAACATTCTTCTTTTCAGCTTGCAAAAATAACAAATTATCATAAGTTTATAAACATACTTCGCAAAAAGTTTACGAAAACAGCACAATATCTATCTTCACACATTGTTTTTACTTAAACAAATGAGATGAATCAAGCATACGAACGGAAAACGCAAATAAACGTTAATTATAAAGGTTACATTCTACAACAATCATCTATTTATGAGGGACAAAGCTTTTATCAGCACAACTTGTACAAAAAAACTTTCCCAAAACTATTGCAGAATCGTTGAAAAGGCCTACCTTTGCACCCGCAATCGAGATAGATTGTGTTCCATAGACATATATTTTTAGGTGCGTTAGTTCAGCTGGTTAGAATACATGCCTGTCACGCATGGGGTCACGGGTTCGAGTCCCGTACGCACCGCA
>CALUJC010000049.1 GCA_944320865.1 uncultured Bacteroides sp. | reverse complement strand
AAAGAAAGAAATGTATTTGGCTCCGGAAGTAGAGGTTCTGGAGGTGATGGTTGAGAAGGGATTCGAAGGAAGCCTGGGTGACGGTGATGCACCTGTAATGGGCGAAGATGAATGGGCTTAAATAGGAAAAAAAGAAAGAAAATAAATTGTTTAATTAAACATCAAGACAGTACAATGAAAAAGTTATTATTTTGTGCGGGCGTTTTAGCCCTTGCAGCAAGTTGTACGGAAGAACTGGATACCGTGTCTTCCATACAACAACAAGGCGTGGCACAGGGTATCACCTTTACTGCCACGACTAACGAGGTTGCCACTCGCGGAGAGATTCTTGATACAGAAGAGGGATACGCTCCCTTCTGGTCGGCTGATCCGGGCACGAATGGTGAAGACAAAATCAAGATTTATAGTACACTGACTCAAGGTGGTGGCACGTGGGTTGCAAATAATAATGCAACTTGGAATGCAAGCAATGTAGGTGCTACCTACAAGGCTACCAAGTCTCAACGTCGCGGCGAGTTTACAGGTATCAATGAGGACAACATCTTGAACTTTGCTGCTGCCGTAGATGAAACTAACCCTGCTCAGTTCGTGGCAATCTTCCCCAGCAGTTTAACTGCAACTCTTACTGCAACTAACGCTGATGCGAGCATCGCACTGACAGGGTTGCCCGACCTTGAGAATCAGAATCAAACCAATACCAAAGGTGCAGGCGTATTCAGCAACAACGTAATGTGGTCTGCTACTACTGGTTATCCTACTACGGGTGAATATGGTGAAAGCAAGAATGGTGTAGGTGAAAATCTGAACTTGGCATTCAACTATGTATATGCCGGTATCGCATTCCGCACTGAGAACGTAAAGAACGATGATGTAGACTACACTCCGTACTTCGGTAAACTGGAGACTGTAAAATTGGAGTCTAAGGGCGAGTACAAGGATGGCAAACCTGTAGACCAAGGCAAACTTGCTGTAAACTTCGTGCCCAATACCAATGCCGCTAAGTTGGTGCTGGATGTAAAGAGCGATGCAAATACCAGAGCATTGACTGTTACTCCAGAGTTGACAATAGAGGATGAAACCTATGCAGGTAAAGCTGCTGCAACAGTGAAATTACAAAATGGTTCTGGTCTCGACTGGTCTGACGAAGCCCGCGCATACATGTTCGTTGCTCCTGTAGAGCGTGAATACACCGAAGGCTTTGTAGTAACTTATTCATTTGAACACATTACGTTCACAGAAACCATTGAAGGCAGCATGAACTGGAACGCTGGCCGCATCGTGAAGTTCCCCGCCCTCGACATCAACAGCTATGATTACTTGGTTACTACCAACGGTACGCTCATCATTAACAAGGGCACTATCGCTTCTACAATGACAAGCAATGGCGCAAGCATCAAATGGCCTATCGGCAGACCGGATACTCAAACGAATGACGACGTTGCTGTAGGCTCTATTAAGAACGTCATCATCAACAATGTGGTTTCTGAAGCTGACTTCGCCAACTTAGCTAAGTTCACTGCCCTCGAAACTTTGGAAATGACTGAGCAGACT
The DNA here is from genome assembly GCA_944320865.1 of uncultured Bacteroides sp. Taxonomy (GTDB): domain Bacteria; phylum Bacteroidota; class Bacteroidia; order Bacteroidales; family Bacteroidaceae; genus Bacteroides. The sequence goes on along the minus strand of CALUJC010000049.1, from coordinate 13,243 downwards.
ACTATCTATGCCAACGCTCTTGCCGCACACGCTGCTAACATCACGAAGCTGGTATTGCCGAAGGTTACTGTAATTGAAGATGGCTTCGTTACTGCTACAGGCGCTACTGCCGGCACTGCTTTGAGCGCATTGACGGAACTCGACCTGCAAAGCTATCAGTTCCCCAGCACGCCTATCAACTACCTGTTGTTCAACGGTATGGAGACTGCAAGCAACAAGACGCTGAAGAAAGTGAACATGAAGGCCGTAACCGACATGACTGCCGAATTCGACATGAACCGCACCATAGCATTCGAAGGCTTCACCAAACTGGCAAACGTGGTACTGAACGAAGACAAAGTAATCGTTTCTCAGAAGGCATTCAAGGGTTGCACGAACTTGGTTTCTGTATCCGGTAAGCTCGACTTGGAGGCTGCCAACGCTGTAGAGGCATTCATGAACGCAGGTAGCGCAGTAACATTTGTCCCCACTGACTTGAGCCAGACCTTCAGCACTGTCAATGTTACTTCCACAGATATTCCTGCCCGTGCATTCTACAATGCTAAGAACATGGTTAACATCCTGCTGGATGGTAAGCAAGTAGTTCCGACTTATGTAGGTACACAAGCATTCCAACAGGCTGAACAATTGGTAAGCATGGATCTGTCTCAAGCTGCAGAGATTGGCGAAAATGCATTTGCTGGTGCTACCAACTATGTAGGCGTATCCGGACAGACTCGCTTGGATGTAGCTGCTGCTGAAATTGAAAGTGGTATCTTGGCCGGCACGAAGGTAGTTAACGTTTACTTCACTAATGCTACCAAGGTTAACGGTCCTATCTTCTACACTGATTTGAACGGTAATGATGCCGGTGGCGAGCGCTATGCCGATGCTTTGACGCAAGTAGAATTTGCTAAGGTATTTACGCCGGCTACTTTGCCTGCCGGTGGTTGGAATAATGCTTTCGGTAAAAAAGCTAATGAAGTTGACTTGTTCATCCAAAGCGGACAAAGCGGTTACGACAGAGACAATGCTAACGTTTTGTCCTTGCCGGAAATTCAAGGAAGCGGAATAACTGCTACTCAGATTACCTTCAAGAGCATCAAGACAAGATAATCATCCTGCATAGGATTGCTATATGAGTAGGAGGGCGCCACAGCGGTGTCCTCCTTTTGTTCATTACCCACCCTACCATCCCCACCCCGGTAGCCTTCCTACCCCACCGACCAAGCGTAGTATCGTCACCGCGCTAGCCTTTCAACCCCACCGACGCGCTCATTATAAGCCCTTTACCCACCGTTCCCACAGAATTCTTCATTCTTCCCTCTTCATTCTTCATTAAAATCCGTATCTTTGCCGTGCTGTCCCCGTCGCACAGGGATTTCCCCGGCGGGGCAGGGAAAGGAAAACGTTTCAAGCATTATGTGGATACTTATCATCGCCCTGGTGGCATTGGGCGTGGTGGCTGCCGTGGCGGGCACCATCCGCAACCGCAGGCTGAGGCAGAAGGTGGAGAGCGGAGAGCTGGACGCCATGCCGGAGCCCGTGGAGGTGGACGCGGAGTGCTGCGGGCAGCACGAGGTGTGCGAAAAGGAGAGCCTGCTGGCGGCTGTGAGCAAGCGGGTGGAGTATTACGACGACGAGGAGCTGGACCGCTTCATCGGCACGGCGGCGGACGCTTACGCGCCGGAGCAGGTGGACGAGTTTCGCGACATACTCTACACCATGCGCGACGACGACGTGGCTGGCTGGGTGCGCAGCCTGCAACTGCGCGGCATCGCCCTGCCGGACGAGGTGAAGGATGAGGTGTTCCTCATTGTGGGGGAAAGGAGGGGAATGTGATTTAGTAGTCAGTAGCTGGTAGACAGTAGGCAGTAGAAAGAATGTTGCGGCTTTATCCAAGCATTTTATGCTGACTGTCAGCTGCGGCCTACTATCTACCAACTACCGTCTACTGTCTACCAACTACTGTCTACCGACTACTATTAACATGGAACTACTGCAATACACATTTTTTCAGCATGCCCTGGTGGGCAGCCTGCTGGCCAGCATCATCTGCGGGCTGGTGGGGACGTACATCGTGACGCGGCGGCTGGTGTTCATCAGCGGAGGGCTGACGCATGCCTCGTTCGGGGGCATCGGGCTGGGGCTGTACCTGGGCGTGCCTCCGCTGCTCACGGCGGCGGTCTTCGCGGTGCTGTCGGCCTTCGGCGTGGAGTGGCTGGCGGGGCGGAAGGACATGCGCGAGGATTCGGCCATCGCGGTGTTCTGGGCCTTGGGCATGGCGGTGGGGGTCATCTTCACCTTCCTGTCGCCCGGCTTTGCGCCCGACCTCTCGGCCTACCTCTTCGGCAACATCCTCACCATCACTCGGGGCGACCTGGTGCTGCCTGCCGTGCTGGCGGTGGTGCTGGGAGCATTCTTCGCGTTCTGCTTCCGGACGATAGTCAGCGTGGCGTTCGACCGCGAGTTTGCCCGCTCGCAAGGCCTGCCGGTGCAGGCGCTGGAGTATGTGCTGATGATGTTCATTGCGCTGACCATCGTGGCCTGCCTGCGCATGGTGGGCATCGTGCTGGTCATTTCGCTGCTCACCATCCCGCAGATGACGGCCAACCTCTTCACCCAGCGTTTCCGTAGCATCATCTTGCTGTCCATACTGATAGGCTTTGCCAGCTGCCTGGGCGGGCTGTATGCCTCGTTCCGGTGGGACGTGCCGTCGGGGGCGTGCATCATTTTCGTGTCTATCGTGATATATGCGGTGTGCAAGGGGGCGAAGGGGCTGCAGGAAGGTGGAAGAAGGAAGAAGATATAAATGGGAATTTATGTGTACTTTTCTTTTTGTCTTGCCACAAAAAGAAAAGATACCAAAAGAAAAAAGTCAAGCGCTGAATCTCCGGGGCTACTCCGAGCACGTTTTTGCTAAACGGCAGGAAACTCGCTACGCTCAGACAACCTGCCGTTCTTCACGCAAAAACGCACTCTCCGCTTCACGCCCCTCCGCTTAGGCGCGGCCATGCGGCGTTGGGCCGTAGCATTAGTATGCCTTGATGCCGCATGGTTCTCCGGCATTGACCGGCGGGCGTGAAGCGTAGGGCGGCCGGATGCCGTTAAGAAGGGCAGACTGTTTGAGCGAAGCGAGTTTCTGCCCTTTAGGCAGGAGGCCGTCCGGAGTAGCCCGCCGGGCACAGCCGGGGTCCTTTCTTTTTGGCATCTTTTTCTTTCGGACAAGCGAAAGAAAAAGTGCATAGCTAAATTATTATTTATCTTTGTACAGTTATTTAAGAACTTAATTATAACACAGAAAGTTATGGAAATAAGAATCCAATCGTTGGAACAGATTCATGAAGCTGCGCGGCAGTTTGTGGAGGCGATGGGCGACAACACAGTCTTCGCCTTCTACGGCAAGATGGGGGCGGGCAAGACGACGTTCATCAAGGCCGTGTGCGAGGCGTTGGGCGTGACGGACGTCATCACGTCGCCCACGTTTGCCATCGTCAACGAGTACCGCTCGGACAAGGGCGGCGAACTGATTTACCACTTCGACTTCTACCGCATCAAGAAGCTGGAGGAGGTGTATGACATGGGCTATGAGGACTACTTTTACAGCGGCGCGCTGTGCTTCATAGAGTGGCCCGAGCTGGTGGAGGAGCTGTTGCCGGGCGATGCCGTGCGGGTGACCATCGAGGTGGCCGACGACGGGACGCGCACGCTCTCCCTGGAAGAATTTGCATAAAGCAGTGTGTGTATGGTAAGCGGATATATCATACAGGGGATTTTCGCGCTGGCGGGCATCGTGTCGGTGCTGGCCGCCGTGCTGGACTGGGAGTGGTTTTTCACGGCACGTAACGCGCGCTTCGTGGTGCAGAACGTGGGGCGCCGGCAGGCCCGGTGGTTCTACGGCGTGCTGGGCGTGCTGCTGGTGGGGATGGCGGTGTTTTTCTTCTTCAACACACCGCCGGCGCCCAAGGGATGAGTGCCGATGCCGGCGAGGCGAGGCAAAAAAGCGGCGCGGATTACGCGGTTTTCACGGAAGATGCTTACAGTTGCTTCTCCGTGTTGTCCGCGCAATCCGCGCCAAAAGTTGTAATGAGGCTCAACGCGCTTACTCGTCGCCTAAAGACTCGGCATACTCCAGCTCGCCCTGCACGATGAACAGAATGTCCTCGGGGTCGTACTCGCCCATCTCGTCCTTGCGGGCTTCCTTGACGATGTAGTCGACGATTTTCTCCAAGTCGATGTCTACATAGCCGTCTTCGTCGGGCGTCGCCTCCAAGAGGTCGCTGTTGCTGTAATACTCGTCAAGCAGGTCGAGAAAGTAATAGAACTCGTCGTCGGAGAACTTCTCCTTCAACTCCTGCGGCAAGTAGTTTTTGATGTACTCGATGGTCTTTTCGTCATCGATGTCACTCTGCAAAAATTCGTCTTCCTGTGCCATAGTCTTTGTTTTTTAGTGGTTATTTCAATAACGCTTCAATCTTGGCCACATACGTAGGCTTGGGTGCAGAACCTACCTGCTTGTCTACCAACTGTCCGTCTTTGAAGAACAATACGGTGGGAATGCTGCGTATGCCGAAGTCGGCCGCCATATCACCATTTTCGTCTACATCGCACTTGCCGATGACCACTTTGCCTTCATACTCTGCAGCCAGTTCGTCGATAATGGGGCTCACCATGCGGCACGGCCCGCACCACGGTGCCCAAAAGTCTATCACTAAAGGTTTCCCTTCCGACAAAATCTCTTTGTAATTGTTGTCCGTAATCTCTAAAGCCATTTCTCTAAAGTTTTTAATGTTGATATGTTTTTGGATATTCTAAAAAGTATCGGTGGTGGACAAAGATAGCGCAAAATATTGGTAATCCACGTCACACGTCCATGAAATTCGCAGGCAATCCTCTCTTTCCCCATCAGTTGATGCGGAAGTTCAGTTCTGGGCGCTCCTTCAGGAAAGAGACCAGCTCTCTGCCTACCGACAGCTTGACGGGGCGTGACACAAGGTTGACGTCCATCTTTGTTTCTTCATCGACCACCTTGAAGTAGAGTGCGGCATTACCGGGATGCTCCTGAGCCAGCTCGGCCAGTTCGTCTACCAAAGCTTTGTTCAACACACTCAGCGGAATCAGTACGGTAATCTTCTCTATCAGCCGCTCTTTAACGTCGGGCAGCAACTCCATGGAGGTTATTTTCAGTTCGCACTCATTGGGTTTCCACTGCTTGGGCTGGCAACGCGCCTTGATGTAGAGAAAGGTACGTTCGTTCAGGTATCCCTGGTAGGTGACCCAGTCGTTGCCGAAGAAAGGTATCTCTGCCGACCCCGAATAATCTTCAATCTTGGCGATGCCGTAAGGATTGCCGTTCTTGCTGATGCCGCGCCGCACGGAGGTCACAATTCCTCCCATGGTGATTTCCCTGCCCTGCAACGCGGCCTTGTCTTCCAAGTCGGTCATGTGCGTGTTGCATACATACTCCAAGACAATAGCATATTCGTCCAACGGGTGGGCGGAAAGGTAGATGCCTACCAACTCGCGCTCCTTATTCAGGCGTTCGAGGTCGCTCCAGCGTTCAGCCTGAGGTATTTCGGGCGTGGCAATGTCTACCATGTTATCTCCACCAAACAACGAGTTGGCGGCTATGGCGCGGTCGGCTTGGTAACGGTTGCCGTAGCGCACCAGGATATCGATGTAGGATTCATTCTTCGCGTTGATGGCGAAATACTGCTCCCGTTTCAACTCAGGGAAGCTATCGAAACCGCCGGCCAAAGCCAGGCACTCGATGTTCTTCTTGTTGCAGGCATTGAGGTTGACGCGCTGCACGAAGTCGAATATACCCTTAAACGGACCATTCTTTTCACGCTCGCCCATGATGCTTTGCACGGCACTTTCGCCTACACCCTTTACGGCTCCCAGCCCGAAGCGTATGTTACCTTCCTTGTTTACCGTAAATTTCAGGTTACTTTCGTTCACGTCAGGCCCGAGCACCTTGATGCCCATGGCCTTGCATTCGTCCATCAGTTTGGTGATGTCGGTAATGTTCGACAGGCTTCGGCTCATCACCGCCGCCATATATTCGGAAGGATAATTGGCCTTGAGGTAGGCCGTCTGATAAGCTACCCACGAGTAGCAGGTGGCGTGCGACTTGTTGAAGGCGTAGGAGGCAAACTTCTCCCAGTCGGCCCAAATCTTTTCCAGCACTTGCGGGTCGTGGCCGTTCTTTTTTCCACCCTCAATGAACTTTGGCTTCATATGGTCCAGCTTGTCGCGCAATTTCTTTCCCATCGCTTTACGCAAGGCATCGGATTCGCCACGGGTAAAGTTGGCCAGCAGGCGCGACAGCAGCATGACTTGCTCCTGATAGACGGTGATGCCATACGTATCCTTCAGGTATTTCTCCATGATGGGGATGTCGTACTCGATGGGTTTGCGGCCCCACTTACGGTCGATGAAGTCGGGAATGTAATCCATGGGACCCGGACGGTAGAGGGCATTCATGGCGATAAGGTCTTCAAAGGTGCTGGGCTGCAGCTCGCGCAGGTACTTCTGCATGCCGGCCGACTCGAATTGGAAGGTGCCGATGGTGCGTCCGTCGCAATAAAGTTTATATGTGTTCGGGTCGTCTATGGGAATGTTGTCTATGTCCAGCTCTATACCACGGTGCAGTTTCACGTTGGCCACAGCCTCCTTGATGATGGACAAGGTCTTCAAGCCCAGGAAGTCCATCTTTATCAATCCGGTGTCTTCAATGACCGAGCCTTCATATTGGGTGACGAGCATCTTTTCGCCCGTTTCTTTGTCATCGGCAGTGCTGACAGGTACCCAGTCGGTGATATCGTCCCGGCAAATAATGGTACCACACGCATGCACACCTGTGCCGCGCACATTACCTTCCAACATTTTGGCATACTTGATGGTGTCACGAACCAGCGGGTCGGATGAGTTTTCGGCCTCTTGCAGTTCGGGCACGTAGGCTATGGCATTGGGCAGGTTGAGTTTTTTGTCGGGAATCTTGTCGGGCACCAGTTTGCACAGGCGGTCGGATTCGGATAAGGGTAGCTTCTCCACCCGTGCCACATCCTTGATGGCCATCTTGGTGGCCATGGTGCCATAAGTAATGATGTGCGCCACTTTCTCCTGCCCATACTTCTCCGTCACCCAACGCAGCACATCGCCACGCCCGTCATCGTCGAAATCCACGTCAATATCAGGCAACGAGATACGGTCAGGGTTAAGGAAACGTTCAAACAGCAGGTCATATTGGATGGGGTCTATCTTCGTGATACCTAAACAATAGGCTACCGCCGAGCCGGCCGCCGAACCACGCCCGGGACCTACGGAGACACCCAATTGTGTGCGTGCGGCGTTGATGAAATCTTGCACTATCAGGAAGTAGCCCGGGAAGCCCATGGTCTTCATGATATATAGTTCGAAGACCAACCGTTCCTTGATTTCGCCGGACAAAGGGTCACCATAAAGTCTTTTGGCGCCATCAAAGGCCAACTTTGCCAAATAGTCGGCTTCCAGCTTGATACGATATAACTTGTCGTAGCCTCCCAAGCGTTTTATTTTGGCGTTGGCAGCATCCTCGTCCAGCACTACATTGCCGTTCTCATCTTGTGTGAATTCGTCGAACAAGTCTTTTTCTGTGTACTTCTGGCGATATTCTTCCTCCGTGCCGAAGTCCTCGGGAATGGCGAAGGTAGGCATGATGGGAGCATGGTCGATGGAGTAATACTCTACTTTATCCAAAATCTCCAGTGTATTGGACAAAGCTTCGGGTACGTCTTCAAAGAGTTGGTTCATCTCGGCTTTGGTCTTCATCCACTCTTGCTTGGTATAGAGCATACGGGTGGGGTCGTCCAAATCCTTTTGGGTACTCAGGCAGATGAGGCGGTCGTGGGCCTCGGCATTTTCCTCGTCCACAAAGTGCACGTCGTTAGTGCAGATAACTTTGATGTTGTATTTTTTTGCGTACTCCAGCAGTTTGGCGTTCACTTTTTGTTGCAGGGGGTAGGCCTCATGGTTGGCGCGCTCCACGGTAGCTTTATGTCGTTGCAGTTCCAAGTAATAGTCATCGCCAAAAAGTTTTTTGTACCATTGGATGGCCTCTTCCGCCTCATCGTAATGGTCGGCAGTTATTTTCTTGGGCACTTCGCCGCCCAGGCAGGCCGAGCAGACGATGAGGCCCTCGTGGTATTTCTCAAGCTCATTGCGGTCGGTGCGCGGGCGCATGTAGTATCCTTTGGTCCATGCACGGGACACCAGTTTGATAAGGTTGTGATAGCCTTTTTCGTTCTTGGCCAGAACGATGAGGTGCCAGCCACTTTGGTCGGGCTTGCCTTCTTTCTTGTCCATGGTGCGGTGGGCCACGTACATCTCGCACCCTATGATGGGTTTGAACAGCTTGCTTTCCGCTTCGACTATTTTACTTTGGCAAACCGCCAGCTCCGCCTCGCAATCCTCGTCCCTCGGCGAAACTTTCTCCAATTCGGCGATGCGTTTCTTCAAGTCCTTGATTTCCCCTTTCGGGCCGCTGTTTTTCTTGTTGACGTAGTTATAAAACTCCTTGATGCCGAACATGTTGCCATGGTCTGTAATGGCAATGCCCTTCATGCCGTCTCTCATGGCCTTGTCCACCAGCCTGCTCACGCTGGCCTGGCCATCGAGCAGCGAATATTGGGTATGAACATGTAAATGAACAAAATCCTGCATATGTAATAGAAACCTTTCTGAATTGAGACCATAAAGATACGGCCAATGGCACGGATAGCAAAAAATATCTTCCAAAAGTTATCCACAATCGTATTTATAAGTTTGTTTTCTTGTCAGATTTTCAAAATAAGCCTATTTTTGCAGATAATTTATAGGAACAGATAAAATACAACGATATACATGGGTCGGTTGAAAAAACTTAAAAAGATACATATCCACCGGGAGGGAACCCACACACTGGCGGCTGGCTTGTTGGCTTTGCTTGCCATAGATGCGATGCTATACTTCGGTTTCGACAATAAAATACCGTTTTACATTGCCGCTACCATCAGCCTGTTCACTTATGGCATTATGGTCAACTTTTTCCGTTGCCCCATCCGGCTGTTTGGTGCAGAAACTGAAAAAGTAGTGGTGGCTCCGGCCGACGGCAAGGTGGTAGTGGTGGAAGAAGTGGAGGAAAATGAGTATTTCCACGACCGGCGCCTCATGGTATCCATCTTTATGAGTCTGGTCAACGTGCATGCCAATTGGTATCCGGTGGACGGCACCGTCAAGCAAGTGACCCATCAGAACGGCAAGTTCCTCAAAGCCTGGCTGCCCAAGGCAAGTACCGATAACGAACGTTCTACCATCATCATCGAAACCCCCGAGGGAACGGAAATCATGGCACGACAGATTGCCGGTGCCATGGCACGGCGCATCGTGACCTATGCCGAACCGGGTGAAGATTGCTACATCGACGAGCACATGGGCTTCATTAAGTTTGGCTCGCGGGTCGACGTGTTTTTGCCTTTGGGTACAAGGGTATTGGTAAAACTGGGACAAAAGACCGTGGGCAACCAAACTATCATTGCCCGACTTGCTTAATCCCCCAATTTCTGACAGATTATGCCCAACTCCATTACCCGCCACATTCCCAATTCTGTTACTTGCCTGAATCTGTTTTCGGGCTGCATAGCTTGTGTCATGGCTTTTGAAGCCCGCTACGAGTGGGCGTTTTTCTTCATCATCCTCAGTGCCGTATTCGACTTCTTCGACGGTATGCTGGCACGCTTGCTCCATGCCTACTCCAACATAGGGAAAGACCTCGACTCGCTGGCCGATGATGTCAGTTTCGGTGTGGCTCCCTCGATGATGGTGTTTTCCCTGTTCCGCGAGATGTGCCAGCCCGCCACGGGCGTCTGCGTATGGCTGCCCTATGTGGCATTCCTTATCGCCGTGTTTTCTGCCTTGCGGTTGGCCAAGTTCAACAACGACTCCCGGCAGACCACTTCATTCATCGGGTTGCCCGTACCGGCCAATGCCTTGTTTTGGGCTTCCTTGGTGACCGGGGGGCATGATTTTCTGCTCACTCACCTTTACATGCCGGTTTGCCTCGTGCCGCTCATCTGCCTGTTTTCGTGGCTACTGGTATCCGAAATCCCTATGTTCTCGCTCAAGTTCAAAAGCTTGAAGTGGAAAGACAATAAGGTGAGCTTCACCTTCCTCCTTGTGTGCATTCCCCTTCTGGCTTTGCTGGGGGCATGCAGTTTTGCCGCCATCATCGTGTGGTATATCATTCTTTCACTGGTTGCCTGGAAAAAGGCGTAACCCATATTTATCCTTTTGCTTATGTTCAAGATTCTCGGTATATTGTTCTTCGGGCTTATCGCCCTGCTGATTCTCGGCGTTGCCATACTCGGCCGTGTGCTGGGTGGCATTTTCGGCATGAACTCGCGCACCTTCCACGGGCATGCCCAAAGCAGAGAAGGTGCCAACCGCCCAAGGTCTTCTTCGGCCAATCAGCAAGAGACTGCCACTGCGGACAGTGCAACTTCACGCCCCAAGCGGGAAAAACTCTTTGATAAAGATGAAGGGGAATATGTGGAGTTTGAAGAGGTAAAAGACGACAAATAAAGTCTTTCCCGCCTACGGCATCGCGTCAGCGGCGTTTTGCCGCGAAGAAATCTTTCATCAAGGCTGCGCATTCATCGGCCAGCACGCCGCTTATTACTTCAGTTTTGGGGTGCAGGGCTTGGGGGGCATAACGCAGGTAACCGCGTTTTTCATCTTCCGCCCCGTAAACCAGGCACTTCAATTGTGCCCAGCCGATGGCGCCCGCGCACATCACGCACGGCTCTACCGTTACATAGAGCGTACATTCATTCAGGTATTTCCCCCCCAAGGTAGAGGCGGCGGCCGTGATGGCCTGCATTTCGGCGTGGGCAGTGACGTCCGTCAGCGCTTCCGTCAGGTTGTGGGCGCGGGCAATGATGCGCTCTTTGCACACCACTACCGCCCCTATGGGTATTTCGCCCCGCTCGTAAGCCTTGCGCGCCTCCAGCAGTGCCTGCTTCATGTAAAACGAATGGTCGTTCATCGCCTCATGTCGTGTTCGCCGAACAGTGTCGGATAGTCTTCTTCCATGTTTTTATAGATAAACCTGAGGATGGTTTCCCTGAACCAGCGCGACTTGTTGGTGATGCGGTATTTGGCCAGGTAACGGTTCACAAGGCGCAATTCCTCCTCACTCATCAGGCACACGATGCGCTGCTCGCGCTTTGGCGTATTTGGCGTGGCTTTGGGGCAGGTTTTATCTCTTTTTCTCATACGTGTGCAAAAGTAGGGAAAAAACGCAGAAAACCCTATTTTCACCTCCTTTTCTTCTGTACAATCCCAAAGAAATCACTACTTTTGCCCGCGTCTCCCTCCGCAAAGATAGAGGGGGCGAAGAAAGCAAAGGTATGTTGAGAATAAAAATCCGGAAGAAACTTTCCCCTTGGTGGGCTTACGTATGGGGCAACCGCAGGCTGTTGTGCCGGCTGGCGGGCGTGGGCGTTGTGGTGGCCATCATCATTACGCTAAGCATGCCCGACGAATACGAAACCACCGTGTTCACCGTGGCCGAAGCCCGCACCATCTCGGTAGACGCCGCCGGGAGCGTGACGAGCAGAAATGCCGCAGGCTCGGAACGCATACGCGACGCCATCTTGCCAAGCCATTACGCACGGGTCATTGCTACCCCGCAATTCCTGCTTCCCCTTTCCCACATGACGGTCAGGCTCGACGATGAGGCCGGCACCACCCTGACGCTTTACGAATACCTATCCACCCGCATCAGCCACCCGTGGTGGAGTTACATCATCCGGGACATCTTCCGCCTTCCCGCCCTTTTGCTTTCGCCTTTCCGTGGCAATGACGATGCCTCCCTCTTGCAAAGCCATACTACAGCCGACACCGATTCTTTGACCGCTTCGCCCGAGGGTGTCACCCGCATCACCCGGCGCGACGCCGCTGTGGCCAGCGCCCTGAGAAGGCGCATCTCAGTAGAGATAAACCGCGACAAGCAAAGCGTGGCCTTGAGCGTGCGCATGCAAGACCCGCTGGTATCGGCGCTCGTGGCCGACAGTCTGCAGGCCGCCATACAGGCTTATGTGACAGATTACCGCACCGATAAAGAGTTGAACTTGTTGAGGCAAAATGAAGCTTTGCTCGAGCAATCCCGCCAGCGTTACTACCAGGCACAAGAAGAGTATGCGCAATATATGGACGCCAACCGCGACCTGGCTCCGCTTGCTGCGCGCATCGACCGTGCCAACCTGCGCATCCGCATGCAGCAAGCCTTCACGGAGTACACCCGCTTCACCACTCTGGTACAGGCCAACCGCATGCGTATGGCCAACAAGCGGCCTGTGCTCAAGGTAGTCGATCCTGCCCGTGTACCCATGCATCGCGCTTCCCCCTCCCTGTTGCTCAACGTTGCCGTTTGCCTGCTTCTTGCCTTGGGTGGCGGCATAGGGTGGCTTTACCTCAAGCGCAACCATTTTGTCATCCGTTGGCGCCGTCGGCGTTCTTCACGCCCACGCCGATACAGGTTCGTGCTGATACCCTCGCACAGAAAGGCGGCGGCTGATGCTTAGAGCTTGCCAATTTCTTCTACAGTCAAGCCGGTAGCCTTGGCTATGGTTGCCGCAGGCAGTCCTTCCGACTTCAGCTGGCGGGCGATGGCGTAAGTTGCTTCCGCACGTCCTTCCTCCAAGCCTTTCTTGCGTGCTTTCACCTCTGCTACCTGCACAGCCTTCTTCACCGCCTTCATCACCGCCGTATCAATCGTATTCTTCCAATCGCGGTAGACTTTGAGGCTTTCCTCGTAGGCATCATATTCCTCTTTGGTAAACTTGGCTATCTCTGCCGCCTTGAACAGCTTGGCAAAGACGCGCTCCTGCAGGGCCTTGGGGCGTTCCAGCAGACGGGAGAGGTTGCGCAGGACGAAGAGCCACTTCTCGAAGAGATTGCTTAGCTGGTCCTCCGTCTTGTTGAACTTGGGCATCTCGAGGTAGATGAAGGTGAGCTTGTCGTAGAACACGTTGTAGGTGCGGTTGTTCAGCAGCTGCACTTCGTGGTGGAACTCGCCCGGGTCGGTGTCGTCGAAGCAGAAGTTGAGGATGCCGATGATGTAGACGCACTTCAACTCATAGTTCCAGTCGCCCCGGTGGGCTTGCTCTCGGATGGGGAAGGTGGCGTAGTAGAGGCTGCGGTCTTTAAAATACTGCTGCTCGCCGCGCTGCATCTCCACGAGGAA
>CALUJC010000048.1 GCA_944320865.1 uncultured Bacteroides sp. | reverse complement strand
CGGTTCATCGCCGAAAGCGGGTGCAAAAGTAGTGGGTTCTCACGTAACGGCAAAACATATACAAGACTTTTTTTACCGAAAAATGAAAGTTTTTTGTCCAACGGCTGGAATACAGTGAGTTACAAACGCACAGTCCAAGATGGGGGATTTATCGGAAACAAATAAATACACCATAATAATATATATAAGGGGAAGAACAACAAGGAAACCTTTCCCAAAGAATCCCTACTCCTTCTCTTTCGCTTCTTCTTGGGGAAGCCTGAACGCCGTGTACAACTCTATAACCGCTGCCACGGTAAGCGCAAGAATCCACTCGTTGCCATGCGTGAAAAACATAAGTCCTCCCGTAAGCACCAAACAAAATGCGCCCAACAACTGCTGGCGACGCAACCGCCTAATGTTAAGACTATTACCATGAGGAGGGGTACATATCTGAGCAAATGCCACAAGCAACGCCCCCACAGTATAAATATAAGGCGCCAAAAACCAGCCGGTGAAATAAACCGCCGCACCGGCCAAAGCCATAACCGCGCCAACCGTAAAAAGACCAGGTACTAAAAACTTCATATCTTATTGCAAATCTTCCTCAAATACATAAATATCCTCATCGGGCTTTTTCATCAGGTACTTTTCGCGCGCAATACGTTCAATTGCCCCGGAATCTACCGAGAGCTCTTGAAGACGCCGCGTATTTTCCTCATATTCCTTGGTGTAGCGTTCTATCTCGCCTTCCAAACGGATTTCCTCGCGGGCATTTTGCCAACGGCGAAGCAAACTATTCTCATCCAAAAAGCCAACTATCACGATAAACAACAGACACGTCACGACATATTTGTTAGCCCAACGTTTGTGCCGACAAAGGAAAGCCCAAAAAGATTTCATTCCATCCATAATAAAAAACGTTATAGAATAAAAAGCGAGGAACAGTATCCATGCCTTCGCTTGCAAAGATAAGAGGAATAACCGAGAGTTTCTGTTTTTTTGCGTACATTTGCAAAAACGAACTGCCAAATATGGAAAACTATATTGTATCTGCCCGCAAATACCGCCCCTCCACCTTCGACTCCGTGGTAGGGCAACGCGCACTCACCACAACGTTGAAAAATGCCATCAACACCGGCAAACTTGCCCATGCCTACCTCTTTTGTGGCCCCAGGGGCGTGGGAAAAACCACGTGCGCCCGCATCTTCGCCAAGACCATCAACTGCCTGCATCCCACCTCCGATGGAGAAGCATGCAATGAATGCGAATCGTGCAAAGCCTTCAACGAGCAACGTTCGTACAACATCCACGAGCTGGATGCCGCCTCCAACAACTCCGTCGACGACATCCGCCAATTGGTAGAACAAGTACGCATCCCGCCACAAATAGGCAAATACAAAGTCTACATCATCGACGAGGTGCACATGCTCTCCACCTCGGCCTTCAACGCCTTCCTCAAAACCCTGGAAGAGCCACCCCACCACGCCATCTTTATCCTGGCCACGACAGAAAAACACAAGATTCTGCCCACCATCCTCTCCCGCTGCCAGATATATGATTTCAATAGAATCGGGGTGGAAGACATCGTGGCACACCTGGCCTACGTAGCGTCGAAAGAAGGAATCAGCGCCGAACCGGAAGCCTTGAACGTCATTGCACTGAAAGCCGACGGAGGCATGCGCGACGCCCTCTCCATATTCGACCAAGTGGTAAGCTTCACCGGAGGGCACATCACCTACCAAAGCGTCATCGAAAACCTCAATGTGCTGGACTATGAATACTACTTCAAGATGATCAGCCTCTGCCTGGAGAACAAAATACCCGACGCCTTACTCCTGCTCAACGAAATACTGAACAAAGGCTTCGACGCAGGCCATTTCATCACCGGACTGTCGTCACACCTGCGCGACCTGCTCGTAAGCAAAGACCCCGTCACCCTGCCTCTGCTCGAGGTAGGCGCCAGCATCCGCCAGCGCTATCAGGCACAAGCCCAGCAGTGCCCACTGCCTTTCCTCTACCGGGCCATGAAACTGAGCAACGACTGCGACCTGAACTACCGCACAAGCAAAAACAAGCGGCTGCTGGTGGAACTGACCCTCATACAAATAGCCCAACTTACCGAAGCAGGAGACGAACTGCCGGGGGGGCGTAGCCCTAAAGAGTCAGCCCCATTAAAACCCGCCTTCAGCCAAGCCCGCCCAGCCCAGGCGCAACCTGCCGCCCCCTCTGCACCGCAAAGCACCACAGCCACACCACAAAAGCCGGCCCCCCAGACACAGCCACCCGCGCAGCAACGCCCGCCACTGGCCACAGCACTGGCAGACAAAGAAAAAGAGCATAAAAAAGTGCCCAGCCTCAAAAAGGCAGGCCTCGGCGTATCCATAAAATACACCGAACAAGCACAACGCACGCAGGTCGTGGCCGAAGCCCCTGCCCCACCGGCAAGCACGCCCGCCGAAGAAGACGACTACATCGTCAATGAGCGCGACATAAACGACTATTGGAAAGAATATGCACGCCAGATGCCCCAAGAACAAATTGCCATGGCGCGGCGGATGCAGGCCATGCACGTCGGCCTGCTGAATGAAAACACTTTTGAGGCGGTAGTAGACAACGACATCATCGCCAAAGAGTTTACCTCACTCGCGCCCTCCATACAAGAATACCTGCGCGCAAAACTGAAGAACAGGCGCATCACCATGAACGTGCGGATTGCTGCCCCCGCCGAAAAGAAACAAGCCTATGGCCGCAAAGAGAAATTCCAAATGATGGCACAAAAAAACAGCGCACTCATGGAATTGAAGGAACGCTTCGGACTTGAATTCTATTGAAAACCCGCTAACCAGACATGCCTGCCACTATTTAGACGACATACAAATTAAGTCAAAAAACGCCCGAAAAGATAACAACAAACGGGGAAAAGCATTACATTTGCCGCATCAAATTTGAACTATCAACTTAAAACTACAACAAAAATGGCTTACGTAATTAGTGACGACTGCATCGCTTGCGGAACTTGCATTGACGAGTGTCCGGTAGGCGCAATCTCTGAAGGTGACAAGTATTCTATCGACCCCGAAGCCTGCACCGAGTGCGGCACTTGTGCAAGTGTTTGCCCCTCTGAGGCTATCCACTTGGGCGAATAACCAGTCACCTGTCTTATCAGTAATAAAAAAGGATGCATCTGCGGTGCGTCCTTTTTTATTGTCCACCCGCAAGGAGTCCCCTTGCGGGTTTTGTTTTGTAATCATTTAATACCATTCCGAACCGTACCGGATTCGCTCCTTGTTCGCTTCTATAGCGAGGGGAAAAGAACGAACATGGTACGAACATGGTACGAATATGGTACGAAGGAGGTAGGTAGTTGGTACCTATCAGAGGGAAAGAAGCACCGTAACATACTGTATACAAACAACTTACAACCCTCATTCAGCCACTTCCAAGGGATTTCGCAGGAAAATCCGGATCGCCTATTTTGTAAACAATATTCTTAATTCATGCGGGGCACACGCTGCCATGCGCGGCGAGGCCTGAGGAGAGGACGGACTTCACGGCCTCTATCTCGTCTTGCAGCAGGGAGTTCCTCCGGTAGGCGAAGTATAAGTCGCTGTGCATGGCAGCATAACCTTCCCAAAACTCGATGAGCTGCCCGCCTTGCACGGCTTCGCGGCACAGGGATTCGGGTAACAGGGCCATCCCTACATTTCCGGCCAGACAGCGGATGATGGAGTACTTGTCGGGCAGAATGTAGTTAGGGGTAAAGTCGGGTTCGCTGCCGAAGTTCAGTTTCCAGAAGTGGTTGAACAAGATGCGGTCGGCCGTGTTGTACCACAGCTGCGACTTCAGCCAGTGTGCCACCCGGCGCTTGTCGGCCTTATCCAATGCCCGGAAGGCGGACACATCGGTCTTAGCCCCTGCCACGAAGATGTGCCGGGTAGTGCCCAACGGCTCGTAGACGATGTTGCGCAGGGCTACCTCCTGATTGATGACCGCCAAGTCTGCCGCCCCATGGGCCAGCAGGGGAATCAGGTCTTCGGTATGCTCCAGGTGTACTATCAGGTTAAAGCCCAACTCGGGCACATGCGGCTCCAGGAACTGCCGGTAGAGCGAGGGATACATGCCGATGCTCAGCGTGCGCCTCCCGCCCCGTGCCTTCTTGCGGAAGCTGTTTTCCACCTCCTCCAGCTTGGTGAGCGAATGTATGATTTCCTGGTAGAGCAGCTTGGCGCGTTCGTTGGGTATCATCTTGCGGGTGCTGCGTTCAAAGAGGGGGTAGCCTACATAGGTTTCCAATGCGTTCAGGTGCAGGCTTACGCCGGGTTGTGACACATTCAGCTCGCGTGCCGCATCGCTCATTGTGCCTGTCTCAAATACAGTTCTGAATGTTCTGAACCATTCCAAATCGGTCCTCATATCAAAGTTTTCTTATAGGAATCCAAAAGTTTTCTTATTTCCGCAATTCAGCGCCATCGCCTATCTTTGCCGCCACAAATGTAGGAATTATT
This sequence comes from uncultured Bacteroides sp., assembly GCA_944320865.1. Classification (GTDB taxonomy): domain Bacteria; phylum Bacteroidota; class Bacteroidia; order Bacteroidales; family Bacteroidaceae; genus Bacteroides. Next base: position 10,505 of record CALUJC010000048.1, on the reverse strand, counting down.
TAGAACGAGTACAAACTATAACAATTAAAAACCTATAAAGCATTGAAAGCTAACATCAAATTATCAGCTCTATTATTCCTGTTAACACTTCAAACAGGTTTGTTTGCCCAGCAAAGCCCTGCCGAAAACACCCGCAAGGCCGAAGGGCACGTCCTGCTGACAGGCAAAGTGACATCTGCCGACAACAGTCCGGTAGACTATGCAACCGTTTACCTGAAGGGCACCCAATGGGGGTGTACCACCGACAGCCGGGGGGACTACCGCTTACAGATACCTGAGGGAAACTATACATTAGTCGTTTCGATGATAGGATATGAAACTTATGAAAATCCCATCGCCTTGGACGGGCTGGAAAACGTGCGCCACGATGTGGAACTGAAAACCTACACCCATACGCTGGACGAGGTAGTCGTGGTGTCCAACGGGGTGAGCCGGCTGAAGCGTTCGGCCTTCAACGCCGTGGCGGTGGACACGCGCGAGATGCAAAACACCACCAAGAGCCTCAGCGAAGCCCTGGCAAAGGCACCGGGCATGAAGCTGAGGGAGGCAGGCGGCGTGGGCTCGGACATGCAACTGATGCTGGACGGCTTCAGCGGCAAGCACGTCAAGGTGTTCATCGACGGGGTGCCGCAGGAGGGCGTGGGCAGTTCGTTCGGGCTGAACAACATCCCCGTGAACTTTGCCGAGCGCATCGAGGTGTACAAGGGCGTGGTGCCCGTGGGCTTCGGCACGGATGCCATCGGGGGCGTCATCAACATCGTGGCAAACAAGAAGCGCCGTGCCTGGTTTCTGGACGCGTCGTACAGCTACGGGTCGTTCAACACGCACCGGTCGAACGTGAACTTCGGGCAGACGTTCAAGAACGGTTTTACCTACGAGGTGAACGCCTTCCAGAACTACTCGGACAACGACTACTATGTAGACGCACCGGTAAAAGACTTCGAGACGGGCGCCTTCAACGACAAACGGCTGGAGCACGTGCGCCGCTTCAACGACACCTATCACAACGAAGCCGTCGTGGCCAAGGCCGGACTGGTGGACAAGCCGTGGGCCGACCGCCTGATGCTGGGCCTGACCTACAGCCACATGTACAAGGATATTCAGACAGGCGTGCGGCAGAAGACGGTGTACGGCGAGAAGCACCGCTACGGTCACTCGCTGATGCCTTCGGCTGAATATAGCAAGCGCAACCTGCTGGTGCAGGGGCTGGACCTCGTGCTGACGGCCAACTACAACCGCAACGCCACCACCAACGTGGACACCGCACGATATGAATACAACTGGCGCGGCGAGCGCAGGCGGAAGAACTCCTCCGGCGAACAGTCGTACCAATACTCGCGCGCCGACAACGACAACTGGAACGCCACCCTCACCCTGAACTACCGGCTGGACAAGGCACAGACATTCACCTTCAACAACGTGCTGAACGCCTTCCGCCGCGACAACACCTCCCTGCTGGCCAAGGAGGAGCAGACGGAAGCCATCGGGAAACGGACGCGGAAGAACATTGCCGGATTGTCCTACAGGCTGATGCCCGGCGAGCGGTGGAACCTCTCCGTCTTCGGCAAGTACTACCGCCAGTACGTGTCGGGCCCCATGGCGGTGGACGAGAACAGCAGCGACTTCCAGCGCGTCACCCGCACCACCTCCTCGTGGGGCTACGGCGCGGCGGGCACCTGCTTCATCGTGCCCGGGCTGCAGGCCAAGCTGTCCTACGAACGCGCCTACCGCCTGCCCACCATCGAAGAGATGTTCGGCGACGAAGACCTGGAGAGCGGCGACATCGCCCTGCGCCCCGAGAGCAGCCACAACGTCAACCTCAACCTCAGCTATTCGCGCACCTTCGGGCAACATGCCCTCTACGTGGAAGGCGGGGGCGTGTACCGCAACACGAGCGACTACATACAACGCAACATCCAAAGCCTGAGCGGGGGCAAGGAGGGCGCCACCTACGTGAACTACGGAAAAGTATTGACCCGGGGCTACAACCTATCCCTGCGCTACAGCTGGGACCGCTGGCTCAGCCTGGGGGGCAACTTCACGCAGATGGACGTGAGGGACAACGAGAAGCATCAGATAGGCAGCACGGGCACGGAGGTAGCCAACCTGGCCTACCGCTCGCGCATCCCCAACATCCCCTACCGCTTTGCCGACTACGACGTCACCCTCTCGTGGCCCGGCCTGGGCGGACGGGGCAACACCCTGGCGCTGACCTACGACGCACAGTACTTGCACAGCTTCTCGTACTACAGCGAAGCCATCGGCAGCAGCAACAAGGACTTCATGGTGCCCCGGCAGTTCAGCCACAACCTCTCGCTGAGCTACACGCTGCGGGGCGGACGCTACAACCTCTCTGTGGAGTGCCGCAACCTGACGGACGAGAAGCTGTACGACAACTTCAGCCTCCAGAAGGCCGGGCGTGCCTTCTACGGGAAAATACGGGTACACTTCGGCAAGTAAGCCCAGGCTTATATGAATCCACATACTGGAACCAAGACATCCTTACCGGGGAAATGAATAGCAGTGTCAGATTACTATCTGAGACATTGTCAGACTGCTATATAGAACTTCTTTAGATTACAATCTAAGCTGCTACTAAATTATCATCTGATTTCGTACTCTCACTTAATCTTTTAAACGATAACAACAATGAAAAAGAACCACTTACTTATCGGCCTCATGGCCCTGGCAATGGCAGCGACGGCACTGACCGCCTGCACCGACAACGACACCCCCGCCCCCGACGGGCCGGGCACCGACACCCCCGGCAGCACGCCGGACGATGACAACGCCCTGGTACAACTCAGCTTCACCGCCGACCCGGAGCACGACCCCGGGCAGTCCGCCAACGTCATCGCCGCGCAGGTGCGCGCCGGGACCAGCACGGAGAACGTCATCCTCACCGCCCCCTCGCTGGACCAAGGCACCGTCACCACCTCGGGCAACGGCCTCAAGAACGAAGGCGGCACGCAATGGGTGTTCTACAAGAACCTCTACCTCTACAACCTGAAGTACAACGACGGCAACGCAGGCACCACGCAGTCGTACGTCATCGATGCCGGCCTCACCCCCCTGAAGCGCGACTACGAGTACGAGGTGCAACGCTTCACCACCTACGGCTACTACCACAACTACATCGTCACCGCCTCCACAGGCGACGGCGACCCGGCATGGAACGACGCCAACGGATACACGCCGCAAGCCTTCCTGCTCTCCTACCTCGACGTGAACAACGAGACGAAGGTGGAGAACCCCATGTCGCGCGCCTACCTCAGTGAGAACTTCCTGGGCAATGGCGAGTATGTCACGCTGACCGGCATGGAGCAGGTGGGCGACAAGCTGTACAGTGCCGCCGTGCCCATGGGCCTCAGCCAGTACGGCTGCATGCAGAAGGATGACGCCGGGCAGTACCTCTGGGTGAAGCCGGGCAACGAAGACCTCATCAAGACCGAGTCCGGCGGACAAGGCAGCGGCAGCTACGACAAAGACGAGCTGCAATGGACACAATATCCCGACGAGTGCTGGGTAGCCATCTTCACCGACGGCACGCTGGGCCAGAAGAAGCTCATCAAGACCGACCGGATAAGCTATGCTGCCGGACGCTACAAGTCGCAGTACTACCAGATGCTGTGGCGGGCGGAAGACGGCTACGTCTACGTGTTCTCGCCCAGCTACGCCAAGACCATGGCCGACCCCCGGCAGCAGACGGCCCTGCCTGCCGGCGTGGTGCGCATCGACACCCAGGCCGAAGACTTCGACCCCACGTACTACTATGACCTCGAGGCACAGGCGGGCGGCTGCTCCTTCCTGCGCACGTGGTACATCGGCGGAGAGTACTTCCTGCTGCTGATGTATGACAAGCCCATCACCGCCTCCGACAAGACGGCCAACCGCCTCGCCATCTTCAACACCCGGACGGGCACACTGACACAAGTGACAGGTCTGCCTACCGACGTCACCGGATTTGGCAACACGCCCTACATGGAAAACGGCTATGCCTACACTGCCGTCACCACCGCCAGCGGCTACCCCGCCATCTACAAGATAGACCCCGCCCTGGCCACCGCCACCAAGGGCCTCACCGTAGAAGCTACCCAGCTGACGGGAGTGGGGAAACTGGCGCTCATCAAGTAATAAATGATAATTTATCTGTGTACTTTTCTTTTTGCCTTGCCACAAAAAGAAAAGATACCAAAAGAAAAAAGTCAAGCGCTGAATCTCCGGGGCTACTCCGAGCACGTTTTTGCTAAACGGCAGGAAACTCGCTTCGCTCAGGCAACCTGCCGTTCTTCACGCAAAAACGCACTCTCCGCTTCACGCCCCTACGCTTAGGCGCGGCCATGCGGCGTTGGACAGAGACGCGGCACGCCACGTCTCTACATTGCACGGCTTGATGCCGCATGGTTCTCCGGCATTGACCGACGGGCGTGAAGCGGAGGACGGCTTGAAGCCGTTAAAAAGGGCAGACTGTCTGAGCGAAGCGAGTTTCTGCCCTTTAGGCTGAAAGCCGACCGGAGTAGCCCGACGGGCACAGCCGGGGTCCTTTCTTTTTGGCATCTTTTTCTTTCGGACAAGCGAAAGAAAAAGTGCATATAAACTAAAAACGTATTATATGAGAAGACTCTTTGCCAAGCTCCACCTGTGGCTGTCGCTCCCGGCAGGCATCCTTATCAGCATCATCTGCCTGTCGGGCGCAGTCCTGGTGTTCGAGCAAGAAATAACGCAGGCCGTGCGGCCCGAACTGTACCAACGACAGCCCCAGCCCGCCGGAGAGGGGGCACAGCAAGTGGGCAAGAAACAGAAGCGGCCGTCGCTGCCCTTCTTCCAGACCATGCGCAAGGTGCACCGCTGGCTGCTCGACCCTCCGGCGCGCAAGGGCGAGAAGTCCGTGGGCAAGGTAGTGGTGGGCGTATCCACGCTGGCCATGGTTGTCATCCTCGTCAGCGGACTGGTAATGTGGTGGCCTCGCACGCGGCGTGCCCTGCGGCATCGGCTCACGGTGACGGCAGACAAGGGGCGGCGGCGCTTCTGGCACGACATGCACGTGTCGGTGGGCTTCTACGCCACCCTGCTCCTGCTGCTGATGGCGCTGACGGGGCTGACGTGGTCATTCGGCTGGTGCCGTGAAGCGGCCTCCTGGCTGCTGGGCGGCGGGCCAGAGCTGAAACGCCTGCTCTACTCGCTGCACACCGGCTCGTGGGGCGGACTCACGACCAAGGTGCTCTACTTCCTGGTCTCCCTCATCGGCGCCCTGCTGCCCTGGACGGGATACTACTTGTGGTGGAAAAAGCGGAGGCAACGCCACCCGGGCAGGTGATACGCTACATAATATCAGGCGCGGATTACACGGATTTCACGGATTAAGTATATTGAATCCGTGTCATTCCGCGTAATCCGCGCCTAAAAGTAAGCATTAAGAAGGTTTTAACGCACCATCATATAGTACCCAATCAGGCCAGCTGCGCCAAGGCCTCCTTGATGCGGCGGATAGCCTCGGTGATGTTCTCGTCGCTGGTGGCGTAGCTCATGCGAATGCACTCGGGCGCACCGAACGACGTACCACCCACGCAAGCCACGTGGCCTACCTCGAGCAGGTACATGGCCAGGTCGTCGGAGGTGTTGATGACGCGACCATCAGCCGTCTTCTTGCCAAAGTAGGCGCTGCACTTGGGAAAGAGGTAGAAGGCACCTTCGGGTACATTGACCTCCAGGCCCGGCACCTCTTTGGCCAGCTTCACGATGAGGTCGCGGCGGCGCTCAAAGGCCTGGCGCATTTCCTCCACAGGTGCCTGCGTGCCGGTATAGGCAGCCTCAGCAGCCTTTTGCGACACCGAGCAAGGGCCTGAGGTGTACTGGCCTTGCAGCTTGTTCACACCCTTCACAATCCACTCCGGTCCGGCAATGAAACCGATGCGCCAGCCCGTCATGGCGTATGCCTTCGACACGCCGTTTACCACCACCGTGCGCTCCTTCATGGCAGGGAACTGCGCGATGCTTTCGTGGCGGCCTATGTAGTTGATGTGCTCGTAAATCTCGTCGGCAATGACGTACACCTGCGGGTGCTTCTCCAGCACGGCGGCCAGGGCGGCCAATTCATTGCGGCTGTACACAGAGCCTGTAGGATTGGACGGAGAGCAGAGGATGAGGGCACGCGTACGTGGCGTAATGGCAGCCTCCAGCTGGGCAGGCGTCATTTTGAAGTCCTGCTCGATGCCGGCCGTCACCACCACGGGCTTGCCTTCGGCCAGCTTCACCATCTCGGGGTAGCTCACCCAATAAGGGGCCGGCACAATCACCTCGTCGCCCGGGTTCACCAGGGCCAAGATAGTGTTGCAAACCGATTGCTTGGCACCATTGGCACACGATATCTGCGTGGCGGTGTACTCCTGGCCGTTCTCATTCTTCAGTTTGGCCACAATGGCATTGCGCAACGACAGGTAGCCGGCCACGGGCGAGTAGCGGGAATAGTTCTCGTCAATGGCCTGCTTGGCCGCTTCTTTAATATGGTCGGGAGTATTGAAATCGGGCTCACCTACGCTCAGGTTGATGACGTCGACACCTTGTGCCTTCAGCTCGGCACTCTTTTGTGACATAGCCAGTGTCGCTGAAGGCGACAGGCTGTTCAAACGATCAGATAATTGATTCATGATGCTCTACTATTTGTTAGTTGTACGAATTTACTTATTGAAATGCAAAGTATGCCCCATACGTTCTTTCTTGGTACGCAGATAGCGTTCGTTATAAGGATTGGGGTTGATTTCGATAGGAACGTTCTCCACAATCTCCAGCCCGTAAGCCTCCAGGCCCACGCGCTTCACGGGGTTGTTAGTCATGAGACGCATCTTGTGCACACCCAATTCGCGGAGAATCTGAGCTCCCACGCCATAGTCGCGCTCGTCGGCCAGGTGGCCCAGGCAGATATTGGCATCCACGGTGTCCATGCCATCCTCCTGCAGCTTGTAAGCCTTCATCTTCTCCATCAGGCCGATGCCACGCCCCTCCTGGTTCAGGTAGACCACCACGCCTTTCCCGGCCCGGTCTATCATCTCCATGGCTTTATGAAGCTGGTCGCCGCAATCGCAACGCATGGAGCCGAATATGTCGCCTGTAGCGCAAGACGAATGCACCCGCACCAAAATAGGCTCATTATCCGCCCAAGTGCCTTTGAACAGGGCTACATGGTCCAATCCGTTGGATTTTTGCCGGAAAGGTATCAGGCGGAAGTGCCCGTGGGCAGTAGGCATGTCTACCTCCACGCCTTTCTCCACGATAGATTCTTGTTTCAGGCGGTAGGCTATCAGGTCGCGGATGGAAATGAGCTTCAGGCCATACTTGTCCGCCATCTGCCGCAATTCGGGCAGGCGAGACATGGTACCGTCTTCGTTCATGATTTCCATCAACGCACCTGCCGGATACAGCCCGGCCAGACGCGCCATGTCGATGGTAGCTTCCGTATGTCCGGCACGGCGCAGCACGCCTTTCTCTTGGGCATAAAGCGGATTGACATGCCCCGGACGCCCGAAAGTAGCAGGTGTGGAAGCCGGGTCGGCAAGCGCACGGATGGTGGCCGCACGGTCGGCTGCCGAAACGCCGGTGCTGCAGCCCTCCAGCTTGTCGATGGTCACGGTAAACGGCGTGCCCAGCACAGAGGTATTGTCCATCACCTGGTGTGGCAAGTCCAGTTCCTTGCAGCGCGACACTGTGATTGGCGCGCAAAGCACTCCTCTGGCGTGTTTCAACATGAAGTTCACTTTTTCGGGAGTAATCTTTTCAGCTGCGATAATCAAGTCGCCTTCATTCTCACGGTCTTCATCATCCACCACTATCACGAAATTGCCTGCCTTGAAGTCTTCAATGGCTTCTTCAATCGTATTCAGCTTTACTGTTTCCATACCATTATATATATTATTGTTTTTCCAAATTGTTTCTTATGATTTCTATCACATCGGCATTGACCTTCCTGATGCGCTCCATATCTTTGTTCAAGCGCAACCTGAAAAGCCAGATACGAAAATAAAAGAACAGTCCCACCGGCAGGAACACCATGCAAAGCATGTTCAGCCAATAGTTGCGGAAGGGGCGCACATGGGCCCGCTCCGGCACCACGGGGTAGTTGTTCAAGGCCGACAGCAGGCGGAAGTCCTTGGTGTTCGACATCTCGTCTATCAGCTCCTCCAGCCGCTCTACAATGCGTTCCACCTCCACGTCCTGCTCGCCGGACATCCATAGCTTGAAGTAATTGGGTGCACGTTTCAAAGCCTCCTTCTCAGCATAAGCTTGGCATTCGGCCGACAAGGCCTCCAGGTCAGCCGGCAGCCGATGGTAATCGGGGTCGTTGATAATGACCTCCTTACGCACCAAGTGACGCACGCTGCGTATGCCAAGCACCCGCTTGAAGAAGTTGAGATAAGCATCCGCATTCAGCACCACCGAATCATTGTTCGATTTATAAGTGAGGAAAGCGCCCAGTGGAGCCAATACCGCCACACTGGCCCACATGCCCATCCACACTATCCACTTGCCATCACGCGCCATCTTGTAGCCCGTATTGTCAATCAGGTAATACACAATGAAAATCAACACCGACACCACAACCGGCATTCCAAGGCCACCCTTCCGGATAATGCCGCCAAGCGGCGCGCCGATGAAAAAGAAGATAAGGCATGCCAGCGACACGGTCAGTTTCTTGTGCCAGGCCGTCTGGTGGCGCCGCATGCTATCGTCGGTGCGCTTGATATTATAACTTTTGAAAGACCAATCATTGCCGGCGCCTTCGCTGCGGCTCACTGCCGTCGACAAGACCTTTTGCTTTTCGTCCAAAGTAAACGCCTCGAATATACTGTCCACATTATACCTTTCCGTACCTTCCACGCGCGACTTTTCTATTCTCAGCGTATCAGCCTTCTTCAGATTCGTTGCCGCCCGGTAAGTGCCATTGACGGCCTCCGCATAGTATGCCCGCCCCACGCTGTCATTCCTCACCTGCATCGAGTCGATGGATGCCTGGAGCATTCGCATGTTCTTGCTGTTGTACTGGTTGCTCATGATGCCTTCATCCGCCATTTCAAAGCCTGAATCAAACTCTATGATGGCATGCTTCTCGCGGAAAGCTTCCCGGCGGTAGGGCACGTTGCGCTGGTTTATGTTCTGCGACTTCAGGTTCTCGAACTGCTCGCCGCTGTACAGGTGCAGGTACAGATGGTGCTTGTCGGCCGTCATTTCCAGCCTTCCGGAGTCCGCCTTGATAATCTGCGCGTTCTCAAAGCCCTTTTCAAAGTTATATATCAACACATCATACAGCATGCCCGTATCGCGGTCCTTGTGCTTCACATACAGATTATAGCCTTCTATTTCATCGTAAAACACCCCTTCGGGGATATCCAGCTCGGGCGATTTCTGCTTGATGGAAATAAGCAACGTGTAAAGCTTGGCCTCCGCCTTGGGGCCGATGACATTCTGGAAGTAAAACGAAACGAAGCAGATAAAAACGATGAAAACAATGAGCGGCCGCATGATTTTTATCAGCGAAATGCCCGCCGCCTTCATAGCCAGCAACTCAAAGCGCTCGCCAAAGTTGCCGAAGGTGATGAGCGCCGCCAGCAGCACGGCCAACGGCAGAGACACCGGCACCAACGACAACGCCGAATAGAAAAAGAATTGCGCAAGGACCGTCATTTCCAATCCCTTGCCCACCATCTCGTCTACATAACGCCACAAAAACTGCATCATGAAGATGAAAAGGCAAATGAAAAAAGTCCCTGTAAAGAGCAGGCAAAAGCTCTTCAATATAAATATATCTAACTTTTTTATGCGTAGCATTATATTTATCCCATACAATGAAGCTACAAAATTAGCACAAAAAAGAGAGGACGGGAAATTTTTAGCAGAAAGTTAACTAAAATCCACACGTCCTACGCAATGTTTCTACCTGCGACTCCCATAATTCACGCACATCGTCCGCCTCATCCTCTGCGGCAAAGTCAGTAATCTCCAGCACGAAGTCGTTGGTCAGTTCGCTATTTGTCATTTTTATTTCAAAATACTCACGTCCATGCTCATTGTCCAACCAGTGGAATCGGATAAAAGAGTACGCGCGTATAGCTACAATCTCGGCCACGCGCCGCTCAGTCTTCCCCCAGCAAAAGGTCACCGTTTTGTCGTCGGACAGCACCCGGTCGGCAAACCACCCCTCCAAACCCGTTGGAGTGCTGATGGCCGACCATAAAATATTTTTGGAAGTGGCATTCAGCAAATATTCCAAATGTACTTTCTTTCTTTCCATACTTATGCTTTGCGTTTATATCGCGTGCCAAAATAAGCACTTTTATCGGAAAACAAAAAATAATTCACCGTTTTTTATCCTACAATAGCAAACGACCCTTACATTTTGTCCAGGATAAGCAACTGTTTATATTTAGTTTATACTATAAATGGGAATTTAGTTGACGAGGGAACAAGTTAACAAGGCTACGAGGACAGTGCAACTGTCCAACTATGCTTAACCG
>CALUJC010000047.1 GCA_944320865.1 uncultured Bacteroides sp. | reverse complement strand
TGTCAGATATAAAGTTACGAAAAATACTTGTGATTACCTATTTTTTTTAGAACTTTATTATCCCGAACTCACGTAATGCTCTTAGTTAGCCCGTAATTTTTCCCTGACCGGGGAACAATTTTTTCCTGACTGGGAAAAAAACGTTAACCATTTCTGCGTAATCGGAAAAAAGCAGTATTTTTGCAACCTGATAATTATCATTTTACTGAATACGTATGGAACTGGACATTCTGACCGCCATCTCCCCGATTGACGGTCGATATCGGAGCAAGGCGGGAGCCTTGGCCGATTATTTCTCGGAATTTGCCTTGATTAAGTATCGTGTGCGGGTGGAAGTGGAATACTTCATTGCCTTGTGTGAATTGCCCTTGCCCCAATTGGAGGGTGTGGACAAAGGCATCTTCGAGACCCTGAGAAACATTTACCGCAATTTTTCGGAAGCCGATGCCCGCCGCATCAAGGAAATTGAGGGCGTGACAAACCACGACGTGAAGGCTGTGGAATACTTCTTGAAGGAACAGTTCGACCGCCTGGGCGGGCTGGAGCCTTACAAGGAGTTCATTCACTTCGGGCTGACTTCGCAAGACATCAACAACACATCGGTGCCCCTGTCGGTGAAAGAAGCGCTGGAACAAGTGTATTACCCGCAACTGGAGGAGCTGATAGCCCAGCTGCGCACCTATGCCGAGGAGTGGGCCGACATACCCATGCTGGCCAAAACGCACGGGCAGCCCGCTTCGCCCACCCGCTTGGGCAAGGAGGTCTACGTGTATGTCTATCGCCTGGAGCGCCAGCTGGCTGCATTGAAGGCTTGCCCGCTGACGGCCAAGTTCGGCGGCGCCACGGGCAACTATAATGCGCACCATGTGGCTTATCCCGCCTACGACTGGAAGGCTTTCGGCAGCAAGTTCGTGGCCGAGAAGCTGGGGTTGGAGCGTGAGGAATATACCACGCAGATATCCAACTACGATAACCTTTCGGCGGTGTTCGACGCGTTGAAGCGCATCAATACCATCATGATAGACATGAACCGCGACTTCTGGATGTACATCTCGATGGAGTACTTCAAGCAGAAAATCAAGGCGGGCGAAGTGGGTTCGAGCGCAATGCCCCACAAGGTGAATCCCATCGACTTTGAGAATGCCGAGGGCAACTTGGGCATGTCGAACGCCATACTCGAGCATCTGTCGGCAAAGTTGCCGGTGTCGCGCCTGCAACGCGACCTGACCGACTCCACGGTGTTGCGCAACGTGGGCGTGCCGTTCGGGCACTCCGTCATTGCCATCCAAAGCTCGCTGAAGGGACTGCGCAAGCTGCTGCTCAACGAGACGGCCATCTACCGCGACCTCGACAACTGCTGGAGCGTGGTGGCCGAGGCTATTCAGACTATCCTGCGTCGTGAGGCCTATCCGCATCCTTACGAGGCGTTGAAGGCGTTGACGCGTACCAACCAGGCCATTACCGAGGCTTCCATCAAGGACTTCATCGAGAGCCTGAACGTGGGCGAGGACATCAAGAAAGAGTTGCGCGCCATAACGCCCCACAACTATACAGGCATGTAAAAAGAAGAAACAGTGTTGAACATCTAAATATGTGACAGGCCGTGAGGCCACAGGTTTAATTATTTATATTTCAGACAAAAACAATGGCTACAGACAACGAAACTTGGCAGAATGCCTCTGCTACAGAAGGCAATGCCAACGCAAGCCGTGATGGCGGCAACCAGTACAAGGAAGGCTTTGGGCGTCCGCAACGTCCGTATGACAATGGCGGGGAACGTCCCTATCGCCCGAGATTCAATAGCGGCGACCGTCCGCAACGTGCATATAGCAGCGACCGCCCCTACCGCCCGCGCTTCAATCCTAACCAGGAAGGTGGCGAAGGCCAGCAAAGGAGCTATCGTCCGCGTTTTAATCCCAGTCGGGAGGGGGACGGCCAGCAACGTAGTTACCGCCCGCGCTTCAATCCCAACCAAGAAGGTGGCGAGGGCTATCAGCAACGCTCTTACCGTCCGCGCTTCAACCCCAACCAGGAGGGTGGCGAAGGCCAGCAACGCCCCTATCGCCCGCGCTTCAATCCCAATCAGGAGGGGGGCTATGGCCAACAGCAGCAACGTGGTTACCGTCCGCGCTTCAACCCCAACCAGGAAGGCGGCGAAGGCCAGCAAAGGAGCTTCCGCCCGCGTTTCAACCCCAACAACGGCGGCAGGAGGCCGGGCTATGCGGGAGGCGGAAACAATGGCGGCTACGGGCAGCAACAGCGTCCTTACCGTCAGCGCACGGCCGACTACAACCCCAACGCCAAGTACAGCAAGAAGAAGCAGATAGAGTACAAGGAGCAGTTTGTCGACCCCAACGAGCCTATCCGCCTGAATAAGTTCCTGGCCAATGCGGGCATCTGCTCGCGCCGCGAGGCCGACGAGTTCATCCAGGCAGGCGTGGTGTCGGTAAACGGGCAAGTGGTGACCGAGCTGGGCACGAAGATTAAGCGCAGCGACGAAGTGAAGTTCCACGACCAGCCCGTCAGCATCGAGCGCAAGATATACATCCTGCTCAACAAGCCCAAGGACACCGTCACCACCAGCGACGACCCGCAGGCCCGCCGCACCGTGATGGACCTGGTGAAGAACGCCTGCCCCGAGCGCATCTACCCCGTGGGCCGCTTGGACCGCAACACCACGGGCGTGCTGCTGCTGACGAACGACGGCGACCTGGCCTCGAAGCTGACGCACCCCAAGTACCTGAAGAAGAAAATCTACCACGTGCACCTGGACAAGGACTTGACGCGCGCCGACATGGACCAGATTGTGCAAGGCATACAGCTGGACGACGGCGAGATTCATGCCGACGCCATCAGCTACACCAGCGAGGAGAAGAAGAACGACGTGGGCATCGAGATACACTCGGGACGCAACCGCATCGTGCGCCGCATCTTCGAGTCGCTGGGCTACAAGGTGGTGAAGCTGGACCGCGTCTACTTCGCCGGGCTGACCAAGAAAGGCCTGCGCCGGGGCGAGTGGCGCTTCCTCACCGAGGCCGAGGTGAACTACCTGCGCATGGGGGCATTCGAGTAAATGAAGAATGAAGAACGAAGAATGAAGACGTTCCGCCCATGCATGTGGCAGCCCATTCATCATTCTTCATCCTTCATTCCTAAATTCTTAATTCTTCATTCTTAATTCTTCATTAACACAATGGAAAAGATTAACAGAACAAAGATAACCGACCTGCTGCGCCGTGAAGACTTCGGCACGATGGTCAACGTGAAAGGATGGGTGCGCACCCGCCGGGGAAGCAAGCAAGTGGCCTTCGTGGCACTGAACGACGGCAGCACCATACACAACGTGCAAGTGGTGGTAGACCTCGACCGCTTCGACGAGGCCCTGCTGAAGGACATCACCACCGGGGCATGCCTCAGCGTGAACGGAGAGCTGGTGGCCAGCGTGGGCTCCGGACAGAAGGTGGAGGTGCAGGCCCGCGAGATGGAGGTGCTGGGCACGTGCGACAACACCTACCCCCTGCAGAAGAAGGGCCACTCCATGGAGTTCCTGCGCGAGATTGCCCACCTCAGGCCGCGCACCAACACCTTCGGGGCCGTCTTCCGCATACGCCACAACATGGCCATCGCCATACACAAGTTCTTCCACGACAAGGGCTTCTACTACTTCCACACGCCCATCATCACCGCGTCCGACTGCGAGGGGGCGGGCCAGATGTTCCAGGTGACCACCATGAACCTCTACGACTTGAAGAAGGACGAGAACGGCTCGATAGTGTACGACAGCGACTTCTTCGGCAAGCAGGCCAGCCTCACCGTGTCCGGACAGCTCGAAGGCGAACTGGCAGCCACCGCGCTGGGAGCCATCTACACCTTCGGCCCCACGTTCCGCGCCGAAAACTCGAACACGCCCCGCCACCTGGCCGAGTTCTGGATGGTGGAGCCCGAGGTGGCCTTCGCCGACCTCACCGAGCTGATGGACCTGGAGGAGGAGTTCATAAAGTACTGCGTGCAGTGGGCGCTGGACAACTGCATGGACGACCTGGAGTTCCTCAACAAGATGGTCGATAAGGGCCTGCTCGACCGCCTGCGCGGCGTGGTGGGGACGGAGTTCGTCCGCCTGCCCTACACCGAGGGCATCCGCATACTGGAGGAGGCCGTGGCCGGGGGCGAGAAGTTCGAATTCCCCGTCTACTGGGGCTGCGACCTGGCCAGCGAGCACGAGCGCTACCTGGTGGAGCGCCACTTCGGCCGGCCCGTCATCATGACCGACTACCCCAAGGAAATCAAGGCCTTCTACATGAAGCAGAATGCCGACGGCCGCACCGTGCAGGGCACCGACGTGCTCTTCCCGCAGATAGGCGAAATCATCGGCGGCAGCGTGCGCGAGGAGAGCTACGACAAGCTCATGGCGCGCATCCAGGAGCTGGGCATCCCGATGAAGGACATGTGGTGGTACCTCGACACGCGCCGCTACGGCACCTGCCCCCACGCCGGCTTCGGACTGGGCTTCGAGCGGCTGCTGCTGTTCGTCACCGGCATGGCCAACATACGCGACGTGATTCCCTTCCCACGCACGCCCAGGAATGCGGAGTTCTAAGGCATTCTAAAATATCTTGATTATTGCCATAAAAGTATTACTCCCGGTGTGATAGTAGTGTTACTATCGCATCGGGAGTAGTGTTACTATCGCATCGATAGTAGTGTTACTATCGCACCGGTAGCAGTACTACTATTGCATCGGTAGTAGTACTACTATCGCACCGGTAGTAGCATTGCTATCGCTACGAGGAATCAGCCTAATTGATGGTCGCCATCGTCCTCATCATCGCCACCGCCTTGGCTGCCTCCTCCGGCAGGGGCTTCGCCAATGGTGAGGGTTTGCTCGATGCTGCGCGGTTCTTTTAGGAAAGTATTACTGTTTCCGCCATACTGCGTCGTCAGCGTCAGCGTGTACACCCCGTCCGCCAGCCCGGCGGGGATGATGAAGGTGACGCGCGACGGCTGGTTCACCACCCACAGGTCCTCGGTCACCTGCGTGTCCGTGCCGTCGGCGTCCGTCAGCTTGATGCCCACGGCCGGGTCGTCGCCCACCACCTTGAGCTTCGCCCCGGTAAGGGTGAACGCCCGTCCGGCGGTGGCCGTGAAGCCCTCGCCCTTGGTGGCCACGTTCTGCCCGCCGGCAATGTACATCACGGCGTCCTTCTGCCCGGTGATGTTCACCGTCGTCGCCTCGATGGCCTCGCGCAGGTCCTTGCCCTGGGTCAGGTTGACGTAGATGGAGTTGCGCTCCGCGTCCCACGCGCGGTTGGCCACCGTGCCCCGGCAGCGCGCCTCGGCCAGGAAGAGGCCGTTGTTCACGCGGTAGCCCGTCAGCAGCAGCTTCTGTATGACGCGGTTCTCCAGGTCGAGCACGTGGCGCAGCGTCTCCTGCTCCAGCCCCGGGTTCACGGCCATCATCTCGGCCAGGATGCGCTCCTTGTCGGCCGTCCCGGCGTAAATCACCTCCAGAATCTTGTCGTCCGGATTGTCCTTCGTCACCGTATTGTCCGCCAGCTGGGCGTTCAGCGTATACTTAATGTCTGTAGCCATAAGTCATAAAGTTTTAAGTGATTGATAATAACGTTGTCGCGGGCGACCCACCCGCCCTGCTTCGCAAAGGTAAACAATTTTCGCCACTTGCCAAGCGCGCCCCGCCTCCCCACGGCCCGCCGCGTCTTAATAATGCTTAAAAACTTGCCCGGCCCGGCCCTTTTGCGTAAACTTGCGGCGGTGGAAGGCCCCCGGCGGCCTACACCATATTATATATATAGACGTTGAACCCCTAAAACACAGCATCCGCCATGAAACGAACCCTTTCCGCGCTGGCCATCGCCCTTGTCTCCCTGCTGACGGCCGGCACCGCCCGGGCGCAGACCGCCCTGCAGGAGATTGAGGCCGACCGCCTGCTCTCCGCCCACAACTATCGCGCCTACCCCGTGCCCGACACCGCCCTCTCGGCCTACCCCCTGACGCCCGCCCCCGAGGGCTACGAGCCCGTCTACATCAGCACCTTTGCCCGCCACGGCTCGCGCTACCTGACGGACATGGACGACTACCTGATGCCCCTCCATGCCCTCCGCCGCGCCGACTCGCTGGGCGTGCTCACCCCCCTTGGCCGACAGGCGCTGACGGTGGTGGACAGCATGGCCCGCATGGCCCGGGGCCGCATCGGCGAGCTCACCCCACGGGGCGCCCGCCAGCACCGGGGCATAGCCGGGCGCATGTACCGCAACTTCCCGCAAGTCTTCTCGGGCGACGCCCACGTCCACGCCCGCTCCACGCAGGTGCCCCGCGTCATGCTCTCCATGACGGCTCAGTGCCTCCGGCTGCAGGCGCTCAACCCGTCGCTGGCCATCACCAACAGCGCCAGCGAGCGCGACCTGGCCGTGCTCACCCCGCCCTCCACGCCCCGGGTGGACTCCATAGGCCGCCTCCCCCTGCTGGCCGACGTGCAGCGCCGCTTCCAGGCCCGCCACCTCCGGCCCGCCCGGCTGATGGGCTCGCTCTTCACCGACCCAGCCTATGCCGCTACGGTGGACTCCATCCGGCTGATGCGCAAGCTCTTCTCCGTGGCCGCCATCATGCAGAGCCATGACACCGACCTCGAGCTGCTCTCCCTCTTCACCCCCCGGGAGTGCTACGAACTGTGGCGGTGCAACAACCTGGCCTGGTACCTGCCCTACTGCAACTCGCCCTTGACCGATAATCTTATGCCCTTCCGCGCCGCCCGCTTGCTGCTCGACCTGCTCGACTGCGCCTCCCAAGCCCTCTCCGACGGAGAGCCCGCCGCCCACCTGCGCTTCGGCCACGACGGCAACTTCCTGCCCCTGGCCGCCCTGCTCGAGCTGGACGACTGGGGCCGACCCCACGCCGACCCCGAGACGCTCGACGCCGACTGGCGCGGCTACCGCCTGCTCACCATGGCCTGCAACATCCAGCTCGTCTTCTACCGCAACCCCCGTGGAGGCGACACGCTGCTCAAGGTGCTGCTCAACGAGCGCGAAGCCCGCTTGCCCCTGCCCGCCGTCACCGGGCCCTACTACCGCTGGACGGACGTCGAAGCCTACTACCGCGCCAAGCTCGCCGACACCGGCTACTAAAAAAAACAAGAAAACCTTTGCCGGTTGCAAGAAAAACAGTACCTTTGCAAGCCGATTATTATCTGAAGAAGATAAATATTTCATTCATAGCGGGTTAAACCGAGCCTTTTGTCCGGGGCGCGCATCCCCGCCGATGAGTGGGATTTAGTAGTAACAATTTTAAATTCAAGTAAAAGAGTGGATACTTTAAGTTACAAGACCATTTCTGCAAACAAAGAGACGGCGACCAAAGAGTGGGTCATCGTCGATGCCACCGACCAAGTACTGGGTCGCCTGGGCGCAAAAGTTGCGAAACTGTTGAGGGGCAAGTACAAACCCAACTTCACTCCTCATGTAGATTGTGGCGATAATGTCATCATTATCAATGCCGACAAAGTGAAACTGACGGGTAACAAATGGAGCGACCGCGTCTACCTGTCCTACACCGGCTACCCCGGCGGACAACGCGAAATGACTCCCGCCCGCCTGATGGCTAAACCGAACGGCGAAGACCGCCTGCTCCGGAAAGTAGTAAAGGGCATGCTGCCTAAGAACAAACTGGGCGCCAAGTTGCTGGGCAACATGTATGTATACGCCGGCAGCGAGCACAAGCACCAGGCACAGAACCCCAAAATGATTGATATTAACGCACTTAAATAAGAGATAATGGAAGTAGTAAATGCATTAGGCAGACGTAAGAGCGCTATTGCACGCGTCTACGTCAGCGAAGGTACAGGAAAGATTACCATCAACAAAAGAGACCTCGCGGTGTATTTCCCTTCGGGCATTCTCCAGTACGTGGTTAAGCAGCCGCTGAACAAACTTGGCGTGGCTGACAAATACGATATTAAGGTAAACCTTTGCGGCGGTGGTTTCACCGGCCAGTCTCAGGCATTGCGTTTGGCCATTGCCCGTGCACTGGTGAAAATCAACCCCGAAGACAAGGCTGCCCTCCGTGCCGAAGGCTTCATGACTCGTGACCCGCGTGCCGTTGAACGCAAGAAGCCGGGTCGTCCCAAAGCACGCCGCAGATTCCAGTTCAGTAAACGTTAAGAGTTTGGAGAACGGTTGGGGCGGACAAGTTGCATAAATCTCGACTGCTGACTCTCAACTCTCAAACGGAAAAGCGTTTAGCATCTAAACTACCGGGACTCTCGCCCCCTTTCTTTTGGCAAGGCTACCCGGCGGTTGGTTTAGGAAGAGAAACAAAAAAGAAAGTAAACGATTTAAAGAAACAAAGACAATGTCAAGAACAAACTTTGATACATTATTGGAAGCCGGTTGCCACTTCGGCCACCTCAAACGCAAGTGGAACCCCGCAATGGCTCCCTACATCTTCATGGAGCGCAATGGTATTCATATCATTGACCTCAACAAAACGGTTGCTAAAGTAGACGAGGCTGCTGAAGCCTTGAAGCAAATCGTGAAATCAGGAAAGAAAGTCCTGTTTGTTGCTACTAAAAAACAAGCTAAGCAGGTGGTAGCTGAGAAAGCTGCTTCTGTGAACATGCCTTATGTAATCGAGCGTTGGCCGGGCGGTATGTTGACCAACTTCCCCACCATCCGTAAGGCTGTGAAGAAAATGGCTACTATCGACAAGCTGACCAGCGACGGTACTTATGCCAACCTCTCCAAGAGAGAAATCCTCCAAATCTCGCGTCAACGTGCTAAGTTGGACAAGACGCTGGGCTCCATCGCCGACTTGACCCGTCTGCCTTCTGCTTTGTTCGTAGTAGACGTGATGAAGGAGAACATTGCCGTGCGTGAGGCCAATCGTTTGGGTATTCCCGTATTCGGTATCGTTGATACCAATTCTGACCCGACGAATGTTGATTTCGTAATCCCGGCCAATGACGATGCAACCAAGTCGGTTGAAGTAATTCTCGATGCTTGCTGCGCCGCCATGCAGGAAGGTTTGGAAGAACGTAAAGCTGAAAAGGTCGACATGGAAGCTGCCGGCGAAGCTCCCGCAACCAAGGGCAAGCGCAAAGCTGTTAAGGCTCGTCTGGACAAGTCGGATGAGGAAGCTATCAACGCTTCCAAGGCTGCTGCTTTCATTAAGGAAGACGAAGAAGCTTAAGCATATTTGTAAGAGTTGGGAACTGAGATGTGGAAGTGTTGTCGGTTAGAAGACACTTGGCTATTCTCTGTTCTCAGCTCTTATTTACTTTAAATACTATTATTCACTATTAAAATAAGAGAAAGACATTATGGCTGTAACAATGGCTGATATTACCAAGCTTCGTAAAATGACAGGAGCTGGTATGATGGATTGCAAGAATGCCTTGACCGATGCAGAAGGCGATTTCGACAAGGCTATGAAGATTATCCGTGAGAAAGGACAGGCTGTAGCTGCAAAACGTTCGGATCGTGAAGCTTCTGAGGGCTGTGTATTGGTGAAAGCTGTAGACGGTTTCGGAGCTATGATAGCCTTGAAATGTGAGACTGACTTCGTTGCGCAGAATGCAGACTTCGTGAAGTTGACTCAAGATATTTTGGATGCTGCCATTGCCAATAAGTGCAAGACTTTGGATGAGGTGAAAGCTTTGCCTTTGGGTGATGTGACGGTAGCTCAAGCCGTAGTAGACCGCAGCGGTATCACTGGTGAGAAAATGGAACTGGATGGCTACAATGTAGTAGAAGGTCCCTGCATCGCTACTTACAATCACCAGAACAAGAACTTCCTCTGCACAATGGTTGTGCTGAATAAGGAATGCGATTCTCAGATTGGTAAGGAAGTTGCCATGCAGATTGCTGCCATGAACCCGATTGCTGTTAACGAGGCCGGTGTTCCGGAAGAGGTGAAAGCTAACGAATTGCAGGTAGCTATTGAGAAGACCAAGGTAGAACAGATTCAGAAAGCTGTGGAAGCTGCTTTGAAGAAAGCCGGTTTCAACCTCTACATTGCCGAAAGTGAAGAGCACCTGAATGAAGGCATCATGAAGGGCAATATCACCGAGGCCCAGGCTCAGGAAATTCGTGAACTGAAGGAAAAAGTTGCTGCCGAGAAGGCTGCTAACCTGCCTGCTCAGATGGTAGAGAATATTGCTAAGGGCCGTATGGCTAAGTTCTTTAAGGAATCTTGCCTGTTGAACCAGGAATACATCCAAGATGCTAAAATGACGGTAGCCGACTATCTGAAGTCTCAGGACAAAGACCTGACAGTGCTCGACTTCAAGCGCTTTACATTGCGTGCAGAATAAACATTAAGTCATTTATATAGTGGAAAGGGGTGCAGATCACAATTGATATGCTCCCCTTTCCTTTTCATGGGGGAAGAAGGCCTATTTGGCCTGTGTAAATCCTTCTTGTTTCAGTAGCTCGATGATTCTTTGCTTGAAATCGCCTTGAATGATAATTTCGCCGTCTTTTGTACTGCCTCCTACACCACATTTATTTTTCAAGAATTTGCCCAATTCTTTTAGGTCATTGTCTTTGCCGATAAATCCGTTGACAAGAGTTACTGTTTTCCCGCCGCGATTTTTTCTGTCTGTCAATACACGCAAGCGTTGTTGTGCAGGTGGCAAGGTTTCTGGCTCTTCTTCTTGTTTTATTTGGTAATTGAAATCCGGATTAGTGGAGTAGACCACATTCAGACGGTCTTTCCAATCATTGTTTCTTGTACTTTTTGCCATAATAGTGGGTGTTCTTTTACTTTTAATGTTTTGGTGAAGCCGGATGTGAACGGCATTGTCGGACTTCAAATTTACATGTTTTGTTGCAAACTTGGCTGCTTTAACTGGAAATAATGTTAACCTTTTGGCCCTGTGCGTGCTGCGATAGGGAAAAAAACAGTAATTTTGTCCCGTTGTAAATCAAGAACAGGCAAAATGAAAGTGGTGAACAATGCATTGACAAAGAAAGTAGTGGCTAAGGTTCCTGAGCCTACATTGCGACGTTTGCCGTGGTATCTTTCGAATGTGAAATTGTTGAAGCAGAAAGGTGAACGTTTTGTCTCGTCTACACTGATTTCTAAGGAAACAGGTATTGACGCTTCACAGATAGCCAAAGATTTGTCGTATGTCAACATTTCGGGTCGTACGCGAGTGGGTTATGAGGTCGATACATTGATTGCTGTTCTCGAAGATTTTTTGGGTTTCACCAATATCCATAAAGCCTTTCTGTTTGGGGTAGGTAGTTTGGGCGGTGCACTATTGCGCGATTCCGGTTTGGCACATTTCGGATTGGAGATTGTGGCAGCTTTCGATATTAATCCGGAATTATTGGGTACGTGTTTGAATGGTATTCCTATTTTTCATCCTGACGAGTTTGAGTGTAAAAGGGCGGAATATGATGTCCGCATTGGGGTGCTGACCGTTCCTATCGAGATAGCCCAAAGCATTACAGATAAAATGGTAGCGGGTGGCATTAAGGCTGTATGGAACTTTACCCCCTTCCGCATCCGTGTTCCAGAGTATATCGTGGTGCAAAACACCTCCCTGTACGCCCATTTGGCTTTGATGTTCAACCGCTTGAACTGTATCGAAAACGAGTTATGAAGATTATTGCCGTAGGAATGAATTATGCCCTGCATAACCAGGAATTAGGGCATACGCAAGTGAATAGTGAACCGGTTATTTTCATGAAGCCCGATTCCGCACTTTTAAAGGATGGGAAGCCTTTCTTCCTTCCCGATTTTTCCCATGAGATACATTATGAAACAGAGGTGGTGGTGCGCATTTGCCGTTTAGGGAAGCATATAGCTCCTCGTTTTTCCCATAGGTATTATGATGCTGTCACTGTGGGCATTGATTTTACCGCACGCGATTTGCAGCGGACTTTTCGTGCCGCAGGCAATCCGTGGGAGTTATGTAAAGGATTCGACGGCTCAGCTGCCGTTGGCACATTCTTGCCGTTAGAGCAGGTTGGGGGCGATGTGCAGCGGTTGGATTTCCATCTGGCTATTGACGGGCGCGAAGTGCAGCATGGTCATACGTCCGACATGTTACATCGGGTGGACGACATTATTGCCTATGTCAGCCGTTTTATGACGTTGAAGATGGGCGACCTGCTTTTCACGGGAACTCCGGCAGGGGTCGGTCCTGTGAGTGTAGGGCAGCATTTGCAGGGGTACTTAGGCAATGAGAAGGTGCTCGATTTCCATGTTCGCTGAGATTTAGAACAGCATAACATAATATTAAATTCCTCACAATGAATATACGGGTTGGTTTTGGTTTCGATGTCCATCGTTTGGTAGAAGGGCGTGAACTTTGGTTGGGCGGCATACGCTTGGAACATGAGAAGGGCTTGTTGGGTCATTCGGATGCCGATGTACTGATACATGCCATTTGTGATGCTTTGTTGGGGGCGGCCAATATGCGCGACATAGGCTATCATTTCCCCGATACGGCAGGTGAGTATGAGAACATAGACAGCAAGCTCCTTTTGGAAAAAACTATCGGGTTGTTGGCCGGCAAAGGCTATTCAGTGGGCAATGTCGATGCTACGGTGTGTGCCGAACGTCCCAAACTCAATCCTCATATTCCGGAAATGCAGCAGGTGCTATCGTCTGTTATGGGGATAGATGCAGACGATGTATCTATCAAGGCTACCACTACTGAAAAGCTGGGCTTTACCGGACGCGAAGAAGGTATAGCAGCCTATGCCACGGTACTGATAGTGCGTCATTGATGCTCCATCGTCAATCTTTTCGATACGATAGGTATCCGCCCCCCCACTCGGCAAACACACGCGCCTACTGAGTGACGGCCACCTTGATGACTCCGTCCAGCCGGTGCTCAAAGATATGATAAGCCTCTTCTATCCGTGCCAGAGGGAAGCGGTGTGTAATGAGCGGCGTCGTGTCGATGCGTCCCTCAGCTATGAGGCGGAGTATCTCGTCACAATCGCAACCGTCCACCCCTCCGGTCTTGAAGGTGAG
This sequence comes from uncultured Bacteroides sp., assembly GCA_944320865.1. Classification (GTDB taxonomy): domain Bacteria; phylum Bacteroidota; class Bacteroidia; order Bacteroidales; family Bacteroidaceae; genus Bacteroides. The sequence continues at coordinate 2,985 of CALUJC010000047.1, read as the reverse complement.
GTTCTTGCCATACATATCCGGCAAGGGCAGCACCTGCGGACGGTCGTACATCGCCACAATGGTCACTATCGCGTTAGGACGGGCGCATTGCCAAGCCAACCGGAAAGTATTCTCCCCACCGGCTACCTCGAGCACGACATCGGCTCCTCCGTGGTCGCTATGCTTGCGGACAAAATCCACGCAATCCTCCGGACGTACGACCAGCACCTCCGGATAATGTGAGCGAATAAAATCGGCACGCTCTTCCGACTTCTCACAAACAATAATGCGTTTGGGGTGCTTCAGTTGCACACAGAGCAAGGTGCAGACGCCCGTAGGTCCAGCACCGATGATAAGCACCGTATCTTCTTCCGTTATCTCCGATATGCGCGCCGCCCAAAAGCCCGTAGCCAGAATGTCGCCCACAAAGAGTGCCTGCTCATCGCTGACGCCTTCGGGGATGCGGCTCAACCCTTGGTCCGCATGGGGCACACGCACGTATTCCGCCTGCCCGCCGTCAATGCGGCAACCCAACGCCCATCCTCCATCGGGGTCGGTACAATTGTTCACATACCCATGCCGGCAGAAGAAGCAATGCCCGCAGAAGGTCTCCACGTTCACCGCCACACGGTCGCCCGGCTTCACGGTCGTCACCTCCGCGCCTACCTCTTCCACGACACCCACCATTTCATGCCCCACGGTAATGCCGGGCACGGCACGCGGCACACTGCCATGCTTTATATGCAGGTCACTGGTACAGATGCTTCCCAACGTGACACGCACCAGCGCATCCGTAGGTTGCTGCAATCGGGGCACGGGCTTATCGAGCAGCCGGAATTGCCCCTTCTCTATGTAAGTATAGGCTAACATAATGTATAAGTAATAAATCTGATTTATTATGCGATAAATTCTCATTTAATCCACCGGGACGGAAGCAGCCTCCAAATACCACCCTCGGGCGGTCTCATCCTCCACACGTAACGTGGCGAGTATATGCGTCCCTCCTTGCAAAGATACGCTTTTTCTTCCAATTGCCAACGCTTGTCTGGCAAAACACGCCCAGCCCTGCGTTTGCCGCCTTTCGTGGTGTGCGGCACGTTTTTATTCATGTGCTGAACAAATGAGGAGTGAATTAAAATTACTCGATTAGTATCTATATATGGATATTTATTTGTACATTTGCAAAGGAATAGCAATATATGACTATATGAACAATCTTTCTTATACTACCAACCAAGACATCATCGCCCTCCTTTGCCAGCGTTTGAAGGAGTACCGTCTTGCCGCCCGTATAAGCCAAAGGGAAATGGCGGAGAAGTCCGGGGTAAGCCTGACCACAATCAGCCATCTTGAACAAGGGATGAACCGGAACATCACGCTCAACAATTTCATTTCGCTTCTGCGCGTGCTGGGCCTGGAACAACGTTTGTCCGACCTGCTGCCAGAACTGCCCGTACCCCCGATGGCGTTGAAACAGATGAACAAATACATACCCAAACGAGTAAGGAGGAGCAACCATGATACGGAATCTTGACGTTTTCCTGTGGAACCGGAAAGCAGGCTCGCTGGTCGCCTACAAGGAAAGATACACGGAAAAGATATGCTTCTATTTCGACCGCGACTTCCTCGGCAACGGATACGACATCGCGCCCTTACGGGCCTCCATCCATAGCGTTTCCGTCAGGAACGGTTTGCCCGTGTACGGTGATGACGGGAAACTCTTCGGCGGGCTGCCCTCTTTCATCGCGGATTCACTGCCGGACCACTGGGGCAACAAGGTGTTCAACGAATGGGCGAAAATGCGCCGCATCAGTACAAGGAACCTGTCCGTCCTCGACCGCCTGGCGTACATCGGCCGAAGAGGCATGGGCGCGCTGGAGTTCCTGCCTCCGGCTGCCGAAGAAATGGAACAACCTTTCAAAGTGGAGATAGCCGAGCTTTACAGGCTGGCGCAGTCTGCATTGAACGAGGCTAAGAACTTTAGAGCCGAGATGCAGCCCGACTTCCTGATAGAGAGCCTGTTCAAAGTGGGCACATCTGCAGGCGGACGCAGGCCCAAAGCCATCATCAACATTAATCCGGAGACGGGCGAATGCTATTCCGGCCAGGTCGCCGCGCCCGCACCCGGATATGTTCCCATGATTGTCAAGTTCGACGAACATTCGGAGGTTCCCACCACCCGCATCGAGTACAGCTACTACCTCATGGCAAAAGATGCCGGCCTGCACATGATGCCGTCGCGCCTCGCGGAAGGAGAACAAACCGCGCATTTCCTGACAGAGCGGTTTGACCGCAAGGAAGGGAAAAAGGTGCATGTACAGACACTGGCCGCCATGAACCCTGCCGCGAACAGTTACGAAAGCCTGTTCGACACGGCCTGCCGGATTGGTATCTTGCCGGCTGAACTCAAGCAGTTGTTTCTCCTGACAGTCATGAATGTAACAAGCGGAAACGTGGACGACCATAACAAGAACTTCAGTTTCCTGATGAATGACGACGGCGTGTGGCATGTCGCCCCGGCATACGATTACACGTTCTCCGTCGATCCGTTCGCACCGGGATATGTGAACCGTCACAGCATGACCGTATGCAACAAGAACTGCGACATCGGGCGCGGCGACCTGCTCGAACTGGCCAAACACTACAATATCAAGGGAGCCGACGCCCTCATAGACAAAGCCGTTGGTGTTGTCTCCCGCTATGAAGACTATGCGAGGCAGGCAGGGATAGACGGATATTGGCTACAGAAAATAAAAGAGGAGACAAGTTACCGGATAGAAAACATGTCTGAAACGACACGGCGCAAAGGCTATTAGGCTTTATCCTTTTGTCCTTCGTCCCATCGGATATGCCATCCGCCGGGACGGAAATATCCCCAAAACCCGTATATGTTTTCCTTCTTCTTTCCTCCCCTTTTGTGTCCCAACCTTGCCGGGGCGCGCCCTTGTCCGCCGGGCTTCATGCACCCGGACGCCGCCCCTGCCCCGGACGCCCGCCGGGCGAAGA
>CALUJC010000046.1 GCA_944320865.1 uncultured Bacteroides sp. | reverse complement strand
TGAAGCACTGCAAGGGTACACAATCCAGCAATCAAAACAACTGACTTTGTTTTAATTTTATCCCGAACTCACGTCTTTCTCTGCATTTATGGCCGATTTCTGCAACATTTAAGGTGATTCCTGTTACATTTAAGGCGATTCCTGCAACATTTTCCGGCTGCACAGCCCGGGGGGCTTGATGCGGGGGCACAGTTCCCGGTAGTGCTTCAACCCCAGCAAGCGGGGCTTGGAAGGCTACCGCACGAGGCCTTAAAGGCCTGCGGAGGAAGCACAAAAGAGGGAGGTGTGTCAAAAGTCCATGAACGCTTTCAAAATGTTACATATTAGGCGCGGATTACGCGGAATAACGCGGATTTTATAAGCTTAATCCGTGAAATCCGCGTAATCCGCGCCTAAAAGAAAGCGTTCAGAGGGTTTTGGCACACCTCCTCTCTTATAGCAAAAACTTCCAACAAGCCTATTTCTGGTAGACCCTGACGTAGTCCACCTGGTAGGTGGCGGGGAAGCAGGCGTCGTCCACACCCTTCAGCCCGCCGAGGCCACCGCCCACGGCTTGGTTAAGGAGCAGGTAGAAGGGGACGTCGAAAGGCCAGACTTCTTTCCCGGTGCCTTCGTTGGGATAGAAGAAACATTGCTTGCCGTCCACGAAACCCTTGATGCCTTCTGCCGTCCATTCCATGGCATAAATATGAAATTCTCCCTGAGTATTGGGCGTCATGACGTGCACGCCTTTCTGCGTGCCTATGGAGTGGTTGTACTTCTGGGTATGTACCGTCACCAAGATAGAGTCGGGATGACTGCCTACATGCTCCATGATGTCGATTTCGCCGTCCAGCGGCCAACTCTTCATGTCTTGGGGCAACATCCAGAAGGCGGGCCACGTGCCACGGCCTACGGGCATCTTCAATCCGGCTTCAAAGTAGCCATACGTCCAGCTCTGCTTGGAGTTCATGCGGGCGGACAGATAGTTATGTCCGTCTATAGGGGCAACGGGCTTCAGCGCCACAATGTTCAGCACGCCGTTTTCCACAAAGGCCACGGTGTCCTGCCCCAGCACGGCGGGAGCGTAATACTGGAGTTCGCGGTTTCCCCAGCCTCCTCCGCCCAGCTGGTACTTCCATTTCGCCGTGTCGGGCAAGGCTTTGGCTTCGGAGTCGAACTCGTCGTGCCACACCAACTTATAGCCGGCAGGCACGAAGGGGCTGTCCTCCACCTGCCGGGCACCGGCGGGCCGGTGGGCGCACGAAGCACCCACCATGGCCACCAGTATTCCTGTCAACAATATCAGCTTACCTTTCATCATTCGTCTTTCAGCAAGGGGTTCTTTTCCTGTTCGGCCAGGGGGATGGGCAGGTAGTAGTGGGCGCCGGTGAAGGCACGTTCTTCTACCTGGGATACCACGTACTCCAGCACGCCGTCGCCGTTGTTGTCATACACCTTCATGCCCATGATAGGCTGGGCCAGCACATCGCCGTCCAGCCAGCGGCGCAGGTCGTAGAAGCGGTGTTCTTCCATGAGGAATTCCACGCGACGCTCGTTCTTGATGCGCTCGCGCATAGCGTCCTTGGTGAGGCCTGCGGGCAAGCCCGGCTGGCCGGCACGGCCGCGCACTTCGTTGATGGCGTCGTACACGCTCTGGTCGGGGGCGGCCAGCGCCTCGTTCTGTGCCTCGGCATAGTTCAGCAGCACCTCGGCGTAGCGGAAGTAGGGGAAATTGTTGCTTTGAGCATAGCCGCCGTAGATGTTGGTGGTGCCGGGCAGTTCTTCCATGAACTTCTTCAAGCCATAGCCGCAGCGCCATCTGCCCAACTGGGGCTCGCACGAGCCGCCGGGCAGCATGTCGATTTCATCGCCCTCCCACGTCAGGCCATGGTACAGCAGGCTCTGGTAGAAGCGCGAGTCGCGGTTGGCATAGGGGTTTTGGTCGTCATACAGGGTGTTGGCGGGGTCGTCAATCATCATGCCGTTGGTTGTCTCGTAGGCATCCACAAGGTTCTGGGTGGGATACACGCCATTCCACGAGCCATGGTCGGTGACGTCGGCGCTCCACATCATGTGGATGTTGTGCGGGGCATCGGGGTAAGTGAAGCGGCGCTCGAAAATCACCTCTTCATTGGCAGCCGTCTTGTCGAAAGCCATGCTGTAGTAAGGCGTCTCGCCCTGGCGGTAGAGGCGGTAAACGCTGAGGTCCATCACGTCTTTGGCGGCTTGTGCGGCATCGGCCCAGCGCTGTGTGTCGCCGCCAGCATTGTTCAAGGGGCTGGCCAGGTAGAGCAAGGCGCGCGACTTCAAGGCCAGGAAGGCGCCCTTGGTGGCGTGTCCGGTCTCGTCGGCTGTGCGGGTCAGCGGCAGGTTGTCGGCATAGGTGTCGCACTCGTCTACAATGAAGTTCACAATGTCTTCAAAGGTAGAAGGAGGCACCAGCAGGTCATCGGTCAGCTCTTGTGCCACCAGCATCAGCGGAGCCTTGCCGAAGGTGCGCGCCAGCTCAAAGTGGCAGAACGCGCGCAGGAAGCGGGCTTCTGCATCGAGCACTGCCTTCTGCTTGGCAGTGAGCACCATTTCGTCTACATCGGGCAGTTGAGCGATAAGGATGTTGCATTTGCGGATTACCTTGTACTCTTGCTGCCATATTTCTTCAATGAAGGGGCAACTTTGTGCCGTAATGGCATCTTTGTTCAATTGCAGGTAGATGGGAGAGTCGGACACACAGGCCACGTCATCCGTACCCGAGTCCAGGTTTCCGGCCCAAGACATGGCCCAGTCTTGCCCCACACCGGCCGTGCAGCGGTTGAAGCCGCACAGCATGGAGCCGTATGTATTGGCCACAAACTGGTTAATCAGCTTGGAGTCTTCCCAAAGCGCTTCATCAGAAATAAAGGTGGTCGGCTTGATGTCCAACATGTCCGAGCAACCCGAAGCCAAAGCCACCATGGTGGCCAGTGCTAAATTCCTATATTTTTTCATCTTATTCATGTATTGCTTAAAGTTAGAATTGAAGTGTAAGTCCCACGTTGAACGATTTCATTTGCGGATAGGTCCAACCTTCCTGCTGCGTGTTTTCCGGGTCAATCTGTGGAACGTCGGTAATGGTAAAGAGGTTCTGTGCATTAACGTACACGCGCATGCTGCTGATGCCTGCCGGGCGCAACCACTTGTCGGGCAGCGTATAGCCTATCTCGATGTTCTTCAAGCGCAGGTAAGAGGCATCGTACAGGTAAGTCTGCACGCCGCTGATATCGGTGCCCGGGAAGTTGTGCGTAGAGTTTACCAGGCGGGGATAGCGGGCATTCACGTTGTCTTCCGTCCAAGCCTCGTCTACCCAAAACTGGGGCAGGTTGCCTTGGTTGAAGTAGGGCTGGATGACACCACCCTTCAGGTAAACCTGGGCGCGTGCAGCCCCTTGGAACAGGAAGCTGAAGTCAAGGTTCTTCCAATTCAATGCACCATTGATGCCGTAGATGATTTCCGGGATATTGCCATAACCCAGATAGGTCATATCGTTGGAGTTTACCACGCCGTCACCATTGACATCCACATACTTGATATCGCCCGGTTTTGTCTCGTAGCCCACACCTGCCACTTCCTGCTTGGCGTAGTTGTCTATTTCTTCCTGGCTTTTGAAGATGCCGTCCGTCTTATAGCCATAGTAGCCATTGATGGGGCGTCCCGTCTTGCGCATGTACTCAGATGTACCGGCAGCTTCAGCCATCTCGATAATCTTGTTGCGGGCAAACGTAAAGTTTCCGCCTACCGAGAAGTTCACCTCGCGAATCTGCTGGTGGTAGTTCACGGAGAAATCCACGCCTTGGTTCTTTACCTCACCCAAGTTCTCCAAAGGCAAAATGCCGCCAAAAGTAGAAGGAATCTCGGCATCGCGTTGCGCCAAGATGTTTGTACGTCTTTCCAAGAAGTAGTCGATGGTGAAGTTCAAGCGGTTGAACAGCGTAGCGTCGATAGCCACGTTGGCTTTGTGTGACTTTTCCCATGTGGCCAACGCGTTGGCAATAGCTCCCGGAACCATACCTTTTGTCAGAATCTCACCGAATACATAGTCGCCTAAGTTGTTGGCAAAACCGTTGCTGGCGGTGCCACCCGAATACAGGTCGAAACGGCTGTAGAAGGGGAAGGACACACCACCGATGTTGTCGTTACCCAGCGTACCGTAAGAACCTCTAATCTTCAAGAAGTTGACCGTGTTCTTCAAGTTCTCGAAGAATTTTTCCTCAGAGATTACCCAACCCAAAGAGGCCGACATGAACGTACCCCAGCGACGGGAAGGGGCAAAGTTTTCCGAGCCATCGCGACGGATGTTGAACTCAGCCAAATAACGTTGTGCGTAGTTGTAGTTGACGCGGGCCATGTAGCTGGCGCGGGCCGTCTCACTGTCGTAAGCATTCAGTGTCTGGCCGGCAGAGTTTCCGGCATTCATCTGGTCCAGAATTTCAGAGTCGAAAGAGTTGCGGTTCATGCCCGAACGCTCCAGGAAGCCCTTGCGTGCCAATACCATGGCCATGGCCGTGACATTGTGCTGGCCAAAGGAGCGGTTATAGTTAGCCTGGAGCTGGTATTCCTGATACTCGTCGCTGTTCTGGGTCAGTCCCAGGCTGGCGCTCGAACGGGGGCTCAGCACATACTCGCCATCCGTCAGGGTGTATACGTAGTTGGCCACGTTCCAAGCCTTGTTGCGGTAGGTGTTCTTGCTGAACGAAGCGGTTCCCTTCACCGAAAGGCCTTCGGTTATGAAGTCCAGCTTCTGTTCCAATTCCATGCGGGCATCCACTACAAATGTCTTGCCCTTGCTATAACTGCCGCCGGGCTGGTTGGAAGCCACGATGTTGGGGTGCGTAGCGTCGGGCACGGCAAAGAGGCCGTTGGGATAGCGGCACAGCAGCACGGGCGTATTGCGCACCAGTTGCTGGAACACGCCTTGTGCCGAGCCGGAGTTCAGGGAGTTCTCCATACGTCCGGACACATCCACGCCCAGGCGGGTAGTCTTGGTAATGTCCACGTCGATGTTGCTGCGCAGGTTGTAACGCTTGTAATCGAGGTCTTCCCACAAACCGCCCTGGCGCAAGTAGCCGAGGCTGACGTAGTAGCGAATCTTGTCCGTACCGCCGGAAACCGACACATTGTGCTGGTGCTGGATGGCGTTCTTTGACAGCATCTCGTCATACCAGTCCGTGTTGGGGTAATTGATGGGGTCCGACCCGTCCTTAAACTTCTGCAAGGCCTCTGCAGAGTAAATCTCCTGCCCCATAAACTGGTTGTACAGGCGGGCATAGTCGTAAGAGTTGGCAAACTCCGGCAAGCGCGTAGGCGACTGGATGGAAACGTTGCCCGAATACTTGATGGTGGGTTTCTCCGAGCTGCCGCGCTTGGTGGTAATCACAATGACACCATTGGCGCCGCGCATACCGAAGATGGCTGCCGAAGCCGCGTCTTTCAACACGTTGATGGACTCGATGTCGTTGGGGTCCATGCGCGCAAAGTCGGCCGACGTGCGCTCAATGCCATCGATAATGAATGCCGGAGATGTATCACCCTGGAACGTGGCAATACCACGTATATACAGGTTGGCATCGTCGGCGCCCGGCTCGCCGGTGGCCTGCTTGGAAATCAAGCCCGGCATCTGCCCCACCAGCGCGTTGGTCGAGTTGGCCGACTTGGCCTTCAGCAGCTCGTCACTCTTGATAGAAGTCACCGCACCGGTCAGGTTGGCTTTCTTCTGCACGCCGTAGCCCACTACGACCACTTCTTCCAGCGTCTCCATGTCTTCCTGCAGCACTACGTTCAAGGTAGTCTGCCCGTTTACTGCCACGTCTTGGGCCTTGAAGCCCACATAAGTGAAGGTCAGCGTAGCATCGGAAGGTACCGAAATCGTAAAATTACCGTCAATGTCGGTAATCACACCCGTAGCGGTGCCTTTCACCACTACATTCACACCGGGCAAGGGGTAGTCGTCCGACCCGCTCACCACCGTACCTTTTACCTGTATGTTTTGCGCCCATACAGCAGCAAAGGTAAAGCTCAACATAAACAAAACTGATAATAGCTTCTTCATGCGTCTTACTTAATTAAGATTAACTGTTTGTTTAGGAAAATTAAATTGTCGGCACAAAATTATCGGAAATGCTATAGTTTACTAAATTTCTTCCTATTCATTAATACGCCAACCAATAAATAGGAATACGTCAATCATACGCCAGCAAATTGTAATATGCTGTAATATAATGATAATACGGATTTCAACCTCTACGTCTACCCCCTACGCAAAGCCTCATGCACGCCTTTCCCCGGCTTCGGAGGCTCCTCCCCGTCCCCAGCCCTTTGCGCCTTGCCCGGAAGGGTTTTGCTTCGCTTCACCTTCGCTTCCATAGGGACGAAGCATGAGCGAAGCAGGTTCGAATCAGGTACGAATCGGGTACGAAGCAAATACGCTTCAAGTCGGACGGGGAAAGTATGCCAGGGGGAAGCACAAAAATGTCCGCCATTGCAACGCTACAACAATGGCGGACACCTTTGTGCAAAAGGTAAGGGATTACTCCAGCATCAGGTCGTTGCCGGGTTTGAACTTTACGCTTCGCTTGGCGGGGATGTCGATAGGCTGCTTGGTGGAGGGATTGTATCCTGTGCGGGCAGCCTTCTTTGCCACTACAAACGTGCCAAACCCCACCAACGAAACTTTCTCGCCGCTCTTCATGGCCTTCTCTACTGTGGCCAAGAACGCCTCCAACGCTTTCCTGCAAACGATTTTCGGCAGTCCGGCATCGTTTGCCATTGCATCAATCAGTTCCGATTTATTCATAAGGCGTAAGTTTAGTTAGGTTTGTTATACGATATACATTTTCACCCACTATGTGCTTTTCACGCGGTAGGACAAATATAAGAAAATCATTCTGAATGTCAAACAAAATCAGCAAAAAAAGATAGATAAACCCCAAAAACGGGAAAGAGAATGGCAAATTTCTGCTGTAGAACAGAATTAATTTGTACTTTTGCAACGTTTTGAATCAATCACGGAATATGAACTCTATCCCTACTGTAACCAAAAACCTGCTCATCATCAACGTGCTGCTTTTCCTGATAACGCTTGTGCTGGAAGGGTACGGCATCGACCTGGCCGACTACCTGGGCCTGCATTTGTTCTTGGCCGACAACTTCAACGCGGCGCAGCTCATCACCTACATGTTCATGCATGCCAACTTTGCGCACATTTTCTTCAACATGTTTGCCGTGTGGATGTTCGGGCGGATATTGGAGCAGGTGTGGGGGCCACGACGTTTCTTGTTCTTCTACCTGGTGTGCGGCATCGGGGCGGGGCTCATACAAGAAGCGGTGCAATACGTGTTCTACCTGCAAGAGTTGGCTCCCTACAGCGGGGTGAACACGGGCTACTCCATCATCCCCATGGAGGAATACCTGAACATGATGACTACCGTGGGCGCATCGGGTGCCGTGTATGGCATCTTGCTGGCCTTCGGCATGCTGTTCCCCAACGAACGGATGTTCATCTTCCCCCTGCCCATGCCCATCAAGGCGAAGTATTTCGTGATAGGGTATGCGCTCATCGAACTCTTTGCGGGCATCTCGAACAGCAGCGGCGACAACGTGGCCCACTTTGCCCACCTGGGCGGCATGCTGTTCGGCTTCATCTTAATTATGTACTGGAAAAAGACCAACCGAGGCAATGGCTACTATTATAACTGATTTGCGGGATACTTTCCGCCGGGGAAGCATCTACATACAACTTATATATATCAACGTCGCCGTATTTGTGGCCATCACGCTGGCCGGCGTCATGTTGCAGTTGTTTAATGCAGAAACTGCAGGAGGCTTGTTTTTGTGGCTGGAATTGCCGGCATCGCCGGCACGCTTCCTCATGCAACCCTGGTCGTTGCTCACTTACATGTTCATGCACGGGGGGCTACTGCACATTCTGTTCAACATGCTGTGGCTGTACTGGTTCGGAGCACTTTTCCTCAACGTATTTTCGGCCAAGCATCTCAGGGGGCTGTATATACTGGGAGGCATCTGCGGAGGCATACTCTACATGGCGGCCTACAACGTTTTCCCTTATTTCCGCCCTTACATTGACAATTCCTTCATGGTGGGGGCATCGGCTTCCGTGCTTGCCATCGTGGCGGCAGCTGCCTACCGTGAACCCAATTACCCCATACGTCTGTTCCTGTTGGGTACCTTGAGGTTGAAATACCTGGCGCTGATTGTTATCGGCATGGACCTGCTGTTCATCACGTCGGACAACGCCGGCGGCCACATCGCTCACTTGGGCGGGGCGCTGGCAGGCCTTTTCTTCGCAGCACAACTGGGCAAGGGGCGCGACCTGACGGCATGGATTAACCGGGCATTGGACGGCATGACTGCCTTGGCTCACCGCAAGCCACGCAAGCCGAAAATGAAGGTGCGCTATGGCACGGGCGGCACCCGCCAGCAAGACTATGACTACAATGCACGCAAAAAGGCGCAATCGGACGAAATAGACCGCATACTCGACAAACTGAGGAAAACAGGCTACGAGGGACTGAGCGACGAAGAAAAGAAGAGCCTGTTCGACGCCAGCAAACGGTAGCCCGCCCCTACACTCCATCTACCCTTAAAGCCATCCACGCAGTGAAACATCTCGGTTATCTGGTCTCTTTCCTTCTGCTGGCAGTTAATGCCTGCGTAGCAGGATGCCTGCTGCTGTCGGCCTACAGCCCCTGCCTCGCGCCTGCGGAGCACCCGGTGCTGTCGTGCCTGGGACTGGCCTTCCCCGTCTTTGCCGTGCTCAACGGATGTTTCCTGTTCTTCTGGCTGTGCATCCGGCAATACAAATCGTCGCTATTGCCCTTGCTGTTTTTTTTGGCATGCTTCATGCCACTGCGGACGTATTGCCCCTTGAATTTCCATACGGATAACCTGCCCGAAGGAAGTTGCAAAATACTTTCGTACAACATCATGGGCTTTGACAACGGCACCAAGCAAGACGGCAAAAGCCCCATATTGGAGTACTTGAAAAACAGCAATGCCGACATCCTCTGCCTGCAAGAGTATCGCACGCTAAATTCAAAACAAAATGTCAGCCAGAAAGAAGTAAACCGAGAATTGGCCGCTTATCCTTACCACCACATCGGCTACGTAGGGAAAGGCCGCACCAACCAAGTGGCCTGCTACTCCAAATGGCCTATTCTCTCGGCACGCGAACTGGTGACCCCAAGTTCTTACAACGGCATCATGATGTATGAATTGAAATGGGGCAACGACACGGTAATGCTGCTCAACGCACATTTAGAATCCAACAAATTAACGACTTCGGACAAGGCTGTCTACGAAAACATGCTGACCGACCCGGAGAAAGAGAGCGTAAGAAGCGGCTTGCGCCTGCTGGTGCGCAAGCTGGCAGAAGCCACGGCACTGAGGGCGCCACAGGCTGACACCATTGCACAGGCCATTGCAGCCTGCCCGCACCGCTACATTGTGGTCTGTGGCGATTTTAACGACACGCCCATATCCTACACACACCACACCATCGCCCGCCAACTGGACGACGCCTTTACTGAATCGGGATGCGGACTGGGCACCTCCTACAACCGAAACAAGTTTTATTTCCGCATAGACAACATTTTGGTCAGCAAAAACCTGCAGACATATAATTGCACAGTAGACCGCTCTATCCGGGCGTCGGACCATTACCCCATCTGGTGCCATTTGGCCAAAAGGGAATAACCCCACGGGCACCTCCCGCAGGAGGCAAAAGCATGGCTACAGACAAGTACTTGCGCAAAAAAAAGACGCACTGAGGCAAAATGTGTGAAAAAAAAACTATATTTGCAGCCTTGTAGAAAGCAGAAAACAATTAAAAAAGTAATCATAATAAACTAAAAGTAACATGCAAAACAAAGGATTTGTAAAGGTCTTTGCCATACTGCTTACCTTGGTATGCGTGTTCTACCTATCATTCTCTTTTGTGACTCGCCATTACACCAACAAGGCGAAAGAGTATGCAAAAGGCAATGAACAGCTGGAACAAGAATACCTGGATTCTCTGGCAAACGAGAAAGTTTGGCTTGGCAATTGGACCCTGAAAGATTGCCGCGAGATGGAAATTGGTCTGGGCTTGGACCTGAAAGGTGGTATGAACGTAATCTTGGAGGTCTCGGTGCCTGACGTCATCAAGGTGCTGGCCGACAACAAGACGGATGAAGCCTTCAACCAGGCGTTGAAGAATGCTGCCAAACAGGCACAGACAAGCCAAGACGATGTAATCACCCTCTTCATCAGAGAGTATCACCGCCTTGCACCCGATGCCACCCTCGCGCAACTGTTCGCCACACAACAACTGAAAGACAAAGTAAACCAGAAGTCGACCGACGCAGAGGTTGAAAGAGTATTGCGTTCGGAAGTGAAAGCTGCCGTAGACAACTCGTACAACGTGCTGCGCACCCGTATCGACCGCTTCGGCGTGGTACAGCCCAACATCCAAAGCCTGGAAGACAAAATGGGCCGTATCATGGTGGAACTGCCCGGCATTAAAGAGCCCGAACGTGTAAGAAAATTACTGCAAGGTTCTGCCAACCTGGAGTTCTGGGAAACATACAACGCCAGGGATGTGATGCCCTACCTGCAAGCTGCCGACGTGAAGCTGCACACCATTTTGACCAGCACTTCCACCGAAACGGAGGAAGCAGTTGAAACACCCGCAGCCGCCACCAGCACAACAGACAGCCTGGCCGCCGCCCTGAAAGGCGAAACCGCCGAAGCTGCCGACTTGGAAGTGCTGAAGAAACAGCACCCCTTGCTGGCTATTCTGCAAGCAAACCCCACAGGACAAGGTCCCATAGCCGGCTATGCACACTATAAGGATACGGCAGAAATCAACCGCTACCTCGCCATGCCCGAAGTACAGGCAGAACTGCCCAAAGACTTGCGCTTGAAATGGGGCGTTTCGGCTTACGACCAAAAAGCACAAATCTACGAGCTGTATGCCATCAAGTCCACCGAACGCAACGGCCGTGCACCGCTGGAAGGCGACGTAGTAGTAGATGCGCGTGATGAATATGACCAATACGGCCACCCAGCCGTAAGCATGTCGATGAATACCGACGGCGCCCGCCGCTGGGCACAGCTCACCAAGCAGAACGTGGGCCGCAGCATCGCCATCGTATTGGACAACTATGTATATTCCGCTCCGACCGTCAACCAGGAAATCACCGGCGGGAACTCGCAGATTACGGGTAACTTCACTCCCGAACAGGCAAAAGACTTGGCCAACGTATTGAAATCCGGTAAGATGCCCGCCCCGGCCCACATCGTGCAGGAGGATATCGTAGGCCCGTCATTGGGTGCCGCTTCCATCCAAGCAGGTTTCATCTCATGCGTAGTAGCCTTTATCTTGCTGATGGTCTATGTATGCAGCATGTACGGCTTCACCGCAGGTATGGTAGCCAACGGTGCTTTGCTGCTCAACATGTTCTTCACTTTCGGTATCCTTACATCCTTCCAGGCAGCGTTGACAATGTCCGGTATTGCCGGTATGGTATTGTCGCTGGGTATGGCGGTGGATGCCAACGTGCTTATCTTCGAGCGCACCAAGGAAGAATTGCGTAATGGCAAGGGTGTGAAGAAGGCCTTGGCCGACGGTTACAAGAACGCCTTCTCGGCCATCTTCGACTCCAACTTCACGTCTATCATCACGGGTATCATCCTGTTCTACTTCGGCACAGGTCCTATCCGAGGATTTGCCACGACATTGATTATCGGTATCGCCATTTCGTTCTTCACCGCCGTTTACCTCACCCGCCTGGTATTCGACTACTTCATGAGCAAGGACAAGTGGCAACACCTCACCTTCGAGACCAAGCTGTCGAAGGGTGTGCTGCAAGACACGCACTACAACTTCATGGGACGCAACAAGACGTGGCTGACTTCCGGATTGATTATAGTAGTGGTATTCGTAGGCTTCCTCGCCATACGCGGATTGAGCCAAAGTATCGACTTTACCGGCGGTCGCAACTACCAGGTAAGGTTTGAGCAGGCCATTGAGCCCGAGCAAGTGCGCGAGCTGCTGGAAGGCCAGTTTGACGACGCCAATGTCAACGTTATTGCCATCGGTACAGACGGCCGCACGGTGCGCATCACCACCAACTACCGCATCAACGAAGAAGGCAGCAACGTAGACTCGGAAATCGAAGCCAAGTTCTACGAATTGCTGAAACCGCTGCTCACTGAGGGCACCAGCCTGGAGCAATTCATCGACCGCGACAACCACGCAGGCGGCAGCATCATCAGCTCGCAAAAGGTAGGCCCCAGCATTGCCGACGACATTACGGTATCGGCCATCTGGTCTGTCATCTTCGCCGTGCTGGCCATCGGCCTCTACATTTTGTTCCGCTTCCGCAACATTGCGTTCAGTGTGGGCTCCATCGCCGCCTTGGCATTCGACACCATCGGTATCCTGGGCATCTACTCCATTTTCTGGGGCATCTTGCCGTTCTCCATGGAAATCGACCAAACGTTTATCGGTGCCATCCTGACGGCTATCGGTTACTCCATCAACGATAAGGTGGTAATCTTCGACCGCGTGCGCGAATACCTTCACCTGTATCCCAAGCGCGGCACATTCCGCCTGTTCAACGACTCATTGAACTCTACGCTGACACGTACGTTGTTCACCGGTTCGTCTACGTTGATTGTGCTCGTCATCATCTTCTTCCTTGGTGGTGAAAGCATCCGCAGCTTCTCGTTTGCCATGATTTTGGGTGTGGTAATCGGTACGTTCTCGTCACTGTTCATCGCTTCACCCATTGCTTACGGCATGATGAAGAAAAAAGGAGAGGTAGTGACTGAAGAGGAAATGAAAGCCTGATAACAGTTGCGCAGCCCCTGCGGCTGCCGCCACAGCATAAGCCAAGAGGCAAGCGCCCGCCAAGGGTGCTTGCCTCTTCTTTTTATGCCTATCCCAAAATAAAATTAACTTAGCTTACGCTTACAAAAGACGTTCCTAGTTCGTTCTTTGTTCACTCCTATAGGCGGAAATAGCGCGGGTTGTACGACCTTGGGAAAGGAAATAAAAAAAGGAAGATGGCATAATATTTCACCAATCTTCCTGCCGTGTTTAACCATAAAATAAAAGGGAAGTACCTCCACCCAGAATCGAACTGGGATTTACTCTTTAGGAGAGAGTTGTTCTATCCATTGAACTATGAAGGCAACGAGTGTTTTCCTATCCGCTTGGCAAAGCATTATGTATAAAAATACAGCTATGTTTACCAAATCGGGTGCAAAGATAATGGATTTCGGTGATTTTACGAAAAAAGTTTTGTTAATCCGCCGAACTTTACGAAATTTGCCGTCCAAGCAAAAGGATGATGCATCTTTTTGCAAGCAAACCAACAAGAAAATCATAGATTATGGCAAATGACATGATGGTCAAAGAGCTGGACGAAGTGGTAGTACGCTTCTCCGGCGACTCAGGCGACGGGATGCAGCTCGCCGGTAACATCTTTTCAACAGTTTCGGCTACCGTAGGAAACGACATCAGCACGTTTCCCGATTATCCGGCAGACATACGTGCCCCGCAAGGCTCGCTGACAGGTGTTTCGGGTTTCCAGGTGCACGTGGGCGCGCGGAAGGTTTACACACCGGGCGACCAGTGTGACGTGCTGATAGCCATGAACGCCGCCGCATTGAAAACCCAATATAAGTTTACCAAACCCAACGGGTGCATCATCATAGACACGGACGCCTTCAAGAAAGCCGATTTGGAAAAGGCTGCTTTTGCAACAGACAGCCCCATTGAAGAATTGGGTATTAAGCAAGAGGTAATAGCCGCCTCCATCACCCAGATGGTGAAAGATTGCTTGGCAGATACGGGCATGGACAACAAGTCCATCTTGAAGTGCCGCAACATGTTTGCCGTAGGACTGGTGTGCTGGCTGTTCGACCGCGACCTGAAACTGGCGGAAGACTTTATCCGTGAAAAATTTGCCAAGAAGCCCGAAGTGGCCGAGGCCAACATCAAGGTCATCCACGCCGGATGGGACTACGGGCATAATACGCATGCCTCCATTTCCCATGCCACTTGCCGCATTGAAAGCAAGGAGAAGGTGCCCGGCCGCTACATGGACATCACGGGCAACAAGGCCACGGCTTACGGCTTCATAGCCGCTGCCGAAAAGGCGGGCTTGAAGCTGTTCCTCGGCTCTTACCCCATCACCCCGGCTACCGACGTGCTGCACGAACTGTCCAAGCACAAGTCGCTGGGCGTTATTACCGTGCAATGCGAAGATGAGATATCGGGCTGCTCTACAGCTATCGGGGCTGCATTTGCCGGAGCATTGGCGGTCACTTCTACCTCAGGACCGGGCATCTGCCTCAAGTCGGAAGCCATTAACCTTGCCGTCATTACCGAATTGCCATTGGTCATACTGGATGTACAACGCGGAGGCCCCTCGACAGGCCTGCCCACCAAGTCGGAGCAGACCGACCTGCTGCAAGCCCTCTTCGGGCGCAACGGCGAAAGCCCCATGCCGGTGATTGCCGCCACGTCGCCCACCCAATGTTTTGACGCAGCTTTCATGGCTTGCAAGATTGCCTTGGAACACATGACACCGGTCATCTTGCTGACAGACGGCTATGTGGCCAACGGTTCGGGTGCATGGCGGTTGCCCAAGCTTTATGAGTATCCTGCCATCAATCCCCCTTACGTCACTCCGGCCATGAAAGGCTGCTACTCGCCCTACCACCGCAATGCCAAGACGGGCGTGCGCTACTGGGCTATCCCCGGACAGGAAGGCTATATGCACATACTTGGCGGACTGGAGAAGGACAGCTGGACAGGAGCCATCTCCACCGACCCGGAGAACCACAATCTGATGTGCCACCTACGCGCCGAAAAGGTTGCCAAGATACCCGTGCCCAATGTTGAAGTACAAGGCTGTGTGGACGATGCCGATCTGCTGATAGTAGGCTTTGGCAGCACCTACGGACACCTGTACTCCGCCATGGACGAAATGATAAAGGCCGGCCAGAAAGTGGCACTTGCCCACTTCAGCTACCTCAACCCGCTGCCCAAGAACACGGCAGAGGTGCTGAAGAAGTATCCCAAAGTGGTGGTGGCCGAACAAAACTTGGGACAGTTTGCCGCCTACCTGCGCATGAAGGTGGACAACTTCACCCCCTACCAATACAACCAGGTCAAGGGACAGCCTTTCGTCGTGGCAGAACTGGTAGCCGCTTTCACCGAAATATTAAACAAATAAAAGGAGGATGACATCATGAGCGAAAACACTATATTCACAGCCAAAGATTTCAAGAAAGGACAACCCCGCTGGTGCCCCGGTTGTGGCGACCACTTCTTCTTGGCCTCGCTGCACAAAGCCATGGCCGAGATAGGCAAAGCGCCGTGGGAGACAGCTGTAATCTCCGGCATCGGGTGCTCCAGCCGCTTGCCCTACTACATGAACACCTACGCCATGCAGACCATTCACGGGCGCGCAGCAGCCATCTCCACCGGCGCCAAGGTGGCCAATCCCGACCTTACCATCTGGCAGATTTCGGGCGACGGAGACGGGCTTGCCATTGGCGGCAACCACTTCATCCACGCCATCCGCCGCAATGTGGACATCAACATGATTCTGCTGAACAACCGCATCTATGGTTTGACCAAAGGGCAATACTCACCGACATCGCCCCGAGGCTTCGTCAGCAAGTCGTCGCCCTACGGCACGGTGGAAGACCCCTTCCACCCCGCAGAGCTTTGCTTTGGTGCACGCGGACGCTTCTTTGCCCGCGCCGTGGCCACCGATGCGGCAGGCACGGTAGAGATACTGAAAGCCGCTGCCGCCCATAAGGGTGCCGCCGTGTGCGAGATTCTGCAAAACTGTGTCATCTTCAACAATGGCACGCACGACTCGGTGTACAACAAGGAAGGCCGCGCCAAGAATGCCATCTACCTGGAGCACGGCAAGCCCATGCTGTTTGGCGAGAACAATGAATATGGCCTGATGCAAGAAGGCTTCGGCCTCAAGGTTGTGAAACTGGGAGAGAATGGTATCACGGAGAAAGACATCCTGGTGCACGACGCCCACTGCATGGACAACACCCTGCAGCTGAAGCTCGCCTTGATGGAAGGCCCGGACTTCCCCATAGCCCTCGGCGTTATCCGCGATGTGAATGAGCCCACCTACGACGAAGCCGTCCACGCGCAGATAGAGGAAGTCAGTGCCAAGAAGCACTACCACAACTTCGAGGAGTTGCTGCTGACAAATGATACTTGGGAGGTAAAGTAAAAACACTTCCGACTGAAACATTAGTGAGGGCGTACTGTAATCTTTGCAGCATGCCCTCACTTTTTACTACCTTAAGAACAACCCTATAAACGAAAAGAGGCATTATGCGGACAATAAGACGCAAAATATGCGGCTTATGTGCATAGATTTATCTCTATTTTTCGCGCCAAATGGATAGTGATTGCCAATACTTTGGAAATCCCATATCTTTAAGGTCAAGCAGACGGCAATCGGATTTGAGCAATTCTTTACGTGAGTTCGGGATAATAAAGTTCTAAAAAAAATAGGTAATCACAAGTATTTTTCGTAACTTTATATCTGACAA
>CALUJC010000045.1 GCA_944320865.1 uncultured Bacteroides sp. | reverse complement strand
GCCCTTTTTAACGGCTTCAAGCCGCCCTCCGCTTCACGCCCGCCGGTCAATGCCGGAGAGCCATGCGGCATCAAGCCGTGCTATGTAGAGACGTGGCGTGCCGCGTCTCACAGGCCGGAATACCTAATGCCCAACGCCGCATGGCTGCGCCTAAGCGGAGGGGCGTAAAGCGGAGAGTGCGTTTTTGCGTGAAGAACGGCAGTTTGTTTGAGCGAAGCGAGTTGACTGCCGTTTAGCAAAAACGTGCTCGGAGTAGCCCCGGAGCTTCAGCGCTTGACTTTTTTCTTTTGGTATCTTTTCTTTTTGTGGCAAGACAAAAAGAAAAGTGCACAGACAAATTGTCATTTAAATTCAATAACAATGAAAAACATTCTGTATTCTTCTATTTTCCTGCTGGCAGCGGCAGGAGGTGTGGCGCAAGCCCAAACGCAGGCCAAGGTGACAAGCATCCTGCAAGTGATGGACCGCACAACGGGGCAGACCACGGTAGTCGCCGAGTTTCCGTACCTTATCGAGGCACCCAACTGGACGCACGATGGCCGGTGGCTGATTTACAACAGTGGCGGCAAACTGTATAAGGTGTCGCCCGATAATCCCGGCGAGCCGCAGCTGATAAACACCGGCTATGCCAACCGTTGCAACAACGACCACGTACTTTCGCCCGACGGCAAGCAGATTGCCGTGAGCCATGCCACGCGCGAAGACTGGAAGTCGCGCATCTATACCTTGCCTTTGGAGGGCACCGACAGCCCCCGCTTGGTCACTCCCCTTGGCCCTAGCTACCTGCATGGCTGGAGCCCCGACGGTAAGACCCTGGCCTACTGTGCCGACCGGGGCGGCAACTTCGACATTTACACCATCCCCGTAGGTGGCGGCGAGGAGAAACGCCTCACCACTGCCGACGACCTCGACGATGGTCCCGAATACTCGCCTTGCGGCCGGTACATCTGGTTCAACTCCGTGCGCACGGGGCTGATGCAAGTGTGGCGCATGAAGGCCGACGGTAGCGAACAGACTCAGATGACCTTCGATGAAGACCGCAACGCGTGGTTCCCCCACGTTTCGCCCGACGGCCAGTGGGTAGTCTACATTGCCTACCGCAAGGGCGACTTGAAGCCCAATGAGCACCTGGCCAACAAGAATGTGGAACTTCGCTTGATGCCTGCTGCGGGTGGCGAACCTAAGACTTTGCTCAAACTCTTTGGCGGGCAAGGCACCATCAACGTCAATTCTTGGGCGCCGGACAGCCGCCGCTTCGCCTTCGTCAGCTACCAGTTGGAGGAATAAATACTTACTTCAGGCTCGTACCATGTTCGCTCTTAAGCGGACGGAAGAGGAACGAACATGGTACGACCTTGGTACGACTTTGGTACGACTTTGGTAGGTAGGCGTTTTTTCCTGTTTTCTTCTGGAAAAATGCGGACATCCGGCCGACGGTCATGTACCTGAATCTTTATTTCCAATTTTAAGCAATTACTTATGATTCAAATTTCAGACAACGCCCTGCGCCAAGCTGCCGGCGAGGGAATGGATGCTTTCATCCAAGTATTTACCGATGCCTACCTGAAAGAGACGGGGGGCGAACTGACGGCGGAGACCATGCCGCTACTCACGGGCGAGCAGCATTCGTTGCTGGCCTACCGCATCTTCCGCGACGAGGTGATGGAGGGCGGCTTCTGCCAGCTGATACAGAACGGCTATGGTGCCTACATCTTTCACAACCCCTTTGCCAAGGCCATGCGCCTGTGGGGTGTGGGCGAGCTGAGCAAACTGGTATATGCCGCCCGCAAAATCTACGATGCCCACCGCGAAGACCTTGAGCGCGAGCGCACCGACGACGAGTTCATGGCCATGTACGAGCAGTATGAGGACTTCGACGACCTGGAAGACGAGTTTCTGGAGCACGAGGAAGAGTTTACCGCTCGCGTTGCCCAGTATGTGGACGAGCATCTGGAGCTGTTTGCTGAGGTGGTGTGAGGGGTGGTGTTTCATCGCTCATCGCTAACAACTCGTGAGTGCCACTCACGGGTTCAAATTTGAAGCACCGGATGGAAAGTTGCGTGTGGCAGATGTGCTTATCGTAAAATATTCTATAATTTTACCTTTGATTTTGAGTTTTAGCACTATCTTTGCATAGTTCATTTATCGGAAATCTATCATTATGGACGTTAAAGAGAAAGCGGGCGATTTTCTGCTTGACATAGCCAAGTTGGTATTTGGTGGAGTGATATTGGCAGGAATTATTGCTGAAGATATTAATCGGATGTTGTTATACTCTATGGGAGCCATAGCTGTGGCATCTTGTATTGTCACAGCATTCATAATTTATAAGAATATTAGTAAAAGAAAAGAGGACTAACGCGTATGGGACTTGTTTATTTGTTTGCCGCCACGGCGATATGTGCTATTTCAGTCGGGGTTTATTTCCTTGTCAAATATCCCGATGTGTATTTCAAGAAAAAGAAATCTGCCTAATCTTGGTCTGTGAGGTTCTTTCTTCATGGAATGCATAGTGTTGTAAGTAGAAGTTATATCCCGATATGGCTTCTATTTGCTTTTTGTATGGTGGCTTGTACTACTTTCCAGCTGAAAGATGATATTTTTGTGTCAGTGGAAGAGTGCATGGAAGTTTCTCCAGACAGTGCATTGCATCTTCTGAATAGTATTGAGCATCCGGAAAAATTAAGAGGGAAGCAGGCAGCCCATTATGCCTTGCTGATGACCCTGGCCCGCGATAAAAACTATTTGGATAGTCTGCAGTCGGATTCTTTGATTTCAATAGCGGCAAAGTATGATTGGAAGGATGATAATGCCAAAGCGGGAAAGTCGTGGTATTATTACGGAAAAGTGTTGGCATTGAAAAAGCAATACTCCGATGCAATGGTGGCTTATAGAAAGTCGTTGGAGTATTTGGAGAAAGCAAAGAGGTATAAGATGCTTGGACTTGTCTGGGAGCACGTCGGCTATTTGAACGCCACTCAAAGATTGTATGCCACATCGGTTTCTGATTATAAGCAGTCAGTACGTTACTATCGGCTGGTCGGAGATTCTCGAAAGCTAATCCGTGGTTATAGGAATATTGCCAGGGGATACATGGCTATGAATAGAACCGATAGTGTGCAGTGGTATTCAAATAAGGGGATACACCTTTGCGATTCATTGCACGCCGAGGGTATGAAAGCGCCTTTTTGGCAGATGCTGGGTTGTGTGGCAAGGATAAACGGGCAGTATGATGAGGCGCAATCTTATTTCTTGTCTGCCATCAGGTATAGCCGTGATGTGAATGAGGTGGGTCGCTATTATTTGTCGTTAGGCATCAATAGCCTTACGGCGGGAAATGTGGAAGAGGCGGAGGATTATTTCCTTGCCTGTCTGGATGCCAAGGATGAGTTTGTACTGTCTGGTGCTTATCAGTATTTGTCCGACATCTGCAAGCGTGAGGGGGATTATAAAGGGGCTTACGGCTATAAGGAGCTGGCCGACTCCTTGCTGGCGGTAGTGCACAACATAGAGTATCAGAAAAGCCTGACGGAATTGAGGCGGAAGTATGAGAATGAAAAATTGGTGCTGGAGAATAAACAGGTAAGGGCCGAGAAGCAAAAGCAGGCGTATTTCTATCTGTTGCTGTTGCTTGTCATTGTGTCGGTAAGTATCGTTCTTTTTAGGTATTTAAGAAGAAGGTATCAAAAGCATTTCATGCGATATATTGAAACGATCAAGCGCAATGAGCGTTTGATGAAAAGCTATCTGTGCAAAATTGCCGACATGGAGAAAGAGGGCAGGCTGGAGCAGGAAATAAACAAGAATAGGATAGCGGAGTTGAACAGGAAAATACTCCTCTTGTCTGCCGAAAACAAGAAGATACGCGAGAATGCCAGTGTGGAGGCATTGTATTTGCTGGAAGAACTGAAAGCCGGCAGATTGGTCGTGGAAAAACTGACGGAGCAGGAGAAGCGGCACATCTTTACTTTTTTGGACTTGGTGCATGCGGGTTTCATATCCCGCATTAGCAAAGACTTCAAGCTGACGAAGAATGAACTGCTTTTGGCCGGATTGCTGAAGATAGGGTTCTCGAACAAGCAGCTCATGCTTGTTTTCGATTGCGAGATAGATTCGGTCTACAAGAGCAGGCAGCGGCTGAAACAGCACTTGAAATTGGGGAAAAACGATTCTTTGGAGCAGATGATAGCGCTGTATTGAGGGCGGAATTGTCCGGGTAGTATTCTACTAATATGCTGTAATACTGTATTCTATATTTATATTTTTGTCCCGGCATCATTCTTTTCTATTTTGTTTTCTATTGCGACATTTGCAGCAGTCAATAAAAAAACATGTTGCCTATGAAAACAAAACTTTTCTTATTCTTATTAGGGGGACTTTTCTTGATGTCCAATGTCTTTGCTCATCCGTTGGCTTGCGCTGCCAATTTTAAAGTGGTGGACGATGAAATCACTTTTTATCCCAACGATATCCCTTACGAGGTATTGACGAAC
The DNA here is from genome assembly GCA_944320865.1 of uncultured Bacteroides sp. GTDB lineage: Bacteria > Bacteroidota > Bacteroidia > Bacteroidales > Bacteroidaceae > Bacteroides. The sequence goes on along the minus strand of CALUJC010000045.1, from coordinate 12,739 downwards.
GGCACTACCGAAGACAGCCGTGCCGGCTATTGGGGATTACCGTTTTATGCTACGGTGGACAGAAGCATCCCTTCCATAGAGTTGGTGTTCAAGGAGGGGATTGGAGACATGGAGTGCCGGATATTGCGAGAAGGCGTTGTGGTCTATTCCTTGCAAGAGAGCGTGCTATGCCCTATGAGCAAAATGATTGCTTTGCCCGATGCCGGGGGCAGTTACACCATTGAAGTGTATGGTGCCAATGGGGCTTATGCGTATGGCTACTTTGATCTGTAGCAATTGTGTTTTACCTTATAAATTATGCGATTATGAGAAAGACAGGTTTACTTTTAGGCTTGCTGGCATTGGTGGCTTGCGAGCAGCAGGAGTTGGAGTATGTGGAGAACAATGTAGCAAATGTTGAAATTGAGGCTCCGGCAGTACAAACGAGGGCTACAACAAGCTCTATAAATTAGAAAAATAACCTCGGATGTTTATGATGATTATTATCATTGGACAGTTGCCCCGGTTGGTACTTTCCGTTTAGTGAAAATGGAATACGAACAATCTGCTGAGTATAACGATTATGTTTATGCACAGCCTAGGCTGTGTAGATCTTTTGTTTTTAATGATTCACCTATATTAACAGAACCAACTCTTGAAGTTTCGGAAACTATTACTGAAACCAGTTCGTTTTCTGAAGCTTATAGAATTTCAACACAAACACAAAGTGGTTCAAATTGGAATTTTACAGTTCCCTTGGTCTCTATAGGTTTCGGTGGAAATGTTAGTAGTACTACAACTTCAAGCGAGAACGTAAGTTTCTCAGAAAGCACTACAAATGATGTTAAGATAACTGAAACATTTAAAGCGACCATTCCTCCCCATACACCATGCAGAATTGAAATATTGAAGATGACGTATAGTGGAGGTTTAACCTATGTGGCCACTCTTGAAAAAACGGATGGGGATGAAAAAGGAAAGCAATTTAGAATAAAAGGAAGATGGAGCGGGGTGGTTTGTTCTGATCTGTACTATAATGTATATGATCTGAGCAATAACCTCAGGGAAACAGCTGTGATACCTGAAGGCGCAACTTCTATTGCAATACAAAGTTTTGTTAAATAATGTTGGGGGTTGCAGTATATAGGCAAGGACTTTATTTACTAAAAGTGTCAAAAAACACATGAGTTTTTTAATGCTTTGAGAAAATTGCCTATATTTGCAACCCCTAACATTAATAAGAAATGAAGAAATTAAAATTATTTGCATGTATGTGTGCCCTCATGATGGGCTTATCGTTGACTTCGTGCCTCAGCTCGGGGGAGACTACTTCTTATGATGGTGCTCTTACTGTGTATGTGTACGAAAACATCTATTCGGGAAAACCATATTTTATGGATGCGCTTGGAAACAGGTATATCCCGACGGCTGCATCGTGGTCCAATGTAAATGCCCAACTTTCGTCGGCCAGTATTGAGTTGACCGACTATAAAATGGCAACAATCTGGTTCAATTATGTGGTTGAGGAAGAGGACGCTTCCACGCCTTCTACCGCTTCTACAACTGCTACTGGGCAACAGTATGATATTGAACTGGCAGGCATTACGACCCTCTTTGATACCGCACCGGTGATGTATGTGCAGTCCGCTGAGAACTTGAAGGACTACGAAACGGCTCCCGTGCTCAGCTTGGGCGATTATGTCAACTCTTCTTATTTGGCCATTGCTCCTTCGCAATATGATGAAAAGACCATTGCCACTACCACCGGCTTTTGGCTGGCCAATGACAAAGACAAGCTGAACATGCACCAACTGAGGGTGATTTATGTGAAGGATGAATTGACAGCTGACAGCAAGGACTTCGTGTTGTATGTATGCCACAACCGGGGAACTGATGAAGAAGCGGAGGCATACTATGGCAATGCTTATTGCTTTGACGTGCAAAACGCTTTGAACGACTTCCGTACGGTGACAGGTAAAGACCCGGAAAAGATTATTCTTAAAGCCAAGGAGATATCCCTGAATACATCGAATCCTACTATTGACCTTCCGGAAAATTATACCGACCACGAGATAGAATACAAGACGCTCGAAGATTTGTATCCTTCGGCATTTGAAAACAAGTAAGCCTTGAACTACAAAGATTTATTTCATATAGCCTTTTTGTTGATTTCCTCCCCGGCGCGTGCCTGGGAGGAAATTCGCGTTGTAGAGGACAAGCGCAAGGTGCTGATGGACTTTGTCTACCCCATGATAGGGCTGTGCGGCGTGTCGGTCTTTATCGGCTCGTTGTGGACGATGGGGTGGGGCGGTCCGGAGAGTTTCCGCTATGCCATGACGCAATGTTGCGCGGTGGCGGTGTCTTTGTTTGGCGGATGCTTCCTCTCGGCCTATCTCATCAATGAGCTGGGCATGCGCTTCTGCGGCGTGACGGGCGATATCTACCGGGCGCAGCAGTTTGCCGGCTACTCGCTGGTGGTGGTGCTGTTGCTGAAAATCATTTTGGGCATTTTGCCCGACTTCTGGATTATTGCGCTTCCCTTGCAGTTCTACACTCTCTACGTGGTGTGGGAAGGCTGCATGCCGGTGATGCAGGTGAGGGAGCAATACCGGTTGCGGTTTACCATAGGGGCGTCGCTGGCGCTCATCCTGTGTCCGTGGCTCATAGAGCGGGCCTTCACTTGGCTGACGGTGATGTTGAACTGATAGATTTGAACTATGAAACAAGCTCCTGTAAACATAAAGAACAAGCGTGCCACGTTCGACTACGAACTGATTGACACCTACACGGCCGGCATTGTGCTGACGGGGACTGAGATAAAGTCCATCCGCATGGGCAAGGCCAGCTTGGTGGATACCTTCTGTTACTTCGCGAATGGCGAGCTGTGGGTGAAGAACATGCACGTGGCCGAGTACTTCTACGGCTCGTACAACAACCACTCGGCACGGCGCGACCGCAAGCTGCTGCTCAACAAGAAGGAACTGGAGAAGCTGGCGCGCGGCACCAAAGACCCCGGTTTCACCATTGTGCCCGTCCGCCTGTTCATCAACGAGAAGGGGCTGGCCAAGCTGGTCATCGCCTTGGCCAAGGGTAAGAAGCAATATGACAAGCGCGAGTCGCTGAAGGAAAAAGAAGATAAGCGCGACATGGCGCGGATGTTTAAGAGGTGACAGGACGGTTGAAAGAAGAACTTATAAATGATAATTTATTAGTTGACAAGGGTACAAGTTAACGAGGATGTAAGTGCGGCGGACGGCAACGCCGTCCAACTATGCTTAACCGCTGTGTGCCGCGTAGCGGTACCTGCGGTGTATGCAGGTGAGCACAAGCATCCCGACCTCGAAGGGGTCGAACAAACTATGCCCCGTCAGTATGGGGTTGAACCTCTTCGAGGTTCTATGCATCTGTTGAGGGCTTCCTACTGCAGGTACCGCTACGCGGCACACAGCGGTTAAGCATAGTTGGACGGTTTCACCGTCCTCACTCGTAGCTCGTAACTTGTAGCGTCCCATTTAATTAGTCGCATAAATATGATTACTCATTTGACAAAAGAGATAGAGCAGCGTATCCTTATTCTGGATGGTGCCATGGGCACCTTGATACAGCAGTATGGCCTGGCGGAAGAGGACTTCAGAAACGAACGCCTGGCAGTTGTGCCCGGGCTGATGAAGGGTAACAACGACATGCTGTGCCTGACGCGCCCCGATGTAATAGAGGACATCCATCGCCGCTACCTGGAGGCAGGGGCGGACATCATTACGACCAATACGTTCAACGCCACGCGAATCAGTCAGGGCGATTATCATACAGAGGCCTTTGTGCGAGAGGTAAACTTCAAGGCCGCCCGCTTAGCCAAGGAACTGGCCGACCGCTACACGGCGCTCAATCCGCATAAGCCACGGTTCGTGGCCGGCTCCGTAGGGCCTACCAACAAGACTTGTTCGTTGAGTCCCGATGTCAACAATCCGGCTTTCCGTGCCCTTACGTTTGACGAGCTGGCCGATGCCTATCGCGAGCAGATGGAGGCGTTGCTGCAGGGCGGGGTGGACGCTTTGCTCATGGAGACCATTTTCGATACGCTCAATGCCAAGGCTGCTCTCTTCGCGGCCGAAGAGGCCATGCGGCAGACGGGCATCCGCGTGCCGCTGATGTTGTCCGTCACCGTCTCCGACGTGGGTGGGCGCACGTTGTCGGGACAGACACTGGATGCTTTCTTGGCCTCGGTGCAGCATGCCGACATCTTCTCCGTGGGACTGAACTGCTCATTCGGTGCACGCCAGCTCAAGCCTTCCCTGGAGCAACTGGCCGCCCGCGCGCCTTACTACATCAGTGCGCATCCCAATGCCGGGTTGCCTGATAGTTTGGGAAAATATAGCCAGACGGCTGCGGACATGGCGAAAGAAATCAAAGAATACATTGATGAGGGGCTGGTGAACATTGTGGGCGGATGCTGTGGCACTACCGACGAGTATATCGCCGCCTTTGCCCGCTTGGCCGAAGGAGCCAAGCCCCATGTGCCAGCGCCGAAGCCCTGCAACTTGTGGCTCTCCGGACTGGAGTTGCTGGAGGTGAAGCCCGAGAACAACTTTGTCAACGTGGGCGAGCGTTGCAACGTGGCCGGTTCGCGCAAGTTCCTGCGGCTGATTAACGAAAAAAAATACGATGAAGCCCTTTCCATTGCCCGGAAACAGGTGGAAGACGGCGCGCAAGTGATAGACGTCAACATGGATGACGGTCTGCTGGACGCTAAGGCAGAAATGGTGAATTTCCTGAACCTCATTGCTTCCGAGCCCGAGATTGCCCGTGTGCCCATCATGGTGGACTCCTCCAAGTGGGACGTTATTGTGGCGGCCTTGAAGTGCCTGCAAGGGAAGGGAATAGTCAACTCCATCTCGCTGAAGGAGGGGGAAGAAGTGTTCCTGGAGCATGCGAAGATTATCCGCCGCTATGGTGCCGCCGTGGTGGTCATGGCCTTCGACGAACAGGGGCAGGCCGATACCTACGAGCGTAAGATAGCCGTGTGCGGACGTGCCTACCGCTTGTTGGTAGAGCAGGCAGGCTTTGCCCCGCAAGACATCATATTCGACCCTAATGTGCTGGCCATCGCCACCGGCATGGAGGAGCACGACAACTATGCTGTCGACTTTATCAAGGCTGCGGCATGGATTCGCAATAATTTGCCGGGCGCCCATGTCAGCGGGGGCATCAGCAATCTGTCTTTCTCCTTCCGGGGCAACAACTATATCCGCGAGGCCATGCATGCCGTGTTCCTCTACCACGCCATCCGGGCGGGCATGGACATGGGCATCGTCAATCCGGCCTCGTCCGTGCTGTACACCGATATTCCTGCCGACCTGTTGCAATGCCTGGAAGACGTGGTGCTGAACCGCCGTCCCGGTGCTGCCGAGCGCCTGGTGGAAAAGGCCGGACAGCTGAAGGCCGAGGAAGCCGGGATGGCTGAAAACCTGGCCACGGCCACGGCACAAGAATCTTGGCGCAATGCCCCGTTGGAAGAGCGGTTGAAGCATGCTTTGGTGAAGGGTGTCGGAGATTATCTGGAGAGTGATTTGGCAGAAGCCCTGCAAGTCTATCCCCGTGCGGTGGATGTTATAGAAGGCCCCTTGATGGCAGGCATGAACTATATCGGCGAGTTGTTTGGTGCCGGGAAGATGTTCCTTCCGCAAGTAGTGAAGGCGGCACGCACCATGAAGAAGGCCGTTGCCATCTTGCAGCCCTCCATCGAAGCGGAAAAGCAAGGCGGGGCAAAAGCGGCCGGCAAGGTGCTGCTGGCCACGGTGAAGGGCGATGTGCACGACATTGGCAAGAATATTGTGGCCGTGGTGATGGCATGCAACGGCTATGAGATTATCGACCTGGGCGTCATGGTGCCGGCCGAGACCATTGTGCAGCTTGCCCGCGAGAAGCAGGTGGACATGATTGGCCTGAGTGGGCTGATTACCCCCTCGTTGGATGAAATGGTGCATGTGGCCACCGAACTGGAGAAAGCCGGGCTCGACATCCCCTTGCTGATAGGTGGTGCCACAACTTCCGAACTACATACCGCTTTGAAGATAGCCCCCGTCTACCATGCCCCCGTGGTTCACCTGAAAGATGCGTCGCAGAATGTCTTGGCCGCATCCCGTTTGATGAACCCGGTCGCCAAAGCGTCCTTTAAGCAGGAGTTGGATGAAACGTATGCCCGTCTCCGTGCAGAGAATAGCGGTAAACGCATTGCCACTGTCTCGTTGGACGAAGCCCGTGCGCATCGGCTCAAGCTGTTCTGATAGTGAGGAGTATAGTATGACGATTGGCCGTTCCCATGTCCCTCTTTAGCGTGCTAAAGAGGAACTTTAGCGGCGTAATGAGGTATTTGGGAGAGAAAATGATAATTTAGCGCACGAAGTGCGCAGTTACGAGCTACAAGCTACGAGCTACGAGTAGCTGCGCACTGAGTACTTAGAAACTTTACTTGTAGCTTGTAGCTCGTAACTTGTAGCTGCGGGGCTCCGCCCCGCTAAATTCCCATTTGTAGAATTACCCGCTTAATCAAGTTGATTTCCTACCAACTACTATCTACTGACTACCAACTACCGGCTACTCTATATTTATTCCGGTATCTTCTTTTTATACTGCTCATAGCGGTTCATGATGTCGCGGACAAAGTTGTAGGTCTCCCTGCCACGGAAGTAGCCGTGCTTGCAGACGGGGTCGGTGAAGTATTCTTCATTGCTTTTCAGCAGGATGTATTTTTCCACATTATCACGCCACACGTACTTGTTGCTGCCATATTTCTCGGCCAATGCCATGGCGTCGAGCACATGCCCTATGCCCGAATTGTAAGAGGCCAGGGTAAAGTTGATACGTTCTTCTTCAGGAATGTTGTCAAAGCTGCGTGCGGTGAGTTCCAGGTATTTCACGGCAGCCTTGATGCTTTCTTCCGGATTTTTCTCCATGCCTTCCGGCAATCCCATGGCGTGTGCGGTGCGTGGCATCAGTTGCATCAGTCCTTCGGCGCCTGCCCACGACACGGCGGTGGTGTCGAAGTTGGATTCGGTGTAAGCCAGTGAGGCCAGCAGCCGCCAGTCCCAGTCGATGCGTTTTGCATACTTCTTGAACAGCTCGTCGTAGTGCGAAATCTTGCCTTCGCGCAAAGACAGGATAGGAGAATGGGGGATGGATTTGCTAATCTCGAAGTAGCGTTTCATGCTGGCGGTGTAGGCGGGCGAAGTGCTGTTCTCTGCAGCCCAGCGGTTTACGGCTTCTGCCAGTTGTGGGCAATCAGCCCTTACCGCCCACGAAGCCCGTTGGTCAAAGCTGACGGGCAAGTCGATATTTAGGTTGGGGTAGTAGGTCTTGTTTAGTTTGGCAATGTCGTTATCGACTACTGTGTAGGCAATGTTTCCTCTCGACACATCCTCTATAAGGTCTTCCAGGCTGATGCTGTCATTGTCCACTCGCCGGATGTGGATACCGCCTCCCAATTCTTGGTTCAAGTTTACCATGCGTTCGTAGTACTTCCATGGTTTTACATACACCTCTTTGCCGATAAGTTCGGTCACGTCTTTCAGGGGCTTGGTCCGTCCGTTGCTGCGTTGCACCAGCACTTGGTGCGTAATGGCTTCGTTGCCGCAATACAGCAGGCTGTCTTTCTGTTCTTTGGTTATCGGCAGGTTGTAGGCTATGAGGTCGCCTTCGCCGGCTTTGAGTTGCCGGATAAGTTCTTTTGCGCTTCGTGCTACTTTAATACTGAGTTTTACGCCCAGGCTCTGGGCAAACTGCTGGCTCAGCTCATATTGGAAGCCCATCTCCTGGCCTCGGTAGTTGAAGTAGGTAGTCGAGCTGTAGAGGGTCAGTACCACCAGTTCGCCGCTGTCCTTAATCTGCGGCAAGTCATGCACGGCAGCAGGTATCCTGTTGTCATGTGCATGCTTGTGCTTCTTGCATCCCCACACCGTGCAGCCCAGCAATGCCGCCAGCAAGAGTAAGACGGGTATGGCCTTGCCCTGTTTCATTTCAGGTGTTTTTTGATGTACATGGTCAGTATGTCTATGGCTATCTGGTTACTGCCTCCTTCGGGCACAATGAGGTCGGCATAGCGTTTGCTGGGTTCGATGAATTGCTGGTGCATGGGTTTAAGCACGCGCACGTAGCGTTCCATCACAGCCTCGGCCGTACGTCCCCGCTCTATGATGTCGCGTTGGATGACGCGGATAAGCCGGTCATCGGGGTCAGTGTCCACAAAGATTTTCAGGTCCATCATGTCGCGCAGTTTTGGGTCATACAGGGCCAGGATGCCTTCTATGATGACCACTTTGCGTGGCTCTATGTGTATGGTTTCTTTTTGGCGGGTAGAGGTGATATACTCATAGATGGGCTGCTCAATGCTTTTCCCCTGTCGCAACAGGGCGATATGGCTCGACAGCAGTTCCCAGTCGAAAGCGTCAGGGTGGTCGAAGTTGATGCTTTGCCTTTGCTCTGCAGGCACATGACTGCTGTCTTTGTAGTAAGAGTCTTGCGGCAGTAGCACTACCTCGCCTGCGGGGAGGCTTTCTATTATTTTACGTACGACGGTGGTTTTTCCAGAACCTGTGCCGCCTGCGATGCCTATGATCAACATACGGTTTTCCGGGTTTGTGTTTGATGATATTTTCGCAAAGTTAATCAATTTTTCCCTCATCGTTGGCATGATTCTTCAACTTTCTGCAAAAGGAGAAAGATAATAGTCCGTGTTTTTTGTGGACATTGTGATTTTGACTATCTTTGCGCCGATTGACAACAAGAATGGATGATGGAAATCAAATTCGACAAAGAATATTTGGAAGAATTGTATCTTACAGGAAAAACTTCCGATAAGAAACACCGCTTTCAGCCACAAATCATAGCTAAATACCGGAAAACGGTAGATTTGCTGGAATCTCTGACGTCGATAGAAGACCTTTACCGCTACCATTCTTTGCATTATGAAGCATTGGTAGGCGATAAATCCGGGTTAGAATCCGTACGCGTAAACGACCAATATCGCATTGAGTTTAAGACGACTAAAATCGTTTCGGAAATAGTTGTCATTGTATGCAATATCATTGAACTGTCGAATCATTATAAATAGAGGTAGTTATGGCAAACGTAAAATTCGGATATACGCCGACCCACCCGGGTGAGGTGCTTAAAGATGAAATAGAATACAGGAAGATATCCCAACGGAAGCTGGCCGAACAGATGGGTATATCTTATAAAGTGTTGAATGATTTGTTGAACGGACGCCGCTCGCTCACTATTGCTACGGCTATGATGTTTGAAGCGGCATTGGATGTCCCTGCCGATTCATTGATGAAACTGCAACTGAAATATAACATGCAGCAAACCGCCAGCGACAAGTCATTTATGGAGCGGTTAAGCCAAATACGGAAATATGCAGCATTGCTGTAAAACAATAAAAAACTTGTATCAAAGTTATGGTAAAGCACATCGTAATGTTCAAATTGAAGAACGAAGCGCCTGTGGCCGAAAAACTGGCCGCCATGCAAAACTTCAAGCAAGCCATCGAGGCACTTCCAGCCAAGATACCCGTTATTCGGAAGATAGAAGTGGGGTTGAACATCAATCCCGGAGAACAATGGCACATTGCCCTTTACAGCGAGTTCGACTCGTTGGACGACGTGAAGTATTACGCCCAACACCCCGACCATGTAGCGGCGGGCAAGCTCCTTGCCGACGTGAAGGAAAGCCGTGCCTGCGTGGATTATGAAATATAAAATATAAGCAGACCGACGTGAAAAAGATTATTTTTTCTATGCTGATGCTGCTGGTGGCGCTGGCAGTACAGGCACAGATACAAGACCCCGTCAAGTTCAAAACCGAGTGGAAGCAACTGACGGACAATGAAGTGGAAATCGTATTTACAGGAACCATCGACCCGGGGTGGCATGTCTACTCCACCGACCTGGGCGACGGAGGCCCTATTTCGGCCACGTTCAATACGGACAAACTGGAAGGCGCCGAGCTGGTGGGTACCCTCAAGCCTGTGGGCAAGGAGGTCAGTTCGTTCGACAAGCTGTTCGAAATGCAGGTGCGCTATTTCGAACACACTGCCCAATTCACACAGACCTTGAAGCTGACAGGCGGCGATTACCGGGTGGAAGGCTACCTGGAGTATGGCGCCTGCAACGACGAGAATTGCCTGCCTCCCACTCAAGTGGAATTCTCATTTGCCGGAAAGGCTGCGGGAATGTCAGGACAAGGTGGAGCCAATGCATTGACAAGTGCCCCCCAAAGTATTGTGGAGGAAAATGTCATAGGCAGTGCCGATGCGGAGACCACCATTCAAGTAGCTGGTAAGGCCGATTACTGGAAACCGGTCATCGCCGAACTGCAGGCCTTGGGCGAAACCGTGTCGCAGGCCGACATGTCGTGGCTCTACGTCTTTGGCATGGGCTTTTTGGGTGGACTGTTGGCTTTGTTCACCCCCTGTGTATGGCCCATCATCCCCATGACGGTCAGCTTCTTCCTGAAGCGCAACAAAGACAAGAAGAAAGGCATTCGCGATGCTTACCTCTACGGGGCTTCCATCGTGGTGATATACGTGGCACTGGGCCTGATTATCACCTTGATATGGGGTGCCAATGCCTTGAATGCCCTGTCCACCAATGCCGTGTTCAACCTGTTCTTCTTCCTGATGTTGGTAGTCTTCGCCGCCTCTTTCTTCGGCGCTTTCGAAATCACCCTCCCTTCCCGTTGGAGCAATGCCGTGGATAGCAAGGCCGAGTCGACCAGCGGATTGTTGAGCATCTTCCTCATGGCCTTTACCCTGACGCTGGTATCTTTCTCGTGCACAGGCCCCATCATCGGGTTCCTGTTGGTCGAGGTATCCACCACGGGCAGCATTGTGGCGCCTACCCTTGGCATGTTGGGCTTTGCCCTTGCGTTGGCCTTGCCCTTTACCCTCTTTGCCTTGTTCCCTTCTTGGCTGAAGTCCATGCCCAAGTCCGGCGGGTGGATGAATGTCATCAAGGTCACCCTGGGCTTCCTCGAACTGGCTTTTGCCTTCAAGTTCCTGTCTGTGGCCGACCTGGCCTATGGCTGGGGATTACTCGACCGTGAGACCTTCCTGGCCATTTGGATTGTGCTGTTCGCCCTGCTGGGCTTCTATCTGTTGGGAAAAATCAAGTTTCCGCACGACGATGACAACACCAGGGTAAGCGTGTCTCGTTTCTTCCTGGCCCTTGCTTCGCTGGCCTTTGCCGTCTACATGGTGCCCGGCCTGTGGGGAGCGCCGCTCAAGGCGGTCAGTGCCTTCGCCCCGCCGTTGAAGACGCAAGACTTCAACCTCTACACCAACGAGGTGCATGCCCAGTTCACCGATTACGACCTCGGCATGGAGTATGCCCTTCAGCAAGGCAAGCCTGTCATGCTCGACTTTACGGGCTATGGCTGCGTCAATTGCCGCAAGATGGAGCTGGCCGTATGGACCGACTCCAAGGTGAGCGACCTCATCAATAACGACTATGTGCTCATCACGCTCTATGTGGACGACAAAACCCCGTTGCCTGCTCCTGTCAAGATTCAGGAGAACGGCAAAGAGCGCACTTTGCGTACCGTGGGCGACAAGTGGAGCTACCTGCAACGCGTCAAGTTCGGTGCCAATGCCCAGCCCTTCTATGTGCTGATAGACAATGAAGGCAATCCCCTCAATAAGTCCTATTCTTACGACGAGGACATTGCCAAGTATGTCGACTTCCTGCAGACGGGACTGGAGAACTTTAGCGCACGTTAAGCGGGCATCTTTTTATTGTTATTTAGTGTATTGATAGCCACGTGGTTACTTATGTTGCTGTAAAAACTGCTGAATAAAAGTAGATGGAAAATGACTGCTGTAAGAAATATTTTCTTACTTTTGCCACTGAAACAAAACTTGTGTATAAGGAAGCCTTGTTTAAAGAGGGCCTCTTTTAGGTGAAAGTGATGAATATTTACGATTGAATATCTATAGCAAAATGAGTGATATTGACCAGAAACAAGATACGACGGTGAATGACGATCATTTCATTCGTGATGGCATGAATGGCTTCGAGCGCAATGTAAAGCGCTTCATCGACTGCATCACGGCATTGGTAGCCATGATTGTGTTTTCACCTCTTTTCCTGATATGCTACATTGCCGTGAAGCGCGAAGACGGTGGCCCGGCCATTTTCAAGCAAGAGCGTATCGGGCGTTTCGGTCGTCCGTTCTACATCTATAAGTTCCGCAGCATGAAGCTGGATGCCGAGAAGTATGGCCCGGCATTGTATGCGGGCGATGAAGACAAGCGTCTCACCAAAGTTGGTAAATTCCTACGTGAACATCATTTGGACGAACTGCCCCAGTTGTGGAACGTGTTTATCGGCGAGATGGCCTTCATTGGCCCCCGCCCCGAGCGCAAGTTCTACATCGACCAGATTATGCAGCACGACCCGCGCTATCGCTACCTGTATCAGATTCGCCCCGGCGTCACGTCCTATGCCACCCTGTACAACGGCTACACCGATACCATGGAGAAAATGCTCCGCCGCCTGCGCTACGACCTGTTCTATTTGGAACACCGCTCATGGTGGTTCGACTTCAAGATTCTGTGGATGACCTTCTTCAGCATCGTGTTTGGCAAGAAGTTCTAAGAGGCTGGATAAAAATCTTAAGTAAGTGTACAGAATTAAATGATAATTTATCTGTGTACTTTTCTTTTTGCCTTGCCGCAAAAAGAAAAGATACCAAAAGAAAAAAGTCAAGC
>CALUJC010000044.1 GCA_944320865.1 uncultured Bacteroides sp. | reverse complement strand
TTTTTTGTGTGCCCCTTCCCGGCGGGGGCAAGGCACCGGTTTACGCAGTTTTTAAGGTCCTGCCTGGTAGCCTTTAAGGCCTTGCCTGATGGGGATTAAAGGTGGAGGATGCTTCTTTGGCGAGGGGCGAGGGGCGGGAAGGATGCGCCATTTTGTCTGGGTTCTTGATGGCAGGCTGATTATTGCTTGGCTGTATTTTGTGTGCCGGTAATGAAAAAAAACTCTATTTCAAATATTTCGGCTTTAAAATGTACATTATGAGGAGAATTATTTGTATCTTTGTCGCCCGAATTAAATGATGGAGCATTGGGCAAGTTTGATAAATATAAGATAGACTTGAAAGGGATGCGGACGGATTCATGCCGATATGAGTTCGTTTTAGACAATCAGTTTTTTGCGGATATTGATAACCCTGACATCGCGAAGGGTAATGTCCATGTCGTGCTGTCCGTCAAGAAGACTTCTCATGCTTTTGAGTTGCATTTCCGGACGGAGGGAATTGTATGGGTGCTGTGCGACCGTTGTCTGGACGAAATGGAGCAGCCTGTGGCATCGGAGGATGACTTGGTCGTGAAGTTCGGTCCGGAGTATGCCGAAGAGGGCGATAATCTGGTTATTATTCCCGAAGATGAGGGCATCCTCAATGTGGCATGGTTCATGTATGAATTCGTGGCCTTGGCTATCCCGATGAAGCATGTGCATGCGCCCGGAAAGTGCAACCAGGCGATGAGCAGGGCGCTGAACAAGCATCTTAGGGTATTGCCCGATGACCCGAGCGAGGCGGATGTTCCGGAAGACGGTGATGATGATGGAGCTGACGGGGAGGGGAGCACGCCGATAGACCCGCGTTGGAATGAATTGAAGAAATTATTAGATAACAATTAAAGTTTTAGAAAAATGGCACATCCTAAAAGAAGACAGTCAAAGACAAGAACTGCAAAGAGAAGAACTCATGATAAGGCTGTAGCTCCTACGCTGGCTATTTGCCCGAACTGTGGTGAATGGCATGTATATCATACAGTGTGTGGCGCATGTGGCTATTACAGAGGTAAACTCGCTATTGAAAAAGAGGCTGCTGTCTGATAGATAGGCAGGGCAAAATCAATTTATACTTAAATTGCGGACGTCTAAAAAGATTTGTCTTTATGGAGTGTAAAAACAAACCTTTTTGGACTGCCGTCGTTTAGGTATTTTTATCTGTTAAAAGAAATTTAATGGAAAAGATAAATGCAGTAATTACGGGCGTCGGTGGGTATGTACCTGACTATGTCTTGACGAATGACGAGATATCGAAGATGGTGGATACCAACGACGAATGGATTATGACCCGTATTGGGGTAAAGGAAAGACGAATACTGAATGAAGAAGGTTTGGGAAGCTCTTACATGGCGCGCAAGGCTGCAAAACAGCTGATGCAGCGCACCGGCTCCAATCCCGATGACATCGATTTGGTTATCGTTGCCACCACTACTCCCGACTATCATTTCCCTTCTACTGCTTCCATCTTGTGTGATAAGCTGCATCTGAAAAACGCGTTTGCGTTCGATTTGCAGGCCGCATGTAGTGGCTTTCTCTATGCAATGGAGACTGCAGCCAATTTTATTCGTTCAGGAAGATATAAGAAGGTAATTATTGTGGGGGCTGATAAGATGTCTTCCATGGTGGATTATACAGACCGTGCGACTTGTCCGATATTCGGTGATGGCGCAGCTGCTTTCATGGTAGAGCCTACTACTGAGGAGGTCGGCATTATGGATGCAATTTTGCGGACAGATGGTAAAGGCTTGCCATTCTTGCATATGAAAGCTGGTGGTTCGGTGTGCACTCCTTCTTATTTTACGATTGACAATCACATGCATTACATCTATCAAGAAGGGCGGACGGTTTTTAAATATGCTGTTTCCAACATGTCGGATGTCAGTGCTGAGATTGCAGAACGCAATGGACTGAATAAAGATACTATTGATTGGGTTGTTCCGCATCAGGCAAACCTTCGTATTATTGATGCGGTAGCTCATCGGTTGGAAGTTCCTCATGAAAAGATGATGATTAATATCGAGCACTACGGCAATACCAGTGCGGGAACCCTTCCCCTGTGTATCTGGGACTTTGAAGATAAATTGAAGAAGGGAGATAACATTATCTTTACCGCTTTTGGCGCAGGATTTACATGGGGAGCTGTTTACGTGAAGTGGGGCTATGATGGAAAGAAACAGTGATTTCGCTTGTAGATAGCTACTCTTGATATCATCCAATTTTAAAGAAACGCATCCTATTCTCATTCGATGCGTTTTTTTGTCATAACACAAACAACTTGAAGGTTAATGCATAAAGCAGGATTTGTAAATATTGTAGGGAACCCCAACGTGGGCAAGTCAACCTTGATGAATGCATTGGTTGGCGAGCGCATTTCCATCGCGACATTTAAGGCGCAGACTACCCGTCACCGCATTATGGGAATTTATAATACGGATGACATGCAGATTGTGTTTTCCGATACTCCGGGAGTGTTGAAGCCGAATTACAAGTTGCAGGAATCCATGCTGAATTTCTCCACATCGGCCTTGGCGGACGCTGACGTGCTGCTGTATGTCACCGACGTGGTGGAAACTCCGGACAAGCACAACGACTTTATGGAGAAGGTAGAGCAGATGGATGTGCCTGTCTTGGTGCTGATCAACAAGATTGACCTGACCGACCAGGGCAAGCTGGCCGCGCTGGTGGAGACGTGGAACGGATTGCTGCCCAAGGCCGAGATTATTCCTATTTCGGCAGCCCACAAGTTTAACGTAGACTACGTGATGAAGCGTGTAAAGGAACTGTTGCCCGACTCTCCGCCCTATTTCGACAAAGACCAGTGGACGGATAAGCCTGCACGCTTCTTTGTAACCGAGATTATACGTGAGAAAATCCTGCTGTATTACGATAAAGAGATTCCCTACTCCGTGGAAGTTGTGGTAGAGCAGTTCAAGGAAACCCCGAAAAGCATACATATCAATGCCGTGATTTATGTGGAGCGCGATTCGCAGAAGGGCATCATCATTGGCCGGCAGGGGCGTGCGTTGAAGAAAGTGTCGACGGAAGCGCGCTGCGACTTGGAGCGCTTCTTCGGGAAGAAAATCTTCCTGGAGACCTTTGTGAAGGTGGACAAGGACTGGCGCAATTCGGATAAGGAGCTGCGGAATTTCGGTTATCAGCTGGACTGATCATCTGTTGTTTTGTCATTTCATTCAGAATAAATAAAGTGTATGGGAAACTTAGTAGCCATTGTAGGACGCCCCAATGTGGGAAAATCTACGTTGTTTAACCGCCTGACCAAGACGCGCCAGGCGATTGTGAACGAAGAAGCAGGAACCACCCGCGACCGCCAGTATGGCAAGAGCGAGTGGTTGGGACGTGAATTTTCGGTGGTGGATACCGGCGGATGGGTTGTCAACTCGGACGACATTTTCGAGGGGGAAATACGCAAACAGGTGCTGATGGCGGTCGATGAAGCCGATGTCATTCTGTTTGTGGTAGACGTGCAGAACGGTGTGACCGACCTTGACCAGGAGGTGGCCGCCATCCTGCGCCGCACCCGGAAGCCTGTATTGCTGATTGCCAATAAAGCCGATTCTTACGATTGGCAATACAATGCCGCCGAGTTTTACAGCCTGGGCTTGGGCGACCCTTATTGTATATCGGCCATGAGCGGTAGTGGTACGGGCGATATGATGGACCTGATAGTAGGGATGTTCAAGAAAGAGACTACTGAGATAGTAGACGAAGACATTCCGCGCTTTGCCGTAGTGGGGCGACCCAATGCTGGGAAATCGTCCATCATCAATGCCTTTATCGGTGAAGAGCGCAACATCGTGACGGAAATAGCCGGCACCACGCGCGACTCCATCTACACCCGCTACAACAAGTTCGGCTTCGACTTCTACCTGGTGGACACAGCCGGCATCCGCAAGAAGAACAAGGTGAATGAAGACCTGGAGTACTACTCGGTCATCCGCTCCATCCGTGCCATCGAAAACTCCGATGTATGTATTCTGATGCTGGATGCCACGCGCGGCATCGAGAGCCAGGACTTGAACATCTTTTCACTGATACAGAAGAATGCCAAAGGCCTGGTAGTCGTAGTGAACAAATGGGACTTGGTGGAAAACAAAGACACGAAGGTCATCAAGACGTTCGAGAACGCCATCCGCGAGCGCCTGGCTCCTTTCACCGACTTTCCCATCATTTTTGCGTCGGCACTGACCAAGCAGCGCATTTTCAAGGTGCTCGAGGCTGCCCGCCAGGTGTATGACAACCGCCACACGCGCATCCCCACTGCCCGCCTGAACGAGGAAATGCTACCGCTTATCGAGGCCTATCCGCCCCCTTCGATTAAGGGAAAGTATATCAAGATAAAGTACATCACCCAGCTGCCCAACACGCAGGTGCCCTCGTTTGTGTACTTTGCCAACCTGCCTCAGTACGTCAAGGAGCCTTACCGCCGTTTCTTGGAAAACAAGATGCGCGAGCGTTGGAACCTGACGGGCACGCCTATCAATATATTTATCCGGCAGAAGTGAGCCATCCGTTCCTTCCCTGCCAGCACAAAAAAAGCTCCAACGTGTGTTGGAGCTTTTTTTGTATGTCGGAGCAACGGGGTTATGCGTTGATGACCTTTTTCTCTTTGATTCTGGCCTTCTTGCCGGTAAGTTTGCGCAGGTAGTACAGCTTGGCGCGGCGCACTTTACCAATCTTGTTCACCTCAATGTGGTCGATAGCCGGCGATTCCAGCGGGAAGATACGTTCTACACCTACAGTTCCCGACATCTTGCGTACGGTGAAACGCTTCTTTTCACCATGGCCGGAGATTTTGATGACAACGCCGCGATACATCTGCACGCGTTCCTTGTTGCCTTCAATGATACGATATGCTACGGTAACCGTGTCGCCAGCCTTGAAACTGGGGTGCTGCTTGCCAGTAGCAAATGCTTCTTCTGCAATTTTAATCAAATCCATGTTCTTTGTTTATTAAATTGTTCATCGTTACAACGCAACATACCAGGCTTCTCTCTGTTTTTCCTGACAGCGATTGCGCGAAAGCGGTTGCAAAGGAACGAATTATTTGCCAGATACACAAATGTATGCCGTGTTTTTTGTCCGGTTGCCCTTAAAATAGTTCCTGCTCGGCGGAAAGCGGGGTGGTTGCGGTGCCAAGAGAAGCCCTGCAGGACCCTTAGTGCAGGCTTGCTTTACTCGTAGTAAAGCGTTACTTTACTCGGACTAAAGCATTACTTTACTACGAGTAAAGCAACACTTTATATTTATTGCAGAAAAAATAAAGTACTATGCCGTTGTGATTCAGATTCTTGTACGGACTTGTCCGGCGGGAAGGATAGAAACGGGAGGCAGAATATTTGCGCTTGCTTCTTGCTTGTAGGGAAAAGAAGAAGTATCTTTGCCCTGTAAAAATGTATGGTAAAATGAAGAAAAGCATATTGAAAACCGCCTGCGGGCTGCTGCTGGGCATAGGGCTTGTGGTGGCATCATGCCGTCCGGCCAGCGAAGTGGCCTATGTGGGCGGAGGCCGTGTGGCCATGGACAGCACATGGGACGTGGCTCCCGATGCCGATGCGGTGGCCTTGCTGGCTCCTTACAAGGCACAGATAGACAGCGTGATGGGCAAACGGCTGGGCACAGCAGCCATGGACATGGACCGCGAAAGGCCCGAAAGCCTGCTCTCCAACCTTGTGGCCGACGTGCTGAGGGAGGCGGCTGCCGGCGTGCTGGGGCATCCGGCGGACGTGGCGGTGATGAACATTGGCGGCATACGCAGCTCCCTGGCTAAGGGAGACATTACGGTGAAGGACGTCTACGAGATACTGCCCTTCGAGAACGCCCTGTGCGTGCTCACCCTGAAGGGCGACGTGCTCAGGCAGCTGTTTGTCGAGATGGCGGTCAGGGGCGGCGAAGGCTTGAGCGGTGCCCGGCTGAAAATTACTGCCGATGGCAAACTGAGCGAGGCCACCGTGGCGGGCAAGCCGGTGGACGACGGCCGGACGTACACCGTGGCTACCATCGACTACTTGGCCGAGGGCAACGACGGCATGCCCTCGCTGGCGCGGGCCGAAGAAAAGACCTTCCCGGCCGACATGGTGCTGCGCGACGTGTTCATGCGCTACGTCGAGCGCCAGACGGCTGCCCACCGGGCGGTCACTTCGAGTTTGGACGGCCGCATCAGCGTGGTAAAGACCATTTCTCTTATCGATGTAAAAGAATAATAAAAAGCCATTTATCCTATGAAACGTATCCTTATATGGGCCGTGGCGGCACTGTTGTTCCTCTTGCCGGCGGCTGCGCAAACACAAAGGCTCATTATCCTGCAAACCAGCGACACCCATAGCCGCATAGAGCCGGTGGCCACGACGGCTGCCGACGAGAGCGCGGGCATGGGTGGCACGGTGCGCCGTGCCACCTTCCTGAAGCAATTCCGCCAGCAGCATCCCGGCGAGGTGCTGCTGTTCGATTGCGGCGACATATCGCAGGGTACACCATATTATAATATATTCCGTGGCGAGCTGGAAGTGAAGATGATGAACCTGATGAAGTACGACGCCATGACGATAGGCAACCACGAGTTCGACTTCGGGCTGGACAACATGGCCCGCCTCTTTCGCTTGGCAGAGTTTCCCGTGGTGTGTGCCAACTACGACGTGAAGGGCACGGTGCTCGAGGAACTGGTGAAGCCTTACGTTGTGCTGGAACGTTTCGGGTTGAAAATCGGGGTCTTCGGCCTCGGCCCGCGCTTGCAGGGGCTGGTGGCTTCGGCCAATTGCAAGGGCGTCACTTACCACGACCCTGTGGAAGCTGCCCGCCGTGTGGCTGCCTTGCTGAAAGGTAAGGAGGGGTGCGACGTGGTGGTGTGCCTGTCCCACCTGGGTGCCCGCCTCAATGAAGCCGATGAAGTAGATGACGAGCGCCTGATAGCCGCCACGAAGGACATCGACGTGGTGCTGGGCGGGCATACGCATACGTTTATGGAGAAGCCCATGCTCTATCGCGACGCGGAGGGCAAGGAAGTGCCTTTGCTTCACTCCGGGAAAAACGGCGTGTATGTAGGACGCATAGACTTGGATGTCACACAACGGTAAAGAAAGATAGTAGAGGAGAGATATCATGAAACGTACAGCATTTTTCGGTATAGTAACCCTGTTCATGCTTGCCACCCTGTCGGCGCAGGCACAAACCGACGGTTCCCGCTACTTGCCCTCTGCGGCCGACGGGGCATGCCGGCAGTGGGTTGACTCGGTGTTCTCGCGCATGAGCCTGCACGAGAAAGTGGGCCAGCTGCTGGTGCCAAAAGTCATGGCGGAAGAAACCAAGGAGAACAAGAAGGCGATAAAAGAACTGGTGAAGAAAGACAAGGTAGGCGGCCTGCTCTTCGGAGTGGGTACGTCCGAAGAACAAGCCATCCTGACCAACCTGGCCCAAAGCAACGCCAAGGTGCCTTTGATGATAACCTTCGACGGCGAATGGGGACCTGCCATGCGGCTGAAAGACGTGCCCTCGTTCCCGAGGAATGCGGCTTTGGGATGTATTGCCGATAATGGCCTGATAGAGGCATACGGCCGCGAAGTGGCACGCCAGTTGCGTGAGTTGGGCGTGGTGGTGAACTTTGCCCCCGTGGTAGATGTAAACACCAATCCGCTGAACCCTGTGATACATGTCCGCTCCTTCGGTGAAAACCCGCAGCAGGTGGCCGAAAAGGCGGTGGCCTACGGGCGCGGGTTGGAGGCAGGCGGCGTGCTCTCCGTGGCCAAGCACTTCCCCGGGCACGGGGATACGGACAGCGATTCGCATAAAGTGCTGCCCGTGGTGTGGGGCGACCGCCACAGGCTGGACAGCATTGAGCTATATCCCTTCAAAGCCATGGCCGGAGCCGGATTGGGTGGCGTTATGGTGGCCCACTTGCAGGTGCCTGCCATCGAGCCGGACAGTGTGTTGCCTTCTTCGCTCTCTCACCGGGTGATAACCGGCTTGCTGAAGGAGGAACTGGGCTTTGAGGGACTGGTGTTTACCGATGCCTTGGACATGAAAGGCGTTACAGGCGTGTCGGGCTATTACACCAAGGCCGTGCTGGCGGGCAATGACATGCTGCTGGTGCAGTTCTCGGCCAAAGAAGCGTTGAACGAATTGGTTGGAGCTGTCCGTTCGGGCGAGCTACCCGAAGCACTTATCAATGAGAAATGCCGGAAGGTGCTGACGTATAAATACCTGCTTGGCTTGCGGGGCAAGCAGCGCAAGTTGCAGATAAGCGGCCTTAGCCATCGCGTCAATACGGAGGAAGCCCGCGACTTGGCTTCCCGGTTGCGCAAAGCGTCGGTCACCGTGCTCAACAACTACTTCGATGTATTGCCGCTGGCAACCGGCCGCACTAAGATTGCCGTGCTCAGCATGGGCGGGCAGGAGGCCGAAGACTCCGCCTTCGTGTCGGCCATGCAACAACAAGGTGTGGCCGATGTTTACCGTTTGCCTTGGAATGCCGATGGCAATGTGCGGGCCAAGGTGCGTGAGGCCTTGATGGGTTATAATCGCGTGGTAGTCAGTCTGGCAGGTTTCACCTATATTAGTGATGACAATGTAGCTTTTCTGGCCAATCTGAACCTTCCTGCAGCGATGGTATATGCCTGCTTTACGTCTTACAGGCCATTGTCGTTGCTTACGCCTGCTTTAGAGAAGGCCAGTGCGGTGGTGTTGGCCCATTCGGCCGAGGCCGATGTACAGGCTCATGTGGCACAGGTGTTGTTCGGTAAGGCCGGAGCCAATGGAAGGCTGTCCATGAGTATCGGGCGGCTGTTTCCCGCAGGTACGGGGTGCGACATTGTGCCGGGCATGAAGGCCGGGGCGCTGGTGCCCGATGATTACGGCATGAAGTCGTACGTGCTGCAGCGCATCGACCCAGTGGCCTTGAAGGGATTGCAGGCCGGTGCCTACCCAGGTTGCCGCATCCTGGTGCTGAAGGACGGGCATGCGGTGTACGACAAGGGCTTTGGCGTGCACTCTCCGGTGGACAGCACTCGGGTACGGGCTACCGATATGTTCGACCTCGCCTCGCTGACCAAGACCACGGCTACGCTGCTTGCCGTGATGAAGCTGTACGATGAAGGCAAGCTGAAGCTGGACGACAAGGCCTCCAAGTACCTTTCCTTCCTGAGGGGCACGAACAAGCGCAACATCACCATTCGCGAGCTGCTGCTCCATGAGTCCGGTTTGCCCCCCTACATCCGCTTCTATGTGGATGCCATCGACCCCCATTCGGTGCAAGGCCCCTATGCTCAAAGCTGGAAGGATGAGTGGCACCAGACTCAAGTGAGCGAGCACAGTTACTATTGTTCGGACTTCAAGTTCAAGCGTGGCATGATGGCCGACAAGGAGAGCGCCACCTACACCTTGCCCGTAGCCGAGGGCATGTGGCTGAACAAGAGCTTCAAGAACCACATGCTCCGCGCCATTGCCGGCGCCCGGCTCGAAGGCAAACGCTACGTGTACAGCGACTTGGGCTTCATCCTGTTGCAACAGGTGGTGGAGCACATCACTCAGCTGCCTATGGACTTGTATCTGGACAAAGAGTTTTACGCCCCGATGGGCCTGCAACGCACCCTCTTCTTGCCCTTGCAACGCTACACGAAGGCAGACATCATGCCCACGGCGTTCAACGACTTCCTCCGCCGGCAGGACCTGTGCGGATATGTCCACGACGAGGCGGCGGCTTTCCTGGGCGGAGTGGCCGGCCATGCCGGACTGTTCTCCACGGCAGCCGAAGTGGCGCGCATTTACCAGATGCTGCTGAACGGCGGCGAGCTGGACGGCAAACGCTACCTCAGCGAGGAGACGTGCCGCCTGTTCACTACCGAAAAATCCCTCATCAGCCGCCGTGGCTTGGGCTTCGACCGCCCGGACATTGCCATCGTGCAGCGCAGTCCCTGCGCCCCGTCGGCTCCCGAAGGCGTGTATGGCCATACCGGGTTCACGGGCACCTGCGCTTGGGTCGACCCGGACAGCCGGACAGTGTACGTCTTCCTGAGCAACCGCCTCTGCCCCGACGCGTGGAACACGAAACTGGTGGATATGGACATCCGCACCGATATCCAGGAGCTGGTGTTCGAGAGCCTAAAGCGGGAATGACGGGGTAGTTCCTGCTACCCGAAGGGATTTTTATAAATGAGTGATTATAGTGTTACAAAACGATACGTCATGAAACGTCTTTTCTTCACCCTCTTGTTACTCTTGCTGCCGGGCATCCGCCTGATGCCCGATGCCGGACGCCTGCGCCCTTCGCTTGAGGGGCTGGCCGACCTGCAGCCCCACTTGGTCAACGCCCTCCGGCACAACCGCCAATGCACCCAGTGGGTCGACTCGGTGTTGCAGGGCATGACGTTGAGGGAGCGTATCGGGCAACTGTTCATCTACACCATTGCCCCACAGCAGACGGCGGCCAACCGTGAGCTGCTCCGCCGGGTGGTGGAAGACTACAAGGTGGGCGGCCTGCTCTTCTCCGGCGGGCAGGTGCAGCACCAGGTGGCCCTTACCAACGAGGCGCAGCAGATGGCCGACGTGCCCCTGCTCATGACCTTCGACGGCGAGTGGGGGCTGGCCATGCGGCTGAAGCAGACGCCCTCCTTCCCCCGCAACATGGTGCTGGGCTGCATACAGAACGATAGCCTGATTTATGAATACGGCCGCGAGGTGGCTCGACAGCTGCGCGAGCTGGGCGTGCAGGTCAACTTCGCGCCGGTGGCCGATGTCAATATCAATCCCCGCAACCCCGTAATCAACACCCGCTCCTTTGGCGAGATTCCGCAAGAGGTGGCCGATAAAGTGGTGGCTTATAGTCGGGGGCTGGAGGCCGGACGGGTACTCTCGGTGAGCAAGCATTTCCCCGGGCATGGCGATACGGATGTCGATTCGCACAAGGCTTTGCCTGTGTTGGCCTTCTCGCGCCAGCGGCTGGACAGCGTGGAGCTGTACCCCTTCCGCCAGGCTATCCATGCAGGGCTGGGTGGCATTATGGTGGGGCACTTGGAGGTGCCGGCCGTCGAATCGCAGCAGGGGCTTCCCGCCTCGCTCTCGCCCGCTGTGGTGTCGGGGTTGCTGAAAGAGGAAATGCAGTTCAAGGGGTTGGTGTTTACCGATGCATTGGCCATGAACGGGGTGGGAGGACACTCCAATATCTGCCTGAAGGCCCTGAAGGCCGGCGTAGACTTGCTGCTGGTGCCCCGCCGGATAAAGGAGGAGATAGAGGCCGTGTTGTCTGCCGTGAAGCGCGGCGAACTGCCGGACAGCCTTATTTCTGCCCGGTGCCGCAAGGTCCTGACCTATAAATATGCCCTCGGCTTGACCAAGAAGCCTCACATCCGGCTCTCCGGCTTGACCAGCAGGCTGAATACGCCCTCTGCCCGCGAACTGATGCGCCAGCTGGAGTGCTCGGCCATTACGCTGCTCAGCAACCAGGGCAAGATGCTGCCGCTGGATTTGTCGGTAAAGGACGTGGCAGTGCTGTGCGTGGGCACTCCGTCGGTGTTCACGCCCTTTGTGCAGACGCTCTCCCACAGCGTCAAGCCGAAGGTCTTCCATTTGGGCAGAAACCTTTCGCCGGCCGATTGCAAGCGGCTGAATGCCGAGCTGCAGCACTATAAGCGCATCCTGGTGTGCTTGGCCGACCGGCACTTGGATGGATATCAAACGTTCTTCAAGCAATTCACACCCCAGGCACCGGTGGCTTACTTGTGTTTCCTCCAGGGCAGGCAGGTAGAGCCTTTGGCAACCCAGATGGCTTCCGGAGGGGCGGCCGTACTGCTGGCTCATTCGGCCAGCCGGGATGTGCAGAGGCAGGCGGCACGCATCGTGTGTGGCGAAGCGGGAGTGGACGGGCGCTTGTCGGCCAGCATCGGCAGCGCGTTTCCGGCCGGTTGCGGGGTGACGCTGGAGGCCCGGACAGCCCCCCACATCGTGCCGGAGGAATACGGCATGAACTCCCGCACCCTGGACAAGATAGACGAGATAGCCGAAGAGGGCATCCGCCTGGGTGCCTATCCCGGTTGCCAGATTGTAGTGCTGAAAGACGGCAACCGCGTGTACGACAAATGCTTCGGCACCCACACGGGGAGTAAGAAGGGAAAAGATGCCCCTGTTCTGCCTACCGATGTCTACGACATTGCCTCCCTCACCAAGTCGGTGGCCACGGTGCTTGCCGTGATGAAGCTCTACGACAAAGGGCGCATCAATCTGATTGATAAAGTAGCCGACTACCTGCCCTTTTTGCAGGATACGGACAAAAAGAATATCACCGTGCGCCAGTTGCTGTTGCATGAATCTGGGTTACCTTCCACCATTTTGTTCTACCGGGAGGCTATAGACGACAGCAGTTATGTGGGCTCATTGTATAGGGGAAGGAGGGACGCCGCGCACACGGCCCGCATCGATGTCCGCACGTGGGGCAATCCCGGTTTCCGGTTCAAGGCCGGGCTGGCCTCAAGCGTGCGTACGGACAGCTGCACCTGGCAGATTGCCGACGAGTTGTGGTTGAACCCCGCCTTCAAGCGCGATTATCTGCAGGCCATAGCCGATGCCCCCTTGCTCAGCCGGCGTTATCGCTACAGCTGTGTGGGATTCATTCTGTTGCAGCAGCTGGTGGAACAACGGGCGGGGATGCCGATGGATGAGTTCCTGGCACAAGAGTTTTACCGCCCCATGGGCCTGACCCATACGGGCTATTTGCCTTTACGCTTTCTGGACAGGGACAGCATCATTCCCTCGTCTGTCGATGCCTTTGTGCGGAAAGACACCTTGCAGGGCTTTGTCCACGACGAGTCGGCCGCTTTCCTTGGCGGAGTGGCCGGCAATGCCGGACTTTTCTCCAATGCCGAAGAGGTGGCCATGATAGGCCAGATGCTGCTGAACGGCGGGCAACTGAACGGTCGCCGCTACCTTAGTGGCGAGACCTGCCGGCTGTTTACCACCACCGTCTCCCGCATCAGCCGCCGTGGTTTGGGCTTCGACAAGCCCGACAAGCGCAATCCGCGTCGCAGCCCCTGCGCCCTGTCTGCCCCGGCTTCGGTGTACGGGCATACGGGCTTTACCGGCACGTGCGCCTGGATGGATCCGGACAACAACCTGGTATACGTTTTCCTGAGCAACCGCACCTATCCGCGCGTGTGGAACAACAAGCTCGCTTCGCTGGACATACGCACCCGCATCCAGGAGGTAATTTATCAGTCGATGAAGAAGAAATAAGAGAGGGGGGCGTGCCGAATAGACTGGGCACGTCCCCCTCGCACTTTCCTGTGTCAGTATCTTCTTTTAGAACGAAATACCTATCCGCACCCCAATGTTGTTGAGGCCGTCCACGCCGCACTTCATCACCTCGCCTTGGTTGGTGGCATAGCTGTAGTAGGCGGCAATGTGCAGGCCGGGGCCATAGGCCCACGGGAAGATGTTGATGCCCACCTCGGGCGACACGTAGAAGCCCCATGTCTTTTCCGCATTCTCAAAGATGTTGAACTCCGAGCTGAGACGGGCGTATTGTGCGCCAGCCCTTAGGCCGGCATAGGGTTGGAAGGCCCGTCCCCTGTTCCAGGCGTAGCGCGTCTCCAGACCGAAGGGCAGCTGGAAGGTGCTGTGCTGCTGGTCGGTGGTGAGGCTGGCGCTGCCGCTGGTGATGGTGCGCCTGGGCACATATTCGTGGTTGGTGTGGTAGGAGAGGAAGGCGCCTATTGCCCAATTCTCCGTGAGGAAATAGCCGCCGTCGAAGTTCATGCCCCATCCGCTGGAGCGGTCGGTAAAGGCATTATTGATGGGGAAGTTGTATTGCCAGTCGATGTTGGCATAGCCGTTGTCGGTCATTTGCGCTTTTGCGGGCAGCGTGAAGAGTGTGGCCAGGGCGACAAGCACGAGGCTCTTGAAAGAAATATGTTTGATGGTTTTCATATCCGGTTTATTTTAAAGAGTAATATGTGTATGGATGTCGTTCCCTAAGTGGGGTCATCAATGTGCAAGGTAGGCCGACTGGTCGAACGACTGGTTTACGCCGTCGATGGTCTGCTGCACGTCGAAGGCTTGCGAGCCGCTCAGCTGTCCGGTCATGTAGCTGCTCCACACCACGGGCAGTTGTTCGTCTTCGCCTTGCGGGGCTTTCAGGTCGAGCATTTCGGCTATGAAGGCTCCCGTGCTGAAGCTGTAGTGTACCACGTAGGGGTAGTACCAATGGCCCCAGTTGCCCCAATAGCCCAGGTTCCAGTAGCCGGAATAATTCCACCACCATTCGGGGCTTCCGCCTACGATGGCATGGTAGGTGTTTTCTACGTAGCTCACTTGCAGGCCCAGGTCGGCGCTTTCGCGCTTGTCGGTGCGCGTGTAGCCCAGACTTTCCATGTTGTCGGCATAGGTGCCGATGATGCGTTGGGCATAGCTGTCTTTCCAATATTGTGCCGTGGGGTAGTTGCCTATCAGCAGAATGCTGTCCGGCAGATAGTACGTGTGGGCAGTGCTGAAGTCGTGCCCGGTGTCGTAGTCGGTGTAGACCATAAACTTGTAGTCGAGTTCGCCCCTATCGGGTTCTTTCTCGCAGGCTGCCAGCGCCAGTGCTGCCAGCAGTAAGAGGGGAATCATTTTTTTCATACGTTCTAATGTTTAGGTTTATGAGTTCATGTTATAGTAATGCAAGGCTTGTGCCAAACCTGCATGGCAGTGGCATAAACTGTGTTAAAACCGGGTTTCTTGGGCTTTTGCTGTAAGTGTTGCTTTACTTGGGATAAAGCAATGCTTTATTAGGAGTAAAGTAACGCTTTACTCCTAATAAAGTAACACTTTATTTTTAGTGCAGAAAAAATAAAGTAGGATGTCTCTTGAATACAGATACTTACGTCAGCGTGTGATGCGTGCTGTCCATCCGCCTCCAGGCATCATGGCAGCCTCAAGCCGGTCGGCTGAGGTGACGGTGCGCGTTTGCTTCTTGTAGTCGGTGGCCTCACGGTCGGCGTTCACTCCGTCGCTGAAGATTTCGGCCTTGAAGTTGCCTTCGCCCAGGAATGACAGGTCGATGTCGAGGCTGCGCGCCGTCCAGTTGGTCATGGCTGCCACATACCAGGTGTCGCCTTTGCGGCGTGCCAAGGCAATGTATTCGCCTATTTCGCCTGCCAGTACCACGGTTTCATCGAAGGTGGTGGGCACTTGGGCAATGAAGTCGGTGCACTCCTGCTCCTTCATGTAGCGGCTGGGGCTGTCGGCCAGCATCTGCAGGGGCGCTTCGAACACGGTGTACATGGCCATCTGGTGCACGCGGGTGCCCATGCTCATGGGGCGGTCGTTGCTGGTGCGGAATTCGCTCTTGGTGGCGTTGCGCATGGCGCCGGGCGTGTAGTCCAAGGGGCCGGCCAGCATGCGCAGGTAGGTGATGGTGACGTCGTAGCGGGGGAAGTCGTGCAGGGGCGCGCCCTTGATTATGGGTTCCCACTTGGCATTTTCCAGTCCCTTCACGCCCTCGAAGTTCAGTACGTTGGGGTAGGCGCGTTGCAGGCCGTAGGGTTTCAGTCCGTGCAGGTCGAGCACCATGTGGTGCCGGGCGGCAATGTCGGCCATCCGCTCTATGGAGGCGATGGCCACTTGGTCGTCACGGTCGAAGAAGTCTACCTTGAAGCCCTTGATGCCCATTTGTGCGTAGTGCTTCATGATGGCCTCCGTGTCGGGGCATTGGTCGCTTCCGCCCGTCAGGTTGCGCCAGCTTGCCCACAGGATGATGCCCACGCCTTTCCGGTTGCCATAGGCAACGAGCTCTTTCAGGTCGATGTCGGGCTTCAGGTCTTCCAGCAGCGACTCGGTGCCGCTCCATCCGTCGTCGATAATGATGTATTCCAGCTTGTTGTCGGCGGCAAAGTCGATGTACTTCTTATAAGTGGGCGTGTTCATGCCCGCCTTGAAGTCCACGCCGGTCAGCATGCAGGCGTTCCACCAGTCCCAGGCCACTTTGCCCGGCTTTATCCACGACGTGTCTGCGATGCGGCAGGGCGGGGCCAGGCGTTGGGCCATGTCGTTGTTGGCCAACTGGGTGTCTTGGGTGGATACCAGCACTACGCGCCAGGGGAAGGTGCGCTGGCCGGAGTTTTTGCCGGCGGTGTAAATCCGGTCGGCCCTGCGTGTGGGCACCAGGTTCAGGCGGTTGTGCCCGCCTATCTTGTTCTCCAGGGGGATGGGGGCAAACTCAGCTTTCAGGCTGTTGGCCTTTGCCTCGTTGCGCACCAGGAACATGCCCGGGTAGTTGCTCAGCCCGGCCTCCATGACTACGGCTTTCTTGCCCTCGGGCAGGCACACCATAAGCGGCGTGATGGCCAAAGAGTCGGCATAGAGCTTCGACAAAGGCGTTTCATCGTAATAGGATTCAAACGAGAAGCTGTAGCGTTCGCCTCCCCGGTTGTCGTTGACGTAGGGGATGAAGGCGGGATAGTCGGCGGCGAAGTTGAACTCGGCTGTCTCGTTCTGGATGTCGAAAGCCCGCTTCCGCTTACTTACAAAGCGGTAGGCGGCTCCGTCATCGTAGGCGCGGAATTCCACGCTGTAGCCTCCCCGGCAGTTCAAGGTCAGCTGGTTGTAGTGGTCTTCCACTTCGGCTTTCTTGTAGAAGGGGGTGGGGAAGGAGGTCTGCACCGAAGTGCGCTTCGCTCCGGTTACCTTGACGTTTTCTCCCCATAGGAATGACGTTTTGGCACCTTCCATGCCTTGCAGGGCGATGGCCGACGGGAGCAATACGGTGGTTCCGTCGTGCGCGATGCTCCAGGTGAGTTGCCCGTCTGTTTCGATGGTAAGGTTCAGCTTGCCGTCGGGCGAGGCAAGGCGGTACTGGCGCGCGCTTGCGGGGGTGGCGCTCCATAGGGATAACAGTGCCAATACGGCAGGCAGCAATGCTTTCTTGAGTAAGTTGTTTCGCATAAGTGTGTTTCTTTTTGTTTATATGTTGTCTATTTCTTCCAACTCTTCCTGGGTGAAGGCAGTGTTGCCTATAGCCTTCAGGTTGTCTGCCAACTGGGCTACCGAGCTGGCGCCGATGATGACGGATGTGACCGTTTCGTCCTTGAGCAGCCATGCCAAGGCCATTTCGGCCAGCGTCTGCCCACGGCGGGCGGCAATTGCATTCAAAGCTTTGATGCGTTGCAGGGTGGCGGGGGTGAGCGTGTCCTTCTTCAAGAAAGCGTCGTGCGACATGCGCGAGCCTTCGGGGATGCCATGCAGGTAGCGGTCGGTCAGCAGTCCTTGTGCCAAGGGGGAGAAGGCAATGAATCCCGTCCCGTTGTCTTGGGCTTGCCGTAGGATGCCTTCCTGTTCGGGCTCGCGGTTGAACAGGTTGTAGCGACCCTGGTATAGCAGGCAGTGCACATCCCGTTCCTCCAGGTAGCGGTAGGCAAACTCGGCCTTGTCTTTCGGGTATTTGGAGATGCCCACATAGAGCGCCTTGCCTTGCCGCACAATGTCTACCAGCGTCTGCAAGGTCTCTTCCAGCGGCGTGTCGGGGTCATACCGGTGGCTGTAGAAGATGTCCACATAGTCCAAGTTCATGCGCTTGAGGCTTTGGTCGAGGCTTGCCATCAGGTACTTGCGTGACCCCCATTCGCCGTAGGGGCCGCGCCACATGTCGTGTCCCGCCTTGGTGGAGATGAACAGTTCGTCGCGATAGGGCAGGAAGGATTTCTTCATGATTTGCCCGAAAGTCTCTTCGGCCGAACCGTAGGACGGGCCGTAATTGTTGGCCAGGTCGAAGTGCGTGATGCCGTGGTCGAACGCGTAGTGTGCCATGGCCTGCGAGTTGGCCAAGGGATTTACGTCGCCGAAGTTATGCCACAATCCCAGGGATATGGCAGGCAGCAGGATGCCGCTCCGTCCGCAACGGCGGTAGGTCATGCCGTTGTCGTAGCGGTCTGCCGCAGGAGAATAGATGTCTGGTATCATAAAGGTAGAGATTGGTTTAAATGTCAATACCCATAATGTAGTCGTTCATGTAGTACCCGTTCCCGATGGGAAAGTCGCCTTCGCGCACCTTCCTCATGCCCATGTGCTCGTAGAAGTGCAGGGCTTTGTTGTGCCGGTTTACGTTCAGCTCCATGGTGCACGGAGCGGGGTGCACCTCCTTGATGTACTTGATGGCTTCGCGAAACAGGAAGCTCCCGCAATGTGCTCCTTGGAAGTAGGGCAGCACGTAGATTTTCTGGAGGTGGAACAAGTCCTCTCCTTCCGGCTGGACGGACACATAGCCCGCTGCCTCGCATTCTTCATACGCCAGGAGGTAGACATGGCCTTCTTCTTCCATCTGCTTCCGGATGTTTTCTTCGGAGTACATCCATTCCATCATGTAGTCTATCTGGTCGGGAGTCAGGATGTCTTTATACGTTTCCGGAAAGACCTGCCAGGCTAGCTTCCGGATGAGCGCGCAGTCGTCTGTCGTCGCTTTTCTGATGGTAAACATGTCTTGTTGATGTTTTAAGTAGCAACTTTACGAGGTGACCTTACATTCCCATGGTCACTTCCACCGTGTGTACGCCGGGCTGATGGCGCACCAGGTTGCCGCTGATGGTCTGCCCGTCTACGGTGATGCTCTTCACGCCCTTGCACACGCCATTGGGGTTCTTCACAGTGATGTGGTATTCTGCTCCACGGAATTTGCGTTTTACGCTGAAGCCTTTCCAGTCAGCAGGAATACACGGGTCGATGACCAGTCCGTCGTAAGCCGGCTTGATGCCCAGAATGAACTGGGTGATGGCATAGTAGTTCCAGGCAGCGGTGCCGGTGAGCCAGCTGTTTTTTGCTTCACCCGGGCGGGCAGCATCCTTACCGGCTATCATCTGCGAGTACACGTAGGGCTCTACCTTGTGCAAGGCGCTGTGCTCTTCGGTGTATGAGGGGCATATCTTGCGGAAGTACTCCCAGGCACGGTCTCCGCGTCCCAATACGGTTTCGCCGATGATGACCCACGGGTTGTTGTGGCAGAAGATACCGGCATTTTCTTTGTATCCGGCGGGGTAAGTGGATATTTCGCCATATTCCACGTAGTAGCGCGTGAAGGCCGGATTGTTCAGCACGATGCCATGCTCGCAGTCCAGGCGCTCTTTTACGGAGTCGAGTGCCTTTTGTACCATGCCCTCTTCCAATCCGATGCCGGCCATGCTGCACCAGCCTTGCGATTCGATGAATATTTGCCCTTCTTCATTTTCCTTCGAGCCGACTTTGTTGCCAAAGTAATCGTAGGCGCGCAGATACCAGTCGCCGTCCCAACCGTATTGTTTTACGGCATCTACCATCTGGTCTATGCAGGCTTGTGCGCGGTCGGCTTCCTCTTCCTTGCCTATCTGGCGGCACAGTTCCACATAGTCGCGTCCGCACACCGCGAACAGGCCGGCTATCATCAGCGATTCGGCTTTCGAACCTTCTGTCTTGTTTTCGGTGGTTTGGAACGATTCATTGGGGTCCCACGAGAAGCAGTTCAGGTTGAGGCAGTCGTTCCAGTCGGCGCGTCCTATCAGGGGCAGCTTGTGTGGCCCCAGGTTGTCTACAACATGGTTGAATGAAATCCTCAGGTGTTCGAACAGCGAGACTTCCGACCCTTCTTTATTGTCGAACGGAACGGGCTCTTGCAGGATGCTGAAGTCGCCCGTCTCCTTGATGTAGGCCACGGTGCCGAAGATAAGCCACATGGGGTCGTCGTTGAAGCCTCCGCCTATGTCGTTGTTGCCGCGCTTGGTCAGAGGTTGGTATTGGTGGTAGCAGCCTCCGTCGGGGAATTGGGTGGAGGCAATGTCGATGATGCGCTCGCGGGCACGTTCCGGTATCTGGTGCACGAATCCCACCAGGTCTTGGTTGCTGTCGCGGAAGCCCATACCCCGGCCGATGCCACTTTCGAAGAAGGAGGCCGAGCGCGACATGTTGAAGGTAATCATGCATTGGTATTGGTTCCAGATGTTGACCATGCGGTCCAGCTTTTCCTCACCGGTGCTGACTACATAGATGTCCAGCAGGTGGTCCCAATAAGCCTTCAGCTCGGCGAAGGCGGCATCTACCTTGGCGGTAGTGTCCAGCGAGGCTATCATGGCCCGGGCTTTCGTTTTGTTCACGAGGGGACAGCTGGGCGTGCTTTGCAGGATGGTGCTGTTGGCAGAAGCGTGCGGCTCAAACTTCTCCTCCTGTTTGTTTTCCACATAGCCGAGCAGGAAGATGAAGTCTTTGCTTTCACCCGGTTGTAATTCTACCTCCAGGTAGTGTGAAGCAATAGGGCTCCAGCCGTGTGCAATGCTGTTGCCGGGATGCCCTTCCAATACTTTTTCCGGCTCGCTGAATTCGTTGTACAGGCCGACAAACGTCTCGCGGTCGGTGTCGAAGCCATTGATGGGAGTGTTTACGCTATAGAAGGCATAATGGTCGCGCCGTTCTTTGTATTCCGTCTTGTGGTAAATCACCGGGCCGTCCACTTCTACTTCACCTGTCGAGAAGTTGCGTTGGAAGTTTTCCATGTCCGTGGCTGCATTCCACAAACACCATTCTATGAACGAGAAGAGCTTTAGTTTGCGTGTCTTGCCGCTTTTATTGTGCAAGGTCAGTTTTTGTACTTCTGCTTGTGTGTTGAGGGGCACGAAGAATAAGATGCTTGCCTCAATGCCGTTCTTTGCACCCGTGATACGGGTGTAGCTCATGCCATGGCGGCATTCGTAGAAGTCGAGCGCCGTCTTGCAGGGCTTCCATCCCGGTGTCCATACAGTATCTCCGTCATTGATGTAGAAGTACCGCCCGCCGTTGTCCATGGGCACATTGTTGTACCGGTAGCGGGTGATGCGGCGGAATTTGGCATCCTTGTAAAAGGAGTATCCTCCGGCGGTATTCGATATCAGTGAAAAGAAGTTTTCATTTCCCAGGTAGTTAATCCAGGGCCAAGGAGTCTTGGGGTTGGTAATGACATATTCGCGGGTGGCGTCGTCGAAGTATCCGAATTTCTTGTCTTGCATATTGTTTATAGATTGAGTGGTTAATATTTGGTTCGTCGGCTCCAAATTTATAAACTTTTCCCTGAATGATGCAATCTGTATGCCGTTTTTTACCCCGGATGCAACATAAAGTGTCGGAAAATGATAAAAAAAGCACAGTTCAATGTCGTCTTTACGGCCTATATTTGCAAAGAAAAAAAGTTCTTATAATTATGAAAAACAATCTATTCCCGAAACTTTGCAAAACATTGTGCTTGGCAATGTGCCTCTTTGTCGTCCCCTTTGTCTGGGCAAGCCAACCGCTCCGCGAACACATCCTGTTGGATGAGGATTGGCGCTTTGCCTTTGGAAATGCCTCTTCGCCCGAGAAAGACTTCGGGTGTGGCACCGAGTACTTCAATTACCTCACTAAGGCTGCCTCCATTCACAACGCGGGGCCTTATAGCGACAAGTTCGACGACTCTACCTGGAAGCGTGTGGATTTGCCCCACGACTGGGTGGTCGACCTCCCCTTCGATGCCCAGGCAAGCCATAGCCATGGGTATAAAACGGTAGGTTATCGTTATCCGGAAACCAGTGTCGGCTGGTATCGCAAGACGTTCAAGGTGCCTGCGGAAGATTTAGGGCGTCATATTACCCTCCGTTTCGACGGCATTTTCCGCGATGCCCGCATCTGGGTGAACGGTTTCTATGTAGGCCACGAACCCAGCGGATACGCTACTCAAGTGTATGACATAACCGATTATCTCAATTATGGTGGTGAAAACCTTATCTGTGTCCGTGCCGATGCCACGCTGGAGGAAGGCTGGTTTTATGAAGGTGCAGGCATCTATCGCCACGTGTGGCTGGATAAGACGGAACCGGTGCATGTGGCACCTTTCGGCACCTTTGTGTATAGCAGGCTCGAAGCTCCCTACGATACCGCCATGCTTATGGTGGAAACCACGGTGGAGAACTCCGGCCTAACGTCTGCCGGCTATACCTTGCGCCATACGCTGGTCGATGCCGACGGACAGGCCGTTGCCCGGTGCGAAACCTCGCCCAGCTCCCTGCAGCCCAAAACAACCGGCACCACCAAGGTTGGCATGACCGTTTCCCATCCGAAACTTTGGAGCACGGATACACCTTATTTGTATACCGTGCGCACCGAAGTGTATCAAGGTGAACAGTTGGTCGATACTTACCTCACGACGACCGGCATCCGCCACATAGCCTTCGACCCCGACCGAGGTTTCCTCTTGAACGGTCAGCCGGTGAAGCTGAAAGGCGTGAACATGCATCAAGACCATGCCGGGGTAGGTGCAGGTATCCCCGATGCTTTGCAAATCTATCGTCTGAAGCAATTGAAAAAGTTTGGCTGCAATGCCTATCGTTCTTCCCATAACCCCATGACACCCGAAATGCTCGATGCCTGCGACCGTGAAGGTATCCTTGTCCTCGAAGAAAACCGCCTGACGGGCATCAACCAAGAGCACCTGGGGCTGCTGCGCCGCATGATTGAACGCGACCGCAACCATCCTTGCGTCATCCTGTGGAGTGTGGGCAATGAGGAGTGGGGCATTGAAGGCAAGGTGACCGGTGAGCGCATTGCCGCCACCATGCGTGAATATTGCCATCGTTTCGACCCCACACGCCCCATGACGGTAGCCAGCAGCGGCGGCGCTGAAATTGTTAAGCCCGCCGATGTGGCCGGATACAACTATATCCTTCAAAACCCCGTAGAGCAGCATCGCAAGGACTATCCGCAACGTTGTGCCCTTGGCTCGGAGGAAACCTCCGGTTGCGGCACGCGCGGCGTTTATTTCACCGATGCCGCCTCCGGACGCATGATGGCCCACAACCGTAAGCCCAGTGGGCGTGACAGTCTGCTCAATTGTATAGAGCGTGGCTGGAAGTTCTATGCCGAACGTCCCTACCTGGCGGGATTATTCTACTGGACAGGCTTCGATTACCGGGGCGAACCCAACCCCATGAAGTATCCTGCCACCGGCTCCCAGTTCGGCATTCTGGATTATTGCGGTTTCCCCAAGGATGAGGCTTATTACTTGAAATCGTGGTGGACGGACGAGCCTGTGCTCCACATTCTGCCCCATTGGAATTTGCCCGAATCCCACGTGGGCGACAGCATCGACATCTACGTCTATAGCAATTGCGATGAAGTGGAACTTACCGTCAATGGCAAGCGCCTGGGGCGTAAATCCATGCCGAAAAACGGGCACTTGTCCTGGCGTGCAGTTTACCGTCCCGGCAAGGTGAAAGCCGTTGGCTATAAATCAGGCAAACGCATCCTGACGGAGCAGGTGGAAACCGCCGATGAGGCTTCCCGCATCGTTCTGTCGGCCGATTATCTGGCCCCCCAAGCCGATGGGCGCGACCTTTCTGTGGTCAAAGTCGAGTTGCAGGACAAGAAGAAGCATTTCGTGCCCGACGCCTGCCCCATGCTGACGTTCTCCGTCAGTGGCCCCGTGCGCATTTTAGGGGTTGGTAATGGCGACCCTGCCTGGCACGATGCCGAGCGTCCTGCCGACCCTGATGCCCGCACCTTCCAAGTACGTGCCTTCAATGGGCTGGCACAGATACTGTTGCAAAGTGTTTCTGGAGAAGCGGGCGAAGCCGTGCTCACCGTTGAAGGCGAAGGCTTACAACCGGCTACCCTCACTTTGGGTGCGGATTAGGCCGCTTGGTGGGTATTGGGGTCTTATCCATGACACCATGCTTGCTTATTGTTTTGAATGACAATTGTAGCAAATCTGCTTGAAAAAGTGTATTGTTTGCATTTCAAAAAAAAGAGGATGCCCCAAATGTTGCTATTGCTGCACATTCGTGGCATCCTCCGCAAACAAAACAAACAAACGATGCTTCCTTGGCTCGAAGGAAGACGCCCCGCCTCACGACGGAGAGGGAAATTCCTATTTCGCTTAAATAGGTCTTTATTTATCTGGGTGAGTTTAGTTAGTCTCTTTTACGGGGCGCACGGGGCGTGCCATGGTCATGTTCCCTACAAAACCATACGTGTAAACGGTGCATTTCTCCGGCGCACCTACATCCCTGCGTATGACCAAGGTATAGGCCTCAGTCTCACTTCTGGGAACACAAGTCATGAAGTAAACTCCATACATGGCCCATAATCCTCCTAATTCGGCGTCTGTATATCCTTCTGTATAGGCTGGAAGTTTCTTGTCCAGATCGGCTCTTTGTCCCGTACCGGTCAAGGTTATCTTTTCTCCTCCTTTATTGAATTGTGTCCAAACCTCATATTGATTATTATGTTCCCCCACATTGTAGTTTCCATTCAATACGTGAGTTCGGGATAAAATTAAAACAAAGTCAGTTGTTTTGATTGCTGGATTGTGTACCCTTGCAGTGCTTCAG
>CALUJC010000043.1 GCA_944320865.1 uncultured Bacteroides sp. | reverse complement strand
TCCGAACAGAGCAGTTAAGCCCGTGCGCGCCGATGGTACTGCGTGACAGTGGGAGAGTAGGTCGCCGCCGTTTTTTTCCAAGTGTGGGTCCCTTCCTCAGGAAACTGGGGAGGGGATCTTTTTTTATATATAATATTCTTTCTATTCTTGGTTTTTATCTGTCATATTAACGCCTGTCTTCCCTTTTTGCTTATAAGATGAAGTTTTCTTGAATAAAAAAGTTATGGTTTTATTTGTGAGATGAGAAATAATCTATAACTTTGCGGCGTTAATAACAAATAGTAAGATGAACCAGAACTTTACATATATTCTATTGTGCGGCATTATTATTCTGCTATCTAAATGTAGTGGAAGTGAGTGTTGTGCATGAATATATGTAAAATGAATGATGGATATATGAAAGCCTTTCTCACTTCCTGGTGCGAAAGGCTTTTTTGTTAGATACAAACTATAAATACAGATAAGAGAAATGAGCGACAGATTATTCATCTTTGACACGACACTCCGGGACGGCGAACAGGTGCCCGGGTGTCAGCTGAATACGGTAGAGAAGATTCAAGTGGCCAAGCAGTTGGAGTTGTTGGGCGTGGACGTCATCGAGGCGGGGTTTCCCATATCCAGTCCGGGCGACTTCAACTCGGTGATTGAGATATCCAAGGCGGTGACGTGGCCCACGATATGTGCCCTGACCCGCGCCGTGCAGAAGGACATCGACGTGGCGGCGGAAGCCTTGAAGTACGCCAAGCACAAGCGCATCCACACGGGCATCGGCACCAGCGACGAGCATATCAAGTACAAGTTCAACAGTAATCGCGAGGAGATTATCGAGCGGGCGGTGGCGGCCGTGAAGTATGCAAAGAGATATGTGGACGACGTGGAGTTCTACGCCGAAGACGCCGGACGCACGGACAACGAGTACCTGGCTCGCGTCATCGAGGCGGTTATCAAGGCGGGCGCCACGGTGGTGAACATCCCCGACACGACGGGCTACTGCCTCCCCTCCGAGTATGGCGCGAAGATTAAATACCTGATGGAGCACGTGGACGGCATCCACAACGCCGTCATCTCCACGCATTGCCACAACGACCTGGGCATGGCCACGGCCAACACCATGGCGGGCGTGCTGAACGGCGCACGGCAGGTGGAAGTCACCATCAACGGCATAGGCGAGCGGGCGGGCAACACGTCGCTGGAGGAGGTGGCCATGATTATCAAGTGCCACAAGGACATCGACATCGAGACCAACATCAACACGCAGAAGATTTACCCCACGAGCCGCATGGTGTCCAGCCTGATGAACATGCCCGTGCAGCCCAACAAGGCCATCGTGGGGCGTAACGCCTTCGCCCACAGCAGCGGCATCCACCAGGACGGCGTGCTGAAGAACGTGCAGACTTACGAGATAATCGACCCGCACGACGTGGGCATCGACGACAACAGCATCGTCCTCACCGCCCGCTCCGGTCGTGCCGCCCTGAAGAACCGCCTGCACATCCTCGGCGTCAACCTCGACCAGGAGAAGCTGGACAAGGTATATGAGGACTTCCTGAAACTGGCCGACAAGAAGAAGGACATCAATGACGACGACATCCTCGTGCTGGCAGGCGCCGACCGCACCCAGAACCACCGCATCAAGCTGGACTACCTGCAAGTGACCAGCGGCGTAGGCGTGCACTCCGTGGCAAGCCTGGGGCTGGACATCAGCGGCGAGAAGTTCGAAGCCTGCGCCTCGGGCAACGGCCCCGTGGACGCCGCCATCAAGGCGCTGAAGAAGATAATCGACCGCCAGATGGTGCTGAAAGAGTTCACCATACAGGCCATCAGCAAGGGCAGCGACGACATGGGCAAGGTGCACATGCAGGTGGAGTACGACAACCGCATCTACTACGGATTCGGCGCCAATACGGACATCATCGCCGCGTCGGTAGAAGCGTACATCGACTGCATCAACAAGTTCAAGCTGGACTGATTTGTAAAGAATGATTATCTCCTCGGAAAAGGCCGCTTGTCGACTGCCTGCCGACCGATGCCCCCGTCAGAAGGCATTGTAGCGGGGGTAAAGGCCGGGCGTTGACACTTATCAGAAGTGTGTGCGACACTTATCAGAAGTGTCGGTGACACCTATCAGAAGTCTCAGGGACACTTATCAGAAGTGTCAACCACCTTCATGGGGGATTCCGGCGAGGAGAAAGAATGTAATGAATATTTATTATTAAGAAATAACAGAGACAGATGAATACACTATTCGACAAAATCTGGGACGCCCACGTGGTGCAGCAGGTGGAGGACGGGCCTACGCAGCTCTACATCGACCGCCTCTACTGCCACGAGGTGACCAGTCCGCAGGCCTTCGAGGGGATGCGGAAAAGGGGGCTGAAATGCTTCCGCCCCGACCACATCTATTGTATGCCCGACCATAACACGCCGACGCACGACCAGGACAAGCCGATAGAAGACCCCGTGTCGCGCACCCAGGTGGACACCTTGGCCAAGAATGCCGAGGACTTCGGCCTGACGCACTTCGGCATGATGAACCCCAAGAACGGCATCATCCACGTCGTCGGTCCGGAGCGGGGACTGACGCTGCCGGGCATGACCATCGTCTGCGGCGACTCCCACACCTCCACGCACGGGGCGATGGGTGCGGTGGCCTTCGGCATCGGCACCAGCGAGGTGGAGATGGTGCTCGCCTCGCAATGCATCCTCCAGGCGCGGCCCAAGACCATGCGCATCACCGTGGACGGCCGTCTGGGCAAGGGCGTCACCGCCAAAGACCTCGCCCTCTACATGATGCAGCAGATGACCACCAGCGGCGCCACGGGCTACTTCGTGGAGTATGCGGGCGAGGCCGTGCGCAGCCTCACGATGGAAGGCCGGCTCACCCTCTGCAACCTCTCCATCGAGATGGGCGCGCGTGGCGGCATGGTAGCACCCGACGACGTGACCTTTGAATATATTAAAGGCAGGGATTATGCCCCGAAAGGCGAGGCGTGGGACAAGGCATTGGCTTACTGGCGCACGTTGAAGAGCGACGACGATGCCGTCTTCGACAAGGAAGTGCGCTTCGATGCGAAGGATATTGAGCCGATGATTACTTACGGCACCAACCCCGGCATGGGCACGGGCATCACGCAATCCATTCCTACTTTGGACGGCATGGGCGAGGCGGCGCAGACCTCCTTCCTGAAGTCGATGGACTACATGGGCTTCCGTCCGGGCGAACCCTTGCTGTGCAAGAAGATAGATTACGTGTTCCTGGGCGCCTGCACCAACGGCCGCATCGAGGACTTCCGCGCCTTTGCCTCCATCGTCAAGGGACGCCGCAAGGCCGACCACGTGGTTGCCTGGCTCGTCCCCGGCTCGTGGATGGTGCTGGACGAGATTAAGGCCGAGGGTCTGGACAAGGTGCTGGAGGAGGCAGGCTTCGAGATACGTCAGCCCGGCTGCTCCGCTTGCCTGGCCATGAACGACGACAAGGTGCCTGCGGGCAAGTATGCCGTATCCACCAGCAACCGCAACTTCGAAGGCCGTCAAGGCCCCGGCTCGCGCACGCTCCTGGCCAGTCCGCTGACGGCTGCCGCTGCGGCGGTGACGGGATGTATTACTGACCCGAGAACACTATTATAAATATATGGCACATTGGAGTATCTGTCATCCTGAGCGGAACGAAGTGAAGTCGAAGGATCTCATGATTTGTTTCTGCTCATCGGGAGATGTTTCGACTACGCCCTACGGGCTTCGCTCAACATGACAGACATCATCTGTGTGCCAACCAACAACATAGAACTATGAAACAGAAATTCGACATCATAACCTCCACCTGCGTCCCCCTGCCTTTGGAGAACGTAGACACCGACCAAATCATCCCCGCCCGCTTCCTGAAAGCCACGACGAGGGACGAGAAATTCTTTGGCGACAACCTCTTCCGCGACTGGCGTTACCATCCCGACGGCACGCTGAACACGGACTTCGTGCTGAACAATCCCACGTACAGCGGTTGCATCCTCGTGGCGGGCAAAAACTTCGGTTCGGGCAGCAGCCGCGAACATGCCGCCTGGGCGTTGGCGGGCTATGGCTTCCGCGTGGTCATCAGCAGCTTCTTTGCCGACATCCACAAGCAGAACGAGCTGAACAACTTCGTCCTGCCCGTCGTGGTGAGCGAAGGTTTCCTGCAAGAACTCTTCGACACTATCGCCGCCAATCCCAAGGCCGAGGTGCGTGTGGACCTGCCTAATCAGACCGTCACCAACCTTTCCACCGGCCGCAGCGAACGCTTCGACATCAACGCCTACAAGAAGCATTGCCTGATGAACGGGCTGGACGACATCGACTTCCTGGTGGAGAGCAAGGACAAGATAACTGAATACGAAAGGAACCACAGATAAGCACTAATGGTATCTGTCATGTTGAGCGAAGCCCGTAGGGCGTAGTCGAAACATCTCCTGATAAGCATTGCTGTCGTGAGATCCTTCGACTCCACTCCGTTCCGCTCAGGATGACAGATACTATCTGTGTGCCATTAAAAGAAGACGTATGACACATCCCATCATAGAAATAATGGACACCACCCTGCGCGACGGTGAACAGACCAGCGGCGTGTCCTTCATGCCCCACGAGAAGCTGATGATTGCCCGCCTCCTGCTGGAGGAACTGAAGGTGGACCGCGTGGAGGTGGCATCGGCCCGCGTGTCCGAAGGCGAGTCGCAGGCCGTGCGGATGATATGCGACTGGGCGGCAAGGCGCGACCTCTTGTCCCGCGTTGAAGTCTTGGGCTTCGTGGACGGGCACCAGTCCGTTGACTGGATACGGGCCACCGGATGCCGCGTCATCAACCTCCTGTGCAAGGGCTCGCTGAAGCACTGCACTTGCCAACTCAAAAAGACGCCGGAAGAGCACATCTCCGACATCCTTCGCGTGGTGGAATATGCCCAGGCGCAGGACTTGGAAATCAACGTGTATCTGGAGGACTGGAGCAACGGCATGAAGGATTCTCCGGAGTATGTTTTCCAACTCATGGACGCCCTGTGCGCCACGCCCATCCGCCGCTTCATGCTGCCCGATACGTTGGGCATACTGAACCCCTTGCAAGTCATCGAGTACATGCGCAAGATGCTGAAGCGGTACCCGGACAAGCACTTCGACTTCCACGCGCACAACGACTACGACCTGGCCGTCTCCAACGTCTTGGCCGCCGTGCTGAGCGGATGTCGGGGACTGCACACCACCATCAACGGCCTCGGGGAGCGGGCCGGCAATGCCCCCCTGGCTTCCGTGCAGGCCATCC
Source organism: uncultured Bacteroides sp. (assembly GCA_944320865.1). Lineage (GTDB taxonomy): Bacteria > Bacteroidota > Bacteroidia > Bacteroidales > Bacteroidaceae > Bacteroides. The sequence continues at coordinate 19,358 of CALUJC010000043.1, read as the reverse complement.
TGAAGGACCACTTCGAGGCAGTGACGCGCATCGACGAGAGCAGGCTGAACGACGTAAGCCGCGTGGTGGAGTCGTACAGCGGCGTGGTCATCCCGCCCAACAAGCCCATCGTAGGCGAGAATGTCTTCACCCAAGTGGCGGGCGTCCATGCCGATGGCGACAACAAGAGCAACCTCTATTGCAACGACCTCCTGCCCGAACGCTTCGGCCGTAAGCGTGAGTACGCCCTGGGCAAAAACTCCGGCAAGGCCAACATCCGCAAGAACCTGGAAGACCTGGGCCTGGAGCTGGACGAAGAATCCATGCGCAAGGTCACCGAACGCATCATCGAGCTGGGCGACAAGAAGGAACTGGTGACGCAGGAAGACCTGCCCTACATCGTCAGTGACGTGCTGAAGCACGACGTGCAGAGCGACCGCGTTCGCCTGAAGAGCTACGTCGTCAACCTGGCCTACGGCCTCAAGCCCCTGGCCACCCTCAAGGTAGAGGTGAACGGCAAGGAATACGAAGAGAACTCGAGCGGCGACGGCCAGTACGACGCCTTTGTACGCGCCCTGCGCAAGGTGTACAAGGTGACGCTGGGCCGCGACTTCCCCATGCTGACCAACTACGCCGTCTCCATCCCTCCTGGCGGACGGACGGACGCCTTTGTGCAGACGGTCATCACCTGGAGCTTCCGGGGCCGCGTCTTCCGCACTCGAGGGCTGGATGCCGACCAGACGGAAGCGGCCATCAAGGCGACGTTGAAGATGCTGAATCTGATAGAAGGGGAATTCAGGGAATAATCCTATCGCATTGTGAAAGGCTTGAAGAAGCGGAACCCGCCCCCCCGACAACAACGTCTCCGGCGAAGACGAGGACGGCGACAACAGCCAGTTGGGTTGAACACGGTGAGTAAAAACTCAAGAAAAAGGCGGACAACGGGATTGGCGTCCGCTTTTTTTTGTATTTTTGCGGGCGGATACCCCCAAAACACACGTAGATACGTAATTACATACTAACCGATATGAATAAGATACTCCACAAAGAACATTTCTCCGAGAAGGTCTTCAAGCTCGTGGTTGAAGCACCGCTCATCGCCCGGTCGCGCAAGGCCGGGCACTTCGTCATCGTCCGCGTCGGCGAGAAGGGCGAACGCATGCCCCTCACCATCGCCGAAGCCGACCCCGTGGCCGGAACCATCACCCTCGTGGTGCAGGAAGTGGGCCTGTCCTCCACCCGCCTGTGCGAGTTGCAAGAGGGCGACTGCATCACCGACGTCGTGGGCCCGCTGGGGCAAGCCACGCACATCGAGAACTTCGGCACCGTGGTCTGCGCCGGAGGAGGCGTGGGCGTCGCACCCATGCTCCCCATCGTCCAGGCCCTGAAGGCCGCCGGCAACCGCGTCATCACCGTGCTGGCCGGACGTACTAAGGAACTCATCATATTAGAGAAAGAGATGCGCGCCTCCAGCGACGAGGTCATCATCATGACTGACGACGGCTCGTATGGCCAGAAGGGCCTCGTCACGCAGGGCGTGGAGCAGGTCATCCTGCGTGAGAAGGTGGACAAATGCTTTGCCATCGGCCCCGCCATCATGATGAAGTTCGTCTGCCTGCTGACCAAGAAGTATGACATCCCCACCGACGTGTCGCTCAACACCATCATGGTGGACGGCACGGGCATGTGCGGCGCCTGCCGCATCACCGTGGGCGGCAAGACCAAGTTCGTCTGCGTGGACGGCCCCGAGTTCGACGGCCACCAGGTGGACTTCGACGAGATGCTGAAGCGCATGGGTGCCTTCAAGCCCTATGAACGTGAGGAGATGCACAAACTGGAGCATCCCGACACCTGTCAGGCCACCGGCGAACCCGTGCAACAAGAGGAAGACAAGACCCGTAATGCCCCCTGGCGCGTGGAACTCCGCAAGGCCATGAAGCCCAAGGAACGCACCGCCATCCCCCGCGTCAAGATGCCGGAACTGGATCCCGAATACCGCAGCCACAGCCGCCGCGAGGAGGTGAACCTCGGCCTGAACGAGGAGCAGGCCCTGACCGAAGCCAAGCGTTGCTTAGATTGCGCCAACCCCGGCTGCATGACGGGCTGCCCCGTAGGCATCGACATCCCCCGCTTCATCAAGCACATCGAGAAGGGTGAGTTCCTCCAGGCCGCCAAGACCTTGAAGGAGACCAGCGCCCTGCCCGCCGTCTGCGGCCGCGTCTGTCCACAGGAGAAGCAGTGCGAATCGAAATGCATCCACCTGAAGATGAACGAGCCCGCCGTGGCCATCGGCTACCTGGAACGCTTCGCAGCCGACTATGAGCGCGACAGCGGGCAAATCTCCGTGCCCGACATCCAGGAGAAGAACGGTATCAAGGTGGCCGTCGTGGGCAGCGGCCCCGCTGGCCTGTCCTTTGCAGGCGACATGGCGAAGATGGGTTACGACGTCACCGTCTTCGAGGCCCTGCACGAGATTGGCGGCGTGCTGAAGTACGGCATTCCTGAGTTCCGCCTGCCCAACAAGATTGTGGACGTGGAGATTGACAACCTGGCCAAGATGGGCGTGCAGTTCGAGAAAGACTGCATCATCGGCAAGACGCTGAGCATCGTCGAACTGAAGGAAGCCGGCTTCCGTGGCGTGTTCGTGGCCAGCGGCGCCGGCCTGCCCAACTTCATGAACATCCCCGGCGAGAACAGCATCAATATCCTCTCGTCCAACGAATACCTGACGCGCGTCAACCTGATGGATGCCGCCAGCGAGGACAGTGACACCCCCGTGCCCTTCGGCAAGCGCGTGGTGGTCATCGGCGGCGGAAACACGGCCATGGACTCCGTCCGCACGGCCAAACGCTTGGGTGCCGAGCGCGCCATCATCGTCTACCGCCGCAGCGAGGCCGAGATGCCCGCAAGAATAGAGGAGGTGAAGCACGCCAAGGAAGAGGGCGTGGAGTTCCTCACCCTGCACAACCCCATTGAATACCTGGCCGACGAGCAGGGCCGCGTGAGGCAAGTCGTCCTCCAGAAGATGGAGCTGGGCGAACCCGATGCCTCCGGCCGCCGTAGCCCCGTGCCCATCCCCGGCGCGACGGAGACGCTGGACATCGACCTGGCCATCGTCAGCGTGGGTGTCAGCCCCAACCCCATCGTGCCCCACTCCGTTGAGGGCCTGGAGCTGGGCCGCAAGGGCACCATCGCGGTGAACGACGACATGCAGTCGTCCATCCCCTTCATCTTTGCCGGCGGCGACATCGTGCGCGGCGGCGCCACGGTCATCCTGGCCATGGGCGACGGACGGCGCGCGGCGGCGGCGATGGACAGGCAGTTGCGCGGATAAGGCAACAAGATTAACCCATTGACAACGACAAAGGCTTACGTGCTTCCTTGCAGAAGACGTAAGCCTTTATCGTTATACCTTTATCTTATGGCGAGAAAATTAAGAGCCTGTTTAAATTTTCCTCTTTTAAGTTTTTATCAGCCCCTTTTTGAGCCTCTTTCCGGTCTCTTTTCCTGTTGTTATTCGTCACGTAGCCCGCTACGCTCCTCATGACAACAGAAAAATATCCTCGGAAACAGCCCTCAAAATGAGGCTGAGCAAAATTTAAACAGGCTCTAAAATAATGGAATATCAAAATAAAAAAATGGCATTCCCCATAGTTCTATTCTAAATATAATTCTTTATGTCCTTCTTTAATGTATTTATTCATATACATCTCACGTCTTTGAATTATATATGAATCACATTTGCTCCAAAGCATTACAATCCTCCAAAACAAAACCACACACGACATAAAAATCACATAAAGCGTTACATCCCAACTTAAATACAAGCCATTTCCAAATATCGAATATGTTGAAAACAATATTAAAACCAACATTATTAGACATATAGCAATAGTCCATATTAATCCTCGCTTAATACACATTCGCTTTAATGCTTGATATTGAGAATCGGACTTCAAAACATATTTTTTATCCTTATCCCATTTCTCTGACACCGTGCATCTTAAAATCTGCTCTCGCTCTGCACGTTTTTCCGCTATAGCATTCAATTCAGCTTGCCTCTTTACTTCCAGTTGCTTTTGCACTTTCTCCTCAAAATAAGCATTAAGCTCTGCCAATGATTTCGGATGAAAATGCTTGCTCTGCTCCTCATGAATCATGAAAGCAAACTTATTCGTACCATCCTGTTGGAGAACGAAAATAACATCATCCATAAATGAAGGACGAAGCATATAAGAATGGCCGTCGGAGGAAATAATCAAAGATTTATTGGCCGAAACATATTGCCAGGTGGCATTGCTTACTTCGCCATTGACTGACACCAAAAGAGTACCGTCTTCTTGAAAGATATACACCTCCTTATCCCCTGAATCATTAAAGATTAGCCATGCTTTATTGCAAAGTATGGTTTTCACATCTAAGTTCTCGCCAAACCTCTGAAACTTATTAAGAATGTCAAGCAAATAGGTTTTCATAAGCATACATTATTATATGTCACCACAACGCCACCTTCCCCACCCCGGCCACATCCAACGAAGCAGGAACACCCAATGCCTTAAACACACGGGACAAGGTACCGATAGTCAGGTTGCGTCCCTTCTCAATGCGGGAAATCTGGGCTTTCTTCACGCCAATGCGCTCGCCCAGTTCTTCCTGCGTCAGGTGACGCTCTTGGCGGGCTTTCCGGATGGCCTCGCCCATCTCCCAAGCCTTCACGTCAGCATCCACGGCACGCTCAAAATCATCACGCCGGGGTGTGCCTGGTTTGCCGTATAATTCATCCAGCAACTCATCAAAAGGTTTCAGATCCATTTGTGCCATAACTTATTTGTTTTTAAAGTATGCTTTCCGTATAGTTTCCGCCTTTGCTATTTCCTTGGCGGGAGTCTTTTGTGTTTTCTTGATGATGCCATGCGTGGCAATCACCAGCGTTTCTCCGTCCGTATTCCAAAATGCGAACAAACGGTATGCCGTTTTGTTGAACAACGTGCGGAATTCCCAAATCTCTGTGTTCTCCAGTTTCTTGAAGATCTCGCTGTTGCGCTCTCCCTTGGCAATTCGCTGTATATTGTGAGCCATCTTGTCCCTCGCCGGCAGAGGCAAAGAACGCAGAAAATCTTCCGCTTCACGGGTCAACACCAATTTAAATAAGGGAATCCTCATAGTCTTTGATTTACGAGGGCAAAGTTAAACAAAAGTTTCCATATACAGATACTTTATAATCTGAAAAAAGAAAAGAAGTTCCCCGCATTCATCAGGAAACTCCTTCACAATAACCTTTTAATTATGCCTCACACCAGCCTGTTCGTCGCCGGGTCGGGGAATACCACCGTAGGCTTGAACGTCTTGGCCTCCTCGAAGTCCATCAGGGCATAGGACATGATGATGACAATGTCGTCCGGCTGCACTTTCCTGGCGGCGGCTCCGTTCAGGCAGATGCACCCCGAGCCGCGCTCGCCCTTGATGATATACGTTTCGAAGCGCTCGCCGTTGTTGTTGTCCACGATGGCCACCTTCTCGCCGGCAATCATGTTGGCAGCGTCCAGCAAGTCCTCGTCGATGGTGATGCTGCCCATGTAGTTGAGGTTGGCCTCGGTGACGCGGGCGCAATGAATCTTGGATTTCAATACTTCTATCAGCATCTCTTCTTATTCCTTATATTTAATGTTGTCAATCAGGCGGATTTCCCCGCAGAAGACGGTGATGCACCCCACGATGTAGGTGCTGTCATCCCACGCGGACACGTCCTGCAACGTGTTGCCGTCTACCAAGGAGAAATATTCCAACCGAAGCCCCGGGGCAGCCGCAATGCGGTCCTCCACGAACTGCTTCGTCTCGGCCACCGTGTGGCTCTTGGCATACTCCACGCTGGCGAAGAGCGTCTGCGAGATTTGCAGGGCCTCGGTGCGTTGTTCGGGCGTCAGGCGATTGTTGCGGCTGCTCAAGGCCAGACCGTCGGCTTCGCGCACGATGGGGCAACCCACTATCTGGAGGGGGAAATGCATCTGGCGCACCATTTCGCGGATGATGGCCAGTTGCTGGAAGTCTTTCTCGCCAAAGTAGGCGCGGTCGGGCTTCACCATGTCGAACAGCTTGCTCACCACCTGGCACACTCCGTTGAAGTGGCCGGGGCGGTACTTGCCCTCCATCACCGTGTCCAGCGGGGCATAGCTGAACCGGCGCGTGTCCGGCTCGGGATAGACTTCCTCCACCGATGGGGCGAAGGCTATCGTGGCGCCGCACTCATCCAGCAGTCGGCAGTCGGCCTCCAGCGTACGCGGATATTTCTCTAAATCAGTTTTGTCGTTGAATTGGGTAGGATTCACAAACACGCTTACCACGGTGGCGTCGTTTTCGGCCACGCTGCGTTTTACCAATGATGCATGTCCAGCATGCAGGGCTCCCATCGTAGGCACCAGCCCTACCGTCTTTCCTTGGGCGCGCAGGGCGGACAATGACGCCTGCAAGTCCCTGACAGTATGTACTATTTCCATTTCGTTATGGGTTAAATATGTTAAGTTCAGTTCGCTAACGCGGTGCAAAATAAGGCATTATTTGCCACATAACGAAGAAATATCGGAAATTAATGCAAAAAATAGCCAATCTTCCCCCCTTGTCTTGTCCATACAAAGCTTCTGCCTTGCCCTAAGAAAGCCCGCGTCTTGGCGATACTAAGCTACCGTGCTGGCGATACTAGGCTACCGTGCTGGTGATACTAAGCTATATTTGGCTTGATAGTATGCTGACTTTCAATTGGTTAACAAAACATAAGGAATTATCACCGAGGCCGCTTTGCACGATTGTACGCTTTTTTGTATCTTTGCACACAATTAAGTACATCATTATGGCAAAGGCTAACAAGGTTTTATTTATCACTCAGGAAATTACACCTTACGTTTCAGAATCCGAAATGGCATCGGTAGGCCGCAACCTGCCTCAGGCAATACAAGAGAAAGGCCGCGAAATCCGGACGTTCATGCCCAAATGGGGGAACATCAACGAGCGCCGCAACCAGCTTCACGAAGTGATACGCCTTTCGGGCATGAACCTCATTATCGATGATACCGACCATCCGCTCATCATCAAGGTGGCCTCTATACAGTCGGCACGCATGCAGGTGTACTTTATTGACAATGACGACTATTTTCAGAACCGCCTGCAAGCCACCGACGAGAACGGGGTAGAATATGACGATAACGACGATCGCACCATCTTCTATGCACGCGGCGTGCTGGAAACGGTGAAAAAGCTGCGCTGGTGCCCCGATATCATCCACTGCCACGGCTGGATAAGCGCACTGGCTCCCCTTTACATCAAAAAAGCCTACAAGGAAGAACCTTCTTTCAGGGACTCCAAAGTGGTATTCTCACTTTACGAAGAAGACTTCAAGCAGGCCTTTCATTCCGATTTCCCCACCAAACTGATGCTGAAAGGCATTGCCAAGAAAGATGTGGCCGAACTGAAAGACCCCATCGATTACACCAGGCTTTGCCAGTTGGCCATCGACTACAGCGACGGCGTGGTGCAGCAAAGCCCCAACGTGAACCCTGCTCTGCTGGAATATGCCCGACAGGTGGGAAAGCCCGTGTTGGAATATCAAGAGCCTGACAGCTTTGCCGATGCCTGCAACGCCTTCTATGACCAAGTGTGGGGCATAGAGGCTGATGAAGAAGAAGCAGAATAAGGAAAAACAACCAATTGCCTTTCCACCATATAGGGAAGGGCATATTCATACAATAAAAGAAATGATGAAACTGAAACATATAGGCGCCTTGCTGATAGCCACCCTCGCGACGGCAACAGCTTGCGACGACAATACGGGTTCGCTGGGCATGAGCATGCTGCCCGATTCTGACGGACTTTCGGCACACGTATCCACCTTCAATGTAAAAACAGAGTCTATTCTGGCAGGAGCCGTCTTCGCCAAGACAAGCACCGGATATGTAGGCAAATTCACCGACCCCGACTTTGGTTCCTACGAAGCCAGCTTCCTGACTGAACTGAACAGCACAGGCGGAGAATTGTTTCCCGAAGTGTACCACGCAACGGAGTGGGACGATGAAGGCAATCCCACCAAAGGCGAAGGCTTGCTCTATAAGAAAGATTCGCTGGTGGCGGCCCAGCTATACATATATTATAACAATTGGTTTGGCGACTCACTGAACGCCTGCCGCATGAGCGTCTACGAGCTGGACAAACCCCTCGAAAAGAACTACTATACCGACATCAATCCCGAAGAATTCTACGATACCAGCAACGCCAAATTGCTGGGAAGGAAAGCTTACTCGGCTTATGACACCTCGGTATCCGATTCAGTACGAAATGCTACGGACAGTAACGGCAATCCCACTTATTCACCCCACATTGCCATCGACCTTGACCGGGAAGAATTTGAGCAACGCATCCTGTTCACCTATCGCGAGCACCCTGAGTATTTCAGTAACCCCGAAGCTTTTAGGGACAATGTGCTCAAGGGCATGTACTTCAAGAATGACTTGGGCGACGGTACCGTGCTCTATGTAGACCAAGTGGCCTTGGTGTTCCAACTCTGCCTGCACTACACCGATGATGAAACCGGCGTGGCTTTGAAGAAGGCCGACGGCACCGACTCGCTGTATACCTCATCAAGCATACTCTTTGCCTCCACCAAGGAAATCATCCAGGCCAACCATTTCGTAAATTCCCAACTGCTGAAAGAACGCAGCGAAGAACCCGATTGGACCTATATCAAGTCACCCGCCGGCATCTTCACCCAGGCCACTATGCCCTACGACGACATCTACCAGCAACTGACCAACGATACGTTGAACGCCGTGCGACTTACTTTCACCAATTACAAACAGGAAAGTACCTACGATTACAGCATGAGTGCTCCCGACCAGGTGTTGCTGATACGTAAAAAAGACATGCGGGACTTCTTTGAGAACAACGAACTACCTGATAACATCACTTCGTTCACCGTCACCCACAACAGTGTGAACACCAATCAATACACCTTCCAGAACATTGCCCGCCTCGTGACGACCTGCATTAACGAAAAACAAGCCGCCCGCGAAGCTGCCGGTGATGCTTGGAATGAAACCAAATGGATGGAAGAAAATCCCGATTGGGACAAAGTGCTGCTGGTTCCCGTATCTGTGGAATACGACGATAATTACTATAGTTCGCCCACCATCATCCGCATGCAGCACGATTTGCGTCCGGGCTTTGCCAAGCTGAAAGGAGGGCCAGCGATGGAAAATGGTGAACTGAAGAACCCATTGCAACTGGAGGTAATCTCCACAACCTTCCACGACTAAAGTCAACATCCCTTATCGGCGGATGCTTGACTATGGGATACAAAAAATCCTCTTGCCACTTTGAGCAAGAGGATTTTTTTGTTGTTGGGCTACACTCTGTTATTCTGCTTTCTTGGGGGCAGCCTTTTTGCGCGGAGCCTTCTTTGCAGGGGCTTTAGCCTCGGGCGCGCCTTTTTCCATGGCTGCTTCTTCTTTTCTTATCTTATCCAACTCCTTGTGAAGCACTTCAAGCTCGGTACCTTGGTTGTGGATGGTGGTAAGCAGGGCGTTGAGCTCTTCGTTGTCCATATCTACCGGATACAAGGCATCCACGCGCTTGATGAAGTCGCCCAAGATGTTCATGTAGTTGGTGAAGGCATCGTAAGGCGACTCGTAAATGCCACGGTTCAAACCCAGCCCGTTGTTTTTGGTGGTCATGAAGCGGAAGTTGTTGCTTGCCTGCAAGTAGTCCCAGTCTTGCTTGATGCGGCGGTCTTCGCACAGATGTACGCGTTCGGCCACACTATATAGCTTGTTGAAGGCTTCACGCTGCATCACGTTGCCAAGACAGAAGCTGGTGTCGCGTTCCTCGTCTATCCACGACATGGGGTAAGGCACATCAAGCTGCGATACTGATTTCAGCTTGGTGATGATTTCCGTTGGCGTAGAGAAAGTGATGCCTTTCTCTTTGGCACAAGTCGGCAGAGCCTTCAAGAACTCCAGAATGTTGGACGACAACGGTTGCGCCATGCCCAGTGCGCTCAGTTCCATAAAGATGTTGATAACCTGTTCTTCTTGCGGAAGAGAATCAATCCAAGCGATATATTTGTCGGCAAACAGCGGATATTCGTTCCACTCCGAATTGGAGAAGCGCAGGCTGATGTCGTCGGACAGCTTAAAGTCGCGAAGCAGCAACTTCAAGTCGGGGTTCATGTTGCAGTGGTACACATAGTGTGGACTCTTCCATCCCAGCACCTGCTTGGCACCTTCCGTCAGCATGCCCTTGAAGCCCATTGCGGCCACCATGGCGCCAATCTCATCGGAGTAAATCAGGCTGGAGTTGCGGAACACTTTCGGTTCTTTGCCGAACATCTGCTTCATCTTGGCGGCCTGGCGCATTACTTCTTCCTTGAAGCAATCCTCATTGGCCAATGAAGAAAGTCCGTGCGAATAAGGCTCTGCCAGGAACTCGCAGCAGCCGGTATCATTCAGTTGGTGGAGCAGGTCTATGACGGCAGGAGCATGGATTTCAAGCTGTTCCAAGGCCACACCGGAAATGGACAAGGCTACCTTGAAAGCACCTTCGGACTTCTTAACCATTTCGATAAGCGTGTTCAGTGCCGGGATGTACGAGCGTTCGGCCACGTCGTTCATGCTTGCCTCGTTGGCGTAGTCGTCATAGTAATAATGGTCGTTACCAATATCAAAGAAACGGTAACGCTTCAAGTGGATAATCTGGTGTATCTCGAAATAAAGACAAATCGTTCTCATTGTTAGATTGTTGTTTGATGAGTTGTTTACCTATTATAATTCTTTATTGCATTCTCGTAAAGGCCACGAACCTTCAAGGCTACCTTTTCCCATGTGATGCCATCTACTTCCTTCTTGCCTTCCTCTTGCAAATAGCTGAACAAAGCCGGCTGAGTACAAATGGCATGGATGTAATCGGCCATGGCGTGGATGTCCCAATAATCCGTCTTGATGACATTGGTCAGGATTTCGCCGCAGCCCGACTGTTTGGAAATGATGGATGGCGTGCCGCACTGCATGGCCTCCAACGGCGCGATGCCGAACGGTTCGGATACCGAAGGCATTACGAAGACGTCACTATTCTTATACACTTCGTATACCTGCTTGCCCTTCATGAAGCCCGGGAAGTGGAAGCGGTCGGCAATGCCGCGTTCGGCGGCCAGGTTGATCATGGCATTCATCATGTCGCCCGAGCCGGCCATAACGAAGCGGATGTTGCGTGTACGTCTCAATACCATAGCGGCTGCTTCGACAAAGTATTCAGGCCCCTTCTGCATGGTGATGCGCCCCAAGAAGGTGACAATCTTCTCCTTATCGTGATTAGGACGGGGAATGTCCTGATACTCTTGCGACAAGGGATAAACGGCGTTATGCACGGCGAACACCTTGCGCGGGTCTTGATGATACTCGTTGATAACCGTGCGGCGTGTCAGTTCGGACACACACATGATGCAGTCTGCATAGTCCATGCCGTTCTTTTCGATGCCGTAGACAGTGGGGTTGACCTTGCCGCGCGAGCGGTCGAAGTCGGTGGCATGCACGTGTATGCACAGGGGCTTGCCGCTTACCATCTTGGCATGCACGCCGGCAGGATAGGTCAGCCAGTCGTGAGCATGAATGATGTCAAACTGCTGCTGGCGGGCCACTACACCTGCAATGATGGAGAAGTTGTTGATTTCATCATTCAGGTTGGAGGGATAGCCGCCGGCAAACTCCATACAGCCCAGGTCGTTGACGTGCATGTACGAGAAGTCGGCATAGATGTGGTTGCGCAGGTCGTAGTACAACTCAGGCGTCATGCCCGGCCCGATGTGCGACTTCACATAGTCGTAATCCGCGTCCCGCCAAACGATAGGCACCTGGTTCATGCCGATGATGTTAAGGAACTTTTCTTCATCGCCACAGGGTTTCGGCATACAGAGTGTGGTCTCCACATCGCCCTGTACGCTCAAGCCTTTGATGATTCCGTAGGTGGCAACTGCAAGGCCACCGTATATTTTGGGAGGAAATTCCCAGCCAAACATTAAAACTTTCATCTTCGTTCCTCCTTAATTATAGGTCAAACTTGGACAATAACTTCAAGATGCGCAGCATTTCGGCCACGTTCATGGCGAAGGAGACTGCCCCACGGCCGGTGAACGGCGGATTGCCGTCGAACAATTCGGGCAAGGTGCCGATGCAATGGCAGGTCATTTCGTCTTCCATGCCTATCAGCTGGCGCTCGATGAACGACACGCCGCTCATCTTGTAGACGCGCAGGTAAGCCTCAATATAGAAGCCCATCAGCCAGGGCCATGCCGTGCCTTGGTGATATGCGTAGTCTCTTTGCGTCTGCGGGCCGACGTAGTTGGGGTTGTAACCGCCGCTCTTGGGGCTGAGGGTACGCAGTCCCTTCGGGGTAAGCAGCTCCTTGGTAGTGATGTCGAGCACCTGCTTGCGTTGTATGCGGTCCAGGGGAGAGTAGTCCAGGGCGCCGGCAAATATCATGTTGGGGCGTACGCTCCAGTCCATCATATAGCCGTCCACATAGTCGAACAGATAGCCGTATTCGTTGCGGAAGGTGGCCACGAACGAAGGCCCGGTCACCTCGGCCTGGGCGTCGAGCGTGTCGGCAAGGGTGGTGTTGCCGCCTTCGCGTGCCATGTCGGCCACAAAGCGCAGGGCGTTGTACCACAGGGCATTGATTTCCACAATATAGCCTGTGCGCGGAATGACGGGGTGGCCGCCTACGGTAGAGTTCATCCACGTCACGGCCTTGTCAGTGCCATTGGCATAGAGCAGGCCGTTGTCGTGCAGGAAGAGGTTGTCGTGCTTGCGGTCGAGTATATAGTCGAGCATGTCTTCCATCAGCTTGCCATACATTTGCCGGCAGCGTTCGCGGGAGGTGAACTTGGCATATTGCTGCAATGCCCAGATGGCCCACAGCAGGATGTCCGGGTGCTCCATCTCGTAAATCTTGTAGGTGACGGGCTCGCCTGCCATGAACTGGCGGAGGGCTTTCTCGGCGGTCTTCATCACGTCTTCAAACTCGTCTTGCTCGCCGAGGGCGAGGGTAAGGCCGGGAAGCGAGATGAACAGGTCGCGTGCACGGCACTTGAACCAGGGATACCCGGCCAGTATGTAGTGCTCGTCGCCCTGCCTGTTGTGGAACTGGTGGGCGGAGTTCTTCAGGCAGTGGTAGAAGCTGTCGCGCGGGGTGCGGTCTTCGGCTTCCGACTCGAAGATTTGCTTCAGGCGGCGCGGTGCTATCTCGGAGATGCCGGCCGAGAACACGATGCTTTCGCCCTTCTTGATGTCCACCTCGAAGTAGCCGGGCACGTAGAGGTCTTCGTTGAAGTCGTAGCCGCGCTCCTGCTCCTTGGGGTACTCGATGCCGCGATACCAGTCGGGCACGAAGTGGAATTCGTTTTTCTTGTTGAGCTGCATGTACAGTTCGGGATAGCCGGGATACATGCACGTCTTGATGCCGTTCTCCACCTCCTGGTAGTCGCGGCTGGCCTGCGGGTTCTCGTGGGTGTACTCGCGGACGCTGCGGAAGGCCAGGAAGGGACGCAGGCGCAGCGTGGTGGCCGAGTGGGCATCGACCAGCGTGTAGCGGATGAGGATGCGGTTTTCATGGTGAACGAAAATCTTCTCTTTGCGGAGGATGACGCCTCCCACGCGGTAAGTGGTTGCCGGGATGTGCTCGCAGTCAAACTCACGGATGTACTTGTGGCCGTTGGGGCTGAAGTGCCCGCCGCCATACTTGTGCAGGCCCAGGTTGAACTCGGCCCCGTGCTGGATGACCGTCTCGTCCAGCGATGAGAGCAGGACGTGGTTCTCATCGTCCAGGTTGGGGACGGGGATGACCAGCAAACCGTGATATTTACGCGTGTTGCAGTCCACAATCGAGGTGCAGTGATAGGCCCCGGAACGGTTGGTCCTCAGTATCTCCCTGGGCAGGGCTTCCTCGAGGTTGTTCATCAGGGTCTTGTCGAATCGTAAATAACTCATAGTTTTATTTTATTAAAAGGTTAATTATTTTCAGGTTGTGCCCACGGGGGAGGAGGGAGGAGGTGTCAGCGTGCCTTTCATGCCCCGTAGCTGTGCCAAATGTACGAATTAAAGATTAGTTGCAAAAGAAATCATCCTTTTTTTTTCACATTATGCTGAATTTATTGTACTATTGCGGCCTAAATGACTACAAAATGAAACCTGACTTGCAACGTATCGCGGCTTCGGCCATCATCCCGCTGTTTCTGCTGTTTGTGATGTATGCCCTGGAGGTGCTGGAGACGGGCATGGACTGGGACTTCACGCGGCTGGGCGTGTACCCCAGGGAGCAGCGCGGCGTGTTTGGCATCTTTGCGCACCCGCTGGTGCATGGCTCGTGGCGGCACTTGTGGGCCAACTCGCTTCCGTTCCTCTTCCTGTCGTGGTGCCTGTTCTACTTCTATCGGGGCATTGCGCCGGTCATCCTGTTCCTGGTGTGGGTGGGGTGCGGGGTGCTCACTTGGGCCATCGGCAAGCCGGGCTGGCATGTGGGGGCCAGCGGCATCATCTACGGGCTGGCCTTCTTCCTGTTCTTCAGCGGGTTGCTGCGCAAGTACGTGCCGCTGGTGGCCATCTCGCTGCTGGTCACCTTCCTGTACGGCGGGCTGGTGTGGAACATGATGCCGCAGTTTGCCCGGCCCACCACGTCGTGGGAGGGGCACCTCAGCGGGGCGGTGGCGGGCACGCTGTGTGCCTTTGCCTTCAAAAACGAGGGGCCGCAGCGACGCGACCCCTGGGGTAGTGATGATGATGATGAAGATGAAGAGGGTGAGGAGGAAGAAGAAGATGATGAGGAGGAGGGGAATCCGGTCACCCCCATTAATCACTAACCCCTAATTCCTAATCCCTAATACTTAACACCTAACCAAGCTGGTGGTCGCCGTCGTCCCCGCCGTCCTCATCGCTGCCGCCGGGCGTGGTGGGGGTAACGCCGATGTAGAGGGCGCTCTCTACCGTGCGGGGCGTCTTGACCAAGACGCCGTGACTGCCATATTGGGTGGTGATGCGCAGGGTGTAGGTGCCGGCCTCCAGCCCGGCGGGGAGCATGAACACCAGCTTTTTGGGCTCGTTGACGGCCACCATGGCGGGGTCGATGCGGGTCTCGGTGCCATCTTCATCTACGAGGATGATGCCTACCGACGGGTCGTCGCCCGCCAGCTTCAGGTAGTTGCCCTCCACAGTGAAGGGGTAGCCCGGCGTGGCGGTGCGGTCGGTGGCGCGGGTGGCGGCGTCGGTGGTGCCGCTCACGTACATCACCTCGGCCTTCTCGCCCAGCACGTTTACGGTGGTCTGCCGGATGGCCTCACGCCAATCGGCACCCTGGGCTATGGTGATGTTCAGCTGGTTCACCTCGGGGTCCCACGATGCCCCGGCGCGTCCCTTGGGAGAGGCCACGGCGGAGAACAGGCCGTTGCTTACGCGCATCCCCGAGAGGGTGAGCCGCTGTATGATGCGGTGTTCGAGCTTGATGACGGCTTCCACCGTCTCGCGTTCCAGGCCGGGGTTGACGGCCATTATCTCGGAGATGACGCGGTCGAAGTCGGCCGTGCCGTTGGATACCAATACAAATCTCCTGTCACCCACTTCCTTGGTCAGCGGGTTGTCTACGCTCTGCACGTTGAGCGTGTACTTGATTTCGTCACTCATAGTTCATTCATTTTTATGGGTTAAACAATATTTCTTTTTAAGGTGGTACCCCCACATGTATACTTGTGGGGGTGCACACATGTAGGCTTGTGGGGGTGCACACATGTAGGCTTGTGAGGGTACACACATGTAGGCTTGTGGGGGTATGCACATGTAGGCTTGTGAGGATAGCCTCATCAGTTGCCTTTCGTTGCTATCACTAAGGGGAAGTCTGATTGGGTAGCGGCGTCTGTATTGTCCACATATTCCCAGCCGGCACTGCCCCAGGCGGCGTTCATGGCATCGCGGGCCGTGGCCCAGGTGATGTTGGCATCTACTTGGATGGCGCCGTCCGTGGCGGGGGTAGAACCATCGTATGCTTCCACCGCGCCTACACCGACGGAAGCCCCGGTGCCGCCCCAATAGCAGGCATCCAAGGCGGGCGTACCGATTCCGGCAGCGGCGAGGGAACCCGCCACGCCGCCGACGTTGTTCCCTGTCCCGGGCACAAAGTCCACAGTAGCATAGCAGGCCGTCAGCGTGGAGGTGCCGCCCCCACTACCGGCCACACCACCTAAATGAACAGGGTAACTTCCGCTGCCGCCGCTCACTTGGACGGTGCCTGTGGCATGACAACCGGTGATGAAAGTGGGATATCCCTGCTCGCCGCTCACTTCTCCGACGATGCCCCCTGCGGCTGCGACATTGCTTTCCTTCTCGACGGCTACTGTGCCCGAGAAGTAGCAGGCGGTGATGTTGCCGGACACTTCCGAATCACCGACCACTCCACCGGCAGCCGGCGATACACCGGCACCGGTAACGTTGGCCGCCCCCGAAGCATTGGGTTCGGCCACCACACTGCAATACTCAATGCGGTTGTTGAGCGCCCACCCAACCAAGGCACCCGCGCTATTGCCTTTGATGTCGACCGCCCCCCGCACATGGCAGTTCTCAATCAGAGCCTGCCTGCATATTCCGGCCACAGCCCCGGCATCCAGGGCTGTCGATGAGGGGTTGGAGATGGAAACGTTTTCTATGATGAGGTTTTTCACCGTAGTCGTGTAACCCGTAGCGGACATCACATGGCCAAAGAGCCCCAAAGGCTTGCCGTCCGTTCCGGATGTGATGGTCAGGTTGCGGATGACATGCCCATTGCCATCGAAACATCCGAAGAATGGCATATTGCCCACGTCCAACGACTCTATCTTATCGTCAAAACAGCCTATCGGTGTCCAATTTTCTACACTTGACAGGTCGATGTCCTTAGCCAGCTTCACGTAGTTGAAAGCAATGCTACTGGTATTTACTTTCGTTGCTACATAGGCCAAGTCTGTGGCATTGAAAATCAAGCAAGGGTCTGCCTCCGTATTTGAGCCAATCAAGCCGGCCTCTTTCGTCACCTCCAGCCGGTAAGCCTTGAGCACCTCGCCGTTGTCCATCAGCGTCACCTCCAGCAAGGCCTCACCGGCCTCCCTGCTGCCGCCTGCCAGGATGGTCTCACCGTCGGCTACGGCCTCCCAGCCTTCTCCTCCTTCAAGGACACGGACGGACACCTCTCCCCGGTTGCCCACAATACTATAGGTCAACACGCCGTCAGAAAGATTGAGGGGTTGTGTCAAGTCGGTCAACTCCACGCCATCAAAGGCAAATGTCAATGCATAACCTTGGAATTTAGGCACTCGGAAAGACGATCCGTCCGCCAAAGTAAATTCCACATAATCTTCGGAAGAAGTGCTGTCTACGCTTTCAAAGAGGCTGTCGCCTTGCGGGCCTGTAGGGCCAGTAGGGCCTGTTGCTCCTGTAGAGCCTGTATTGCCCTTCTCTCCGCTGATGCGATACCAAGTCGTTCCGTTGTCTACGCTGAGGTACCAGGCAGTGCTGTCGGGAGTGGTTTGCTTCTTGCCGTCGAGGCCGTAATACGTGCCGCCGGTAAGCGTGCGTCCCAACTTGATTTGGGGCGTGGGGGCGGGGGCACCATCTTCGCCATCCTCGCCGTCTTCACCAGCGGCACCGGGCTTGCCGTCCTGTCCGGGTTTACCATCAGCACCGGGCTTGCCGTCCTCGCCGTCCTCGCCATCTTGCCCGTCAAGGCCGTTGGCGCGGATGGGATTGCCCTGCGGGTCAAGCATCAACTCGCCGTCCAGCGTCCAATACCAGTTGCCATCGGCCTCCTGGGTCAGACCTATCTGCGGGGTGTAGCCGTCGGCGCCGGTGTCTCCCTTGTCGCCTTGTTCTCCCTTGTCACCTTGTTCACCTTTATCCCCCTTGTCACCCTTCTCTCCGTGATAGATGACGATGGGGTCGCTGTGCAGGAAGCTGATGGTGTAGCCCACCTCCTCGCCGCCCTCCAGGTAGGGGGTGACGGAGGTGATGTAGTCTGTAGTATTGATGAGTTGGTGGAGGGACTGTATGTTTTGGTTCACCTGCTCTTGCCACTCCTCGAGGGCGGCGAGGCGTTGTTCATGGTCGTTCACTGCGTTCCACAGGGCGGTGTCGTCGTAGTCGTCCTGACAGGAGGTGAGCAGGGGTAGGATGGAAAGGGAACCTGCAAGGAGGCAGGTTGCGAGGAGTGAATAGTTAAACTTAGTTAAACGGGGGGGTAAATCGGTATATTCCCGTGGGTAGTTTCATAATGCTTGGGGTTTATGGGTTTTGTATTAAGGGTTATTTCGTGTTGTCGGCCTGGAGGCGGGGTTCGCGGCGGGTGTCCCAGAGGGCGGCAATGTATAAGGTGTCGCCTTCCACATAGTAGACCAGCTTGTTTTGCTTGCTGATAACTACGCTGCGGAAGTCCCGTTTTTTATCTTGCAATAAAAGTTCTTTCGGCCCCATGCCGGGATTGCCTGTAATAAGGTTTACCCATTGCAGTACATTTTGATGGAACTTCTTTGTCGCCTTTTGGCCAAATTCTTGACGGATGTACCTTGCCGTTTCCTTTCGTTGGTGCAAGGCAAAGGGAGACCAAATTACTTTCATAAGGTTGCCAAAAATTCTTCCATTTCTTTGTCTGCTTCTTCCGCCGGTATGCCTCTGCCTGCGGCAAAGTCTTCTTCGGCCTGGTCTATCCAGGCATTGATTTCCTCCATGGTGTAGGGCGTGAGGTGTTCTTCCTCTTCTTCTTCCACTTCCTCATAGAGTTTGCTTGCCAGCCAGCGTTTGGCGTCCGGGTTGAGGGATTGCAGCATGTTCCACAATCCTTCGGATGATAGGGTGATTTGCATAGTCTGTTCCTCCTTATTGTTGGTTCAACGCGACAAAGATAAACGAAAGGCAGCAACCTTGCAAGCCTTTCAGTAATAAATAGCTACGAGTGACGAGCTACAAGTACCCCGCAAGGACTTGTAGCTCGTAGCTTGTGGCTGCTTAATCAATCATCTCGAACCCGCAGTAGGGCACCAGGGCCTTGGGGATGCGGATGCCTTCGGGCGTCTGGTTATTCTCCAGCAGGGCGGCGACGATGCGCGGCAGGGCCAGGGCCGAGCCGTTCAGCGTGTGGCACAGCTCTATCTTCTTGTCGGCATTGCGGTAGCGGCAGTGCAGGCGGTTGGCCTGGTAGGTGTCGAAGTTGGACACGGAGCTGACCTCCAGCCAACGCTTCTGTGCCTCGCTGTACACCTCGAAGTCGTAGCAGATGGCGGCGGTGAAGCTGATGTCGCCGCCGCAGAGGCGCAGGATGCGGTAGGGCAGTTCGAG
>CALUJC010000042.1 GCA_944320865.1 uncultured Bacteroides sp. | reverse complement strand
GACCTGCGCTTTGAGAACGCGGGCGTGGTGGACGAAGGCACCTACTACGGCTCGCTGGAGAACTACAAGCAGGTGAAAGGCATCGCGCAGGGCGGCACGGGCACCACCACCCCGGGAACGGGCGAGGATGACGGCGACCACCAGCTGGGCTGACGACGGCTGCGAGCTACCGGTAGCGACTGAGGGCGGACTGAAAAATACGGGCACACACAGAGAAGAGGCTGCAACGAGGACTTATCGTCCCGCTGCAGCCTCTCTTGCATATAGGCGCCAAGGGGTCACTTCAGCTCCCACTTGCACGGCATCCCCCATCACTCATCGGCCTGCAGGGCGGAAAGTATCTGCCGGGCAATACTCTCCATGCCGGCTACCGACGGGTGCCCCCACTGTTTGTCTATGTCATGCAAACGGATGTTGGTCACTCCATAATGGTGGCAGATTTCGTCCATAGCAGTGGTGATTTCTGTTGACAGCTCGGTGTTGGTGACATTGTACAGGCGGGCTGAGGGATAGAGGCGCGTGAGGCTATGCAACAAGAAGCTGAATGCCGGCCGGAAGCTGTAGAGCGAACGCTTGTCCCACCCCGAAAACCGGTCGTCCCCGACTGGAGCCTTGGCCCAACTGTCGTTGGTACCGCCAAAAATGATAATCACCTCGGGGTCGCCCAGATTCAGGGTGCGGGCAATAAAGGCGCGGTCGGAATAATCGGCTCCGTCATAGCCCGTACAGCAGATGGTGGAGCCCGAATAAGAGTTGTTCACTTCCAGCCGATAGGCGTCGCCACGGGTGAGGATGGACCACCAAGTCTGCTCTACATTCCGGACATCATTTTCCTTAGGTTCGTCCGGAACTCCATACCAGGAGAGGTTGGTGGAAGGGCGGACATGTCCATAAAAGGTGGAATAGGAATCGCCGAGGATGGAAACACGTGTTTGGCCGGCCAAACTGCAGGGCAACAGCAAAAACAGGGGCAAGAGAATGGATAAAAGTTTCTTCTTCATATGCACATCACATTTTTTAGGTTTCATATTTCCTGCAAAGATAAGGATATGCCGGGATTTTTCCGCTTATCCCCTTGCCAGTCCGGGAAATAATGCGTAAACTTGTGCCGCGCCACTCGCCCAAGGCATAGGGAGTGGGCAAATTTAAGAGTATGACACATATGGAGAAAAAAAAGATAACGTTCGACAGTTTTGTGCGGGGCATCCTGGTTGCCCTCGTGGTCATTGGCCTCTTGGCCTTGGTGAAACGGCTGAGCAGCGTGCTGCTGCCATTTTTCATCGCATGGCTGGTGGCCTATATGGTATACCCCCTGGTGACCTTCTTCCAGTACCGGTTGAAGGTGAAGAACAGGGTGGCCTCCATCTTCTGCGCACTGGGCTCACTGGCAGGTGTGGGCATTGGCGCGTTCTACCTACTTGTCCCGCCCATGGTAGAAGAGTTCATGCGGGTCAAGGACTTGCTGGGTGAATATTTCCTGCAACGGACTGCCGGCGGGAATATTCCCTCGGCACTGACGGACTTTTTGCATGAACATGTGAATACTGAGGTCCTGACACACATCCTTCAGCAGGACAACATATTGGATGCCGTAAAGTCGGCACTGCCCGGGGTGTGGAGCCTCGTGGCCGGCTCGGTGGACTTGCTGTTCAGTGTATTCACGTTTTTCATCATACTGCTGTATGTGGTGTTCATTTTGCTTGATTACGAAAGCATTGCCAGCGGTTGGCTGGGACTTGTGCCGAGGAAGTACAGGGCATTCACGTCGGGCATTGTGAACGACATCAAACAGGGGATGAACCGCTATTTCCGTGGCCAGGCCCTGGTGGCATTTTTGGTCGGAATATTGTTCAGCATCGGTTTTCTGATTATCGACTTCCCTATGGCCATCGGGCTGGGCCTGTTTATCGGAGTGCTGAACCTTGTGCCTTACCTGCAAATTATAGGTTTTGTGCCCACCATTGTGCTGGCCATACTGAAAGCATCGGACACCGGGGGCAACTTCTGGCTGATTCTCGGCGCAGCACTGGTGGTATTCGTCGTAGTACAAGTGATAGAAGACGGACTACTCGTGCCCCGCATCATGGGAAAGATAACGGGGCTGAATCCGGCTATCATCCTGCTGTCACTATCCGTGTGGGGCTCTCTGATGGGCGTGGTGGGGATGATAATCGCCTTGCCGCTTACCACACTGATGCTATCCTATTACCAGCGGTTCATTATCGACAGGGAACGCATCAACACCCCACAACCTATAGCCCCCACTCCTGCGGGAAAAGCCGCCAACCACGAGCAGGACACAGCGCCAACACCTCCGGCCGACAAGCCAAAATGATGTTTTATGGCGGATAATGTGCATTTTTTCAAGCTGTGCCCTTGCATATTCCATGAAAGTCACTAACTTTGCACCCGCTTAACGGCAAAAACAGGTCAGATTCGCT
The DNA here is from genome assembly GCA_944320865.1 of uncultured Bacteroides sp. Taxonomy (GTDB): domain Bacteria; phylum Bacteroidota; class Bacteroidia; order Bacteroidales; family Bacteroidaceae; genus Bacteroides. The sequence goes on along the minus strand of CALUJC010000042.1, from coordinate 23,952 downwards.
AGCTCAGCAGGTAGAGCACAACACTTTTAATGTTGGGGTCTTGGGTTCGAGCCCCAAGCGAATCACTGGAAACCAGGCGGTTACCCGATAAGGATAACCGCTTTTTTCGTGTCTATGCGTTGGGAGGGCGTGCCTGATGTAAAGCGGAAAATTTAAACCGGTTCTAAGTTTTCTCATTAATGGCCACTAATGAGCTTGCGTTTAAAATAAATCATATCCTTCAACACCTTGCCATCTTCCACAATCGGGTGGTCATAATTCTTTATGAAAAAGTCAGCTACGGAATGCGAGTAATTGAAGCCGCAATTCTTGTAGAAAGATATGGTCTGCCTGCTGTCGCCTGTACCGACAAGCAATGTGTGAAAACGGTACTTATAGTGCCCGCATACATACGCTATCATTTTCCGGCCATACCCTTTTCGCTGAAAAAAGGGATGAACCGCCAAGTTCTTCAATTCCAATATGCCGTTTCCCTCATCAGTAACCACAGCTACTGCAACGGGTGTTGCCGTCCGGTTCTGCATTACAAACATTTCGCCCCGCTCCAGATATCTGTCAATCATGGATTCCTGTTCATCCCCAAGGAGCAAAAGAGGCAGATAAAGTTTCTTACCACTTATAACAGGCAGAATCCGGACTTGATTTGCTTCCCATTCCTCTTTCGTCATCCGCATGAAATGCTCCGTCCAGACATCGCCCAACGGAGAAATTTTGCCTTCTTCCGTATGATGGTAACAGAAGCCGCATTTATCCATCACCCGTCGAGACTTCGTATTACCGTCGTAATACCCGCACCAGACAGCGGTCATGCCCAAATCCTCGAAACATCGCCGCAACAGGCGGCGTACGGCTTCAGGTATCAAGCCTTGCCCCCAATACGGTTTGCCTATCCAGTAGCCTATCTCAGCCTCTCCTTTTTACATTTCTGCACTATGAAGACCTTCACCAAGCATGATACCTATGCTCCCGACCGCCTCATTGGTTTCTTTCAAGACTACTGCGTAAGTTTCAGGAGCGGCAAAGACAGTGCGGATTATATTCAAACTATCCTCCACAGAAGAATGAGGCGGCCAACCTGCAATAGGCCCGATTGCCGGATCTTGAGCATATTTATATAAAGCCTCAGCATCCGTCTCTTGCCAAGCGCGCAAAATAAGTCGTTCGGTAACCAGCCGACATGTATCCTTCTCCATTGCGATATTTACTGATAAGTTTACACAAAGATAGTGTTTCTTCCTGATTATTTTTTCTCTCAAAAGCATGCTATTCGCAGATTTTTGACTAAGTTTGCGGGAAAAATCATCTATTTATCTATCGGAATATGAAAATAGCTATCATTGGAGCAGGAAACATGGGCGGTGCCATTGCCCGCGGGCTTGCAAAAGGTTCAATCATGCAGGCATGCGACATCAGAGTATCCAATCCTTCACCCGGCAAGCTGCAAGCCTTGAAAGCAGAATTTCCGGACATGTACGTGACACAAGACAACCAAGAAGCCGTAACAGGTGCCGACTACATTATGCTTTGCGTGAAGCCGTGGCTGGTGAAAAGTGTGCTCAAGGCACTCAAGCTCAACGCCCGGCAGGTAGTTGTGTCGGTGGCGGCAGGCATCACGTTTGAAGAATTGGCCCACTACCTCGTGGACAAAGAAACAACACTGTTCCGCCTAGTGCCCAACACGGCTATCAGCGAGCAGCAAAGCATGACTTTCATTGCCAGCCGCAATGCTACGCCCGAGCAAATAAAGCTGATGTGTGACCTCTTCAACGAAATGGGTAGCTCCATGCTTATCCCCGAGGAGAAAATTGCCGCAGCAACCTCACTTGCTTCGTGCGGCATTGCTTATGCATTGAAATATATCCAAGCAGCCACACAAGGTGGTATAGAACTGGGCATTCACGCTAAAGATGGCATGCGCATGGTGGCACAATCACTGGTGGGCGCAGCTGCACTCATCTTGAACAACGACACCCACCCGGCCATTGAAGTAGAAAAGGTTTGCACACCCGGCGGATATACCATCAAGGGCATCAACAGACTGGAACAGGACGGATTTACCAATGCAATTATCAACGCCTTGAAGGCAAGCATGTATTAATGAATACAAACCTATCAACATTATAAAACAAAAATATGGACGAAGCCATCAAGCAAATAGCCGAACGCCTGCGCGGATTGCGCGACGTGCTAGAACTGACCACCGAAGAAGTGGCCCGCGATTGCGGCATAGAACAAAGCGAATATGAACAAGCCGAAACCGGGAATTGCGACATTTCGGTAAGCATGTTGCAAAAGATTGCCCGGCACTACCACATCGCCTTGGATGCGCTGATGTTTGGCGAGGAGCCTAAGATGTCAACCTATTTCCTGACACGCGCCGGGAAAGGCATCAGCGTGGAACGCACAAAAGCCTACAAATACCAGTCGTTGGCAGCAGGATTCAAAGACCGCAAAGCCGACCCTTTCATTGTAACGGTAGAACCTAATGACAACCCCATCCACTATAACACACACGAAGGGCAGGAGTTCAACCTCATCATCCAAGGGCGTATGCTCATCAGTGTAGGTGGTAAAGAACTGGTCCTGAACGAAGGAGATAGTCTTTACTTCAACTCCGCCCTGCCCCACGGCATGAAGGCTTTGGATGGAAAAACGGTAAAATTCTTAGCCATCATCTTGTAATTCTAAACGAAAAAACATGGTAGAAAGATATTTAACCCAGACGACATTCACCTCACAAGAGGATTTCAAACAACACTTCCACATCAATGTGCCCGAGCATTTCAATTTCGGCTATGACATTGTAGATGAATGGGCACGCACCGAGCCGGATAAACCGGCCCTGCTGTGGACAAACGACAAAGAGGAGCATCGGCAGTTTACTTTTGCAGATATCAAACGATACAGCGACCAGACGGCCTCTTACTTCCAATCGCTCGGTATCGGCAAAGGTGATATGGTGATGCTTATATTGAAACGACGTTACGAATTCTGGTTCAGCATCGTGGCCTTGCACAAACTGGGAGCTGTGGTCATTCCCGCCACCCACTTGCTGACGAAGAAAGACATCGTGTACCGTTGCCAGGCGGCTGACATCAAGATGATTATTTGCGCAGGCGAGCCGATTATTACAAAACATATTGCCGACTCGTTGCCCGACTCACCGACCGTGCAACACGTGGTAAGCGTGGGCCCTGAGGTGCCCGACGGTTTCCAAGACTTCCATAAAGGCATAGCCGAGGCTGCACCATTCATCCGTCCAAGCTACGAGATTAAGAACGATGATATTTCGTTGATGTACTTCACCAGCGGCACTACGGGAGAGCCCAAAATGGTGGCCCACGACTTCACTTATCCTTTGGGGCACATTGTCACAGGTTACCTTTGGCATAACCTCAACGAGCAGAGCTTGCACCTCACCATCGCTGACACGGGCTGGGGCAAAGCCGTATGGGGCAAACTGTACGGGCAATGGATTGTGGGAGCCAACGTCTTTGTGTACGACCATGAGAAGTTCACTCCGGCCGACATCTTGAAGAAAATTCAAGACTACCACGTCACCTCGCTGTGCGCACCTCCCACTATCTTCCGCTTCCTGATACATGAAGACCTGACGAAGTACGACCTCAGCCACCTGAAGTATTGCACCATTGCCGGCGAAGCCTTGAATCCAGCCGTGTTCGAAACGTTCAAGAAACTTACGGGCATCAAACTGATGGAAGGCTTCGGCCAGACAGAGACTACCCTTACCGTGGCTACGATGCCTTGGATGGAGCCAAAACCAGGCAGCATGGGTTTGCCTAACCCACAATATGATGTAGACTTGATAGACTATGACGGCCGTTCGGTAGAGGCCGGCGAACAAGGACAGATTGTTATCCGCACGGACAAAGGGAAGCCGCTGGGATTGTTCAAAGAATACTACCGCGACCCGCAACGCACGCACGAGGCTTGGCACGACGGCATCTACTATACGGGCGATGTGGCTTGGAAAGACGAAGACGGCTACCTGTGGTTTGTAGGCCGTGCCGACGACGTGATTAAGAGCAGCGGCTACCGCATCGGCCCCTTCGAAGTGGAAAGCGCCTTGATGACGCATCCTGCCGTTGTGGAATGCGCCATCACCGGTGTGCCCGACGAAATTCGCGGACAAGTGGTAAAAGCAACCATCGTCCTCTCCAAAGAATACAAACCTAAGGCAGGCCCCGACTTGGTGAAGGAATTGCAGAACCACGTGAAGCAGGTCACCGCCCCCTACAAGTATCCCCGCGTCATTGAGTTTGTCGACGAATTGCCTAAGACCATCAGCGGGAAAATCCGCCGCGTGGAGATTAGGAAGAACGACGAGAAATAAACCACTTTATACAGCAAAGGAACGCCCTGCACCAGGCCTTAAAAGCTTGGTACAGGGCGTTCCAACGCTTGCTTCCTAGTGTTTCAACGCCAGTTTCCTGGCTATTCAACCCTCGTCAGGATGCGTTCCAGCTCTTCGGCAGTAAGGCGCAGGAAGAACTGACCTTTGTAGGCAACAGATATGCCACCCGTTTCCTCGGACACAATGACGGCATGGGCATCGGATACTTGGGATATGCCCATTGCCGCCCGGTGGCGCAAGCCCAACTCCTTAGGAATATCCAGATTGTGGGACACGGGGAGAATGCATCCTGCCGCCTTGATGCGCTGCTTGCTGATGACCATGGCGCCGTCGTGCAAGGGACTGTTCTTGAAAAAGATGTTCTCTATCAGCCGCTGGTTGATGTTGGCATCGATGACTTCACCGGTGCGCACTACGTCGTCGAGCGGCATGTTGTGCTCAATGACTATCAGCGCACCGACCTTCTGCTTGCCCATGCTGAGGCAGGCCATGACGATGGGCATAATGTCGTCGTGCGTGGCCTCTTTCTTTTTGTTTCCCGTAAAGAAACGCACTAATGCCCTGACGTGGCGATGCGACCCCAACGTAAGCAGGAAACGCCTGATTTCTTCCTGGAAAAGGATGATGAGCGCCAACACGCCCACATTGACTAACTTATCGAGAATGGTACCCAGCAGCTTCATCTCCAATACTTGGGAGACGACCAGCCAAATCATGATAAACACAAGGACTCCCGTAAACACATTGATGGAGCCCGAGGCCTTCATCAGCTTGTACGTATAATACAAAAGGAAGGCCACCAGCAGTATATCAATGAAATCTTTTATGCCAAACTCAAAGAACATGTCCGTTTACTGTTTCTTTCATTTTCGTTATTATCTTGATTGCCTCAACGGCTTGCCGCACATCGTGCACGCGGAGGATATCGCCCCCCTTCATCAGACAGACGGTGTTGACTGCCGTCGTGCCGTTCAGTGCTTCGGCCGGGGTGGTACCCAGCAGGTTGTAGACCATGGACTTGCGCGACACGCCTACCAGCAAAGGCAGCCCAAAGATGCGGAAGTCTTCCAAATGGGCCAGCAGCTCGTAGTTATGCTCCAGTGTCTTGCCAAAACCAAAGCCGGGGTCGAGCACAATGTCTTTCGCCCCCAGGTCGCGCAGTTGCTGCACTTTGCGGGCAAAGTACCGGAAGATGTCTCCCAGCAGACTGTCATAGTGAGGCTGTTGTTGCATGTTTTGCGGCGTGCCTTGCATGTGCATCAGCACGTAGGGCACCCCCAGCCTTGCCACGGTGGGAAACATGTCTTTGTCCATCTCCCCCCCCGATATGTCGTTGACGATGGCCACCCCGTACTCCTCCACGCACATGCACGCCACTGCTGCCCGGAAGGTGTCGACCGACACAATGGCATCTGGATGCATCCGGCGCACAATGCGTAAGCCTGCACGCAGGCGGTCCATTTCTTCTTGAACGGAGATGTCAGCAGCACCGGGGCGCGAGGAGTAGGCACCGATGTCTATCATGTCCGCCCCTTCCTCCAGCATTTGCTCCACGCGGGTGGCAATCTGCGTTTCCGTCTGCATCCGGCTGCCGGCATAAAAGGAGTCGGGCGTGACATTCAAGATACCCATCACCTGAGGCGTGGAGAGGTCGAGTAACCTGCCGTTCACATTCATGTAATAGTTGGTTTCTTGCATTCCGTAGTTCAATAAAACGCGCAAATGTACATAAAATGCAGGAAAAACTTCCGCTTAGCGCCCTGCGTTTTTTATGGGGAGAGAAAAGCCTGCCAATGCCTCGCGGTGAAGCATGATGGAGACGGTCTTTGCCCGGAAATAGTTTTCAGACATATAGAGCATCCCTTTGTAACGCCCATAGCGCCCGTAAGAGTTCTTCAGCAGGTAGTAGAAGCGCCCCGACTCATCGTGGGCAGTGCCTACAATATGCATCATGTGGTCGTCCGTCGTGGTGTATTGTTCAAACTCTTGCTGGCGGGTTTCCTGGGTCACCGGATGATGGGGCCACAAGGCCACGCCCTGCCCGGCATCGTAGCTTGCCTCGCTCACGTCGCCATCCCATGCCACAGTGTAGCCTTCTTGCAAGGCCTGGCGGACAGCACGCTCCAGCGTGTCGAGCGGCACGTTAAAGAACGTGCCATGTTCCCAGTTGTCCGGCACTTCCAGCACAAAAGAGGTATAAAAAGGGTGATGGCTGAAGCTCGTCAACAGCACGTAGTTGTCAGCACAGAGGCGCAGGGAGTCGGCAAACGAGCGGGGCGTATACTCACGTCCCCGGTAAGTGAAGGTGCGGGGCACAGCGCCCATCTCCCTATCCAGCAGCTCGATGGCCTGGCGGCGGTAGCGCGGCAGGTCACGATGGTTCACCGCCTGCTGTGCCAGCAGTTTCAGCCGCCTCAGCAGCCGGCGGTGGTCGTACTGCTTCACGCCCTTGCCTGCCCCTATGTAGGCGGAGCGGGGCATCAGTCCGTCTTCACGCCACACGCGCAAGAAGGAGTGCGGCAAGCTGCCCGCCCGGATGTCTTCCCCGCCGCAAGCATAATAATAGGCTTCAAACTGGTTGAGATACTTTTGCCGCACCACGTACATGGGCGAAAGGCGCACGGTGTCGCCCGTCAGCCTCAGCAGCTCGGACTCCAGCAACGAGGCGGTGGCAAACGCCCAGCACGTGGAGGTGCGCCCCTGGCTCAGGGGCGGCGTGCAGGCATGGACGGTATCGATGGTAAAGACATGCTCCGCCCCTGCCTCCTTGCACTGACCGCCACAAGCCGCCAGGCTTACGGCCAGGAGTAATATGAACACCTGCTTCGTCATCATGGGCAAGATGTACGCTCTTCTCCTTCGGTTTACTTGAACAATTGCGGGGCAAAGAGCAACAGGTATTGCCGCCAGTTGCACCACAGGTGTCCGCGCGACGACTCGTGGTAGGTGTACTTCAGCTTGATGACGTCCATGCGGCGGCACAACTGGCGGTTGGCGTCGTACAGGAAGTCTTCATTGCCTATGCCTATCCAGTAGAGCTTGAAGCCGTCTTTGTTCAGTGCCTCCAGCTTCTTGTCCAGGTCGCCATAGACGGGGATGTCCATGTTGACGGTGCTGAAGTCCACACCTGCCGAGAAGAGGCCGATGTAGTCGAAGTACGTGGGATAGTTGGCCGAAATCATCAGCGTGTGGAAGCCTCCCATCGAGAGGCCGGCAATGGCGCGGTGGGCCTTGTCGGGGATGGTGCGGTAGGTGGCGTCGATGAAGTTCACGATTTCGGGGAAAGCCTGTTCGTAGCGTCCGTCCTTATAGCCGGGCAGCATGTTGGTCATGGCAGGGCGGTAGGCCAGGTTCTCGCTCGTCTCGCCCGGTGCGGCTTGCTTGCCGGAGTTTCCGTTGGGCATAACGACTATCATCGGCTCGGCCTTACCCTCGGCAATGAGGTTATCCATGATGCGGGCCACGTTGCCCAGTTCCGGCCAGGCCAGCTCGTCGCCGCCACTGCCATGCAGCAGGTAGAGCACGGGGTACGACTTGTTTTCCTTGCCGTAGAAGGGTGGTGTGTAGACGGAGAGGCGACGGTCGGCCTGCATCACGTTGGAGTGATACCACGTGGTGGTCATCGAGCCGTGGGGCACATCGCGCACCTGGTAGTAGTCGGCCACGCCGCCGTCGATGAAGAAGATGCTGAACACATTGCCCACGTCGCGCCGAGTGAAGGGGTTCAAGGGGTCGAGTCCTGATACACCGTCCACAATGAAGCGGTAGGTATACATTTCGGAGGGTAGCACGGGCGTGGTATATTCCCACACGCCGTCTTTGCCTTTCTTCATTTCGCCCAGGCCCTTGTTGGCGGCCCAGTCGCCCCACACCTTTACCTCCTTGGCACGGGGCGCCTCGATGCGGAAGGTGACGGAGTTGTCGTCGTTGATTTGCGGAGATACCAGCTTGCTTTCGCGGAAGCCGGTGTTCTGCTGTGCGCCCGCCACGGTGGCCAGCGCCAGGCAAAGCAGGGAGAGAATGGTTGTTTTCATAATGATTGTCCTTTCTGTTTTGTTATACTGATTTTCTTTTCAAAGAGGCTGAACAGGCCTATTCAGAGTGCCTGCACAGAGTTGTGCAGAGTGCCTGCACAGAGTTGTGCAGAGTGCCTGCACAGAGTTGTGCAGAGTGCTTGCACAGGGTTGTGCAGAGTGCCTGCACAGGGTTGTGCAAAGTGACTGCACAGAGTTGTGCAAAGTGCTTGCACAGCACTATGCAAGCCCTTCAATAAGCCGCTTCAGCACCACGGTGGCCGAAATCTCGCGGTTGGCGGCCTCGGGGATGACGATGCTGCGGGGGCCTTCTATCACGTCGTCCGTCACAATCATGTTGCGGCGCACGGGCAGGCAGTGCATGAAGTAGGCGTTGTTGGTCACGGCCATCTGGCGGTCGCTCACCGTCCACGAGCGGTCGCGGTTCAATATCTGCCCGTAGTTATCGCCCGTGTAAGCGGCCCAGTTTTTGGCGTAAATAAAGTCCGCGCCCTCGAACGCCTTCATCTGGTCATACTCCACGCGAGCGCGGCCCACAAACTTCGGGTCGAGTTCGTACCCCTCGGGATGGGTGATGACGAAGTCGTAATCGGTGGCGTTCATCCACTCGGCAAACGAGTTGGGCACGGCCTGCGGCAACGGCCGGGGGTGTGGCGCCCACGTCATCACCACCTTGGGGCGCGCCTTCTGCTTGTACTCCTCGATGGTGATGAGGTCGGCAAAACTCTGCAAGGGATGGCGCGTGGCGGCCTCCATGGAGAACACGGGGCGGCCGGAATACTGGATGAACTGGTTCAGTATGACTTCGTTATAATCATACTCACGATTCTCGAAGCGCGCAAAGGAACGCACACCGATAATGTCGCAATAGCACCCCATCACGGGGATAGCCTCCAGCAGGTGCTCGGGCTTGTCTCCGTCCATGATGACGCCGCGCTCCGTCTCCAGCTTCCAGGCACCTTGGTTGATGTCGAGCACAATGACATTCATGCCCAAGTTAAGCGCAGCCTTCTGCGTGCTGAGGCGCGTGCGCAGGCTGGAGTTGAAGAAAATCATGAGCAACGTCTTGTTGCGTCCCAACTCCACATATTTGAAACGGTCTTTCTTAATCTCGAATGCCTCGGCAAGCGCAGCCTGCAGGTTGCCGATGTCTTGTACGCATGTAAAGTTCTTCATAATGCCATGTATCTGTTTTCATTAAAACATGTATGCCAGCGAGACCTGCCAGGTTTTGTCCTTGCCCTTGCGCAAAGCCTGTCCGGCCTCCTTGAACGTGAAATGGTCGCCCATCGGAATGTTGTAGCTGATGCCGGCCTGCAAGTGCTTGAACAGCTTTACGCCGCCGCCTACATTGATGCCCACCTGAGCCCTTTTACGCTCCATGCCATTCTTCTCGCCCTTGAAGTCAAAGTAGAAGTCGGGACCCGCAGCCACATAGATGCCCAGCATGCTTCCCAACCCGAGCGTGTACTTCAGATTGACGGGGATGTCCACACCAAATTGCTTTACTCTTCCATCATCGGCCTTGATACCTTTTTGTGAAAACAGCAGGGCGGCATCCATGCCAAGCCCCACTACGGGGATGTTAACCTCGGCCATCGGACCAATAAAAAAGCCCGCCATTTTGTCTTTGTAATTTTCGCCAAAGTCTATCTTCGTCATGTTCACACCGCCCTTCACGCCCCACCGGAGCAGTTGAGCCTGAGCAGGAATTGCAACGCACAGGCAGAACAAAGCAATTGCCAAGGTACTAAATAATCTTTTCATAAGTCATTGTGTTTAAAAGTTCGTGCCAAAGATAGTGCAAACTAAAAGCAATACAAAACAAGTTTGCTTGTTTTTATTGCAGAAGTGCAACCTACCTCATGAAAAGATAGGCAAAATCTTCCAGACTCACCCCATCCACAAGCAGAATTATTGGCCCTCTTGATACACGTAATGCAATAAATCAACAAGAAAAACGGAAAAAAAGCAGCAAAAAAGATACAAGTTATCGCAAAAGCAATTACTTTTGCACCCGAAAACAAGGAAAGATGCCGGAGTGGTCGATCGGGCCGCACTCGAAATGCGGTGAACGGGCAACTGTTCCCAGGGTTCGAATCCCTGTCTTTCCGCTGCTAAATGGCAAGTTTTAGGAATCAAGCTGAAGAAGTTTGGTTCCTTTTTTTTATTCTATACAGGCGTGCTTTGAGGCAGATGTTTAGGAAATGTCGTCTCCAAAATTTACAATTTAATCCAGGTTCTCTTCCGCTCCAGACTAACGATTGCGTTAGTACGAATAAAGCAATACTTTAGTAGGAGTAAAGCGATGCTTTAGTAGGAATAAAGTAACACTTTACTAGGAGTAAAGTATCACTTTATTTTTAGTACAGAAAAAATAAAGTAGTAGTCTGCAGGGTATCAGCACCTTGCATGACGTCGTGAGCATTCATTCCGAGCCAACACCATTCCCAAAGCCTACCGCACAACGTGCCTCTGGCGAACTGCAATTTATATTGACAAAGATTCACCCCAAAATTCTAAAGGATGATAGCTGCTGTTACCCTCTCATCAACTTTCGCTGATACGTCGCAAAACGGTTATAAAAAAGGCGCACCGTGATAAACATCATGGCGCGCCTTTTTTCAGATATCAGTCAACAGATTTTATTCTTCTACTTTCTCATCGACCGCGTAATCAAGCACCGTCTTCTTATTGGCCAGCATACGGTCGTACTCTTCTTTAGAACCGACAATAATCTTGTCGAACTCACGCTGACCGGTACCGGCTGGGATGAGGTGACCACAGATGACGTTTTCCTTCATGCCTTCCAGTTTGTCGACCTTGCCATTGATGGCGGCTTCGTTGAGCACTTTCGTCGTTTCCTGGAAAGAAGCTGCCGACATGAAGCTTGATGTCTGCAAGGCTGCACGTGTGATACCTTGCAGAATCTGCCGGGAAGTGGCCGGAACGGCATCGCGCACTTCAACCAACTTCATATCACGGCGCTTCAGCATGGAGTTTTCATCGCGCAATTTGCGGGCAGTCACAATCTGGCCGGGTTGCAGGGTTTGCGAATCGCCGGCATCGACCACGACTTTCTTGCCCCAGATACGGTCGTTTTCTTCCATGAACTCTACTTTGTCTACCACTTGCTGCTCCAGGAAGCGGGTATCGCCCGGTTCGTCAATTTCAACCTTGCGCATCATCTGGCGGACTATAATCTCAAAGTGCTTGTCGTTAATCTTCACACCTTGCAGGCGGTAAACGTCTTGCACTTCGTTCACGATGTACTCTTGCACAGCCGTAGGGCCTTTGATGGCCAAAATATCGGCCGGCGTAATGGCACCGTCGGACAACGGAGTGCCGGCGCGCACATAGTCGTTCTCTTGAACCAGGATTTGCTTGGACAGAGGAACAAGGTATTTCTTCATTTCGCCGGTCTTGGAAGTCACGACAATTTCGCGGTTACCACGTTTCACCTTACCCATAGTGATTTCACCATCGATTTCGGAAACCACGGCAGGATTGGACGGGTTACGGGCCTCGAACAACTCAGTGACACGCGGCAGACCGCCCGTGATATCGCCCGCCTTACCTACGGCACGCGGTATCTTCACAATCACTTCGCCGGCTTTCACCTTCTGCCCGTCTTCAACCACCACGTGGCCTCCCACCGGCAAATTGTAAGTACGAATCAGTTCGCCATCCTCAGTAAGGATATGGGCGGTAGGCACTTTGGTCTTATCTTTGGATTCAATGATGATGATTTCACGCAGACCGGTAGATTCATCAGACTCTACCTTGTAGGTGACATTCTCAATGACATCCTCGAACTCAATCTTACCGGCAGCTTCTGTAATGATAACTGCGTTGAACGGGTCCCAGCGTGCAATCAGTTTGCCTTTCTCCACCACTTCACCATCGGAAGCATACAATGTCGAGCCATAAGGCACATTGTGGGTAGAAAGCACGATGTCTGTATTCACATCCACAAAGCGAAGTTCTGCCAAACGGCCTACCACCATCTTGGCCGGTACGCCGGCTTCATCGGTAACATCCACCGTACGGAGTTCTTCAAATTCCAAACGGGCATCATTCTTGGCTACGATGCTGGCGTTGGCAGCAATATTGGCAGCCGTACCACCGGCGTGGAAAGTACGAAGTGTCAACTGCGTACCCGGCTCACCAATGGATTGTGCGGCAATGACACCCACTGCCTCGCCCTTCTGAACCATGCGGCTAGTGGCAAGGTTGCGGCCATAGCACTTGGCGCAAACACCCTTCTTGGATTCGCAGGTCAATACGGAACGTATTTCAACGCTTTCGATAGGAGAATCCTCAATCTTCTGGGCAATCTCCTCCGTAATTTCCTCACCTCCTGCCACAATCAGTTCGCCGGTCGTAGGATGTACAATGTCGTGTACCGACACACGTCCGAGGATGCGCTCGTAAAGTGTGGCAATGACCTCATCATTGTTTTTCAAAGCCGTGCACACAAGTCCGCGAAGCGTGCCGCAATCTTCTTCATTGATAATTACGTCATGCGAAACGTCTACCAGACGACGCGTCAGGTAACCGGCATCGGCCGTCTTCAAGGCCGTATCGGCAAGACCCTTACGGGCACCGTGCGTAGAGATAAAGTACTCCAACACAGACAAGCCTTCCTTGAAGTTAGAAAGAATCGGGTTCTCAATAATCTGACCGCCCTCGGCACCTGCCTTCTGGGGCTTCGCCATCAATCCACGCATACCGGACAACTGGCGAATCTGCTCCTTAGAACCACGGGCACCCGAGTCAAGCATCATGTATACAGAGTTGAATCCCTGGTCGTCTTCGGAAATGGTTTTCATCAGGATATTGGACAGCTCAGAGTTGACATGCGTCCAAATATCAATCACCTGGTTGTAACGTTCGTTGTTCGTGATGAAGCCCATGTTATAATTGTTGATGACCTGCTCAACTTCATCATAACCCTTCTGTACCAAGGCTTCCTTCTCCTCGGGAATGATAATATCACCCAAGTTGAACGACAAGCCGCCCTTGAAGGCCATATAGTAACCCAAATTCTTGATGCCGTCCAAGAAATCAGCCGCCTTTGACACACCGCACACCTTAATTACATGGCTGATGATGTCGCGAAGAGACTTCTTGGATATAATGGTATTGATATATCCGGCTTCGTCAGGTACCAATTCGTTGACAATGACACGGCCTACAGAAGTATCGTGCATCATCTTCTTCACGATATTTCCACTTTCATCCACGTCATTTACTACCACACTGACAGGGGCATGAATATCACATTTACCTTCGTTGTAAGCAATCAGGGCTTCTTCAGGGCCATAGAATGTCAATCCTTCACCCTTTGCCCCCTTACGCAACTTGGTGATATAATACAAGCCAAGCACCATATCCTGGGCAGGCACGGTAATAGGAGCGCCATTGGCAGGATTCAATATATTGTGCGATTGCAGCATCAACATTTGGGCTTCAAGGACAGCCTCATTGCTCAAAGGCAAGTGAACAGCCATCTGGTCGCCATCGAAGTCGGCGTTGAATGCCGTACATGCCAACGGGTGAAGCTGGATAGCCTTTCCTTCAATCATTTTAGGCTGGAAAGCCTGGATACCCAGACGGTGAAGTGTCGGCGCACGGTTCAGCAACACAGGGTGTCCCTTCATAACGTGCTCCAAAATATCCCAAATGACAGGTTCCTTGCGGTCTACAATCTTCTTGGCACTCTTTACAGTCTTTACAATACCACGCTCGATAAGCTTACGGATGATGAACGGCTTGTAAAGCTCGGCAGCCATCAGCTTAGGAATACCACACTCACCCATCTTCAATTCAGGACCAACCACGATAACCGAACGTGCGGAGTAGTCGACACGCTTACCCAACAAATTCTGACGGAAGCGTCCCTGCTTACCTTTCAAACTATCGGAAAGCGATTTCAATGGGCGATTGGCATCTGTCTTCACCGCGCTCGACTTGCGGGAGTTATCAAACAAAGAGTCTACAGCCTCCTGCAACATACGTTTCTCATTACGCAAAATCACCTCCGGAGCCTTGATTTCAATCAAACGCTTCAGACGATTATTACGAATAATGACACGGCGATACAAATCATTCAAGTCGGAAGTAGCGAAACGGCCGCCATCCAACGGCACCAATGGACGCAATTCCGGCGGGATGACCGGAACAATACGGACAATCATCCATTCAGGCTTATTACGGCCTCGCGATGCACGGAATGACTCAACAACCTGAAGGCGCTTCAATGCTTCATTTTTGCGTTGCTGCGAAGCATCGTTATTGGCACGATGACGCAATTCGTAAGACAAAGCATCCAAATCAAGACGCGCCAGCAAATCATAAATAGCTTCTGCGCCCATCTTAGCAATGAACTTATTGGGGTCAGAATCCTCCAAGAATTGATTGTCCTTAGGAAGTTTGTCCAATAAATCCAGATATTCGCTTTCCTCAAGCAAATCATATTCGGCTACCTCACCCGATAACACACCGGGCTGGATAACGACATAACGCTCATAATAAATAATGGCATCCAGTTTCTTGGTGGGCAGCCCCAGCAAGTAACCTATTTTGTTGGGCAGAGAACGAAAATACCAGATGTGAGCCACGGGCACCACCAGCTGAATGTGTCCCATACGTTCACGACGGACTTTCTTTTCTGTTACTTCCACACCGCAACGGTCACACACAATGCCTTTGTAACGGATGCGTTTGTACTTACCGCAATGGCACTCATAATCTTTCACAGGGCCAAAAATGCGCTCACAAAACAAACCGTCACGCTCAGGCTTGTACGTACGATAATTGATGGTTTCAGGCTTTAATACTTCACCGCTCGAATTCTCAAGGATTTCTTCAGGAGAAGCCAAACCGATAGAGATTTTCGAGAAATTACTCTTTATCTTGTTGTCTTTTCTAAAAGCCATACCTTTATTTTGATATTATTATAAATTGAAAATGTCCTCTCTTTTATGTTCACTTAATCCTTACTCAAGGTTGATGCTCAAGCACAAGCCTCTCAACTCATGCAGTAACACATTCAACGACTCCGGAATACCCGGCGTAGGCATAGGCTCACCTTTCACAATGGCCTCATAAGCTTTGGAACGCCCAACAACATCATCCGACTTGATGGTCAGTATCTCTTGCAGGATGTGAGCCGCGCCGAATGCTTCAAGTGCCCAGACTTCCATTTCTCCGAAACGCTGACCACCAAACTGAGCTTTACCACCCAAAGGCTGTTGCGTAATAAGTGAGTACGGACCAATGGAACGTGCGTGCATCTTGTCTTCAACCATGTGGCCCAATTTCAACATGTACGTGACGCCCACCGTTGCCTGCTGCTCGAATGCTTCACCCGTGCCACCATCATACAATGTGGTCTTGCCGTAACGGGGAAGTCCAGCCTTATCGGTCCATTCATTCAAATCGTCCAACGTAGCACCATCAAAAATAGGAGTGGCAAACTTCACGCCCAACTTCTTTCCTGCACTACCCAAAACAGCTTCGAATATCTGTCCGATGTTCATACGCGAAGGCACACCCAGCGGGTTCAATACGATGTCTACCGGAGTACCGTCAGCCAAGAAAGGCATATCTTCCTGGCGAACCACGCGCGACACGATACCCTTATTACCGTGGCGACCTGCCATTTTATCCCCCACGCCGATTTTACGTTTCTTGGCAATATAAACCTTGGCTATCTGGACAATACCGGCCGGCAATTCATCACCAATCGTAATGGCGAACTTCTTACGCTTCAACTCGGCATCCAATTCCTTATATTTCTTAATATAGTTCATTACCAAAGCCCGTATCATACCGTTGATACGTTCATCTTTGGTCCAACCACTCAGCTGAATGGCGGTAAAGTCCAAGTCACTGAAATCAGAAGCATGGAAACGTGCACCCTTAGCTATCACATCGGCGCCCATATAGTCTTTGACACCTTCCGAAGTCAAGTCTTCTGTCAGTTTCAACAGCTTTTCAATCAGGATTTTCTTCAAGGCAGCAGCCTTTTCTTCAAACTCCTCATCGATTTTCGGCAAAAGAGCCTTATCTGCCAACTTGGAGCTACGAGTCTTGATGACTCTTGAGAACAAACGCTTGCCAATGACAACACCTTTCAAAGAGGGGGATGCCTTCAACGAAGCATCTTTCACATCACCTGCTTTGTCACCAAAAATGGCACGCAGCAGTTTTTCTTCAGGAGACGGGTCAGACTCCCCTTTCGGCGTAATCTTACCAATCAAGATATCACCCGGTTCAATACGGGCACCTACCCGGACAATGCCATTGTCATCCAAATCCTTGGTAGCCTCTTCACTGACATTCGGAATATCAGAAGTCAATTCCTCCATGCCGCGCTTCGTTTCACGCACCTCCAACGAGAACTCCTCTACATGTACAGAAGTCAGAATGTCTTCACGAACCACGCGTTCATTCAGCACGATGGCATCCTCATAGTTATAGCCCTTCCACGGCATGTAAGCCACCAACAGGTTTTTACCCAATGCCAGCTCACCGTTCTCCGTAGAATATCCCTCGGTCAGAATCTGTCCCTTGGTTACGCGTTGTCCTTTCTCGCAAATGGGACGCAAATCAATCGTCATATTTTGGTTTGTACGACGCCACTTCGGAATATTATATTCCTTCAAAGCAGGCTCAAAGCTTACAAACTCTTCATCCTCGGTACGATCATACAAGATACGGATAGTTGTGGCATCAACGAAATCAACCACACCCTCACCTTCAGCCGTTATTTGGGTACGCGAATCGCGTGCCAACTGGCGTTCAATGCCCGTTCCTACAATAGGAGCTTCGCTTCTCAACAAAGGCACAGCCTGGCGCATCATGTTTGACCCCATCAAAGCACGGTTGGCATCATCATGCTCCAAGAAGGGAATCAACGAAGCCGCGATAGAAGCAATCTGTTGCGGAGATACGTCCATCAGTTCCACCTCACCGGGGGCAACCACCGGATAATCGGCATCTTGACGTGCCTTCACTTTATCACGGATAAAGGTTCCATCATCATTCAACGGCGCATTGCCTTGGGCAATAATCTTACCTTCTTCTTCTTCAGCACTAAGATAAACAAGCCCGTTCTCAGAGAGGTCAACTTTACCATTCTCTACTTTCCGGTAAGGAGTTTCGATAAAGCCCAAATCATTAATCTTGGCATACACGCAAAGCGAAGATATCAAACCGATGTTAGGACCTTCAGGTGTTTCGATAGGACACAGACGGCCGTAGTGAGTATAATGCACGTCGCGCACCTCGAAACCGGCACGTTCACGCGACAAACCGCCAGGTCCCAAAGCCGACATACGACGCTTATGAGTAATCTCGGCCAATGGGTTGGTCTGATCCATAAACTGCGACAAGGCATTTGTTCCGAAGAATGAATTAATGACAGAGGATATTGTCTTGGCATTAATCAAGTCAATCGGAGTGAACACCTCATTATCGCGGACATTCATACGCTCACGAATAGTACGTGACATACGAGCCAGACCTATGGCAAACTGGTTGGACAATTGTTCACCAACTGTACGCACACGACGGTTACTCAAGTGGTCGATATCATCGACATCGGCTTTCGAGTTAATCAACTCTATCAGATACTTGATAATCTCAATGATATCTTCCTTCGTCAATACACGCACATCCATGTCAGTCGTCAAATTCAACTTTTTGTTGATGCGATAACGACCTACATCACCCAAATCATACCTTTTCTCCGAAAAGAACAGGTTGTTGATGACTTCACGTGCACTGGCATCATCAGCCGGATCGGCATTTCTCAACTGACGATAAATATAAAGGACTGCCTCTTTTTCCGAATTACTCGGGTCTTTCTGCAGTGTGTTATATATGATTGAATAGTCAGACTGGTTCGGTTCCTCCTTATGCACCAGGATATTCTGAACGCCCGACTCCAAAATTATATCAATATGCTCCGGTTCAAGTACGGTTTCACGGTCAATAACCACTTCATTACGCTCAATAGAAACCACCTCACCGGTATCTTCATCTACAAAATCCTCAATCCACGTCTTCAAGACACGAGCCGCGAGCTTACGCCCCATCACTTTCTTGAGGTTTGTCTTGTTAACCTTAACGTCCTCTGCCAAATTAAAGATTTCAAGGATATCTCTATCGTTCTCAAAACCAATAGCCCTCAGCAAAGTAGTAACAGGCAATTTTTTCTTACGGTCAATGTATGCATACATCACATTATTAATGTCTGTAGCAAACTCTATCCAAGAACCTTTAAACGGAATGATACGTGCAGAATACAACTTCGTTCCGTTGGCATGCACGCTTTGACCAAAAAACACACCCGGAGAACGGTGCAATTGGGAAACAACAACACGCTCCGCACCATTTATAACAAACGTAGCCTTGTCCGTCATGTATGGAATAGGCCCCAGGAATACATCCTGAATAACCGTATCAAAATCTTCATGATCGGGGTCGGTACAATACAATTTCAATTTGGCCTTCAAGGGAACACTATAAGTAAGCCCTCGCTCTATACACTCGTCTATGCTATAGCGCGGCGGATCAATATAATAATCCAAAAACTCAAGGACAAAATTGTTTCTTGTATCGGCAATAGGGAAGTTTTCAGCAAATACTTTATACAATCCCTCATTTTTACGTTTTTCGGGCGGGGTGTCCAGTTGTAAAAAGTCTTTGAATGACTTCAATTGTACTTCCAGGAAATCCGGATAAGGCAACGGATTTTTAGTCGAAGCGAAATTAATTCTTTGATTTACAGTAGTTGAAGACATCTGATAATGGATTTGTAGAAGTAAAATTTAAATATATACACAAAAAGGTTAAGAACCCTTTTAATGAAGGGTTCCTAACCGCGTTACCTGATTTACAGGCCAATGTTATTTAAGTTCAACTTCAGCTCCAGCTTCTTCCAATGTTTTCTTCAATGATTCTGCCTCGTCCTTAGCCAAACCTTCTTTTACTGTGCTAGGAGCACCATCTACCAAGTCCTTAGCTTCCTTCAAGCCAAGACCGCAAGCTTCCTTCACAGCCTTAACAACCTGAAGTTTAGCAGCACCGGCGCTCTTCAAAACTACATCGAAAGAAGTCTTTTCTTCAGCAGCGGCAGCAGCACCGGCTGCAGGGCCAGCAGCAACAGCAACAGCTGCAGCAGCAGGTTCAATACCATATTCTTCCTTCAAGATTGTAGCAAGTTCATTAACTTCTTTTACTGTCAAGTTAACTAATTGTTCTGCAAAAGCTTTCAAATCTGCCATTTTTGTATGAATTTAATTGTTTGTTACTAAATAAAAATATTAATGTTTTTTTCGAGGTAGATTGCCATTCTCATACTGCCAACCGTCCTCCTTCGAAACCTTAAGCTTCGGTTCTTTCACCCAGAGTCTTCAAAACTCCATGGAGAGTATTGCCACCCGATTGCAAAGCAGAGATAACGTTCTTGGCCGGCGATTGCAGCAAAGCAACAATTTCGGCAATAACCTCATTCTTACTCTTGATGGCAACAAGAGCATCCAACTGATCAGCACCTACATAGAAACCTTCTTCAGCATAAGCAGCTTTCAGTCCGGGAATTCCATCCTTAGCCTTGTCCTTAATCAGCTTGGCCGGAGCATTGGCTACTTGGCTGAACATAACAGCCGTCGTACCCTTCAAGCAACCAAACAGCGGAGAATAATCTACGCCTTCCAAGCTTTCCAAAGCCTTGCGGAGCAATGTATTCTTTACCACCATCAACTTAATGTCCGCCTTAAAGCAATCTCTTCTCAAAGCACTTGTGGCAGCGGCATTCATGGCAGTAGTATCTACCAAGTAGAAATGGCCATACTCCTTTACAGTAGCAGCAATCTGCTCGATAATAATGTTTTTATCTTCCTTTCTCATTACTTCTCCGTTTTATTAGATTTCTTCTACTGATTTCGGGTCAATCTTGATACCCGCACTCATCGTGCTCGAAAGATAAATACTCTTAATATATGTACCCTTGGCTGCACTCGGCTTCAACTTATTCAGTGTAGAGATAAACTCTTTGGCATTCTCACGAATCTGGTCAGCACTGAATGAAACCTTACCGATAGAAGTATGAACGATACCGCTCTTGTCAACCTTGAAATCAATTTTGCCTTGCTTGACTTCTTTCACAGCCTTGGCAACATCCATAGTTACGGTGCCGCTCTTCGGATTAGGCATCAAGCCACGCGGGCCTAAGATACGTCCGAGAGCACCAATCTTACCCATGATAGACGGCATAGTGATAATCACATCCACGTCCGTCCATCCGCCTTTGATCTTTTCAATATATTCGTCAAGACCAACATAATCGGCTCCAGCTTCTTTTGCAGCAGCTTCAGCATCCGGCGTACAGAGCACCAAAACACGCGTCACTTTACCAGTACCATGAGGAAGTGAAACCACACCTCTCACCATTTGGTTAGCCTTACGCGGGTCAACACCCAAGCGGACATCGATATCCAATGAAGCGTCAAATTTGGTAAAAGTAATATCTTTCACCAACTGAGATGCCTCCTTGAGAGAGTATGCTTTCCCTGCTTCAATTTTCCCAGCAGCCAACTTTTGATTTTTTGTCAGTTTACCCATTCTAATTGAAGTTTATTAGTTATTAACCGGGAACTCCCCTTTTACAGCGATACCCATACTACGAGCTGTACCTGCAACCATCTTCATGGCCGCTTCCACAGTGAAGCAATTTAAGTCAACCAACTTGTCCTGGGCAATCGTACGAACCTGCTCCCAAGTAATCTCGGCAACCTTCTTACGATTAGGCTCAGCTGAACCGCTCTTCACCTTGGTCAATTCAAGCAATTGAATTGCTACGGGAGGAGTCTTGATGACAAAGTCAAAAGACTTATCTGCGTAGTAAGTGATAATCACAGGAAGAACCTTTCCTGCTTTGTCTTGGGTTCTGGCGTTGAATTGCTTGCAAAACTCCATAATATTGATACCCTTGGAACCCAAAGCAGGACCCACGGGAGGAGATGGATTTGCAGCGCCACCTTTAATCTGTAATTTGATTAATCCAGCAACTTCTTTAGCCATTTTCAAAAAAATTTATTGATTACATAAAATGACAGAACAATCCGGCGTAACCCGAATTATTCTTTCTCAACCTGCATAAAGCCCAATTCAAGCGGGGTTTTCCGCCCGAAAATTTTAACCATGACCTTCAGCTTTTTCTTCTCCGTGTTCACTTCTTCAATGACTCCGCTGAATCCGCTGAACGGACCGTAATTCACCTTTACAGTCTCACCGACAATATACGGGATGCTCACATCTTCCACGGCATCCTGCAACTCATCGACCGTACCGAGTATGCGATTCACTTCTGCTTGTCTCAGAGGCACCGGTTTGTCTGTTCCTCCCAAAAAGCCAATGACATTGGGAGTATTCCTCAAATGATGGGCAACCTCACCCACCAAAGCAGCTTCCACCAAGACATATCCCGGAAGATAACTTCTCTCCTTCACAACCTTTTTACCGTTGCGAACCTGATACACCTTTTCAGTGGGAATCAATACCTGAGACACGTAATCGCCAAGCTCGCTGTTTTTAATATCAGCTTCAAGGTATTCTTTTACCTTAGCTTCCTTTCCGCTAATAGCACGCAGAACGTACCACTTCTTTTCAATCTCAGACATTTCTACTTAACAAATTAATGAGGATAAACAAACTCCATGATGTTCTGGAAACAGAAATCCATCACAAACACCACCAGTGCAATAATCAGGGAAGCAGATAATACAGCTACTGCACTGCTGGACAGCTCAGAATACGTAGGCCACGACACTTTATGAACAAGTTCGTCGTAAGTTTCCTTCAAATAAGATACAATACTTTTCATTGCAATAACATTAGCACGGGAGGAGAGGCTCGAACTCCCGACACCCGGTTTTGGAGACCGGTGCTCTACCAACTGAGCTACTCCCGTGTGAACATAATCAGTTCCCGAAAGAAAATCCGGGAACTGATTAAATTAGAATATCTTAGTCAAGAATTTCAGTGATCTGACCAGAACCTACCGTACGGCCACCTTCACGGATAGCGAAGCGCAGACCTACGTTCAAGGCTACCGGATAAATCAGCGTAACCGTGATTTCAACGTTATCGCCCGGCATTACCATTTCTACGCCTTCCGGCAGAGTGATTTCACCCGTGCAGTCCATCGTACGCAGATAGAACTGAGGACGATACTTGTTGTGGAACGGAGTGTGACGGCCGCCTTCCTCTTTCTTCAATACATAGATAGAAGCTTTGAACTTGGAGTGGGGTTTGATCTGACCCGGCTTGCAGAGCACCATACCACGCTTGATCTCGTTCTTGTCGATACCACGCAGCAGCAGACCTACGTTATCACCGGCTTCACCTTCATCCAGGATCTTGCGGAACATTTCAACGCCCGTTACAACAGACTTCTTGTCTTCGCCCAGGCCCAGGATTTCTACTTCGTCACCAACCTTGATGATACCAGCCTCGATACGACCCGTTGCTACAGTGCCACGGCCCGTGATAGAGAACACGTCCTCAACAGGCATCAAGAAAGGCTTATCTACGTCACGCGGAGGCAGAGGAATCCAAGTATCACAAGCATCCATCAGCTCCATGATCTTCTCTTCCCACTTTGCAACACCGTTCAAAGCGCCAAGAGCAGAACCCTGGATGAACGGAGTGTTGTCACCATCGAAATCGTAAGCGGACAGCAGTTCGCGCATTTCCATTTCAACGAGCTCCAACATTTCGGGGTCATCCACCATGTCGCACTTATTCATGAACACTACCAGTCTCGGCACGTTCACCTGGCGAGCCAACAGGATGTGCTCGCGAGTCTGAGGCATCGGACCATCGGTAGCAGCAACCACGATGATAGCACCGTCCATCTGGGCAGCACCCGTTACCATGTTCTTCACATAGTCAGCGTGTCCCGGGCAGTCCACGTGTGCATAGTGACGAGTTGCAGTCTCATACTCAACGTGAGAAGTATTGATCGTGATACCACGCTCCTTTTCTTCGGGAGCATTGTCAATCTGATCAAAAGACTTAACTTCAGACAGACCCTTCTTTGCCAGAACCGTAGTGATAGCGGCGGTCAAAGTAGTCTTACCGTGGTCAACGTGACCAATTGTACCAATGTTTACGTGCGGTTTGGTACGTTCGAATTTCTCTTTAGCCATAGCTTTACTTGTTATTTATTTGATTAATAATCAGCTTTCATACCGAAGAGCTGTTACCGGGACTTGAACCCGGGACCTCTTCCTTACCAAGGAAGTGCTCTACCGCTGAGCTATAACAGCAAGAATTTCTTTTCTCGTGGGCAAAGATGGATTCGAACCACCGAAGGCGTAAGCCAGCAGATTTACAGTCTGCCCCATTTGGCCACTCTGGAATTTGCCCTAATATTCTTTTCCTTTTTCGTCTCTTTCGAGCCTCTTGTCGGATTCGAACCAACGACCCCGAGATTACAAATCACGTGCTCTGGCCAACTGAGCTAAA
>CALUJC010000041.1 GCA_944320865.1 uncultured Bacteroides sp. | reverse complement strand
AGAGATTTTTCCTTAGGAGTAAATGTCTTGATATCCTCAGTTTTCATATATGGAGGATTACCAACAATCAAGTCAAAAGCTCTTTCTCCAAAATCAAACGGATTAATTTCGAGAGCATCACTAGCAGAAACGTCAGCTGTACTTAAAAGACTGTTGCCATAGAAAATGTTATTTGAAAGATCTGGCAGTATCGGATGAAATGAAGATAAAGAATTTACGTCTTCATCTTCAAGCAGTTTGAGTAATAAACCAAATTTACATGCTTCAACGGCATTAAAGTCCTTATCAACACCGTAAATGCAATGAACCAGCAGATTGCGTTTCATTTCGTATGGCAATTTGTAAGTGCCAATACTTGTCTGAACAAGTTTGCTACAATCATGTTCAATATAATAGTCCACTAATGAGTCATGGAGCATTTGATATAACTCTAACAAAAATGCACCTGAGCCACATGCTATATCTGTACATTTTAAGTTAATGATTTCGTTTGCAGTTTTACCTTGAAAGATTTCAACGGCAGTTTGACGCAATATTTCACGTACTACAAAGTTTGGTGTAGTAACAATATCGCGTTCCATATTTTCAGGTTTTTTCACAATCTTAAGTTCACCATCTACTATAGCAAGTTTCTCTGCAATAAATATTTCATAAATGCGTCCAAGAATATCTGATGAAAGTACTGTAAACGAATACGGGCTTTCAGGGAAATATAGCTGGCGGATTATTATCCAAAACGAAGAACTAATATTCCCGATTACTTCTTTTGAAATAAGCTCATCAAATAAACCTGAATTATACTTATTGTCTGCATCTTTAAACTTTGTAACAAGCTCTTCATGACTGTTATGATCAGCAATAGTAAGCAGACGTTGATAAGTTTCGATATTTCTATCCTCACAAACACGGAGAAAGAGTATCTTGTTAATATAGCTTTGAACTATATCTCCTAGATAATCAATATCTAAACTAGAATCATAAGAAAGAATCTGTTGCCCAAGCATCAAACGCCATTGATTTATCTGCTCCAAGAATAGTGAATCCACAGACTGATGTACTACAGTCAATTCAATGTTATTCCAAACTTCTTCAAAATGACCTGTATATACAGATTCTTTCCCTAATAATTGAAGAAGTTCATCTACTACATTTTCATAGTCAGTATAGTGATAGGCTTTAATACGAGCTTTTGTAAGAGTATCTCCATCCTCAACTTTGTACGAAGTATCATAGATATATAAATCTTCAAAGTTAGATAATACAGAAATTTTAAGGTTAGCCGTATATCCATAACGCCTAACCTGCTTAGCCGGATTATCATCTGTGCTAATATCCACACATGGCTTCTTCGCCTCTAAAAAAAACTTGCGCTCCCCAAATAGACGAAACGTATAGTCAGGTTTCTTTGAATGAGTAACAGCATTAGCCTTAAGAGATTCTTCCAAAAGCACTTCCCGTTCATTTGTGCTCTTACCAGACATGTTACGAATATCCCAACCAAGAGCTTCAAACAAAGGGTCAAGGAATTCATTTCTTACTTGGGTCTCGTTGAAATTAGAGGTTCTGTAGAAATCACGATTTGACTCATACTTCTCTACTAGGGTATGTATCGTATTTTTTATCTTTTGAATATCCATATTATTTTCCTTTAGCAAAAATCTTAGCTCTTTAGATAGTTGAAAATAATCATTCATAGGCTTGTCTTGTGAAGGTCCTTATCCATGCCGGCATGAGTACCTCGTCTGCCAACACATTTTTCTTTTGTTCTTTTTGAAGCACGCTCTTAATTTGTTTAGCAATATCGTCCGTTACATTATCTTTCCCTATCTCTTTCAAGGCAAACGTAACTAGCATTGCAAGCGGATTGGTGAATGAGAGATTTTTGGGAGTCGTATATTTGAACTGTATCGAACGGCCATTTCCTAAGCTCACCTTGCGAGATGCCCCGTCTGTCAGATAAACTATATTCATGGGCACTTGGGTAGATATGCCCAACCTGTTCAGAGCATAAATACCAGTCGGCACGATACGCGCTTTATCCCTACGGGCTATCGTCTTGGCAATCTGTTCGATGGATGGCATCAATACGCCAAGCCCCAAGACGGTGTCAATCTCAGGATATGTATATATGCCTCTCGCCAGACGGATGATGTCGCCCTTTGCTGTCAGTCGCTCAAGGCTTTTGCCAACAGCCTTAACTTCCCCGTATGACGTGAAATCCGAAGGAAAGAAGATACTACCCCTTCCTTTGGCCTTAATAGCTGTCAAAATATTCTCTTCTACGCTTGCCATTATATCGCATTTTGTCGCAAAAATACAAATCATTTGCGACATAGCCAAAGTTTAAGCATGTTATAGATACTTCTTTGGCAATTATTTAGCAACAAATCGATCTAAAACAGATAGCATGTTCTCGTAAAAGAACAGCTATCTGTTGCTTGTTTGGAGAAAAGTGTCATCGTGTCAAAAAGTTCAAAGTATCATTGACATTTTAGAATTTGCAATAATGCCCGTGCGCCTCTTTGCGGATGAACTCACGTGAGCCTTCTCGTAAGAACCTTTTGACGGTGGATTCTGACAGGCCGAGCTTCTTGCCGATGGCAACGGCTTCGGAGGTGGTGAATGATTGGGGCAAGAGGGAAAGCAATTCGGTGTGGCGCAAGTCCAACACACCTGTCTCCATTTCGGGGGCTATGCGGTTTTCCATTGCACGGAAGTATTCTGTCAGTCGGACGGCACGTTGGGCACTCTCTTCATCTATCTCATCCATTTCAGCTTCCTTACAAATTCCTCTCATTACTTGAATAATCAGGCAGAAGCGAATAAGGTAAGTTTCCAATTTGCCACACAGGGCTTTCTCCGTTTCACTTTCCGTTTTGGAATATATGCGGTTGTTCACCTCTTTCTTCCAACTTATCAACCGATGTTTCGCTGCCGATGAAAAAGAAAGTTCAATGGAGTTTATTTTTCCCTCTTGTGCAGTAGGCGGCTTTATGCTGTCAACCTTGCGGATAATCCGTTCCCATTCTTCCAATACCTCTTCCGGCATGGAAGCCTCACTCCAAGAAGGCATGGTTGAAATCTGCGGATAGACTTTCAAAAAACGGGAAGAAAAACCGTTCAAGGAACGCTTGCCACCAAACAGCGTGGAAATCATACCGGGTTGTGCCGAGCCGATAATGGAACAATAAGGTTGTGACAGGAAGATGTACTCATTATTTGACTTCCGGATATATTTAAAAGGCGTGCCACTGAACAGGCTCAGGAAATAGCTTTCATCCGAACCGTTGTAACGGTTAAAGTTGGAAAGCAGGCTGTCTATCTCATCATTGTAGATAAGCACTCCACGAGGATTGTCACGCATGGCTGATATAAGGGCTTCTATGGTAGAGTTGACCACCACATGGCACTTTCGCTGCGGTATCTCCATCTCTTCCGGCATGGATTGCTGCTTGCGCTGTCTGGCGGTAAGCCGTTCCCATTTGCGGTACAGTCTGATTTCTTTTGCATAAACACGGTCATAGGACTCGTCCAGTTTCAAGAGAGGGGCAACGGCTTGGCGCAGTGGCGGTGTCTTGCCGCAACTGGGTGGTCCGACCAACACCATGTAAATGATGGGGCGGCTTACCCACCCGGTCATGAAACGGGCCGACCACGTGTTGCCCATTGTAGCGGCAAACACAGTCAGAAAAGCAGCGGCAGTGAAATCCATCTGGTAATTCTCGTACTTGTACAATGAGTCCACTATGTTACGAATGGGCGTAGGAAACACACTGAGAGGGAAAATAATAGGGTTGTCCATACACTTAAAGGGGTTGGTTACGTTTTCCGAGTGCCTTGCGCACCTCATATTCTGGATAAAGGATTTTGTTGCCAGTCTTGACTGGTTTAAGGATGCCCTTCTTGTCCCAGTGCCACAAGGTCGCATCACATACACCGAACAAGTCTTTCACTTCCGACTTGGAAAGCATCCTTTCCTTACGGGCCGCTTCCACCATGGTGCCAAGTTCGTCCTTGGCACGTTGAATAAGTTCATCTGAGAATGCCTTCAAGTCTGCGGCATTCATTTCCACTTTTATGTGGGCTTTTCCATCACTGAGAATACTGAATAAATCATCCATAATATCTGATTACCGTCATGTGGGATGTTTTCTGCTGACGGGTTAAAGACAGAAACACCACCGCTCCAACAGGGAACGATGATGCAAAAGTATAAGGCAATCAGTTGGATTAAAAAAGAATAAGAGTTCGTTCAGTTCGCGAATCAGAAAACGAACTGAACGAATTGAAACGAATCGAATTCAGGCATCCGATATCATGTTAATGGAAATGACTTCGGTCTTTATTGACTCAATGGCAAAGCGATGCTCGGTTTCATCCTTGCCGTACTGTTTCTTGTTCGGTGAAAGATTTTGCAGGTAATTCACGCTTTTCTGCAACTGCCGTACACCCACGATAGTATTCTTTGGATAGGACGCTTTCATGGCATCCAAGAATTGGGTCAACGGCATCTTGGCACTTATTTCTCCAGTTTCAACAAGGGCGACGAACAGGTGGGCGATGTCCATCCCACTACAACGGCAACTGGCCCATTCCCCGATACGTTTTACCCTTCCTTCATCTTGTGAGGCAAGCAGAGACTGCAAACTATCACCAATCGGAGTTTGGAGATTGGCCACATGATGCTCAGCACGTTGTTGGCAACGCCTTTGGAAGAACCTATCCCAAAACAGCCGTAAAAGCTTAGAAAGTAAATTCCTGTACTTACGCTTGCCTTGCGCCACCATTGCCCTGTCCAATTCTTCAATTATAAGTTCCGGTGATTCCCCATACTTAATCCATGCCGCCATTGCCATTCTGTCATCGTCCTTTCCCTTAAAGTAATTGGCTGCAAAATCAGATTGCGAAAGACATTCAAAGAGGATGGAGGTATCGAATTGTCCTGTCGCAACAATTTTTTCCACCTCTTGTTTGAACGTCGGCGAGGACAGGAAGGCTTCCTCACCCAACTTCAAAATACTACTGATGCCTTGGTCATTCATTTTGGCGGCGGACTGCGCGTACTCTTGCGGGTGTGTTTCCATCCACTCCCTTATTTCATCTTTATCATTTTTACCCATAATCAAATGCTTTGAATGTTTGAAAACGACAAAGGTAAAGGCATTTTTATGCGCAAAAGAAATGCACAACACTTTTCTGCCAAACAATTTCTATCCGAACCCTTGGCATGTGCAAGATCCACACATATGCTATTGCTCTTGAAGCGTGTCTTTCAAAACACGTCCATTCTCGTCTGGTTGGCTATGGCATCAATCTCGTCAGCTATTTCATCGGATGAAAGCTTGATGTAGTCCATGAAAGTCTTCTGCGTCTTATGTCCGCTTACGTGCATCATCTGTAAGATGGTGTACTTGTGCGTAAGATACATGTTGGTGATACCGCTGCGGCGTGCCGTATGTGTGGTGACACAATTATAACGGGGCATCATCACCTCCCCCTTGCTGTTGCGCTCCACTATGATTTTCCCGTCATCTTCCTGCTTCTTTTGCTTCATGGTCAATTTCGTCCGAACCTTTACTGCCAATGAAGGCACGGTTTCAGATAACTCTTTAAGGATTTCCTTGATGTATCGGTTGAGAATGACATCAACCACGGAAGGCAGGTTATAACCGTATTTCTCACAGATTGCCTGCAAGTTGGGATTCATGATGGGGATTTTCACCTCCGTATGTGTTTTCTGTTGTGTAAGCCGGATGATGGGTGTGCCCTTGGCTGTTGTTGTGAAACTGTCAGGGGAAATGTTGTTGTAATCACTCACACGTTGACAAGTGTAGCAACCCACTAGGAAAATGTCACGCACCTGTTCCTGTAATCCGGTCAACGGCATTTCATATAATGCTTGAAGCTCCGCTGAGGTCAGGTATATTTCAGCGGCCTTGTCCTTTTCGTCTATTTTCTTTTTTGAGAAGCACTGTGTGGCGCGGTTGTTATCGTGTACGCCATCGGTATAAGCATAGCCGACAAGTGCCCGGAGAGTGACCAGATATTTGTTTTGCGCCGTAATCATATAGTTGTGCTTTTCCATGTAGGCAAGGAATCTGGCGGCAAACTCACGGTTCACCATTTCCCATGTATATTGGTGCTTCTTGTCGAAGTCGCCGTATAATCTCATGAAACTGTGCCAGGACTTGACTGTTCCTGCTGAGTACCTGTCATTCCCATTCAAACGTTTTCCCGACTTGATGTCGGCGCAGAATTGTGAAAGATAATTCCATATCTTGGCCTTCTCAGCCTCGATACCCTCTTGGATGAGCCGCTCCTGTTCCTGACGGATATGCTCTTCTTCCAATCTCGCTTTCTCTTCCGCCTCTTTCTGCGCGCGTTGGATTTCGTATTTGTTCGGGTCAGAGATAGCCAATATTTCCGACTTAATACGCTGTCTGTCAAATTGAGGAGCGGACATTTCGCGCTCCAACATCACTTCTATCCTGCCCAGCTTGTCATGCAGCTTGGGATTCTGTTTGCGGTGGCGTGCCAAAGAGTCTTCATCGGCAACGGCTGCTTTCCATTCCGCCACGCCGACCTGAATGCGTGTGGTAAACTGCACGTCAATCCTTCTGTCAGGAGCCTGCACCCTTACAAAAAGGGTGGCCTTTTCTTTGTTCTCATCCTTTTTGAGAATATAGAATCTGGAAAGCGTTTTTGCCATAACTCAATCGTTTAATAATGGATAATGTTACGACTGCAAAGTTACTATGTTTTCTCAAAAGTTACCTATAAAGTTACCTATAAAACTTGCATTGAATTAAACCGCGTTGTATTTAATAGAATTAAAAGCACTTGATATACAGTGTATTAATAATTAAATAAATAAAATCTGTTAGATTAAAATTTAACTTTAATAGTGCTGGTGGCACCACTTTGAAGAAGTTGATTATCAAGCAGCTATCTAAATCAGATGACTGCTTTTTTCTTTATATATCCTCCGCTTCCCCTATGATTTGACTTGATTTTAGCCACAGAGTTAAACCGAGAGTTAAACCAAGTAAACCGTATGAATGTTACAGCTAACATCGTGTGTTACAAGTCAAAAACTCTCTCAAATGGAGAACACCCTCTGATGATTCGTGTCTGCAAAGACGGAAAAAAGAAGTACAAGGGCTTCCGCATCTGTCACACCTTGGGATATAAGTTTCACTATTGAACGGTAACCTTTGGAATCTGTTGTGGATATATAGTTGCTGATGCGTATGTTGCACCGCTGGATGCATTGGTCAAGCTTGACCAGATTTCGGCTTATGGACGCATTCAGGTCAAATATCCTTCTGTCATATTGACGCAGACGTTGAATCTTATCGTCAGGAACAAAGCTCGATGCTATCAGTTCTTTACTCAGACAAGCAGCTATCCATTCGGCATCCTTCACATCACTCTTTTTGCCAGGAAGCTGCTTTATAGATGAAGCTTCACGGACCCTTCAAGCACCCGCCATATTGCACACTCTCCAACCCCCTCAGAGACCATAAAGTCGTGAAGGGTAACCAGCTCTTCGGTAAAAACTCCGAATTTATGCTGGATTTTTTCTCCGTTGCCACACAGAATACAAAAAAACACTATCTTTGTGTACGTCAAGACCGCAGACTGTCTTCATAGAAGTATTTTTTATTGGGACACCAAGCCTGTTGGACATATGAGGATAGGAAAAACCTATGACCTCGTTTTTACCACAAAGATAGTCGCGGTCTTGACTTTCTTATTTACCGGGCGTAAAAAATCTGTTTTTTTATATAACTTTGCATTAACTAATCAGGTGGCGTATAATGGAATGTATAAATAAAATAAAAGTTGTATTAGTAGGACATAGAAAAACAGCGAAGTACAACTTGATTTAATTACATTGTCTAAAATAATAGAAGTGCTAAGCATTGATAGATGAAGATTGGATAAAAAAGTATCTAAAAAGTGATAAAGTGGATTTCAATTTGCGATAAATAAAATCCTATTACCTTATAGAAAAATTTTATAACTATGGCAGAAAATATGATTATAATTCCTGAAGGTAAAGTGCGTGACTATATTGATGGCACTATTCGCAATGAAACTCCTGAGGAATACGTACGTCAGACGGTTGAAAAGCGTCTGGTGATTGAACATAAATATACTAAAAGACAGATAGGCATTGAATATACAGTCAAAATGGGCAATGGGAAGAAAAGGGCTGATATTGTTGTATTCCCGAATAATTGCACAGACGAAGACAAAAAAGACCAACACAAGATTTTCATAATCATAGAGTGTAAAAAAGAGGCTGTAAAACCTACAGACAGCAAGGAAGGCATAGAACAGCTGAAAACTTATATGTCTGCATGCCTAAATTGCAAATGGGGGATGTGGACAAACGGTAAACATAAGACTGTTTACAAGAAGGTACAGACGCCGCAGGGAATCGAATTTGATGAATGCAATGATATTCCATCAGCTGACGGTTCAAATAATGATGATGAACGTCCTATCCGTACCTCATTAACCAAGGCCACAGATGATAATCTATTATTTACATTCCGCACTTGTCATGATATTATATCAGTGAATGAGGGGCACTCAAAACAAGCTGCTTTTTTTGAATTTCTTAAAATAATATTTTGCAAAATCCAAGATGAACGGAATGTATTGAAACCTATAGAGTTTTATACAACTTCCAGTGAGCGTAATTATCCGGATGGGCAATTGAGTGTGAAAAACAGAATCACAAAATTATTCAAGGAAGTAAAAAAGCGGAATTCAAAGATATTTGATGCCAATGATGAAATTAAGCTAGAACCCAGGACTATTGCACAAATAGTCGGGGAACTTCAAAAATACTCGCTACTCAATACCAATATTGACTTCAAAGGAAAAGCTTATGAAGAAATAGTCGGCTCAAATTTGCGAGGTGACAGGGGTGAGTTCTTTACACCTCGTAACGTGATGCACATGGTCGTAGACATGATAAATCCCAAAGAGGGAGAAAAAGTACTGGACAGCAGTTGCGGAACAGGTGGATTCGTAGTTACCGCCATGAACTCGGTGATAGCTAAATTAACAGCAAAAATGGAACAGACTTATGGAAACAAAGAAGACTGGAGTGGCGATATCCGAAAGGGATTTGATGATACAATTTCGCAAATAGCTGCCGAAAATTTCTTTGGATTCGACATCAATCCAGACCTCGTAAAAGCTACTAAAATGAATATGGTAATGAATAATGACGGAAGCGGGAACATTATTCAACTAAATACTTTATTGCCGCCCATTCTTTGGGGTGACGATCGCAAAAAAGTAATCCAAAAGGCTATGGAAACTCCACAGCCTATTACAAATATAAGATCCATAGGAGTTTTCGATGTTATTGTTACCAATCCTCCATTCGGTTCTAAAATTCCAATCAGCGACCAGCAAATATTAGAACAGTTTGATTTGGGCCATTCATGGGATAAAGACGAGAATGGGAATTGGCATAAAAACATTAATTTGCGTGGCAGTGTTCCCCCTGAGCAAATATTTATTGAACGCATTATACAGTTATTAAAGCCAGGCGGACGTGCTGCCATCGTTTTGCCTGACAGTATTTTCAGCTCACCAGGCTTAGAGTTTATCAGAACCTGGCTTCTATATAACACACGAATTATCGCAAGTATTGACTTGCATGCTGATACATTCCAGCCACATAATGGGACACAATGTTCGGTTCTTTTCATCGTTAAGAAAACAGAGAGCGAGAAAGCAGAAGAAAATAGAATCAATCAAATGCCAGATTACGATATTTTCATGGCAATGATAGAACATATAGGGCATGATAAACGTGGAAACACTGTTTATAAACGTGATGACGAAGGGAATTTCATCATGGAACATAAAGAAGCCACTGTAAGGGAAGTTGACCATAACGGAAATATCACTTATCGAAAGGAATCGTTTGATGAAAAGATTATTAATGACCAAACGATTTTAGTTGCAGACGTATTCTCCAAATGGAAAAAAGAGCAAGGAATAATATGGTGACAGTCACAACAAAATATAACAAGGAAGAAAGTGCCAATCAAGAAAAAGATCCGTTGTTTCTGCCTACTCCATTTACATACGGTTCGATACCTCTTTCACAAATAAGCAGCAACCAGAGTCGCCTGGATGCTTCAGCTTATAACATTGTTGCAATGAATGCTTTGACTGACGTTCATAATAATAAATATGGCTGGACATACCTGTGGGGAGATAATGGATTGATTGATAAAGCATATTATCCTGGCCGATACAAGAGAATATATTGTAGCCAACGTAATGGCATCCCTTTTTTTCTACCATCACAATTAGATGAAATTTATCCGAAACCAACTAACATATATATCTGTTAAGACAGCGAAACTTTTAACAGATGATTGCATTAAGCCTAATATGCTATTAATAAGCAGATCAGGCACTATTGGCAAATGTGCAATATCATCGAGAACAACTATTGGAAAATTATTCTCTGATGATGTTATCCGCACAACATTTAAGCATGAATATGATTTAGGCTATGTATATGCTTTCCTCCATACCCCGATAGGTTTATCCATTTTACAAAGCAATAATTATGGAGCCGTCATAGACCATATTGAGCCTGAACACCTGCGGAATATACCTATACCAAACGCTCCGAAAGACACAAGAGAAAGAATACATCATTTGGCAATAGACTCCTATGACTTAAGAGATCAATCAAATGAATTTATAGATAAAGCACAGGAAATGCTTTATAAAGAATTGGACTTGCCTAAATTATCAACAATCAAACCTAAACAATATGCCAACAATGCCGGCTTTCGTAATTATTCAATCAAGTCAAGCCAATTGGATGGACGCTTAGATGTTTCATATCACTTACCTGAGTTGGAGACCATTATCTATGCCATCTCAAAGAATGCCGCTGAAGTTACCAATCTTGGTGATAAAAGAATTTCAAAAGGACTATTTGTAGGGAACAGGTTTAAACGGGTATATGTAAAAAAAGGACAAGGTGGCATTATTTATTTAAATGGGAAAAGTATCAATCAATTAGACCCCAATGGATGCCAAAAACAATATTTATCTTTCATCCAACATGAAGAGCAAATAAAAGAACAATTAACCTTGTTTACAAATTATATATTGATAACATGTTCCGGAACATTGGGAAGAGTCATATTAGTTCCAAAGCATTGGAACAATTGGGTCGGAACACATGATTTAATTAGGCTAATCCCTAAGGATGATTCTATTGCAGGCTTCTTATTTTGCTACTTGAATTCAGAAATAGGAAAAACGCTAATACAACGTTACGCATATGGCGCAGT
This sequence comes from uncultured Bacteroides sp., assembly GCA_944320865.1. GTDB lineage: Bacteria > Bacteroidota > Bacteroidia > Bacteroidales > Bacteroidaceae > Bacteroides. Next base: position 15,820 of record CALUJC010000041.1, on the reverse strand, counting down.
AGTGGATCATATTGAACCGATTCATATAAAAGACCTTCCAACACCTCTATTAAAAGATAAAAATGTGCAACAAGAAATAAACGATTTGGTGTTACATGCAAATGACTTACGTTATCAAGCTTATTTAAAAGAGCAAGAAGCACTTGATTTAATGAATAATATTCTAAATGAAAAGAGATATTAGTCTATCAGCATGAAATACAGGCGACCTATTTTGCCCATGCCCCGTGAGGCCTTGCGTAAGACATTTTTCTACGAAATTTGATTTTACCGGCTTATTTTTGCACTTTATCCGATGGTTTTGCGTACTTTTGTGACTTCAATTCATGGATTGTTTCACTCAACTATCATAACATCAATGAAAAGAGACGATTTGATTTTCGACATCATCGAAAAAGAACATCAACGCCAGTTGAAAGGCATTGAATTGATTGCATCTGAAAACTTTGTCAGCGACCAGGTTATGCAGGCCATGGGGTCGTGCCTCACCAACAAGTATGCCGAGGGCTACCCTGGCAAACGCTACTATGGTGGTTGCGAAGTGGTAGACCAAAGCGAGCAAATTGCCATTGACCGCGTGAAAAAAATCTTCGGTGCCGAATGGGCCAACGTTCAACCCCACTCGGGCGCACAGGCCAATGCTGCCGTATTCCTTGCCGTGCTGAATCCGGGCGACAAGTTCATGGGACTGAACCTGGCACATGGCGGACACCTCTCACACGGTTCGTTGGTCAACACTTCCGGTATCATCTACCACCCGTGCGAGTACAACCTGAAGCAGGAAACCGGCCGCGTGGATTACGACCAAATGGAAGAAATTGCCTTGCGCGAACGGCCTAAAATGATTATCGGCGGCGGCTCGGCCTACTCACGCGAATGGGATTACAAACGCATGCGTGAAATAGCCGACAAAGTGGGCGCCATCTTGATGATAGACATGGCACACCCTGCCGGACTTATCGCCGCCGGTTTGTTGGACAATCCGGTGAAGTATGCACACATCGTTACTTCTACCACCCACAAGACATTGCGCGGACCGCGTGGCGGTATCATTCTGATGGGCAAGGATTTCCCCAACCCGTGGGGCAAGAAAACACCGAAAGGCGAAGTGAAGATGATGTCGCAGCTGCTGGACTCTGCCGTATTCCCCGGCATACAGGGCGGACCGCTGGAGCACGTCATTGCCGCCAAGGCTGTGGCTTTCGGAGAGATTTTGCAACCGGAATGGAAAGAATATGCCACTCAAGTGAAAAAGAATGCTGCCACCTTGGCACAAGCCTTGATGGACCGTGGCTTTACCATCGTGAGCGGCGGCACGGATAACCACTCCATGCTGGTAGACCTGCGCACGAAATATCCCGACTTGACGGGCAAAGTGGCTGAAAAGGCGTTGGTATCGGCCGACATTACGGTAAACAAAAATATGGTTCCTTTCGACTCGCGCTCTGCCTTCCAGACTTCGGGCATCCGCCTGGGCACGCCTGCCATCACTACACGCGGCGCCAAGGAAGACCTGATGCTGGAGATTGCTGAAATGATTGAAACCGTCCTGTCGAATGTAGAAGATGAAAGCGTTATCGCAAAAGTGCGCGCCCATGTCAATGAATTGATGAAAGGATATCCGCTGTTTGCATATTGATATTCTACAGTATAATACATATACAATCAACACAGCCCCGGCTTTGTCCGGGGCTTTTTCTCTCACTCATTTTTTAACTAGCCATTATTTTCCACAACTGCCATGCAAAACAATCTCAACGAAACAAGTCATAATGAACGCTATGACATCATGCAAAATGACAAAGGGCAATTATTAATCATTCTTGATTACTATGAAAGCACCCCCTACATGCCCCGATTGCTATACGATGGAAGCACAAGTGCCATTCTTTACCGCAACAGGGAGCATGCCATCGTTTTGAACGACATTGCCTTCGAAGCCCAACAAGCCTTAACGGAGGGCAAAGAAATTCTTATCGTTGAAATCGGTGACGATGATGAAACCCGCAAATATAAAGCAGTCATCCGCCACATTGAATCACTCAACTCGCTTATCAGATAACGCCATTTTGGCAGAACTTATCTGCCAAAATTTGTTTTCCCATGGTTTGGCACGGTTTTCGTTTAGGTCATTGTGCTTGGCTGAACAAGCAAAACAAGACAATTCAATAATGTATAACGTATAAATAAAAATGACTATGAACATTAAACCATTGGCAGACAGAGTATTGATACTCCCTGCACCTGCAGAAGAAAAAACCATCGGCGGTATTATCATTCCGGACACCGCTAAAGAAAAACCTTTGAAAGGTGAAGTCATTGCAGCCGGCAACGGTACGAAGGACGAAGAAATGGTATTGAAGGCAGGCGACCATGTACTGTATGGTAAATATGCAGGCACGGAAATTGAACTGGACGGCACGAAATACCTCATCATGCGTCAGAGCGATGTGCTTGCCGTACTGGGATAAACTAAACGATATCGTATAACAACATCATTAATAAGGAAAAACAATCATGGCAAAAGAAATATTATTCAACATTGATGCCCGCGACCAACTGAAGAAAGGTATCGACACTTTAGCAAATGCTGTAAAAGTAACGCTTGGCCCAAAAGGACGTAACGTAATCATCGAAAAGAAATTCGGCGCTCCCCACATCACTAAGGATGGTGTAACTGTAGCCAAGGAAGTAGAATTGGCCGACGCTTATCAAAACACCGGTGCACAACTGGTAAAGGAAGTGGCCAGCAAGACGGGCGATGATGCCGGAGACGGTACGACTACTGCCACCGTATTGGCTCAGGCTATTGTAGCTGAAGGCTTGAAGAACGTTACCGCAGGCGCAAGCCCTATGGACATCAAGCGTGGCATTGACAAGGCTGTGGCCAAGGTGGTGGAATCTATCAAAAATCAAGCAGAAACCGTTGGAGACAACTACGAGAAAATAGAACAAGTAGCTACCGTATCCTCCAACAACGACCCTGTCATCGGTAAACTGATTGCAGACGCCATGCGCAAGGTTTCGAAAGATGGTGTCATCACTATCGAAGAGGCCAAAGGTACAGATACCACTATCGGTGTAGTTGAAGGTATGCAGTTCGACCGTGGTTACTTGTCCGCTTACTTCGTGACCAATACGGAGAAGATGGAATGCGTGATGGAAAATCCGTACATCTTGATATATGATAAGAAGATTTCCAACTTGAAGGATTTCTTGCCTATATTGGAACCTGCCGTACAAACGGGACGTCCTCTGTTGGTTATCGCAGAAGATGTGGACAGCGAAGCATTGACCACGTTGGTTGTCAACCGTCTGCGCAGCCAGTTGAAGATTTGCGCAGTCAAGGCTCCGGGCTTTGGTGACCGCCGCAAGGAGATGCTGGAAGACATCGCTATCTTGACCGGTGGCGTAGTCATCAGTGAGGAAAAGGGCTTGAAGCTGGAACAGGCTACCATAGAAATGCTGGGTAGCGCCGAAAAGGTGACTATCACGAAGGACAACACGACCATCGTGAACGGTGCCGGCGACAAGCAGAACATACACGAACGCTGCGAGCAAATCAAGGCGCAGATTGCCACAACCAAAAGCGACTACGACAAGGAGAAGCTGCAAGAGCGTCTGGCCAAACTGTCCGGCGGTGTAGCCGTGCTCTATGTGGGCGCTGCCAGCGAGGTTGAGATGAAGGAAAAGAAAGACCGTGTAGACGATGCCCTGCGTGCTACGCGTGCCGCTATCGAAGAAGGTATCGTTCCGGGCGGTGGCGTAACTTACATCCGTGCTCTTGATGCACTGGAAGGCATGAAGGGGGACAATGCCGACGAAACAACCGGTATCGAAATCATCAAGCGTGCCATTGAAGAGCCGTTGCGCCAGATTGTGGCCAACGCCGGAAAAGAAGGCGCAGTGGTTGTACAGAAAGTACGCGAGGGCAAGGGTGACTTTGGCTACAATGCACGTACCGATGTCTATGAAAACCTGCACGCAGCCGGAGTAGTAGACCCGGCAAAAGTTACCCGCGTAGCTTTGGAGAATGCCGCCTCCATCGCAGGCATGTTCCTCACTACCGAATGTGTCATCGTGGAAAAGAAAGAGGAAAAGCCCGAAATGCCAATGAACCCCGGTATGGGTGGCATGATGTAATCCATCGTCTCTCTTAGGTATTACTTAACATACCACATATGAACAAGCCGCGGCCCTCGACAAAAAGAGGCGTCGCGGCTTTGTTTATCCGAAAAGGATTCCTACTTTTGCGGGCAGGCAGCCAGAAAAATCTGCGCGGATTTTTCCGACCGCATGGAGAAACACATTAGAAACAATAATAATAAACGAGAAATGAGAAGCTTTGCATCTGACAATAACTCGGGCGTACATCCCTTGGTAATGGAAGCCTTGGCAGCTGCCAATCACGACCACGCCGTAGGCTATGGCGACGACCCTTGGACAGAAGAAGCCGTGGCGCGACTGAGAGAAGCTTTCGGCGCAAACTGCGAACCGCTGTTCACTTTCAACGGCACGGGCAGTAACGCTGTAGCTCTACAGCTATGCACCCGCCCTTACCACCTGATTCTTTGCGCGGAAACAGCCCACATCTATGTGGACGAATGCGGTTCGCCTGCCAGAATGACAGGCTGCCAGATTCGCCCCATCGCCACGCCCAACGGCAAACTGACACCGAACTTGATTCGCCCCCATCTGCGCAACTTCGGTGAACAGCACCATTCGCAACCGGGCGCCATCTACCTGTCGCAATGCACAGAAATGGGAACTATCTACAAGCCCGATGAATTGAAGGCCATTACATCGTTAGCCCATCAATATGGACTATACGTCCACATGGACGGCGCCCGCCTGGCCAATGCCTGCGCTGCCTTGGGCATGTCGCTTAAAGCACTGACTGTGGATTGCGGCATAGACGTGCTGAGCTTCGGCGGCACCAAGAACGGGCTGATGCTGGGCGAAAGCGTCATCGTCTTCAACCCGGCCTTGAAGCAGGAAGCACGGTTCATCCGCAAACAATCCGCCCAACTGGCCTCCAAAATGCGCTACCTCTCGTGTCAGTTCACAACCTACCTGACAGACGACCTGTGGCTGAAAAACGCTCGGCATGCCAACTACATGGCACAATTGCTGTACGACGGTTTGAAAAAACTGCCCGGCATCCACTTCACACAGCCCGTAGAAAGCAACCAGTTGTTCCTCACCATGCCACGCGCAGCCATCGACGAATTGCAGAAGGACTACTTCTTCTACTTTTGGAACGAAAAAGCCAATGAAATCCGGTTAGTCACCTCGTTCGACACAACGGAGCAAGACATCGATAACCTATTGCAAGCCGTAGAGAAACTGGTATGAGCCAAATCCTAACTCTATGCCAGCCTTCTGCGAACTTGCAAACGCCAATTCAAAACAAAAAAGAAAGGAGAAAATATGGCATACATTGATTATTACAAGATACTCGGTGTGGACAAATCGGCCTCGCAGGACGACATTAAGAAGGCGTTCCGCCAGCTGGCACGCAAGTACCACCCCGACCTAAACCCCAATGACCCCAGCGCCAAAGAGAAGTTCCAGGCCATCAACGAGGCCAACGAGGTGTTGAGTGACCCCGAGAAACGTAAAAAATACGATGAATATGGCGAACACTGGAAGCACGCCGACGAGTTCGAAGCCCAAAAGCGTGCCAGTCAACAAGCCGGAGGCGGCTTCGGAGGGTTCCAAGGCTTCAACACCGACGGGAATGGCACTTACTGGTACTCATCTGACGGACAGGAGTTCACGGGAGGCAGCGAGGACGGATTCTCGGACTTCTTCGAGCAACTGTTCGAACACCGCTCACGCCATGGCAGCCGAGGAGCCAATGCCGGATTCCGCGGGCAGGACTACCAGGCTGAGCTGGAACTCACCCTGCGCGAAGCAGCTCATACCCACAAGCAGATACTCACTGTGGGCGACAAGCAGGTGCGCATCACCATTCCTGCCGGCGTAGCCAACAGACAAGTCATTAAGCTGAAAGGTTATGGTGCCCCCGGTGCCAACGGTGGGCCGACAGGCGACTTGTACATCACCTTCGTCATCCCCGACGACCCGGTATTCAAGCGGCTGGGCGACGACCTCTACGTAGACGTCAACACCGACCTGTACACCGCCATACTGGGTGGCGAACAGCTGGTAAACACACTGGACGGGCAAGTGAAGCTGAAGGTAAAGCCCGGCACGCAGAACGGAACCAAAGTGCGCCTGAAAGGCAAAGGCTTCCCGTTGTACAAGAAAGAGGGCGAGCAGGGCGACCTGATTGTGACCTACCACGTCATGCTGCCCACCAACCTCACCGAGCAACAGAAGGATTTGTTCCGCAAAATCCAAAGAATGAACTAAAACTGAAACGCCATGCAAAACGAATTGATTATAGTCAGCGAGTATTGCGACAAATGCCACATAGAACCCGAATTCATCGGTATGTTGCAAGAAGGAGGACTTATTGACGTACTGACACAAGACGGGACCCAATACCTCACCATAGACGAACTGCCCGATGTAGAGCGGTATAGCCGCCTGTACTACGACCTCGACATCAACATGGAAGGCATTGATGCCATCCGTCACCTGTTAGAGCGCATGGGAGAAATGCAGCGTGAGATTGAATATTTGCGTAGCCGTTTGCGCCTGTTCGACGTAGACTTTTAACGCCAACTAAACACATACGCTCATGAAAGCCCACAAAGCACTCAAGATAGCAGCCATCGTCGGCACCTTGCTGGCGGTGGTTGTTTTGTGTCTACCCCATTATGCCCGTCAAGCACTGATACACCTCATGCCCGTCATCGATGACTTGGATACCTTTGAAAAAGACACCGTCTGCCACAACCCCGACAATGTGTGGCAATGGCCGCTTGCCGAACGTTACAACAGCTACCAGCTATCGGCTGAAGACAAAGCCTATCTGGACAGCCTGGGCACCGTGTCGTTCCTCGTCATCCGGCACGACAGCCTGCTCTTCGAAGATTACCGCAACGGCTGGAACGACACCCTGACATCCAACATCTACTCCGCCACCAAAACCATTGTAGGATTACTGACAGGCATTGCGCTCGACGAAGGCAAAATCCATAGCCTGAACGACCCGGTCAGCCGGTACATTCCTTCCTACACCAAAGGCATGCAGGCGCAAGTCACCCTCCGCCACCTGCTCACCATGAGTGCCGGCATGGATTGGGACGAAGCCTATGCCTCACTCTTCTCCGTCACAACACATGGATACTATGGCAACGACCTATATGACTTGGTGACCCATTTGGAAATAACCGAAGAACCGGGCGTGCAATACTCCTACCGCAGTGGCGAAACCCAACTGCTTGCCTTCGCCCTCGAAGCAGCCACAGGGCAAACTCTCAGCCACTATGCACAAGAGAAGTTATGGAAGCCCATGCAAGCCGAGCGCAATGCCTATTGGCTGCTCGACAAGAAGAATGGGGATGAGAAAGCCTTCTGTTGTTTCCACACCACGGCAAGAGATGTGGCACGTTTTGGCAAACTGATGCTGAACCATGGCAATTGGCACGGACGGCAACTCGTATCGCGCCGCTACATGGACGAAATGCTGTACCCCGCCTCTTACCTGAAAGACCAATGGGGGCGCGACTCTCTGAATTATTACGGCCTGCAGACCTGGCTTTTCCCTTACCAAGGTGACACCATCCCCTGCATGAGGGGCATGCTGGGGCAATACATCTTTGCCATCCCCTCGAAAGACGCCATTGTAGTGCGCCTGGGCAAGAAGCGGCACGATGTCTACGACGGGCCTTTCACCGTCGACATGACACGCTACCTCGACATCGCCATGAAGATGCTGGACGACTGAATAAACAACTGATTTTAACCACTTAATACAATTACAACCATGAAACAAAAAGATTTGTTTTTCCTACTCATCGTAGTAGCGCTGTTCCTGCCTTTCGCCTTGAGTGAAACACTTTACCAAGGCTACCAGTCGTTCAACGCCGCACATGGCATGGTAATGAGCTTCATCAAGTTCGCCATACTCTCCACCATGGGCGAGCTGCTGGGGCTGCGCATCAGCACGGGCAACTATTTCCGCAAAGGCTTCGGTGTGCTGCCCCGGGCCGTGGTGTGGGGCATCTTCGGCATGGGCATCAACATGGCGTTTGTGGTGTTCTCCACCGGCGTGCCGGCCTTTGCCGCCTACCTGGGCGTAGAGCATCCGCAGGCCATCATGGCAGGCGGCCTGAGCTGGGGCAAAGCAGGATTGGCACTGGCCATCTCGGTGACCATGAACACCATCTTCGCCCCCGTCTTCATGACCCTGCACAAGATTACCGACACACACATCCTCGCCACCGGCGGCACCCTGCGCGGACTGTTTACCCCGATACCGATGGGCGACATCATGCAGGGGATGAACTGGCGCGTACAATGGGGCTTTGTGTTCAAAAAGACCATCCCCTTCTTCTGGTATCCGGCGCACACCATCACCTTCCTGCTGCCCGAAGAGTCGCGCGTGCTCTTCGCCGCCTTGCTGGGCGTGGCGCTGGGCGTGATATTGGCCGTGGCGGCGCGCAAGAAGTAAGTCTTCATCTCCCCCCTAAACACTCAATCCCCTTCCCCGATTCGTGAAATGCTGTCGGGAAAGGGGATTGAATGCAATCAATAGACATTATATAAAAGCAATGATAGCGTAGTATCGCCACCACGCTGGCATAGTATCGCCACCAACACGGTGATACTACGCTGCAGGCGCAGCCGTCAGTCCAGCCGGAACTCCGTCATCAGCAGCACCTCCCGGTCCCCTATCCGCACCTTGGTGAAGAAGCGGTATAGGCCGGGATGGTTGTCGTTGACCAGCGGATGCAGGTGCCCGGTGAAGCGGCGCGTGCCGCCGGGAGGGGTGATGTAGCCAATGTCCACCGCATAGCTGTTGATGGGAAGCCAGTACCAGCGGCCCGCGCGCTCGTAGGCCAGCTTGTAGTGCTCGCCGCTAAGCACCTCGCTGCTACCCTCATTGTAAAGCAGGAAGGTGGCCTCGTCCGACCCCGCCGGGAAGGAAGGGAACTCCGGAATGAGGCGCACGCCAAGCGTGTCGCCGGTGCCCACCTCGTGGCAAGGCTCCGTACCCGTGGAGCCGGAGAAGCGCAGGGCGGGCGAATCGATGACCTGCTCGCGGAAAGCCTGTTGCCGCTCGGGCGTGTTCAAGACGAGCCATACGTCCAGCGTGTTCATCCCCGTGCCATAGCCCATGACATTGGCCCGCACAGCGATGTCCACCGAGTCCCACCGCTGGCGTATCGCCTCCATCAAGGCATCCAGCTGCTTTTGCGAAAGAAGCGTATCACACGCCTGCACATCTGCCAAAGAATCAGCAGCTACTTCTCCTTTCTCTAAGACAGGAATGGTATCAACAGAAGATAAGGGAACGGCATCTGCCTGCTTGGCCTTGTGCGAGCATCCCGCCCCAAGCAGGCACATCATGGATAACAGAAAGAAATGTTTTGCATTCATCGCCTCAATGTTTGGATAAGACAAAGGCAAAGTTAAACATTTCCAAGTACATCTGCAATGCCCATTGCGCATGTTGATGGTGAATCATCATCTGTACTGCTGACTTGCTATCACCTGCACTGCTGATGAACTATCACCTGTACTGCTGACGAACTATCAGCAGGACTGCTGATGATTGTTAACAAAGACTACAGGATGGGCGACACCTCTGAATATCAGGATGTCTTGCTGCCTCGGATTCGCACAGTTCTACTGCTTTTCCGTCAGATACTTCCAGTAGCGCAGGGGCATGTCTTTCCGCTGCTTCACGGGGTTGCGCCGCTCCTTGATGGCGATGGAGTGGAAGTAGGCCTTCCACAGCGACTGGTAGAGCCGTTCGTCCTTGTCCATCTGCCCGGCCTCCAGCCGCCCTGTGGCCAGAGGAGAGCCTGCATCGGTTTCTTCGAAGCAGACCTGGCGCACCTCCTGCAAGTCGTAGTAATAGCCGTAGGCGCGCCCCACGTCGTAGAGCAGCCAGCGCTGGCCGGAAAAGCGGTCTTTAAAGTGGTTGACAACCAGGGGAAGGGCGTTTTTCTCGGGCTCTACGGCGGCAAAGTAAGTGCCGTCGGCCATCTTCTGGAAGCGGACAAACTGAAGCAGGCGCAGGCGTTCCCAATCCACCCGCTTCCACATGCGGGAGAAGGCCAGCACGTCGGCATCGCCGAAGTTGGTCTCAATGGAGCGTGGGGCATCGACCGCCTTGCGGATATATCGGAACAAAAGGGAGGGGGTTTCCGGCTCTTCGGCCAGCCAGCATTGCGCCACGGCACGCAGGGCAGAGGGCGACAGCTTCTTCTGCAAGCCGCGCCACACGCGGGCGGCCTTGGCCTCATCGGTCGCTACCGTGAAGACCTCCTCGTGAAACAGGGGCAACGGACTGCCCTCGGCCAGCAGCACGTCGGGAAACGTGCGCCGGGCGTAGGCCTCGAACACCGAGGTCAGCAACCCTTCAAAGGTATTGTCAAAGTAAAAGACTATCATCCCGACGCCCCCCTCCTTCACTCTTCGAAGTTGAGCACCAGCTGGCGTTCGTCCATCTTCCTGCCCCCCTTCTGTGCCAACAGGCCGCGTACCCTTGGGGGAGTGAGCTCGTTGACCGTCAGCACAGGCAGCTCGTTGCAGGTGATGAAGTACTGCGCCTTCTTCATCACGATGCCCATCTTTTTCAGCTGATAATAACCTAAACGGGAGAAGCGCCGTGAGGCCACGATAAGTCTGGCCGACTTGAGGCCGATGCCCGGCACACGCATCAGCATTTCGTAGTCGGCACGGTTCACATCCACCGGGAACAGCTCCGGGTGGCGGAGCGCCCACGCCAGCTTCGGGTCGATGTCCAGGTCCAGTTGGGGGAAGGTGTCATCCACAATCTCCTCCACCTTGAACTGGTAGAAGCGCAACAGCCAATCGGCCTGGTAAAGGCGGTTTTCGCGCACCAAAGGGGGCTGCTTCAAGGCAGGAAGGCGGGGGTCGTAGGTATTGACGGCTATGTAGCCCGAATAGTACACACGCTTCATGGAAGGACGGCGATACAAGGCCGATGACAGGCCGAGGATGTCTTTGTCCGTCTCGGGCGTGGCGCCCACAATCATCTGCGTGCTCTGCCCGGCCGGAGCAAAGCGGGGGGCATGGCGGAAGCGCTTGCGCTCTTCGGCACTCTCCAGCATGCCCTGTTGGATGTAGCGCATGGGGGCAAACACGCTCTGATGGTCTTTCTCGGGCGCCAGGTGCTTCAGGCTTTCCTCCTTGGGAATCTCGATGTTCACACTCAGGCGGTCGGCATAAAGCCCAGCCTCGTGCACCAGCTCGCTGCTGGCGCCGGGAATGCTTTTCAGGTGAATATAACCGTTGAAACGGTGGATGGTGCGCAAGTCTTTGGCCACCCTCACCAGACGCTCCATGGTGTAGTCGGGATTGCGCACCACGCCGCTGCTCAAGAAAAGGCCCTCGATGTAGTTGCGCCGATAGAACTCGATGGTAAGCTCCACCAGCTCGCTGACGGAGAACGTGGCACGCGGCACATCGTTGGAGCGCCGGTTGATGCAATACGCACAATCGTAAATGCAATAATTGGTAAGCATCGTCTTGAGCAAGGATATGCACCGCCCGTCGTCGGCAAAACTATGGCAGATACCCCAGCCACCCACGGTGTTGCCCAGCATGCCCTTGCAGCCGCCACGCACCGTGCCGCTCGACGAGCATGAGACATCGTATTTGGCCGATTCTGCCAAAATTTTCAGCTTATCCAATATCTTTTCGTTCATGGCCAAGTAAATCAGAGAGGGTTGTGTGTCCGGGGACAAAAAAAGACTACCCTTCGGCAGTCCTTTTTTTACCCATAAGGAAGAAAACTTGCTTTTCCTTAGTTCTTGGCAGCTTCCAAAGAGGCTTTGCGGAAAGCCTTCATAGCTTTTTCAATCTCCAAAGAAGCCTTGCGAGCACGTGTACCTGCAGCCTTGTTACCATTCTCCAACTGTGCCTTGGCATCTTTTTCAAAGTCTGCATACAGTGCAGCCACCTGTTCAATTAACTCTTTCATAATTTATTGATTGATTTGATTAATTATAGCGGGACAAAAATACACTCTTTCTTGAAATAAACATATAAAAACGAGGTATTTTTTGCACAAATGTGTAAAAATAGCCTTAAAGGGTACATTAGACGCATTTTTTAGCCTACTTTTGCACCCATGAAACCACAGTCGGACCACACTACCTACATACACCACCTCATTGCCGAAGGCGAGCATCAGCAGCAAGACTTCAAGTTTGAAATATCCGATGCGCGCAAGATTGCCAAAACCCTTTCCGCCTTTGCCAACACCCGGGGAGGAAGGCTACTTATCGGCGTAAAAGACAACGGGAAGATAGCCGGCGTCCGCTCCGATGAAGAGCAATACATGATAGAAGCCGCAGCCCGGCTGTATTGCCGCCCCGAGATAGGTTACCACATGCAGACCTACGAAGCCGAGGGGCGCCACATCCTCATCGTGCAGGTGGAAGAAAGCTCCCAAAAGCCCGTCTATGCCTGCAATGAAGACGGCCGCTACCTGGCCTACCTGCGCATCAAGGACGAAAACATACTGGCTACCCCCGTGCACCTGCGCGTATGGCAGCAAAACGGGAATCCCCAAGGAGAATACATGGCCTACACCGACCGGGAGCAACGGCTGCTGAACCTGCTGCAAGAAAACGGAAGCCTGTCGCTGAACCAGTGCTGCAAGCAGGCACGTCTGCCACGCCGCATTGTGGAGAACCTGCTGGCGCAATTCATCCGCTACGGGCTGGTGGAAACCCTTTTTGAAGGGCACCAATTCCGTTTCCAATTAAAAACATAAGTACAACCATACCGCAAGTTCTGCCCCCCACCCTTTGGCACAAAACAACATATTTCGTACTTTTGCAACGGAAATAACCAAACAACCGATAAAACCTCATATTTATGGGAATATTTGCCAAACTGTTCAACAAGAACACAGAAAAAACATCTTCCAAGAACATGGAAGACTTCATCTCGCTGACGCGTGTCTACTTCCAGTCCGTCATGGCCGTCAACCTGGGCATCACCAACATCCGCTTCATCCCCGACGTGGCCAACTTCAAGCACCTGTTCAAGATACCTACCGTAGGCGGACGCCTGGGGCAAGGCGAGAAAGCCGCCTCGCGGAAAATGCTGATGCAAGATTACAACATCAGCGAAAACTTCTTTAAAGAAATCGACACCTCCATCAAGAAAAATTGCCGCACGCAAAATGACATCCAGGCCTACCTGTACATGTACCAGGGATTCTCCAACGACCTGATGATGCTGATGGGCAACCTGATGCAGTGGAAGTTCCGCATGCCGTCGGTCTTCAAAAACACCTTGCGCGCCATGACCGAGAAAACCGTGCATGAAGTATGCACCCGCCTCGTCTGGAAAAAAGACGACGTGCACAAGACCGCCATGGCCGTGCGCCAATACAAAGAGCGCCTGGGCTACTCCGAACAGTGGATGACGGAATACGTGTACAACGTCATCATGCTGGCCAAGAAAGAACCCAAGCCCAAGGCCGAAGACAACGCCACAAAGAAATAACATGGAGGACGTAGAACAGCATCCCCTCCTCCCCTTTCTCCCCGGCAACGCACGCCTGCTGATGCTGGGGAGCTTTCCACCGCAAAAGAAACGGTGGTCCATGGATTTCTATTACCCCAATTGGAATAACGACATGTGGCGCATCACCGGCCTTGTATTCTTCAACGACAAAGACTACTTTGTCGTCTCCGGCGAAAAGGCTTTCAGCAAAGAACGACTCATCGGCTTCCTGCAAAGTAAAGGCATCGCCCTCTACGACACCGCCTCAGCCGTGCGCCGCCTGCAAGACAATGCCTCCGACAAATACCTCGAAGTGGTGCAGCCCACCGACGTCTCAGCCTTGCTGTCGCAACTTCCCCAATGCCAAGCCATTGTCACCACCGGCGAAAAGGCAACCGAAACCCTCTGCGCGCAATTCCACATTGCCCGCCCTGCGGTAGGCAGCTACACGGAGTTCCTACACCAAGGCCGCCCCTTGCGCCTTTACCGCATGCCCTCCTCCTCGCGGGCCTACCCGCTATCTCTTGAAAAGAAAGCTGCGGCTTACTGCATCATGTACCAAGAATTGCAACTTGTCTGAAAACAGCACATCAGCCGGCTCTCCTTACCTGATGTCAATCAACTTATGTGTCTGAAGACTCATGCGCCAACGCGGATGGCGCATGACGCAATCTACCGTTTCAAGAATATTGCTACCCGAACAGGGTTGCAAAAAGAAATGAGTTGCCTGCAACTGCTCATAAACATCCAACTCCTGTCCTTGATACACCACTTTTACCTCATCCATGCGGTCAATAGCCAGGCGTCCTTCCTCTTTGGGCGAACAGGTCACCCAATCTATATTGGCGGGCAAGGTACGGGTGCCGTTAGTCTCTATACACACGTATTTGCCTATCTTATGCAGCCTGTCCACTAAAGACTGGTCTATCCAAAGAGATGGTTCGCCGCCTGTCAGAATCACCATGCGCGCAGGATATTTTTCCACTTCCGCCACAATCTCATCATCACTCATCCATACACCTTCTTCATGCTGCGTGTCACAAAAAGAACATTTCAAGTTGCAACCCGAAAAACGTACAAATACAGCAGGAGTTCCCGTGTGGAAGCCTTCACCTTGCAGGCTATAAAATATCTCGTTAATCTTCCTCTTCATCCCCGTCCTTCTCATATACTACCACATTGCCTTCCGACTCTTGGATTTCCACCTTATAGCACTTCGGTATCCGGTCGCAAATCCAACGCGCCATGTTTTCCGCAGTAGGATTGCACGGAAGCACCTCATTCAGGTTCTTGTGGTCCAGCTGTTCTTTCACAATCTGCTTGATACTGGTAAAATCTACTACCATCCCGTCTGCATTCAACTCGCGCGAACGGCAATAGACGGTGACAATCCAATTATGCCCGTGCAAATTCTCGCATTTGCTGGGATAGGACAGCACCAGGCTATGTGCAGCCGACACCTCCATTCGTTTGATAACTGTATACATGTATTACGTGTATTATTATGTTGTATTTCCCGGCACCTAATGTCACCTCAATGCCGCGACAAAAATACTACTTTTTTCCTTGCTTTTCCAATTCCAACAAAAACTTCTTAGCCTCAAGTCCGCCTCCATAGCCCGTAAGCAAGCGATTGCTCCCTACTACCCTATGGCAGGGAAGAAATATGGACAAGGCATTGGCTCCATTGGCATTGGCCACAGCACGAACAGCTTTGGGCACTCCCAATTGCTGCGCCATCTCCCCATAAGAAATCGTCTGCCCATAAGGCACTTCTGCCAACTTACGCCACACTGACTCTTGAAAGTCGGTTCCCGCCAAAAGCAAGGGGATACTAAATACAGTCCGCTCGCGTCTGAAATATTCATCCAGTTGGGCAGCAGCTTCCCGCACCACCTCGGAGGCTTCTTCCTTATAAACAGCCTTCAGCAACAACTGCAACCTCCTGTCCACCCTGCCGGGATGTTTCTCCAACACCCAGTTGCAAAGGCAAAGCCTGTCGCCCAACGACCCAAGCCACAAGTCGCCGCACGGAGCATGATACTGCTGCACACATATTGTATTACCAATACCCATAAGTTATCAATCCTATTATTAGTTTACACTATACTATGAAATGGGAATTTAGCTGACGAGGGAACAAGTTAACAAGGCTACGAGGACAGTGAAACTGTCCAACTATGCTTAACCG
>CALUJC010000040.1 GCA_944320865.1 uncultured Bacteroides sp. | reverse complement strand
GGCCTAACAATCTCTTTTACATTTTCTTATCGTTCACGTGTGCTTGTAAATGCCTGATACACAATAGCGTTTAGATTCGAGGAGGTGAAATAAGTATCGGTACAACGATAACCAACCATAGGAAAGTAGGGTGTAACTCAATGAGTTACGCCCTACTTTTGTTTTTAATACTTTCTGATGGATTTGCTTATTTCTTAGATTTATATTCAATTCTATTTGTATCCTTTTAACCACAAAAAAAAATCAAAAGAAAAATATTATCTTTGCGTGTAAACTTCAAATATATTATAAGAGAAAGATAAACAACATTTCCCGGCAAGATACACAACACGGTTATGGAAACATTCTTAAACATGGTAGCTCAAGACATTTATAGAAAAATGCAAAGCAATTTGGAAAACATAGTCATCATTTTTCCGAACAAACGTGCTGGGCTTTTCTTTAATGAATGCCTTGCCAAACAAGCTAAACATCCCATATGGTGTCCTGAATACATGACAATAAAAGAACTCTTTATAAAATTATCACCATTAAAATTAGGTGAACCTATCCAGTTGGTATGTGAGCTTTATCGGATATTTAAACAAGAAACTGGTAGTGAAGAAACATTGGATGATTTCTACTTTTGGGGAGAATTGCTTATCGCAGATTTTGACGATTTAGACAAGAACCTAGTAGATGCAGAACAATTATTTACCAACTTGGCTGACTTGAAAGAAATAGTAAATAATGGCCGTGACTTCCTTAATAAAGAACAAGAAGAAGCTATACACCAATTCTTTCAAAACTTTTCCATTGAACGGCGAACGGAGTTGAAAGAACGCTTCCTGTCACTTTGGGATAAATTGGGAGCTGTATATCATGCATTCCATAACCAACTTAACCAACTTGGCATAGCTTACGAAGGTATGATATATAGGCAAGTGGCAGAAGAATTGAATATAGAACTATTACAAGCAAAAATGTATGTGTTTGTTGGATTTAATGTGCTCAATCAAGTAGAAAAACATTTCTTCAAAAAACTTCAAGCAAACGAACGTGCAATGTTTTATTGGGATTATGACTTAGCCTACACACACATTCCACGTACAAGTACGCCATCATACATACACGAGGCCGGAGAGTTTATCATGCGAAATCTCTCACTTTTCCCTAATCAATTGTCAGAAGAACACTTCGATAAGTTGAACCGCCTCAAAAAAATTACCTTTGTAGCATCGACTACAGAGAATGCACAAGCACGATACTTACCTCAATGGTATAAAGCATTACCTAAAGAGAATGACATGGATGAAAAAGAAAATGCCATAGTACTATGTAATGAGAACTTGCTACCTTCTATTCTTCACTCTCTGCCAGATGAAGTAAAAGAGATAAATATTACTATGGGGTTTCCCCTTTCTCAAACACCAGCATACAGTTTTATCCATGCTTGGTTACAAATGCAAACAGAAGGTTATCGCCCCAGCACTGGCCATTATGCCTATAATGCCGTACTCAATGTATTGAGACATCCCTACACCCGCACGCTTTCAGAACAAGCATACTTGCTTGAACGACAATTAATAGACGATAACAGATTCTACCCTTCACCTTCCGAACTGAAAGCAGACCTTTTTTTGGAGCAACTATTTACACCACACCGAGATTTAGCCAAGCTTTGCAAAGTACTTACTGAAATATTGGCTCAAGTGGCCTCACTCTATCAAAATAGTGAAAACGAATTGAACAAAAACTTTGAAAATCAACTTTATCAAGAATCGCTATTCAAAGCATATACTTTAGTAGGACGATTATATAACCTTATACAATCCGGTAGTCTGACCGATATCAATCTTCATACATTATGCAGATTATTGGATCGCCTGCTCACCTCAGCTTCAATTCCTTTCCACGGTGAACCGGCTGCAGGATTACAAATAATGGGCATATTAGAGACCCGAAATCTGGATTTCCGCAATTTAGCTATACTCTCTCTTAATGAAGGCAAATTACCCAAAATAAATGCCGGAGGAGATTCATCTTTCATCCCTTATAATTTGCGGAAAGCATTTGGTATGACCACTATAGAGCATAAGAACTCTGTCTATGCTTACTACTTTTACCGCCTTATTCAACGTGCAGAGCATATTACTTTATTCTATAACACCTCTTCCGATGGATTAAATCGGGGAGAGATGTCTCGTTTTATGCGCCAGCTCCAGATAGAGTATCCCTACCCCATCTCTTTACGATACTTAGAAACTGGACAAATACTTCAAGCACCCTCACCTATAACGATAGAGAAAACTCCAGAAATACTGAGAGCCATGTGCCAAACTTACGACATCAATACAGGACGTGGTACATTACTTTCTCCTTCTGCCCTTAACACCTATCTTGATTGTCCTTTGTGCTTTTACTTCCGCTATATAGCCCGAATCGGTATCCCCGAAGAAGTTAATCCTGATATAGATTCAGCATTATTTGGTACTCTATTTCATCGCTCAGCTGAACTGATCTACAATCAACTCACAAAGCATGATAAAGATATCCGTAAAGAAGATCTAAAGCGTGCTTTGCAAGAAAAAGACTTTATCGAGTCCTCGGTGAGCCAAGCCTTTCGCGAGGACTTCTTCCATCTTCCCAAAGGGAAAGTCCCAGTATACAACGGCAACCAACTTATACAAGCCAAAGTTATAACCTCCTACCTGCGTCAACTCCTACGGAACGATCTTTACCGTGCTCCCTTCCGTATAGAGGGCATGGAACAAAGCATCAGTGAAGACATAGACGTATCTACCCCTATAGGCATACTCACCCTGCATATAGGAGGTACAATCGACCGTATGGATAGTAAAGGAGATACTCTTCTATTAATTGACTACAAAACAGGAGGAACTCCCAAAGTTCCTAATGACATTTCCCAACTTTTTCAACCAAGCGATACACGTCCGGCACACGTATTTCAGGCATTCTTATATGCCGCGATTCTATGCCGGAAACAGCCTTTAAAAGTTACTCCTGCATTGTTTTATATCCATCGCGCAGCATCAGAGAGTTATTCTCCTATCATAGAAATAGGTTCAATACGACAACGTACCCCTATTAATGATTTTTCCTTGTATGACAATGAATTCCGTTCACATTTACAGATTCTCCTAAGTGAGTTATTCAATCCGGAACAACCCTTCATGCAAACGGAATTCGAAAATAAGTGCACGTACTGCGACTATCGTAGATTATGCAAACGATAAACCTTACTTGTACTCTGCCCAAGACTTAATCTGCAAGTCGTCCACCGACATCGTGCAGAACGCATTGATGAAGGCGCTGGCCAGGCGGGCGTTGGTAATCAGCGGGATGTTCAGGTCGATGGCTGCGCGGCGTATCTTGTAGCCGTTGCTCAACTCGCTGGAGGTAAGGTTCTTGGGGATGTTCACCACCATGTCTATCTCCTTGCGGTGGAGCATATCCAATGCTTGCGGCTGCCCTTCCTCGCTGGGCCAGAAGACGCGGGTGTTCTCCACGCCGTTCTCGGTGAGGAACTTGGATGTGCCGCCCGTGGCGTAGAGCTTGTAGCCCTTGCGCTGGAGCTGGCGTGCTGCCTGGAGCATCTCCACCTTCTGCTTGGGGCCGCCCGTGGAGAGGAGGACGCTCTTCTCCGGAATGCGATAGCCCACAGAGAGCATCGCCTTGAGGATGGCGCAGTTGGTGTCGTCGCCCAGACAACCTACCTCGCCCGTAGAGGCCATATCCACGCCCAAAACGGGGTCGGCCTTCTGCAAACGGTTGAAGGAGAACTGACTGGCCTTGATGCCCACGTAGTCGAGGTCGAAGAGGTTCTTGTCCGGCTTCTCTACGGGGAGGCCCAGCATCACCTGGGTGGCCAGTTCGATGAGGTTAATCTTCAGCACCTTGCTCACGAAGGGGAAGGAACGCGAGGCGCGGAGGTTGCACTCGATGACCTTGATGTCGTTGTCCCTGGCCAGGAACTGGATGTTGAACGGGCCGGAGATGTTCAATTCCCTGGCTATCTCACGGCTGATGCGCTTGATGCGGCGCACGGTCTCCACATACAGCTTCTGCGGGGGGAACTGGATGGTGGCGTCGCCCGAATGCACGCCGGCAAACTCGATGTGTTCGCTGATGGCGTAGGCAATGATTTCGCCGTCCTTTGCCACGGCATCCATCTCCACCTCCTTGGCGTGCTCGATGAACTGGCTCACCACCACGGGATGCTTCTGGCTGACGTTGGCGGCCAACTGGAGGAAGCGCTCCAGTTCCTCTTGGTTGGAGCAGACGTTCATCGCCGCGCCGCTCAGCACGTAGGACGGACGCACCAGGACGGGGAAGCCCACCTTCGACACAAAGGCGTTGATGTCCTCCATCGAAGTCAGCGCGCTCCACTCCGGTTGGTCCACGCCGATGCGGTCCAGCATGGCGGAGAACTTGTCGCGGTCCTCGGCATTGTCGATGCTCTTGGCACTGGTGCCGAGGATGGGCACGCGCTGGGCATCAAGACGCATGGCGAGGTTGTTGGGGATTTGTCCGCCTGTGGAGACGATGACGCCGTGCGGGTTCTCCAGTTCGAGGATGTCCATCACCCGCTCGAAGGTCAGTTCATCGAAATAGAGGCGGTCGCACATGTCGTAGTCGGTCGATACGGTCTCCGGGTTGTAGTTGATCATCACGCTGCGGTAGCCTTCCTTGCGGATGGTGTTCAACGCCTGCACGCCGCACCAGTCGAACTCCACGGAGGAGCCGATGCGGTAGGCGCCTGAACCGAGAACCACGATGCTCTTGTGGTCGCCTAAGTAGTGCACATCATTCTCCGTGCCGCTGTACGTCAGGTAGAGGTAGTTGGTCTGCGCGGGATATTCGGCGGCAAGGGTGTCTATCTGCTTCACCACAGGCACGATGCCCCGGCTCTTGCGGTGGCGGCGTATCTCCAGGCTGGCCTGCTCGATGTCCTCGTCCTGCTCCATGCCGATGGCGCGGGCTATCTGGAAGTCGGTGAAGCCTTGGCGTTTCGCCCTATATAATAAGGTGTCGTCCAAGTCCATCAGTTGCTTGTGGTTGGCTCCCCAGGCGTGGAGTTCCTTTGAGGTCTGCATGATGTTCATCAGTTTCTCCAGGAACCAGCGGTCAATCTTCGTAAGCTCATGCACCTGGTCTACGGTATAGCCGGCGCGGAACGCCTTGGAGATGACGAAGATGCGCTTGTCCGTCGGTTCGCGCAGGGCCTTGTCGAGGTCGGGGATGACCAGTTCCTTGTTCTCCACAAAGCCGTGCATCCCTTGGCCAATCATGCGCAGGCCCTTCTGAATGGCTTCCTCGAAGGTGCGGCCTATCGCCATCACCTCGCCCACGGATTTCATCGAGGAGCCGAGTTCCTTGTCCACGCCGTGGAACTTGCCCAGGTCCCAGCGGGGTATCTTGCACACCACGTAGTCCAGTGCCGGCTCGAAGAAGGCGGAGGTAGTCTTGGTGACGCTGTTCTTCAGTTCAAAGAGTCCGTAGCCTAAGCCGAGCTTGGCAGCCACGAAGGCCAGGGGATAGCCCGTCGCCTTGCTGGCCAAAGCCGAGGAACGGGAGAGGCGGGCGTTCACCTCGATGACGCGGTAATCCTCAGACTGAGGGTCGTAGGCATACTGCACGTTGCACTCGCCCACGATGCCGATGTGGCGGATGATGCGGATGGCCAGTTCGCGTAGCTTATGGTAGTCTGTGTTAGAGAGCGTCTGGCTGGGGGCGATGACGATGGATTCGCCGGTATGGATACCCAGGGGGTCAAAGTTCTCCATGTTGCAGACCGTGATGCAGTTGTCGTAGCGGTCGCGCACCACCTCGTATTCCACTTCCTTCCAGCCGCGCAGGGATTTCTCCACCAGCACTTGCGGGGAGAAGGAGAATGCCTTCTCTACCAATACGTTCAGTTCCTCCTCGTTGTCGCAGAAGCCGCTGCCCAATCCGCCGAGGGCGTAGGCGGCGCGGACAATGACGGGATAGCCCAACTGGCGGGCGGCGCGGCGGGCGTCTTCGGCGTTCTCCACGGCCTCGCTCTTGATGGTCTTCACGTCAATCTCGTTCAGTCGTTCCACGAACAGCTCGCGGTCTTCGGTGTCGATGATGGCCTGCACGGGGGTGCCGAGCACCTGCACATTGTATTTCTCGAACACGCCCGCCTGGTAGAGGGCCACGCCGCAGTTCAACGCCGTCTGCCCGCCAAAGGCCAGCATGATGCCGTCCGGACGCTCCTTCGCGATGACTTTCTCCACGAAGTAGGGCGTCACGGGGAGGAAATAGATTTGGTCGGCCACTCCCTCCGAGGTCTGCACGGTGGCGATGTTGGGGTTGATGAGGACGGTCTGAATGCCTTCCTCCTTCAACGCCTTGAGGGCTTGCGAGCCGGAGTAGTCGAACTCGCCCGCCTCGCCTATCTTCAGTGCGCCCGAGCCGAGGAGCAGCACTTTCTTTATATCGGTTGGTTTCATATTGCTTATGGGATTATTCTTGTTTACATAATTCTTTACATCACTCCGGCGGCTTTCCCGTTTGTCCCCCACGACCGCCTCGTTTGTCCCCCACGAGGGTGTCGTTTGTCCCCCACGAGGGCCTCGTTTGTCCCCGACGAGCACCCCGTGGGGGACGGATTGATTATCAATAGGTTACAAACGCCTGTTTGGGCGGGGATTGAAGTAAAAGCCTTTTACATATTACAACAGTTTCACGAACTCGTCGAAGAGGAACTCCGTGTCCGTGGGGCCGCTGCAGGCTTCGGGGTGGAACTGGGCGGAGAACCAGGGATTGCGCTTGTGGCGGATGCCCTCGTTCGAGCCGTCGTTCATGTTGACGAACAGCGGTTCCCAGTCGGCGCCCAGCGTGTTGTTGTCCACCGCATAGCCGTGGTTCTGGCTGGTGATGAAGCAGCGGGTGGTGCCCACCTGGCGCACGGGCTGGTTGTGGCTGCGGTGGCCGTACTTCAGCTTGTAGATTTTCGCGCCCCCGGCCTTGCTGAGGAGCTGGTTGCCCATGCAGATGCCGAAGATGGGGAGCTTTTCGTTCTGCATCGCACGGCGGATGTTCTGCACCGCCGCATCGCACGTGTCCGGGTCGCCCGGGCCGTTGGAGATGAAGAGGCCGTCGAAGTCCAGCCCGTTGAAGTCGTAATCCCAAGGCACGCGGATGACTTCCACGCCCCTGCGGATGAGGCAGCGGAGGATATTGGCCTTCACGCCGCAATCGACGAGGACGACCTTCTTCAATTGACAATTGACAATTGACAATTGACAATTAAGTTCCTCTTTGGGGGTGTCGATGGAAAATTTGCAGCTTTCGTTGCCGTTATAAACAATAATCTCCTTGCAGGACACACGGTCCACATAGTTGATGTCCCCGTAATTGTCAATTGTCAATTGTCCATTATCAATTGCATCGTCATCAAAGACGATGCGTCCCATCATCACGCCATGCTCCCTGAGAGCCTTGGTCAGGGCGCGGGTGTCGATGCCCGTGATGCCGGGTATCTGCTCGCGCTTCAGCCAGTCGCCCAGGCTCTCTGCGGCATTCCAATGGCTATAGTTCTCGCTGTAGTCGGAGACAATGATGGCCTCGGCGTAGATGTGATTGCCCTCCATGTAGTCGGGTATTCCGTCCGCGCCGAAGGTGAAGGGGGGCACGCCGTAGTTGCCCACCAGGGGATAGGTCAGTGTCATCAACTGGCCCGCGTAGCTGGGATCTGTCA
This sequence comes from uncultured Bacteroides sp., assembly GCA_944320865.1. Classification (GTDB taxonomy): domain Bacteria; phylum Bacteroidota; class Bacteroidia; order Bacteroidales; family Bacteroidaceae; genus Bacteroides. Next base: position 20,554 of record CALUJC010000040.1, on the reverse strand, counting down.
GGCTTTCGGGGTATCCCGTCATGGCCGTGTTGAAGACCACCTCGCCCGCCACGGGCTTCTCATAACCGAACGACTGCCCCCTGAAGCGGGTGCCGTCGTCGAGGATAAGGGTTACGTTTCTCATTCTTTATCTTTATCGTTAATATTGTCCTTCTTTATCTTTTTCCATGCAGGTCCTACCAGCCCGATGCACACGCCGATGGGCAACCACAGGCCGAGGTTCTCAAAGATGATGCCGAATGCCACACCGAGGGCTATGCCCGCACCAAACCATTCATCGGCGAAGGCGGATTTCTTCTTGGGGTCGTCGTTCATGCAGCTCATTTATTTTTTCAATTTATCCTGTTTTTGCCTTGACTGGACGAAGGCATTGCCTCGACTGGACGAAGGCGTTGCCTTGGCTGGACGAAGGCATTGCCTTGGCTGGACGAAGGCGCTGCCTTGGCTGGACGAAGGCATTGCCACCTCTGGACGTTGGTTTTTCATCGGCCGTCTTAGAATTGATATACCTGTTCAATATAATCAATGAACGCCTTGTTCAGCATCTTCACCCCGCCCGGCGTGGGATAGTCGCCGCTGAAGTACCAGTCGCCCGGATGGTTGGGGCAGGCCTGGTGCAAGCCTTCGAGGGGCTGGTAGACTATCTGCACCTCGGCGCGTGTCCCCTTGGGCGTGAGGAGCTCGGCCATTTTGGCGGAGATTTCCTCGTCGGTGAAGGGGGCGTAGATGTCCTTCACGTAGTTCACCATCTGCTCCTTGGGCAGGTCGGCCTGCTCCTTGCTCTTGCGATAGGCGGAGGCGATGATGTTGCGCATCTCCCGCTCCCTCAGCAACTCGATGGCGGCCTTGAAGGCGATGAACTCGCTCATGCGGGACATGTCGATGCCGTAGTAATCGGGGTAGCGCACCTGGGGCGAACTGGAGACGATGACTATCTTCTTCGGCTCTAAGCGGTCGAGGATGCCGATGATGCTCTGTCTGAGCGTGGTGCCGCGCACGATGGAGTCGTCAATGATGACCAGGTTGTCCTGCCCCGGCACGAGGCTTCCGTAGGTGATGTCGTAGACGTGGGCGGCGAGGTCGTTGCGCGTGTTGCCCTCGGCGATGAAGGTGCGCAGCTTGATGTCCTTGATGGCGACCTTCTCCCCACGGATGCGGCGGGAGAGGATTTGCTCCAGGTCTTGACGCGAGGGCATGTGCTCCAGGGCGTCAATCTGGTAGATTTTCTCTTGATTGAGGTATTCGTTCAGTCCCTCCATCATGCCGCAATAGGCCACCTCGGCGGTGTTGGGGATGAAGGAGAAGACGGTATGGTCGATGTCATTGTCAATGGCGCGGAGGATGCTGGGCACCAGTTCCTTGCCAAGCTGCTTGCGCTCCCGGTAGATGTCCGCGTCGCTTCCCCGGCTGAAGTAGATGCGCTCGAAGGAGCAGGGCTTTATCGGGGTGCGGGGCTTGTTGATTTGGATGGTGCGCATCTTGCCCGCCTTGGTGAAGATGACGGTCTGCCCGGGCTGCATCTCCTTGATGGACTCCATGGGGACGTTGAACACGGTCTGGATGACGGGGCGTTCGCTGGCAAGTACGGCTACTTCGTCATCTTGATACCAAAAGGCGGTGCGGATGCCCCACGGGTCGCGGATGGCGAAGGACTCCCCGCTTCCGGTCAGGCCGCAGATGACGTAGCCTCCGTCCCATTCTTTGCTCGATGTACGCAGAACGTTGGCCAACTCGATGTGGTCTTCTATATAATGGGTGATGTCCATGCCGGTCAGTCCCTCGGCCTCGGCGATGCCATAGAGGCGTTCCACCTCACGGTCGAGGCGGTGTCCCACCTGCTCCAGCATGATGTAGGTGTCGGCATACTTGCGCGGATGCTGCCCCATGGCGGTTATCTTGGCGAATATCTCGTCCACGTTGGTCAGGTTGAAGTTGCCGCAGAGGGCCAGATTCTTCACCCGCCAGTTGTTGCGGCGTAGGAAAGGATGCACGTAGGTGAGGCCAGACTTGCCCGTGGTGCTGTATCGCAGGTGTCCCATGTAGACCTCGCCCGCAAAGGGGAGGCACTTCTTGGCATACTCCGCGTCGTGGAGTTGCTCCGGTGTCAGGTCGCGGAAATTCCCATGCACGTTGTCGAATATCTCGGTGATGGCTCCCGAGCCCAAGGCCCGTTCGCGGAACATGTATTCCTCGCCGGGATTGGCCTCCAGCTTGACGCAGGCCAGGCCCGCGCCTTCCTGCCCCCGGTTGTGCTGCTTCTCCATGAGGAGGTAGAGCTTGTTCAGGCCATACATCCAGGTGCCGTACTTCTTTTCGTAGTACTCCAAGGGTTTCAAGAGGCGTATCATGGCGACGCCGCATTCGTGTTTCAGTTGTTCCATAAGAAAGTAATAATCTGATAGTTTCCCGCGCACACCGGCATCAACGGTACTTTTACTTCCTCACTCCCTCTCCCGGATGTATGCGAAACGTTGTTTATTTCGGCGGCAAAGTTAGCAAAAACAAAAGAAAAATGCACTTCCACTTGCCACAAATTCACAAATTTCCTCCATTCATTGCCACATGGTAACATGCAGGAAAAAACTTTCGTTCAGTTCCTCCAAAGAAAGAGCATACCTTTGCAAAAGATAGATAATGCCTCTGCAAAAGATTGTCAGCTTGCATTTTTCGCACAAAAGGATTACTTTTGCACGTCGCAAAAAAACATTTTACTTTGCAAGGGAAGCATGAACCTGTATTTAGAAGCTTTTTCCATTTTTTTCAAAATAGGAGCGTTTACCATTGGCGGGGGTTATGCCATGGTGCCGCTTATTGAAAATGAGATTGTAACCAAACGCAACTGGATAGCCAAAGAAGACTTCATCGACCTGTTGGCCATCGCACAATCTTCGCCTGGCATCCTAGCAGTCAACATCTCCATATTCATCGGCTATCGGCTCAAAGGCATACCAGGAAGCATTATCACCGCATTGGGCACGGTGTTGCCCTCGTTTCTCATCATCCTGGCCATTGCCTTGTTTTTTCATAACTTCAAAGACAACGAGGTGGTGGAACGCATCTTCAAGGGCATCCGTCCGGCTGTAGTGGCACTTATTGCCGCTCCTACCTTCAGCATGGCACGTTCGGCAAAGATTAACCGCCATAACGTGTGGATACCTGTGGTGTCGGCTCTGCTCATTTGGCTATTGGGATTCTCGCCCATCTGGATAATCATTACCGCAGGTCTGGGCGGCTATCTGTATGGCAGATGGAATACAAATAAACAGAAAACAGATGCAAAACCTTAATATTTTCCGGCTATGATATTTCTGCAATTATTCTATACTTTTTTCAAGATTGGCTTGTTCGGCTTCGGGGGTGGATATGCCATGTTGTCCATGATTCAGGGCGAAGTAGTGACCCGTTATGGCTGGCTCACCCCACAAGAGTTTACCGACATTGTGGCTATCAGCCAAATGACCCCAGGGCCTATTGGCATCAATTCGGCCACCTACGTGGGCTACAACACTATTGTCGATGCAGGATATGGCATGGGTTGGGGCATTGTAGGCTCCATGATAGCTACTTTTGCCGTAGTATTTCCCTCGTTCATACTGATGCTTACCATCAGCCGCTTCTTTTTAAAGTACCAGAAACATCCTGCTGTAGAAGCCGTGTTCAGCGGCCTTCGCCCGGCCGTGGTAGGCTTGTTGGCCTCCGCCGCCCTAGTGTTGATGAATGTGGAGAACTTCGGCTCGCCGACAGATGACAGTTATTCTTTCATCATCAGCTGCATCATCTTCCTGGTGGCATTCATCGGCACAAAGAAGTATAAGTTAAGCCCAATCGGCATGATTATAGCTTGCGGGGCGGCCGGGGTCGTGTTATACTGACACGCCTTGGTCAGAGTTTCACTTTCTTCTTTACAGGCTTCGACTCATTTTGCAGGCGGTCAAGCGCCGTTACCACATAGCGGTATTTAGTCTTACCATCCTCGTAAGGCAATTCATAATAGGTGTTAGGGGTGACCGCCACAATGTGCGAGGGGTCATCTATATCGACATCCTCATCCCTTTTGAATTGATATACCACGTATTGCACGGCACGCTCCATCTCGTTGCGGTATTTCGGTGCTGTCCAAAACAGCAGATAGCCATCTTCCGTCCACACAGCTTTCACCTTGCGCACCTTGCGGGGAGGTTCATTATCTATGAAGTCAAACACCGGGGGCAAGGCCGGATAGCGGTGATATTCCGCCATCAAGGCTTCTTTGTATCGCCCGGCATTTTCTACCACCGCGCTGGCTGGCCATTGGCAGCTTCCGCCAATCGTCTGGTAAGTCCGCTGAAGTGCCATCTTGGCCGGAAGCTGGTTAACAGACGGATTATCGGGGTCAGCATTCTTCACCGTGTTCATAACGGATTGCCCAATGAACAGCGGACGGTTTCCCGAATGGCGCGCCCACCACTCTACCAGCGTTTTATAATCGGCCACCGGATGCCCTATCTGCCAATATATCTGGGGAATGACATAATCTACCCAACCTTCAGAGGCCCATAGTTGCACATCGGCATAAAGATCATCGTAGTTCTGCAAGCCACGTGTGCGGCTCCCCAACGGATCGGTACTTTCATTGCGGTAAATGCCGAAAGGCGAGATACCGAATTTGACCCAAGGCTTTATCTCGCGGATTTTCTCATGCAATTCACGCACAAGGATGTTGACATTATTTCGCCTCCAGTCTCCCTTGTTGGCAAACCGTCTTCCGTACACCGCAAAGCTGGCGTCGTCCGGAAAGTCTTTCCCGGGAATGGGATACGGATAGAAATAATCGTCCATATGAATGGCATCTACATCATAGCGCGAAACGATGTCGCTCACCACCATGCAAATGTGTCTACGGCTCTCGGGCAAAGCCGGGTCGAAATATAATTGATCACCATAAGTCACAAACCACTCCGGATGGATATTGTACACATGATTCGATGCCAGCTTTGTACTCAACGTAGTCTTCACCCGGTAGGGATTAATCCATGCATGAAACTCCATGCCGCGCTTGTGGCACTCGTCAATCATAAACTGCATGGGGTCCCATAAAGGCTGAGGAGCCTGGCCTTGCACGCCTGACAGGAAACGGCTCCAAGGCTCTAAACGGGAGGCATAAAGCGCATCGGCTTCGGGACGCACCTGGAAAATAATGGCATTCATGCCCGCCTCGCGCAAGGCATCCAGCTGACCGATAAGCGCCTGCTTCATTTCGTCCGTACTCATGCCTTTAAACTGGCCGTTCACCACTTGTATCCATGCCCCGCGAAACTCGCGCTTAGGGTAACGTTCTGTTGCCTCAAGCATTTGTGCCACTGCAGACAATGGGCTATACACACACAAACACAACAACAATAGTAGATGTCTTATTCTCATAGGTATAATTTTCATATAATATCTGTTATAACCAATGGCTTACTATCTCCTCCGTCCGGTTCCATAATTCTTCCATCTGTACGTGATGGATGTATTTATCAGAGAGATTATTGACATGGCAACTGGCGTTCAATGTGCCCGTTCTCCGCCCGGCATCTTCGTCCAGCAGAAGGCTGATGGCCGTAGCTGCGCCTTGCCGTGGCGTACGTATGAAAGGACGGAAAAGCACATCGGTCAGCGGGTCGAACCAGGCATGCATGGTAATGATATCGGTAGACACAATGCCCGGGTCGGCAGCATTGACTACAATGCCCTTCTCCTTCACACGCTTTGCCAAGTCGATGGTAAACAAGGTCAAAGCCAACTTGGTGTTGCTATAAATGGGAATGCGCCAGAAGCCTCCCTTTCTGCCTCGGGTAAAGAAGTCCGGGAAATCCAGCCGCCCGATGGCATAGGTGCACGACACCATGTTTACCACCCGGCTCCCCTCTCCCATCAGTGGAAGAAGTTTGCGAGTCAACAGGTAGTGCCCTACGTAGTTCACACTGACCGTGCGCTCCAATCCGTCTTCCGTGATGTGCAACCCGGTTTCCATTGTGCCGGCATCATTCATCAATAAACTGATGGGATTCCCTTCAGCCAAAAGCGCGTTGGCAAAGTCAGCTACCGAAGATAGAGAAGCTAAGTCAAGCTTGCGGATTTCTATCTGCAGGTCCGCCCGTTCCTTCAACAATGCAGCCCGCACAAGTTCCGCTTTCTGCGGGCGGCAGCTGGCCATGATAACCCGATAGCCGGCTCCGGCCACGGCACGTGTAATCTCCGTGCCCATACCGCCATCCGCACCGGTGATAATGGCGAGTTTCTTCTGGTTATTCTCCATGGGTAGCTTGTCTTTTTTCGATAGCTGCAATTTCTTTTTCCAGACAAGGAGGAAGCTTTTCTTTCAGACGTTGATGGCAAGCCATGTCTATAGAATACATCCGGGCAATGCAATAGTTGCTATGCCGGCAATCGCAACGTGCATTTTCCCCTTCTTCGCGCATGTGGTTCACAAAGGCAGGGTCGTTGAGCAACGCACGCCCCATCTGCACCGCCTCAAAGCCACAGTCCAGCACTTCATCAATCTTCTTCCGTGCCACCAGGCCGCCTACGTACACCAATGGCATCTTAATCTCCCGACGGAACTTCAAGGCATCTTCCAGGAAGTAGGCCTCCTTGAAGGGCACTGTAGGTATCATGTACTTGCCCACCATGCGCACACCGTATTTCAGCCACCAGCAAGTCATGTAGTGCGTCATGGTGCGGATGGGCATCTCACCGCGCATCACGTACATGGGTGCCTTGCTTACAAATCCTCCGCTCAGCACCAAGGCATGGGCACCGCTTTGCTCCAGGCGCTTGGCCACCTGGAGCGACTCATCCAGCTCCATACCGCCACGAAAACCATCGCGCATGTTCATCTTCACCAGCACTGCCATGTCCCGGCCGGCAGCCTTCATCACCTCGTCCATCACCATGTCCATGAAACGCATACGGTTTTCCAGCGAACCGCCAAACTCATCCTTGCGATGGTTGGTAGAGGGCGAAAGGAACTGGCTGATGAGGTAACCGTGACCGGCATGAATTTCCACCGCATCAAATCCCGCCTCCCGCGCAAGATTGACGGAACGTCCGTAGGCACGCGCCATCTCGGGCAACTCGTCGGCACGAAGCCCACGCACAAACGTAGGCGAATATAGGTTGAATCCAGTACTTGCCCCTACCGGCATGCAGCCACAGATGCTTTTGTGCGACATGTTTCCACAATGCCCCAACTGTATAGAGGCCGCTGCCCCTTCGGCATGAATGGCATCTGTCAATTCGCGAAGCCCCGGCACTATCTCGGGACGCATCCAAAGCTGGCGGTCGAATGAAAGGCCGCTACGCGTGACGGCCGCATAAGCCACCGTAGTCATCCCTACGCCTCCTGCGGCCACCGAACGATGATAGTCGAGCAACTCCTGCGAAGGCTTGTTGCCCGGGCACATGCTCTCGAAAGCCGCCGAACGGATAGTGCGGTTGCGTAAAGTCAACGGCCCTAAAGTCACAGGAGTGAATAGTTTCGATTCTTTCATAACAAACTTATCCTTGTTTTTATGTTATCCATTTAATAGATGTAAGGGATAATCCTTTTCCGCTTGCCCACGGCTTCCTTGCCAAACTCCTCCACATAGCGTTTATGGATGGCATCGGCACGCGGCACCAGGTTGGCAGCCGTCCACCACACGAAAACCCATGCAGCTGGCGAAGCGGTCAGTATGGCAAAACCCGTCCACTCCACCAGTTCACCGAAATAATTGGCAGAAGTAACATAGCGGTACATCCCTTTCTGAGGCAAATAATGACGTGTATCGCCCGGCTTGCGCAGGTGGCGTATCACATGGTCGGAATGCCAGTTCACCGCCATGCCCGCAAAGAACAATACCAAGCCAACCATGGCCTGTGGTTCCAGCAGGTAGCTCCACCCCATGCCCGTAGGCACCTGGGTGTTGAAGTAAAACAGTCCACCGGCCTGCATCACCCCGTTCAGCACATTGAACACAATGCCCATGGCCATGATGGCAACAGGCATGCGGCTTTTCCCCTTCAGCAGAAAAGGGAAGATGAATGAGCGCTGGAAATAGTGCAATTGAAACAACAGGAAGAACAAGAATTGCGGCACCGCAAAGTTCACCCCGCTATGATGCCACAGTATAAGCATCACGAAAAACACAGGCGCCTCCATCAGTACCCAAGCCACTTTGTTGTTGAGCGACGCCCCCCACGAAGGGGTGCGGAATATGCCATAGCCCGCCCGCACAAAATATAGCGCGACAAACACCACCACGGCAATGCCCGCCATAATCCATAAGAAAAGATAAAATGAATCCTGGCTCATATCAGTCATACTTTTGCTTTCCTATTTCTCTCTACTTTCGCTAAAACCCTGCAAAGATACGAAAGATTACCACAAAAGCACGCCCTATCTCTGTGATTTTAAAGAGAAAGCATCATTTTACCTTACTGACGAACCGCCTATAAAACCGGCTCATGATGCCGACAAACTCATCCGGAAGCCTCCGCAACGCTTCCTCCTTTATATGCAGAGGAATTTCTTTATAATATGCCTCCGCAATTCCCCCTGCTATGGCAGCCATTGTATCCGCATCCCCTCCCAAAGAGATGGCCAGCCGGATGGTGCTTTCATAATCGCTACCCTCCAGAAATGCGATGATAGACTCAGGCACAGAGCCTTGGCAAGTCACGTCAAACCGATAGGCAGGCCTTATGTCATCGCAAGTCCTGCTTAGGTCATACCCGAATGCCGATTCTATGTACTCCTTTATCTCCCGCTTGGATTTACCCGTGCGCGCCAGATAGACGGCACTAGCCACGGCTTGCGCCCCCTTTATGCCCTCCGGGTGACTGTGCGTAACTTCCGCGCTTTGCTTAGCCGCATTCAGCGTTTCCTCCAGCGTTTCAAAGGCCCAACCCACCGGACTGACCCGCATGGCCGAGCCGTTGCCAAAGCTGTGATAAGGCTGCGGCTCTTCCGCCCAAATCCATTTGCTAAACATTCCACCATATCCTCTGTGCCGATAGTGCCGGCCATACCTTTGCATGGTCTGCACCAAGTCTCCTCCCCTCAATAGCCAATCAGCATTAGCCACCGTCATTACCGTATCGTCCGTAAACCTGGAATCGCCACTAAACAGCCGGAAACCAATAGATTTCACCGGATTGAATTCATACGCCGAGCCAATGATGTCACCGGCCACAGCTCCAAGCAATAGTTCATTTTTCATATTAATATTCTAATCCCATTTGCCAAAGAGGGATGACATTCTGATAACCGGTTTCTATGTCATCCTTCACGACAAAACCGCTATCTACTTCCTTTATTTGTTTTTGCTTTTTATTCTTTCCTCCCACTTCAAACGTCATGTCATCTATCAGAAAATCGGAAACAGGAGAAGCCACCACATCATGATTAACACGCATTTGATTGAAAAAGAAGGTTTCACGTATATTGCCCGCATTTCCATTCTGCTGTCCTAATACATCAATCAAGTTGGTATTGTCCAGATATATTTTATCCACCTTTCCCAGCCCTCGTATACCTCCCGTCGAATCACGAAGTTGGGCTATCATGCCTGACTCTTCCAAATAAAGGCAATAATCGGCAAGACTGTTCCTGCCAGCTCCCAACATAGTCGCGATACTACTCATATTAGGCTTGAATGGCACACTTTGGGCAATGATAGCCAACAACCGCTTCAATTTTCGCGCCGTAGCTACATTAATTTCCGCATATTGCGGAATATCCGTTTCTAAGGTCAGATTCACAATTTGTTGCAACCTCGTGCGAAAATCATCTTCTTGTGCAAACGGATAATACCCATGCTTCAGATAATCTGAAAAATAAGGAAGCGGATGAAAGCCGTCAGGCATATCAACCCGGTGCGCAATTACCTCCGCTAACGCATAAACGGGCATCCGGATATTGTGAAACAGCTCCAGATATTCACGGAACGACATACCTTGCATCTGATACATTACGGCTCTCCTGCTCAAGTCAGACACACCTTTGTTTATATCCAGTATAGACGAACCGGTAAACACCACATGAAGTCCGGGATGATAATCATAAATCAACTTCAACTCCCTCGACCAATTTTTATATTTATGGACCTCATCAATAAAAAGGTATTTACCCGCCATTTTTTCGAACTCATCCGCCAAATCGACTAACGTATGATCCGCAAAATAAAAGTCTTCAGTCGTTACATACAGCGACTTCTCCCGAGGAAGATTTTCCTTGACATACTGAAGCACAAGAGTAGTCTTGCCGACGCCGCGCGGCCCGGTCAATCCTATCATGCGGTTGTTCCAGTTAATACGCCGATACATATATCGGTGGAATGAACTTCGGGTTTCCTGTAAAAGCCAATTAAAATGTAGCTGTAATTTGTCCATAAAGCACATATTCTTTTCGCAAAGATAGGAAATATTGCGCTAATTCCCGTCAGTCTTATCCTCTAAATACATCATTTTGCACTTTCAAAAGTGCAATTTAGGCAATATTGTGCACTTTTCAAAGTGCAATTCAAGCAATTCTCTTTTATCCGTTAAAACCATATTTTACAATGATACTTCAACAATATCTGTTCATTTTCCTTCTCAATTTCTACAATAGTTCTTTTACGGACATCATATTTTATTTTCCACTTTACTTGTAAAAGCCCATTCCAATTATCAAACCAGCAATGCGTAACGATGGCATAGTTATCAAATAGCGAAACAGAAGCACATAAGTCAGATGTCCACATCTGCAGTATCTGTTCCTGTAGCCGCGTAAAGCGCATCAAAGAACCTTTCATTTGACTTAACCAAGGTTTTAATCCTGCCATATCTTTATCCGAAACGATAAAAGTCCTTGCCTCATACCCACCATGCCAACGCATACCTACCAAATGATAGGTCTGACTTAATAAAAATGCCTGCCAAATAGCCTCCTCTGTAAAAGGCAATGTAATATGTTGAAAAACATCCAACGGCTCAATCCATTTTCTAAAATAATGTTTGAAGTATTCATCAGAAGGACGCAGATGAGACCTTTTCCTCGCATAAAGTCTCAATACAGAATTTGTTTCTTCACTTGACCGAAAGTCATCTAACACATAATCCTTATCCAAAGTCAAATCTGGCAATCCACACAGAAGTGTATCCCAATTATCCATATTTTCATGCTCTTCAATATGGGCTATACACTCTATATACAAGTCTGTAATAACACTTAACCGCACGGTCTGTTCTGGTACACCCCAATAACATATCCTATTCTGATTGGCATCTGCCTTATCAGAATTATGTACACCTATCCTCTTGCGGACTTCCTCTTTTGCCTTGAAAATCCGCTGTAGAGCTTCCTGCCTTTTTCCGCTCTCAAACAGCAAAACTATTAGGTTGTCTTCCACGGACTTAACTTTAGTATGATTGGCTATGGCTTCCCGATACCATTTTTCCGCTTCCTCCCTATTTGATGATGTGCCTATTCCCGAATGATACATCTTTGCCAAGTTCTCGCACGCAACACACCTAACCCCATCGTGCTCATCTGTACCTATATTATGCTCAAAAGCCCAAAGATACAAAGCAAATTTCTTTTCTTTGTCATTGGCATGCATAGCCAGATTAAACGCCGCACAAGCAGAACCGTTTTCCATGCCCGATTTGAAATAGTCGACAGCCCGCTCCTTCTCTAATTGAAAAATGACACCCAATAAATTATAAGCTTCACCATTCCCTTCCTTTGCCAACTTTTCATAAACCGGTACCATTTTCTTCCAAAGTGCATCTGCCTTGTCTCTGCCAACAATGGAACTTTTCACAACCTCACGCTCCTGTCCGGTTATATTATCCGTAAAAAACAGATTTCGTTCATTCAATTCATTATTTATTTCCATTGGAGATTTTAATGCAGCATTTATTTCTGTCACCCGCGTATTACAAACGCCCTTATGACCTTGAGATTGCCTTTGACGAAAAACTTGACACAAATCTCCCATCAACTTAAAATATGAATCTTTTCGCCAAAAACATTTTTTATGCAAATAAGCTGCCAAGTAATCATATATGACCAGCCATTCACAACGATATTCACACCCTTCTAAAAAATCATGAACACAAAAGTCCTTGCAGACCTTCTCACCTCTGATTTCCTCCGTTTCCTGCAATCCATAACTCTCTAGTTCTGCTATTATGCAATTTGCATCCATTGGATTCATTACAGAAATGCACAACAAATCATCATCCAATCCATTCAATAAAATGGCACGACTTATCCTGTCAGGAAAATCCTTTTTATATTGCTGAAATCCACCCTTATAACTTCTATTCAGCTTATGAACAGGAACAATAATGGATATATAATTTAGTTCAATCATATCACTCAATCTATTAGACTCTCACTCTCATCCGAATGCCTTGCAGCATTCCTCAGCACACACTCCTTGCTTGTATTGGCATAGCAATACACGCAAAAATGCCGACAAGTGTCATACATGCCGATGTCTTTGCTCACCATGCACCCACACACTTTGCGCTGGCCTTTATCCTTCAGATTCTTTCTCTCCGCAGGAATATCGGGAATCTCTCCAAACAAATCCGGCTCCGGCCATTTCCCCGTATGCAGGTAGTACACCAATTCCTTGTCATCACCAAACACCCGCTCCATCAACTCCCCGTCAATGCAACGGTTATGATCGATGCCATACTTTTCCAAGTCAATCTCCTCGGCACAGGTAGCCAACTTGACGTCCCAACCTTCGGAAGCCCAAGCCTCGCGCAGCTTCACCAAGCCCTCCACTATCTCCTGCCGTTGTGCCTCGTTCATCTCGGTCTGTTCTACATTCTCCTTGGTAAAGCAACCGATCTCTTTCACCAAGTTACTCTGTACCTTCCGGTAAGCCTTCACATCCACAAAGCTGAACACCAACTTATCCGTATATCCTTTCAACCGGTTTCCTATCTTCCAAATACGACTTAGCAAAGTCCTTGGCGTAAGAGTCGGAGTAATCATCAAAGGGTCAAACCGCCAAATCACCCGCTCATGCCCTACCCTCTCCGACAACTCCCGGAATGACCTTATCCTTTCCTCCACACTTGGCACATTCGGTTCAAATTCCTCATCCGCATAATCATTCAGCGTCACCTGAAAATAATAATGAATGCCCCGCTCATCCAGTTCATGCAGATAAGGCAATATAGGCTTCGGATTCTTCGTCCAAAAAACAATAACCTTACAACGCGCAAAAGAGACATACATCTTCTGCCTATTAAAAGGATTATACCAGACACAATAGCCTTTTGCCAAGCGGTTGAAGAACCACTTGGCATAAAAGGCCGGGATATCGGTAGAGCGGCTGGCGGAGATGATGACGGGGGCGGCGGCCTCGACACATTCTCCTGACGCTATGACAATAGACGATTTATCAATCATGATATTTCGATAATAAAAATTCTTTTAACTTATCCATCTTATAACTAATGTCTTTTGACCAAGGAATTGCATGTTTATTTTTAGGAGATAAACACCATTTACAAAAATGTTCTATTACATCTTTGTTATTCCTTCTATATTTCTCTTGATTTTCAAAATAGTATCCAGTTCGATAGTTTCTTTGAAAATCCACAAACATTTTTTCAACATATTTCCCATATTCTCCCAATTCAAGACATTGCCCAATTTCAAACCTTGCGTTATCATCATCAATAATATTTTTAAACAGAACAGGTTGCGAAAAATTGTGTTTACTCTGTTTTTGTTTTTCCTTTCTGTTTTTTCTATAACCCGGAGAGAGTTCCTTTTGCAAATAAGGAAAAATCCCTTTTTTCAAATCTTCATCTTTTTTCTTTTCAAGTATCATTTTTATAAATGCAAATTCATCAGCAGCATTCGACTTCGCTTTCTCTATTAAAAGCTTATCTTCATCTGACATTTTTTTTACTATACGTGGATGAGCTGCCATAATCTCATCGACTTTCATTGTAAAAGGATCATCAGAAGAACCTTCAACCACAATATTATTATTTGAAATTGGAAGGGTTTTATGAGGTAAACTTAATTCTATTTTTCCACATAATTCCTTTCTATACATCAATTTATACGCATTTTTATATAATTTCATAAAGGTGTTTCTATCCATTGTTGAGGAAATAATTGTACGTGGAATTTGTACATATCCTAATGTTGCACCCCATAACGAAAGAGCATACTGATAATTTGATACAGAATTACTCTCAAGATAATTAATCAGCGAATCATAGTCTTCTCCTTTTAAGAGAAAAGCAGCAAGAGATTGTAATACGATATTATCTATTTCTTGGATATTAAAAGGGGTAAATTCTTTCACATTCTGTCGCAAATGATGAAAATATAATTGTTCTACACTTCCTTGCCATTCTTTTCCTGTTTCTTCAATAATATGTCTCATAATCTGAGTGATTTTAGTAACAATTTCAAAGCGATTAATCCTTAAATCGTCCAGATTTCCAATGACATTATCCCATACTATATTAGACAGAATCTTATTATAAAAGGAATTATCAGCATCATCTAGCACCATCATGGCGAGGGAATAATCAGGATTAATATCCAATTGTGAGCATAAATCCATATTCTCTTTATTTTGTTCTCTTTCTTTAGCTATCAAAGATTTCGTATATAATGAAATGTCTGTACCATACTTTTCTATGTTTTCCAAATTATATTCAGGCAATGTTTTCCGCAAAATAATGCCTTCCTTTTGGCAGAATGCTCGCTTAAGTTCGCTTTCTTTATGAAGCTCATGCAAGAGTCCATTAAGCCTTTCTACGGATATCCCGTGACTGTTTACAAAAGCCGTCCATGAATTTCTTGATAAAGCGACATTAGGGTCAAGTTGCATATATTCTTTATCTAATGCAGAAAGTTCATTATTAAAAGCTGCACTGCTTTGTCCTCCATTACTTCTTATTGCTGCAAGAATATCATAAATCCGCCTTTGAATTGCAAGCATCTTCGCGGTATTGACAGAAAGAGATTTTGTTGCCCCTATAAAATATCCATAAATAAATCCCTTAACTTTATTATACTGATTATCATTACTTATTATTTCTGTAGATTGAAACTGTAAAGTGTCAATTGATCTAATCAGATTATAAAGTTCATATTTTGAAGGTTGAATTATCTGCATTTGGAAATAATCCACCAACTTGCACATTTTACTATCAAGACAATTCTGATATGCCAAAACACGAGCTTTGTCTGTAAAAAAGAGAAATTTTGTATTTATGGGAGTTATGTGTATTGTTTGAAAGGAATAATAAATTTTGCACTCCAAGGATTTATCCAGACTTTTTGCTTCAACAAATTGTTGATCAGTATCAATTTGTATAACCATGGGATTGTTTTCACGTTGTTCATCCTTAATGTCAAAATTTGGAAGTTCTGAAAATAGCAATATTCTGTCTGCAAAATCCTTTAACTGTAATATTTGATAAAAATTCTGATAGCCAAATGAACGTGTTTTATAAAAATGCATTGGGGATATGCTTTCTGTAGAAAGAATATTCTCCAAATTTAAACTTGATGTCGCTATATAATAGTTCATAATCATATCATATTTAAAGTTCCAAAATTATTGAACAATGCATTAGAATCGGATTTAGATGGGAATAAAGAATTGAGATGACCACTAAATCCTAAATACAACCGCTCACTACAACGTGTCATTGCCACATATAATGCAGCACGCTTAGTTTCATCCCAAGAACTTTCACAACCAGGAATAAACACATCCTTAAATTGTAAGCCCTTTGCACACCACCAAGTCATAATCTTGGGATTATTTGAGTGAAAATCCAAATCCATCATAGTATCCTGATTATCAGTATATTTAAATTCACACGTAATTCCTTTCTGTAAAAGATAGTCTTTTACATACTCAACAGATAGCTGCCCTTTTGCTGTATAATTTAAAGGCATTAAAATGCCTACACTAGTCAGAGAACGGTTTTTAATTGTCTCTGCTATTTTGTCAAGTTGGGCATTGTAATTATCAGCTTCTATCAAATTAGGCTTCTCTCCATCACGCCTGCATTTTATAATTAAATCCTCTACTTTACCCACTTTCTCTGCTAAAGCAGCAACGGACTTGGTCAATCTATAACTAAAATACAAAGGTTCAGGGGTAACTCCAATGTCAAAAGCTGTTTTTTCTACGCTCTGTGTCTTTCTATCATTAAAGTTCATTATTGATTGAGCCGAATCACCAAAAAAGAAACAAAAATCTCCACATCCTTTCATCTCCTCAATCTCTTCATGACTAAAATCTTGACATTCATCAACAATCATATATTTAACATGTTTCTTGTTGTATCTCCACTGATGATAATGATATACATTTGACAACCCTAATGCTTTTAATCCATCAGAAAAGTATTTGCGTAAAGTTTTTGTATAAACCACTATTACATAGCTATCCCCAGTTGAGGCTAACTGTTTTGCCTTGTGTAATGCTATTAAGGATTTACCACTACCTGCACTTCCTGTAACAACCATAGATTTATTATTCTTACGATCAATCAGTTGCCGTTGGAAATCATCCAAGCTTGAATAATCAATAAAAAATTCAGATTCTAATTCTGCCATACTTTTATGCTATAATTATTTCTATATACCAATATTATTGACATTAAACATTTTGTATTATTCTCCAAGCAACCTTACTTACATCACTTTCCTTATGAGAATGTGAAACTGTAAATATTTGGTTATATCCTTTATTCTTCATCGCAATTTTACATTTCGCACTGTTCAATCCCTTATCCATCATGAGAGGTAACCATTCTTGCGAAACATTATTATAGGTTGTAACATCCACAAGGAGCATTACACCAAGCGGAGTTAATTTAGGAAGAAAAGTTTTTGCTATATGTTCATAAGCATTCTGTTCTTCAAAACGTTCCTTTGTGACAAATTCACAAATTGCCTTGAATGACATGATAACATCAAAGTCATTAGTAAGAACAGTATCAAGAATACTCAAATCGTAAAAATCTTCAATTACTGTAGGAATAACACGACACACTATATCATTTTTTGCATGCTCAGAATATCTTCTGATAATATTCTCAAAAATACGAAGTGCTGCATGATTACCATCTAGAACTGTTATTTCAACTTGTTTCAAATTAGCTGAAACTGAATTAATTGCATCTAACAACCCTAATATTTCTCCACCAGTACCACATCCAAAATCAAATACAGTTATCTTCTTTTTAAAAATCCAACTCAACAAATCTTTAATAAAAAATCTGCTAAAAATGCAATAAGCCTCCGCATAACTGCGTGGAAAGTATGTGCCCAAATAATTAAGCACATTACTTTTATCCCAATCAATGACAGTCATGTCTGAATTGGACGGACAATAATTGGCCTTTAATTGAGTAAAAATATACTCATCAAGCCATTTAGGAAGATGCACTTCATCATTAACCATGCTCTTGCCTGATATTAGATTTTCCACCAGCCCCCTCATGGAATCCCTTAACAAAAAGAAAGCGCAGGACTGCATGCCATCCATTGTTCTTGAAGGTCCTAGGAAAACCTGATACACTAATGGAATAGACAGCAGTCCCACGCCGGAATCCGACGTGAGAACCCACTGTGCCATTCTTGTGTATCATTGAAAATTTCCTAGGTTCTCAAGAACAAGAATGAAGCACAACGCTTCTTACAATTTCATCTCACAATGTACTGAAGGCAACGCTTTGCACTTCACCCACAAACATACGCATTTATTTTGGAAGAAAGAAATGAACGCCCTTTTTTCTTTCATTTTTCTTTCACCCCTCTCCCCGCCGCTACCTTGTCCACATTTCCTACCTTCCCCCTTCGCTCCATAGCGCCGAAGCAGGAGCGAAGCAATACCGAATGGGGTACGACTCGGGTAGGTAGATGGTAAGAAGCAGGCAAAAAGTCTGCAAAATTCCGTCCATAAGTCATTGATTACAAACAGGGTGAAGAGGATACATGTAGAGCTTTTGGACAGGAAATGCATGATCCTGGAGAAATATGAATGTATATTCTTTTCACACAACAAGAGAATAGGCAGAAGGATTCCTAAGCAATCTGCTTTGTTGACAAAATAGTTACATGGATTATAACCGGCTTGAAAAGGAAATGCAATCAAGTTGATTGCAGTCGTTAATCAACTTGATTGCATGAGGGAATCAACACGAATACAAGTACTCCGATTGAAGAAGGCGGCGAGGGCGGAAAAAGACTGCTATTTCGGCAGGTTGAACGCCACAGACAGTTCCTTCATCTGCACATCGGTCATGCCGTCCGGCTCGAAGCCCATGCTGCGGGCGTTGACGTAGATTTGCGCGGACTTGGTCAGCACATCCACTTGGTCGAAGGCATCCATGATGTCGGTGCCAACGGCAAAGACGCCATGTTTCTCCCACATCACCACGTCGTAATCTTTCAGTTCGGCCAACGTAGCCTCGGCCAACTCTACGGAGCTGGGCATCCGGTAGGGCACGATGCCCAGTCCGCGCGGACAGAAGGCTTTGGTCTCGGGTATCATGCTCCACAACAGGCGGGTAAGCACGTCTTTTTCCAGGAATTTCTTGGCGTGGCTCATGGCCACCAGTTCGATGGGATGGGTGTGAAGTGTGGCGCGCTTCAAGCCGCCTTCGGCCACCAGGGTGTTGTGCACTATCAGGTGAGAAGCCACTTCGGAGGTAGGCACGACAGGCTGGTCGGCCAGGATGACGTAGCTGGCGCAATCGTCGCAAATGCGTATGACGGAGCCGTTTTCCATGGGATGACGGGCCAAATCGCGCATGCGTTTCTGCGTGCCTTTGCAAAAGAAATAGCCCCCTTTCAGGTGAGGGAGGGTGACGCCAATAGGCTTAGGCTCACTGATGGCCGGCATCCGGCGGATAGCTTCGTCTACACACTCCGTGACATTGATGGTGATGTTGCCGCCATTGCGCTCGGCCCAACCTTTTTGCCACAAATACCCGGCCACTTCGGCCACTTTATCTACTTCGCGAGCAAGGGCAGGATGCCCTTCAAGAATCGATTTCATAATGTTATTTTTACTATAAATTCATATCAAGTAAATGTACACAATTTCAGGAGACAAGTTAACGAGGCTACGAGCATCGCGGACGGCAACGCCGTCCAACCATGCTTAACCGCTGTGTGCCGCACAGCGGTACCTGCGGTAGAAAACTGCGGCCTGACCTGCTGAACCTCGGAGGGGTTCAATCGTATGTCAACGAAGCATAAGCTGTTCGACCTCTTCGAGGTCAATATCCTCTTTATGCATGTATATCCGAAGGTGTCGTTTCACTCCACCCTCGGTTAAGTATAGTTGGACAGTTTCACTGTCCTTGTAGCCTCGTTAACTTGTCAACTCGGACTAAGTTGCCTATTCTAACAACTGCGGCAAGAACGAAGATACTATCAGCACCACCAAGCCGGCCACCAACACGGCTATCGTCTTGGCAGAGCAGCCTTTCCATTCCTTCAGGATAATTCCCCAGACGTTGGAGAACACCACGTTCAGTGCCATCAGGATGCAGAAGGCAAAGGTAGTCAAAACCGGCGACTCCGTAAGGAAGCCTTTGCCCAAAGCCAAGCCAAAAAACTGGCTATACCACAGGATGCCGGCCAGCATGCAGAACAGCAGGTTATTGCCCCAGACTTCACTCTTGCGGTAATCTTTCCAAGTATGGTTCTTGCTGTTTTGGTAAAAGCAGTAGACAGCATTCGTCAGAAATCCGCCCAAGGTTACCAGGAACGTGGCAGGCAACGTCTTGAACATGTCTGCCGATTCTTCAAAATGAATGGATGAGCCGAACTCCAGCCCTACGTTGAAACAACCGCTCATGAATCCGGCCAGCAAGGCGATGGCTATGCCTTTGGGAAAGTTGAAGTCTTTCACCGCACTTTTCTTTTCCTGCTCGCTCAGGCTTCGGGACTTCATACTGCCCGCCATGCCGATAATGGCAATGCCCACGAGCGTAACGACCACGCCGATAAGGACAGCCGCCGTGAGCTTCTCCAGGTGGTGTGCTTCGGGATAAAAGACATTGAGCATGACCGGTGCCAAGATAGTGCCCAGCCCCGCACAGGTGCCCAGCGAAATGCTCTGACCCAAGGCCACCCCCAGGTAGCGCATGGACAAGCCGAAGGTCAGTCCTCCTACTCCCCATAGCACGCCGAAAAGCATGGTCATGCCTACGTCCAAGGCCTTTACGCCTGCAAAAAGCTCCGCAAGGCTATGCCCCGGCGGGATAGCCAGCAACAAGCCCAAGAAGGGAAATACCAGCCAGGCAAACACGCCTTGCACCATCCAGTACGACTCCCAGCTCCAACTCTTTATCTTGTTGATGGGGACATAACTGCTCGACTGGCAGAAGGCGCCTATGGCAATGATTAATAGTCCTATTGCTATATTCATAATCTATTTTTCTTTTATAAATGGGAATTTATGCGTGCGCAAGCGCGCTTTAGTTGACAAGGAAACAAGTTAACGAGGCTACAAGGACAGTGAAACTGTCCAACTATGCTTAA
>CALUJC010000039.1 GCA_944320865.1 uncultured Bacteroides sp. | reverse complement strand
CTTGGCGTCTTCCGCCGTCCAGCCCTTCTGCATCTCGCCGTATTCGCCAAACTTGTTTTTCACCAAGTCGTCCGCGCTCTCCACGCCCACGGTGTGGAAGCCGTAGGGGCGCAGCTCCAGGATGGCCGTGCCGTTCACGTGGCGCTGGCTGGAGGTGAGCATGGCCTCGATGTCGCGCATCACCGGCTCCAAGTACTCGCTTTCGTGCAGGAACATGCCATACCAGTTGGCCACCTGGTCCTTCCAGTACTGCTGCCACTTGCTCAGCGTGTACTTCTCCAGGAAGCGGTGCGCGCCGATGATGAGCATCGGGGCAGCCGCCTCAAAGCCCACGCGGCCCTTGATGCCGATGATGGTGTCGCCCACGTGCATGTCGCGCCCTATGGCGTAGGCCGCTCCAATCTCTTCTACTTTCTGAATAGCGCGGATGGGGTCGTCTATGCGCTCGCCGTTCACGGCCTTCAGCTCGCCCTGCTCAAAGGTGAGGCGCAGCTGTTCGGTGCCCTCCTTGGTGCAGTGCTTCAGGTAGGCGCTCTCCGGCAGGCCCTGTGCCGAGTCCAGTATCTCGCCGCCGCAGATGCTGGTACCCCAGATGCCTACGTTGTACGAGTACTTCAGCTTGGCAAAGTCGGCGGCAAAGCCATGCTTGTTCAGGTAGTCTATTTCCTCCTGGCGGCTCAGGGCCATGTCGCGGGTCAGGGTGATGATTTCCACGCCCGGCGCCATCACCAGGAAGGTCATGTCGAAGCGCACCTGGTCGTTGCCCGCCCCCGTGGAGCCGTGGGCAATGGCATCGGCCCCAATCTCGTTGGCATAGCGCGCGATGGCCAGCGCCTGGAAGATGCGCTCCGAGCTGACGGAGATGGGGTAAGTGCCGTTGCGCAGCACGTTGCCGTAGACCATATACTTCAAGCTCTTCTCGTAATACTCGTGCGTCACGTCGAGGGTGACGTACTTGGTGGCGCCCAGCTTGTAGGCGTTCTCCTCGTTGGTCTTGAGCTGCTCGGCGCTGAATCCGCCCGTATTGGCGCAGGCCGCATGTACTTCGTATCCTTTCTCCTTGGCCAGATACATCACGGTGAACGAGGTGTCCAGCCCGCCGCTGAAGGCGACTACTACTTTCTTTTTCTGTTCCATAATTATTGAATTGAGAATTAAGAATTGAGAATTAAGAAATAATACTTCGTCCTTCCGGAGGCCTTCCTTTGCCCTTTCCTGTATTTTTTAATTCTCAATTCTCAATTTTTAATTAAATCTTGTCTTCCTCATGCAGCGCCGGGTCGTACAGCATGGCCGTGCAGATGCAGAACTTGCGGTTCTTGGCCATGAGGATGTCGTGGTTCACGCAGCCCTCGCATCCCTTCCAGAAGGCGTCGTCGTCCGTCAGCTCGTTGAAGGTGACGGGCACGTAGCCCAGCTCGGTGTTCATCTTCATCACCGCCGCGCCGCTGGTCAGGCTGAACACCTTGGCCCAGGGCCATCGCAGGCGCGCCAAGCGGAACGAGGCCTGCTTGATGCGCTTGGCCAGCCCCAGCCCCCGGTATTTGGGGTGTACTATCAGGCCCGAGGTGGCCACATACTGCTTGTTGCCCCAGCTCTCTATGTAGGTGAAGCCTGCAAAGTCGGTGCCACACAGGGCAATGATGGCCTTGCCCTCCTTCATCTTGGTGGCCACATACTCGTGCGTGCGCTCGGCAATGCCGGTGCCCCTCACCTTGGCGGCCTCCCGTATGGTATCTAATATCGTATCGACGTAAACTTCATGGGAGGCATCTGCCACCATCACATCAATTTGTTTTGAGTCCATTGCTACTGTCTTGCTAAGTGCGGGGCGGGCGGGAAAGGATGCTCGCCCGTCCGTGCCCCCAAAATTACATATTTGTTATTTTATATTAGGTATGATTTCCGATAAAAAATCCCGCACCCTGCCGTGCGGAATACCCTCGCGTATCACCATCATGATGGTGTCATCGCCCGCGATGGTGCCCAATATGTCGGCGCACTCCCGGTTGTCTATGTCGTAAGCCATGCTGCTGGCATAGCCCGGGCGCGTGCGTATGACGGCCAGGTTGCCCGAAAAGTGCAGCGACACAAATCCGCTGTGCATCAGCATCTCGCTGGTGCTCTGCGCGTTCGTGCGCTTGTACATGATGTTGTTTGGCAGCACGTACACATACTTCCCGTTGATGTTGGCCGCCTTGGCCACCTTCAGCTGCTTCAAGTCGCGCGACAGGGTAGCCTGCGTCACCTCGAAGCCCTCGTCCTCCAGAGCCTTCAGCAGTTCGTCTTGCGAGCCCACCTCCTTGCCCGAGATTATCATCTTGATGGCATCCAGTCTATCGGCTTTCTTCTTCATCGATTTGCATATTTATTCTAAAACGGGGCAAAATTACGCTTTATTTTTGAAATAATATGCAGTTCCACCCGTTTTTTATACTGATTTATACAAAAAATCCGCTCCGCCGCCCACACGACAAATATTCTTACCCACCCTGTGCACATTTTCTACCTTCTCCCTTCGCTCCATAAGGCCGAAACGGGATCGAAGCAATACCGAACAAGGTACGACTGGGGTACGAAGGAAGGACGAAGAAGGTAAAATGAGAGGACAGACAGCATTGCTATTAAGTTGATACACAAAGCATAAAAGATACATATTTTTAGGCAATCCATCCGGATTCAAGATTTTAGGGTGTAAGGATATGGGATTTTTGTTGTCAAGAAATATTACGAGAATACAATCACAGGAGGAACTAAAACAAAAATTATTGTACCAAAACCACTGCATATTTTGAAAAATGCAGTGGTTTTGAAGCCTACAAAAAGATTGAAATACTCATTTTCATTTGTTTAGCACAAAAAGATTTGCTAACTTTGCGTTACTCTAATCGCATGGCCATGTCGGACGAAGTAATAAAGCAAGAGTTATTGGCGAAACTAAAGCAAGAACATTGCTTTTGGTCGTATAATGAGGATTCAATCAAGGATATCCCCGATGATATGCTGATTGAAAAGACTTTGTTGCATCTTGACTTGGACGACATCAACCGGCTCTTCCTGATTTACCCTTTCAAGAAGATAAAGCGGGTGTGGCTGGATTACCTTATTCCACAAGAAGAATACCTCTACACACTAAACCGATTCTTTGCCTGGTACTATTTCAAGGCGAAGAAACCGGATGCTTACATAAAATCTATGGCTACCCGCCACTTCAACAAGCTATCGGCATGAAAGGTTTGGCTCCACATACCCGGCAGGTCTTTGAAGCGGTGTCTAAACTGGAATGCATCAAGCCTTATCTCTTGGTGGGAGGTACGGCTTTGTCTTTGCAGATAGGTACCCGGCAGAGTGAGGACTTGGACTTTATGAAGTAGCGAACTTCCAAAACTGAAAAAATGAAAGTGGCATGGTATCAGATAGGAATCTGCTGGCCATGTTAACCAACGGGAATCGTTTCACACGGGACGCGCATTTTGAACAACTCAAACCGGTATATGCCGTCACTGCGAAAGAAATCGAAGCTTATATAAAGACTTGTTTGAAGTAGTAAGGCTTACAAAAGCGAGCTCATGAACGTGATAAACGTTTTTCCATCCCCGTTTTGCACATCATATCCCATTTTTCCCTAACTTTGCACAGTTTTCCTGCATCTATGCTTCTTTTGCAGAAGCCGGGAGGGTGGGAAACAGACATATAAAGAAAAGACGTTTACTTGACGTTTTGTCTTTGGCACTTCAAAACTTCGCAAACTTTGAACTCTAGCTGAAAGACAAGGCAACAGTAGATGTCTGCGTGGTATGTTTATGCCCTTGGTGCGCCCTTTTGCAAGGAGTGCACCAAGTTGCTATACATATCGGCGTGGGCTTCTGCGTTGCTCGTTCTTGCTAGAGTGGGCAATGCGAAGGCCTTGAAGTGCGGGACGAGTAACAGGTACAGATTCCCGCGCTTTTTCTTTATATGGCAAAGGCTTTCGCAATCTTTTTTATCAATCGTCCGGACTTCGGGGAATCTGCATGGACTGTACTAAAACATAGCAAAGCAGTATGCAAAAACGCTTTACACGCATTTTCCCCATGGCCATAGCCGCAGCATGCCTGGCCTTGGGCGCTTGCAGCGACGACTATGACGACTCCGCCCTGTGGGAGGCGGTGAACGACCACGAGAACCGCATTGAGTCTCTGGAACAATGGCAGGAGCAGGCCAACAACAACATTGCCGCCCTGCAGCAACTCATCAGTACTACGGACTACATCACCAGTGTTACGCCCGTCATGCAAGGCGGCGAGGAGGTGGGCTACACCATCACTTTTCTGCACTCCGACCCTATCACCATCTACCATGGCAAGCAAGGGGCACAGGGGGCTGACGGCAAGACGCCGCAAATCAGCATCGTGCAAGGAGAAGACGGCAATTGGTATTGGACACTGAACGGCCAACAGCTGACCGACGATGAGGGCAACCCTATCCGCGCCAACGGCCTGGACGGGCAAGATGGCGAAGACGGACAGCCGGGTGCGCCGGGGCAAGA
This sequence comes from uncultured Bacteroides sp., assembly GCA_944320865.1. Classification (GTDB taxonomy): domain Bacteria; phylum Bacteroidota; class Bacteroidia; order Bacteroidales; family Bacteroidaceae; genus Bacteroides. The sequence continues at coordinate 27,412 of CALUJC010000039.1, read as the reverse complement.
TGGTGAAGACGGCGAAGACGGACAACCAGGAGCACCGGGACAAGACGGACAGCCCGGCGCGCCGGGACAGGACGGGCAGCCGGGAGCACCGGGCAAGGATGCGCCCATCCCCCAATTGGCCACCGGGCAAAGCCTCTCCGCCCAAGGCATCACGAAAGATGCTGAAGGCGCTGCTCTTGTGGCAGATGCCATCTACCTCAGCGTGGACGAGGGCAAGACGTGGTATCGCGTGTCGGGCGAAGACGGTGAGGACGGAAGACCGGGGTCAACGGGTCGCCCGGGAGCGGATGGCGAAGACGGGGATGCCTTCTTCCAAAACGTAGATGCAGAAGGAGAGGACTATGTGGTATTCACACTGACGGATGGAACGACATTCCAGGTGCCTAAGTACAAGGGGACGATGATGACGTTCATGCAAGACGGAGAAGAGCTGACAGACTTGACGCAGGTGATAGACGTGTCTGATGGCGAATTGACTTATACCCTTCTGCCCGGAAGTACAGGGCAGGTATCCACGCGCATATTAGAAGGAGACGACTGGGTAGCACATGTAGATGACAACACCATCACGATAGCCGGTAGCATTGGCGGAGAGTGCCTCGTAGAAGTGACTCTGAGCGAAAACGGCAAGGTAATAGAACTTTATCGGCTCATGGTAAAGCAAACCGCGCTTAGGGGAGAAGGAACGGCAACTAACCCTTACTTGCTTGCTACGCCCAATGAGTTTATGGCTTTAGTGGAAACTATAAACAATGAAACCAGTGAAGATGAAGACGGACATGCAGAAAATAGATATAATATCAAATTATCCAATGACATAGACATAACAGGTATAGACTGGCAACCCATAGGATGTGTAAATGGAAGCAGAAATGTCTTTTTCAACGGTGTTTTCGATGGAAACGGGCACACCATTAAAGGATTAACAATAAAGAGAGAAAATGTGAGTGCCGATGCTAATAAATATGTAGGACTATTCAGCCGTGTGGGCTCGAAAACACAAATCAAGAATCTCACATTGGAATCTCCATCCATTACAGGATTTCAATCTGTTGGTGCATTGATAGGCTCAGCCAATGGGGGCACGGTGGAAAATTGCCACATAAGAAACGCCCAAATATCCGGCACAAACAAGATAGGGGGATTGATAGGAAGTTTGGCATTTCCAACATTAGAGCCCGGAGAAACCAGAGACATAGGAACTACTGTTACGAATTGCAGCGTGACGGGAAACCTGGAAGCGACAAGCAACACCGTTGGAGGCATTATCGGCGATGGAAGTTATGGCATTCCTGATCCGCTTACGAGTATAACCGCTTGTTGGTTTGACGGGAATATTACAAGTGCACAAGGCAACATAGGTGGCATTATGGGATATGTATATGGAATTACTGTCTCCATTACTGCCTCTTACTCATCAGGCATCTTCAAGACAGGAAAACCGACTTACGGGTCTGCTGTTATAGGAGGAATATTAGGGTATAATACTGGGGATCCTTCACCAGTCACCATAACAGGATGCTATTCTACTGCCACGTTTGAAAAAGAAGCAGAAGTCAAAAGTACTGCAATTGGCGGAATTGTCGGAAATCAGTCTTCGCCTGCTGTTACCACTTGCGAAGCCTGCTATTGGCAATGCACCGGAGCAGAAACAGGTGTAGGTAATGGGGAAATAGCAAGCGGAATAACCGAGATAGCAGAACCTACTACTTGGGCTTCAGCCATGGGAGTTATGAACACTGCAACTGCTAACACCGGTTGGCAATACATCACTAATAATGACGATGAAGACATACCACTGGTTTTAGCCCCAAAGTAACGTCCTATAAGAGCTAAAACCTCTGAAAGAACAATATTCTTTTGAACGAAGTGCATCAAAATGGAGCAAGAAGCAGCATTTTGGTGCACTTTGTTTTTATTTATCAGATTCTGCCCTTGCTCCCTTGCATGCAATAAGAAGAAAGCACTATATTTGCCCAATAGAACCTTAAGGACGCAGACATGGAGCAAAAACACCTTAACATTGACAGCGATTTCCGCAACTGGATAAGTACACTGAAAAAAGACATACGGCAAGCACAAATAAAAGCTGCCGTTAAGGTCAATTCAGAGCTGCTACACCTCTATTGGCATCTGGGCGAAGAAATCGCCCACAAGCAAAAGTTGGCTACATGGGGAGACGGATGGCTGAAAGAACTGAGCCGTGAGTTATTGGCTGAGTTTCCGGATATGAAAGGCTTCTCTTTACGAAACCTTCAGTCTATAAAGAAATGGTACTCATTTTATAATCAAACAGATACAATTGCGAAACAAGTTGTTGCACAATTAGGGGAAACATTCTTCGCTATACCTTGGGGACACCATCTTTACATCATATCGCAATGCAAAGAGCCACAGAAAGCCATGTTTTTCCTGCAAAAGACGTTGGAGAATGGATGGAGCCGCTCCATGTTGCTCAACTTCCTTGACACCGACCTTTATGAACGACAAGGGCAAGCCCTGAACAACTTCACCAGGCTACTTCCACAACCACAAAGCGACCTTGCGCAACAGACATTGAAAGACCCTTACAACTTCGAGTTCCTGACGCTGACAGAAGGTTATCGTGAGCGGGAACTGGAAGACGCACTGACAGCCAACATCACACGCTTTCTGCTTGAACTGGGGCAAGGCTTTGCTTATGTAGGAAAACAAGTGCCACTTGAAGTGGGCGACGAAACGCTGTTTGCCGATTTGCTGTTCTACCACCTTGAACTGCGCTGCTATGTCGTAGTAGAGCTGAAGACATCTAAATTCAAAGGTGAATACTTAGGCCAGCTGGGGTTATATGTCAGTGCTGTGAACCATTTGAAAAAGAAAGCCGCTGATAATGCTACCGTTGGATTGCTTATCTGCAAGACAAAAAATGACGTCATAGCCCAATATGCCCTGGAAAGCACAAACCAGCCTATAGGCATTTCATCCTACGAGCTTTCAAGTCTTATTCCAACAGAAATACAAAGTCAGCTGCCTACAATAGAAGAGATAGAAAAGAGCTTGTAACTACTTTATCCAAAGCTATCTATGCACTAAGGGGCAAGACTAAGACGAAAAAAAAGACATTTGAAATGCTCTTTTTCCTGACGAGATGTTTGGCTTTTAACAAATAAACACTATATTTGTGCTCCAAAAATTACTTTTTAAAATTTAATACCCATGGAAACACGTTTCCAACGCTTTAGCGTTATGGCCTTCGTGGCGGCAAGTTTAGGGCTCACGGCCTGCATAAACAGTATCAAACAAGACATTCCCACAGAAGGCGAAGTTCCCATTAGCTTTTCAGTAAAAATAGACAAAGCTTCTACTAAAGTAACAAACAATGTATTTGAAGAAGGAGACGAATTAGGGCTTTTTGCCATATTATCGGACAACGACATCACGGAAGAACGCTACATAGACAATCTGCAACTGAAAAGCGACGGCGATGAAAGCCTAATCCCGGAAAGGAGTGTCTTTTACCCTGAGGGAGAAGGCGTTGCACTCGACTTCATCAGCTACTATCCGTATCAAGCAGGGGGCATTTCTGCCGGCGATTCAAAACTCACAATCAGTGTACAAACCAACCAAAGCAAAGAAGGGAATTACTCGGCAAGCGATTTCCTGGTCGCCACAAAGGACAACGTGAAAAGCAGTTCGAAAGACGTCGAACTGAAATTCAAGCATAAACTGACCAACATTAAACTGACAATCACTCCGGGAAAGGATACAGACATAGACAAAATGCTGGAAGATGATCCGCAAATCATTGCCACTGGCTTTTGCTCGCAAGCAGAATATGACTTCCTTGAAGATGAATTTACACCGACGGGGCAGTGCTATGACATCACCCCTTCGGGAGAATGGGAAGAAGATCACGGAAAGCTGGTAGGCAAAGAATTCATCATCATCCCGCAAGCCATAGGGGAAGAGCAAACCTTGCAAATGGAATGGAACGGAAGGGTATACACCTGCGCCATGCCGGAGATTGAAGAAACTGACGGGAATGTGCAATACGAAATAGAAATTGATGCAACAGAGAATACAAGCCACCTGTTTTCCGGCATAGTGGCCGACATAGATGAGTGGCCCGTTCCCACAGTAGAAGAGACTGACAACAACGCACAATATACCGGCCTGCACCTATCCGTCTTAAGCTTCAAGCCATCAAACGTCTACCACATTCATTCGGGAGGGAAAATCATTGCGGAAATCTGCAAAGAGTATCTCCAGTCGGACGACTTGACCACACAAGCCATCGTATCTTACCCCATAAAAGCCAATGAGACGGCAGACTTGAGCAAAGGCACTGTGTTGCAGCTGCTGGATATTGAAGAAGACATCAACGGAGGGACCCTTGAATGGGACTTGGATGACAATACTTTCACTTATGACGAAGGAGATTCTCCGCGCCTCCAGCAAATATATTATGACGAGCAAGGCAATGTATTGACTGAGCAATCCGACGAAGCAGTAAATATCAACGCCATTGCCTATACCCTGCGGGATACAAGGGATTCCAAAAACATCAAGCAATACCCCATTGTAAAAATTGGCACACAGTATTGGATGCGCAGCAATCTGCAAGCGACGATGTATAGGGATGGAACACCTATCGACAAGCAGACTACCCAGGGTACAGAAGCAGGCTACTTTATTGAAGAAGAAGAAAAAAAAGACGAAGAAGAGGAAGAATATTTCTATAACGGGTATGTGCTGGAAGAAGAGGGGAAATATCTGGCTCCTGATGGCTGGAGGGTTCCTTCGGAAGAGGATTGGGGTACACTCTCTGATTATGTTGATAATAAAGCGTCTGCATTAAAAGCAGGAGAATGGAGATTAATAAACATAGGGGGTGATAAAAAAAGTAATGAAGAAATAGGCGAAGTATGCCCTGCGTATAATTATTGTATGCTGGATATTTATCCCACTGGAATTTGGGTTGGAACAGGAATCAACGTAAAAGGAAATGCATGTGGCTTTTGGACTTGGAATAATAATTCCCCAAAAGTTCCTGAAAAAACTGTATTTTTTAAAGGAGAAAATGATGATATTATTAAGGATAGTACGATATCTAATAATAATCCATTCTATAAAGCCCTCTCCGTCCGCTGCATAAGAGAATAACCTGCCTTAAATTGCACCAACTCTCATTTCTTTTTCGTACTTTTGTCCCAATATGCGGAAATTTCCTCCAAAGGAACAAATACAACGGAAAAGAAATGAGAGTTATCGACCTAATAAACAGCACTGACCAGACAGCTTTTTCCTTCGAGATATTGCCCCCGCTGAAAGGCACAGGCATTGAAAAGGTGTATCAGGACATAGATACGCTACGGGAGTTCGACCCGAAATACATCAACATCACCACGCACCGTAGTGAGTATGTATACAAGGATTTGGGCAACGGCATCTTCCAGCGCAACCGCCTGCGCCGCCGCCCGGGCACTGTGGCTGTGGCAGCCGCCATACAAAACAAGTATGGCATCACCGTTGTCCCACATATTCTTTGCAGCGGTTTTACGCGTGAAGAAACAGAATACGTATTGCTCGACCTACAGTTTCTCGGCATCACCGACCTGCTGGTGCTTCGGGGCGACAAGGCAAAGCACGAATCCGTCTTTACACCTGAGCCTAACGGCTACAGCCATGCCATTGAGTTGGAAGAACAAATCAACAACTTCAATAAAGGTATTTTTGTGGACGGTTCGGAGATGAAGATTACCAATACACCTTTTTCATACGGAGTGGCATGCTACCCCGAAAAGCATGAAGAGGCCCCCAACCTGTCTACCGATATTTACTGGCTGAAGCAGAAAGTAGAAGCAGGAGCCGAATATGCCGTCACCCAGCTTTTCTACGACAACCGCAAATACTTCGACTTCGTGGAACGGGTGCGCAAAGAAGGCATCACTATCCCCATCATCCCGGGCATCAAGCCACTGAAAAGGCTATCCCAACTCAGCAGGATACCCAAAACGTTCAAGGTAGACATTCCCGAAGAACTGACCAAAGAAGTGCTGAAATGCAAAGACGACCAGGCCGTGCAACAAGTCGGCATAGAATGGTGCATCCAGCAGTGCAAAGAGCTGATAGCTTATGGAGTGCCCAGCATACACTTCTACTCTGTATCGGCTGCCGACAGCATTAAGGAAGTAGCCAAACAAATCTATTAAAATCCGATATCCTGTTATAGAGACGATGTTCAGTTTTCACGATGTCATAGGACAAGAAGAAGTCAAGCAAAAGCTATTGCATGAAGCTCATGAAGGCCGCATTGCCCATGCGCAACTGTTTTGCGGCCCGTCAGGAGTAGGGAAAATGGCTTTGGCACTGGCTTACGCACGCTACCTATGCTGCCCTAACCACACTTTGGAGGATGCTTGCGGCACTTGCCCTTCTTGCGTGAAATGGAATAAACTGGTGCACCCCGACGTACACTTTGCCTTCCCCATCGTCAAGAATGCCAAGGCTAAGAAAGAGGTATGCGATGACTACTTGCCCCAGTGGCGGCAGCTACTGCTGGAAAGCCCCTATTTTGCCTTAGAACATTGGCTCGACAAGATGGACACAGAGAATGGACAAGCCATTATCTACGCAAAAGAAAGTGATGAAATAACCCGTAAGCTCAGCCTAAAATCCAGCGAAGGAGGCTATAAGATTACCATCATCTGGCTTCCCGAAAAGATGCACGAGGCATGCGCCAACAAGTTATTGAAATTGTTGGAAGAACCTCCCCGGCAAACCGTATTTCTCTTGGTATCGGAAGCACCCGAACAGATTCTCCCTACCATACAAAGCCGCACCCAGCGCATCAACATCCCCAAGATAAGCGATGAAGACATTGCCTGTGCATTGCAACAGAAATATGGTATACAACCCCAAGATAGCGAAGCCATAGCCCACATGGCCAACGGGAGTTTTCTTAAAGCACTGGAAGCCATTCACCTCAACGAAGAAAACGATTTGTTCTTCAATTTGTTCGTCAGCCTGATGCGCTTTTCTTATGCACGCAAGATACGCGACATGAAGCAATGGAGCGAACAAGTAGCCGCCCTCGGGCGAGAACGTCAAAAGGATTTCCTAGCCTATTGCCAACACATGATTCGTGAAAGTTTCATTTCCAACTTCCATTGCCAGGAAATGAACTACATGACGCGCACAGAGCAGAATTTCGCCACACGCTTTGCCCCATTTGTCAACGAGCGCAATGTAATGGGCATCATGCACGAACTCAGCGAGGCACAAATACACATTGAACAAAACGTAAATCCACGCATGGTATTTTTCGACTTCTCGTTAAAAATGATAGTTTTGTTGAAAAACTAAGAAAGCAAAAGTACCAATGTTGGAATTTATATCCTATATTTGACACACAATTAATAATTTAACTTTTAGAACAATGGATTTTAAACTACATAACGGAAGCGGAAACCTCTCTTACAAAAGTTGCGGCAGGCAAGACAAGCAACTGAATACCTATGACTGGTTGGCCGATATCCCGGGAAACAATGATGAAAGCGACCTGGTAGAAGTGCAATTCAAGAACACCCGCAAAGGATATTACCGCAATAGTAATAAAATACCCTTAGAAAAAGGAGACATCGTAGCGGTAGAAGCTACTCCAGGACATGATATCGGCGTAGTAACCTTGACAGGTCGCCTAGTCCCCTTGCAAATGCGTAAGGCCAACATAAAATCGGAAAATGACATTAAGCGCATCTACCGGAAAGCCAAAACAGTAGATATGGAAAAGTACGAGGAAGCCAAAGCGCGCGAACACTCTACCATGATACGGGCCCGCCAGATAGCCCAAAGCCTCAACCTTGATATGAAGATAGGCGACGTAGAGTATCAAGGAGATGGGAATAAAGCCATCTTCTACTACATAGCCGAAGGGCGGGTGGATTTCCGGCAGCTCATCAAGGTATTGGCTGAAGCCTTTCGTGTACGCATCGAGATGAAGCAGATAGGCGCACGCCAAGAAGCCGGACGCATAGGCGGCATAGGACCTTGTGGGCGTGAGCTGTGTTGTGCCACGTGGATGACCTCCTTTGTATCCGTATCAACCGGTGCCGCACGTTTGCAGGACATTTCGCTCAATCCACAAAAACTGGCAGGCCAATGCGCCAAACTAAAATGCTGCTTAAACTATGAAGCCGATTGTTACGTAGAGGCACAAAAAAGATTACCATCTAAAGAAATCGCACTTGAAACGAAAGACGCCACCTTCTACTTCTTAAAAGCAGACATTTTAAGCAACCGGATAACCTATACCACTGACAAAAGTAATCCCGTCAACACCGTTGTCATTAGCGGGAAACGAGCCTTTGAAATTATCGGGCTGAACAAACGCGGCGTCAAGCCCGACAATTTAACGGAAGACTTGAGCCACATTGCCCCCCAAAAACCTATAGACTTGGTAGAGCAAGAAAGCCTGACACGATTCGACCGTAACAAAAAAAGCAACAGCCGCAACAAGAAAAAGAAGAAAAAGCAACAACAAAATGCTACTGCCAACAACCAGCCAGCTGCCAACAGCAAAGAGCAGAGCAATCAAGCTACTCCCGCGAACAAGGAACAACAACCTAAACAACAAGGGAAGCAACCACGAAACAACCGTAAACCCAAACAACAAAACGGCTCGTCACAACAACATGACAAACCTGCCCAAGACTAAATACTGGTCTTTGTTATGCCACTCATTATGTCCATACCTATTCGCCATGGGCATAATGAGCGGGTGTGGCAATAGCACAATAATGCTACACTCATACCATTCTTTCAGCCATGAAGAATGGAAGATGCAGGATACCATTGATTTCAATATAGCAACAACTGATTCGCTTATTGACTATACATTGACCATCGAAATACGTAATAATAATTATTATCCTTACCAAAATTTACCTGTTTCCATCATTTGCACAGAAGGAGATAGTTTGCTTTTACACGCCGATACTATATCACTAAATCTCGCAGATGAACACGGAAGCTGGAAAGGCAAAGGCACGGGAGGAGTATACCAGACAGAACACTACGCCGGAATGCTACGCATCGGCCATACAGACAGCCTTCACCACATACGCATTGCACATCTGTTACCCGATTCTATATTGAAGGGCATAAGCGACATCGGCATCCGGTTGGAGCAGACTAACGCCTATCGCGACCTGCATCAACACGCAGGAAAATAAACAAGAGGATGGTAAATCCCCAAAGGGAAGACCCGCCATAACTAAAGAAAGGCAAAGGAATACCTATGACCGGAGTCAATCCCAATACCATACCAATATTAATAAACAAATGAAACAAGAAAATACTAAGAACCGAATACCCATACACCCGGCCGAAAGCAGAAGGCTGCCGTTCTGCCACAACCAATAGGCGGAGAATAAAGGCTAAATACAGCAGCAGCACAACCGTAGAACCAACAAAACCCTGCTCTTCACCCACGGTACAGAAAATAAAATCAGTATCCTGTTCAGGCACATATTTCAACTTAGTTTGCGTACCATTCAAAAAACCTTTTCCCGTCAGGCCACCTGAACCGATAGCAATCTTTGACTGGTTGACATTATAGCCTGCTCCCGTAGGATCTTCTTCCAACCCTAACACTACCTTGATACGCATTTGCTGATGAGGTTCAAGCACCTGGTTGAAAACATAATCACTCGAGTATAAAAATCCCACGGAAGCAAGCGCAAACAGGCCTATAAGAAGGCAACTTAACTTTCGGCCAACCAAAGCGTGAAAAAACAAATAGCACACTGTCAAAGCACACATCACCCACTGCACCCATACCATATTAAAAGGAACAATATACTGTGCCACCATCCAAGCCAACACATGCACACCTAATATAACGAATAGCATGTTACGCGCAGTCTTCCAGCGTTTAGTATATACCCACACCATCCCCGAAACCGCAATCAGAATGAGCAATAATACCACGTACTGCCCTATTGGCGTAGGCATTTCCTCACCCCACATCACGACTCCATAGCGAATGCCCACCACAAAATAAACGACAGCACATAAACCTGCAAATAACACCACTCCCGGCATCCCCTCCCGATACAACACCAAGGAAAAGGCCAAATAAACCAAGGCAGACCCCGTCTCACGTTGCATAATGATAAGCACCATAGGTAGCAAAATAAGAAATGCCAACGTCAATGCATTCCTCCATGTATGCATCGTAAAGCCATAAACACTCATACATTTCGCCAACGCCAATGCTGTGGCAAACTTGGCAAATTCGGCAGGCTGAAGGCTGACAGGCCCCAGAATAAGCCAAGAATGAGACCCTTTTGTGTCGGGGGCAATAAATATCGTGATTGCCAGCAACACCATCAAGGCTATGTATATCAAGTAAGAGAAGGTGTCATAAAAAGCATCGTCCAACATCAGCAGCACAAAGGCCAGGCCAAATGAACATACAATCCACACCAATTGCTTACCGGCACGCGTAGAGAAGTCAAGGAACTCAGGATTCCCAAACTCATACCCTGCCCCACACACACTGAACCACCCACACACCACAAGCAGCAGGTAAAGCCCAATTGTCCACCAATCCAACGTAGTCCATATACTTTGCCTATGTATCATTTGCCTATGTATCATTTGCCTATCAAAATTCTATAAACCATAACTTTATTTGCCAGGAAAGAGTGTCTTTACCTTTCCACATCATCGTAATTTATAACCCGGTTACTAAACTCCTCAGCCAAAGCTTCATTCTGAGGCGACAACTTCCCGTTCAGGTACTGGTCCATCAAGATAGCACCGATAGGCACACCATAAGTAGCCCCCCACCCACCATTCTCCACATACACGGCAATGGCAATCTTCGGGTCATCCATTGGGGCAAATCCCATGAATACAGAGTGGTCTTTACCTTGGTTCTGTGCCGTACCGGTCTTCCCGCATGCCGCTATACCGGGCAACATAGTCTCCACAATGCGGCACGTACCACCCCCAGCCACTGCAGCACGCATCCCTTTTACCACCGATTCATAGTGTTCCCGCGAGATATCGGTATAATGTCGCGTGCGATAGAGGCTGTCCAGCTCGTTGTCTTCAATCTCCTTCACCAGGTGCGGGGCCACATAATACCCCCTGTTAGCAATGGTAGCGCCAAGGTTGGCTATCTGCAAAGGGGTGGCCAGCACTTCTCCTTGCCCTATGGAGATACTGATAACGGTCAGCCCGTTCCATGAGCCCCGATATATATTGTCATAAAACTGGGCATTGGGAATAAGCCCACGCTGTTCGCCCGGCAAGTCCGTATCCAGGCGATAGCCGAATCCCTGCGACACCATGTGGTCTTTCCATACCGTAATGGCATTTTGCGGCGAACCATACTTTTCATCGCCAAACATACGGTATAATCCCCAGCAAAAATAAGCATTACACGACGTGGCAAGGGCCGGCACCAAGGGCAGCGGAGAAGCATGACCATGACACCCGACACGCAATCCCCGATAGATAAACCCATGAGAACATGGGAACAACGGACTATCTTCCTTTATAATGTCCTCCTGCAAAAAAGTCAATGCCTGTGCTGTCTTGAATGTGGAACCGGGAGGATACGTACCCATAATAGCCCGATTCAGCAACGGCTTGCGCTTGTCCTTCTGTAAACGGTTATGATTCTCGCCCCTTTGCCTCCCCACCATCAGTCCGGGGTCGTAGGTAGGTGACGATACCATGCAAAGAATCTCTCCCGTAGAAGGTTCTATGGCCACAATCGCACCAATCTTATTACGCATCAGCCGTTCTCCCAACATTTGCAAGTCAATGTCCAGGCCCAACGTCAAATTCTTGCCGGGCACGGAAGGGCGATCCATTTCACCGTCTCGATAATGTCCTTGGATACGCCCATGGGCATCGCGCAGCAGTATTTCCACCCCCTTCTCGCCCCGCAGGTATTTCTCGTAAGACTTCTCAATGCCTTGCTTGCCTATGTAATCGCCACGGTCATAATAATCATCTTTTTCCATTTCCCGTTTCGACACCTCACCAATATCACCCAACGCATGAGCAGCCGCATTGTAAGCATATTCACGTATAGTACGTCGCTGAACAGAAAAGCCATTGAACTTATACAATTTCTCCTGAAACACTCCACATTCCTCTGCAGACAATTGTGCCATAAACGTTTGCTGCGTATAGCGGGAATAACCAGGATTCAAACGACGGTTCTTCACATTTGCCATTCGCTCATCAAACTGTTCACGGGTGATGTTCAGTGTACGGCAAAAATCAAGCGTATCAAGTTGTGTCACCTCACGAGGAACAAAAGTCACATCATAAGCCGGCTGGTTATACACCAGCAATTTACCATTACGATCATAGATAGCGCCACGCGAAGGGTATTGCACCTTGTTCAGGAAAGCATTGCTATCGGCATTTTTCTTGTAAGCATCAGTCATAACCTGCAAGTTAAACAACCTGCATATATAAATCAGAACAATAGCCACAGCTATGAAAGCGATCACATATTTCCGTTTTTCCAGTACATAATCTTTTGCCATCGCCGCTTACAGAAATTAAAAAAACTATACTAACCGCCCTATTTCTTCACAATACCTTCTACTGCCATTACACAAGCCAAAGTAAGTGCCATGCTTGTCACCATCCTTAGTAACAACAGCCCTATATGTGCCAACGAAAAAAACTCTAAGGCAAACAACATGGTATGATGTACCAACACACACGCAACTGCATACTTAAAAAACGAAGCCGTCCCCATCGTCTGCAAAGAAGGCACCAAGCTGTCCTGAACATCACGAGGCAAAAACAAGCGCAAAAATAAAGGACGCAAAAAGGCCAGCAACACCACAGCAGCAGCATTCATACCTAAAGTATCCGAAAAGATATCAACCGCCAAACCCAAACAAAAAGCCCACAGCAGCAAAGCGTTTCGCGATATACCCGTCTCAAATTTCAGTATCAGATAGATATACAAAAAAGGCGTGGCACACCCTGCTATATGAATGTTATTGAGCACCAGCACCTGCAACAGCACCAGGCCTACAAACCAGCCGGCTTTATAAACATAATTCATACCCATCAGTCTGTTTCTTCCAATGATTTCTGTTCCTCCTGCCCGGCACGCGAAATGACGCACACCTGCGTCACCTTGCCAAAATCGGTAGCAAGTTTAACCTTTACCCGATAAGAAAGGCCGTCGTGCGAGTCAGTCATCTCATCCACCGTACCCACCATAACACCTTCGGGGAACACTGCCGAATAACCACTGGTCACCACCGTGTCGCCCACACTAAATTCGGCATGGCGGGGCAAATCGCGCAGGTAAGCATATTGCGCATCAGTACCCTCCCAATGCAGATAACCGAAATAGCCGCTTCCCGAAATTTTACAACTAAGGTTCGATTTACTATTCAGTAAAGATATCACCAGCGAATAATGGGGTGATGTCTTATACACGATGCCTACCACTCCGTTTGCATCCACTACCCCCATTTCCGGGCGTATGCTGTCTACACTTCCCTTATCCAAAGTCAGGTAATTGTCTACCCGGTTCAATGAGTTCTTAATCACTGTTGCACGGTAGACCTCATACTTAGCCGAAACCAGATTCTCCAAGCTGTGCAACATCACCGAGTCCGGCCCTTGTTCGGCAAATGCTTTTTCCAGCACCTCTACCTTGCGCTCCAACCACACATTACGCTCCAGCAAATCAGCATTAACCGTCTTCAGATGGAAATATGAGCTGACAGAACCGGCCACCCCGTATATTGCTCCGGCCACCCCGTTGGCGGAGGTAAGATATACACTCTGCTGGTAACGGTTGAAACGGAACAATAAAACAAAACTGGCTACCTCTAACAGCAGAAAGAGGAACCAGTAATTGTATTTCATCAAAAAGTTCAGCAGGTTTCGCATGAGCAAAAAGCGATTAAAGAATTGTATGGCCCATCGCTCATCTCATCAAGAACGAGAAGCGGTCTACGTTCTTCAATGCCACCCCCGTACCTTTTGCCACAGCCAGCAAGGGGTCTTCGGCTATGTGGAAAGGGATGTTGATTTTGTCGGTCAACCGTTTGTCCAAGCCACGGAGCAAAGCTCCACCACCGGCCAAGTAGATGCCATTGTGCACAATGTCGGCATACAGCTCGGGAGGCGTATTCTCCAACGCATTCAATATGGCTGTCTCAATGCGCGATATGGACTTGTCCAGGCAGTGTGCCACCTCCTGGTAGCAAACAGGCACCTCCATAGGCAAAGCCGTGATGCGGTTAGGCCCATGCACGATGTAGTCTTCCGGGGCATCCTCGCCCAGGTCGGTAAGTGCCGCGCCCACATTTATCTTGATGCGCTCCGCCATACGCTCGCTGATACGCACGTTATGTTGGCGACTCATGTATTCCTGAATGTCGGCAGTAAGGTCATCGCCGGCCGTCTTTATGGAGTTGTTGGACACGATGCCTCCCAACGAAATCACCGCAATCTCGGTTGTTCCGCCACCTATATCCACAATCATGTTACCTTCGGGAGCTTCCACGTCGATGCCAATGCCTATGGCGGCGGCCATCGGCTCGAATATCAGGTAAACATCGCGCCCCCCGGCATGTTCGGCAGAATCACGCACGGCACGCAGCTCAACCTCGGTACTGCCCGAAGGCACGCCGATGACCATGCGCAGCGAAGGCGAAAACAGGCGGTGGCGGCTGTTCACCTTCTTGATAAGCCCACGTATCATCTGCTCGCAGGCATAGAAGTCGGCAATCACGCCATCGCGCAAAGGGCGGATGGTGCGGATGTTCTCGTGCGTCTTGCCATCCATCATCTTGGCCGTTTCACCCACGGCAATCATTTTATCCGTCCTGCGATCCAAGGCCACCACCGAAGGCTCGTTCACCATTATCTTGTCGTTGGCCGTGATAATGGTATTGGCGGTGCCCAGGTCCATCGCTATCTCTTGTGTAAAAGAAAATAAACCCATCTTTGTAAATGAAGAATGAAGAATTTAAAAATGAAGAATATATTTAATGAAGAATGAAGAATGAGGAATGAAGAAGTCCCAAGAATACCCGCACAAAAGCCGGCATGCCGCATGGCAAATTCTTCATTCTTAATTCTTCATTCTTCATTACACCACATTAGTGCTTGAAGTGGCGGAAGCCCGTAGTCACCATGGCAATGCCATGCTCGTTGCAGTAGTCGAACGACAACTGGTCCTTAATGCTTCCACCCGGCTGGATAACTGCCGTGATGCCTTCGTTGCCGGCTATCTCTACACAGTCGGGGAAGGGGAAGAAAGCATCGCTTGCCATGACAGCCCCGTGCAGGTCGAAACCAAAGCTCTTGGCCTTTTCGATGGCCTGCTTCAAGGCATCCACACGGCTGGTCTGGCCCACGCCGCTGGCCAACAACTGCTTGCCCTTGGCCAGCACAATGGAGTTGGACTTGGAGTTTTTCACAATTTTGTTGGCAAAAAGCATGTCCTCCACCTCTTGCGGAGTAGCCAGCTTGTCGGTCACCGGTTTCAAATCTTCGGGAGTCTCAATCTTCAGGTCGCGTTCCTGCACCAATACGCCGTTCAGCAGTGAGCGGAATTGCTTCTTAGGCAACTTGCAGGGTTTGCGCACCAAGATGATGCGGTTCTTCTTCTGCCCCAGCACCTCGAGGG
The DNA here is from genome assembly GCA_944320865.1 of uncultured Bacteroides sp. Classification (GTDB taxonomy): domain Bacteria; phylum Bacteroidota; class Bacteroidia; order Bacteroidales; family Bacteroidaceae; genus Bacteroides. The sequence goes on along the minus strand of CALUJC010000039.1, from coordinate 11,736 downwards.
CATCCACATCGTAGTCGGGGGCAATGATTACTTCAAAGAATATCTTGTTTATCTCTTCTGCCGTCTCTTTGTCTATCACGCGGTTGGCCACCAGCACGCCTCCGAAAGCCGAAACAGGGTCGCCGGCCAAGGCATCCTTCCAAGCCTCGAGCAGCGTGGGACGCGAAGCCAGGCCGCAGGCGTTGTTGTGCTTCAGGATGGCGAAAGTGGTATCTTCAAACTCGTCGATGAGGTCTACCGCCGCATTGATGTCGAGCAAGTTGTTGTAAGAAATTTCCTTGCCGTGTATCTGGTCGAACATCGCATCAAGGTTACCATAGAAGTAGCCCTTCTGGTGCGGATTCTCGCCATAGCGCAAGGCCTTCTGGTCGTTAGCCGAATAGCGGAACGCGCTGCCTTCCTCGCCATCGAAATAGTTGAAGATGGCGCTGTCATAGTTGGACGACACGGCAAAGGCCTCTTTGGCCAGCCAGCGGCGTTCTTCGAGCGTAGTGGTGGCACCGTGCTCCGTCAGCATGTCACGGAAAGGCTGGTATTGTGCCTGCGAAGCCACAATCACCACATCGTTATAGTTTTTGGCAGCCGCGCGGATGAGCGAAATGCCGCCTATGTCGATTTTCTCAATCACATCGGCCTCGCATGCGCCGCTTGCCACCGTAGCCTCGAAGGGATACAGGTCGACGATGACCAGGTCGATTTCCGGAATGCCGTATTTTTCAATCTGCTGGATGTCCTGTTCCAACCCCCTGCGGCACAAGATGCCCCCAAACACCTTGGGATGCAGCGTCTTCACACGCCCGCCCAGGATGGAGGGATACGTCGTGAGGTCTTCCACTGCCTGGCAGGGATAGCCCAACGATTCAATAAACTGGCGCGTGCCACCCGTGGAAAGGAACTGCACGCCTTCTTCATGCAACTTCGTAATGATTTCGTTCAAACCCTCTTTATGGTAAACAGAAACCAGCGCTGTTTTGATTCTTTTAGCTTCAGACATGATAAGTTTTTGAATTAAAAAGTACGCGTAAAATTTTAACTGGGCAAAGTTACAAATTTCTATGGGAAATCGCCCTTTATAGAGGTTTAAAAATGACGAACAGTTGTTTTTGTCCTCATTTCGCCTGACTTTGCCTCGCGCCCTGCCAAACTTTCCGCCTCACCATCCACGGGATAAGCGAGGGCGAGGGAAACGCCGGTTTTATTACTTACCTTGTTGCTATTTCCTACGCTCCACCTTCGCTCCATAGGAACAAGACGGAAGCGAAGCAATACCGAATGAGGTACGACTCGGATACGAAGGAGGCACGAAGATGGTAAACAGAAGATACAAATAAAATATGTACCCGGCTGGTTTTCAGCAACCAACCAAAGTACATATTTCACCAGTTCTACAGGTACGGCCGTTTTCCGGCGTAAACAATCGTTACCTACCGCGTAAAGAAAATTCTCAACCCTCTACTTCCGTAAGTTCCACTACACGGCTATTCAGGGGCGAGGTACCAAATACTTCCAGACCGACTTTCATCAAGTAGTCGCCGGAGAGGGTCATGCCGTTGGACTTCAAACCGGATGTCCTGCCCGGCATCAGGTTTATTTCTTCCACTTTATAATATCTGTCGGCGGCCAGCCCTTTCAGCTTTACCTTAAAGGTCTTTTCCTGGTAGCGCGGATAAATGTCGTAAGCAAACAACACGGCTTTCCGTTGGTCGGCCGACACATAATTCAGCGCCATGTGGTTGCCCGCATAAGGCGATACCAATCGGTATTGCCTGCCATCGAGAATGACGTGCTGCAATCTTTTCCAGTTGTCCACCGCCATCTGGCAATAGCGCAGCTCATCAGCGTTCAGTTTATCCAGGCCGATGTCGAAACCAAGCTTGCACATGGAGGCCACATCGGTGCGGAATTTTACTGAGGCGTTCTTATTCCAACTCGTCACATGGGCACACATGGCTTTGGCCGGGAATATGTGCGAGAATCCCCACTGGATGTAAAGGCGCTCGATGGGGTCGGTGTTGTCACTGCACCAGAACTCTGTGAAGTACTTCAAGGCTTCATAGTCACACCGGGCACCGCCACCCGAACAGAGCATCATGGATACGTGCGGATAGTTCTTCCTGACGCGCTTCAGCACATTGTACAAACCACGCACATGGTCGATATAGAGCTGCCCTTGCTTGTCCTTCAGATAGGGGGAATAGATATTGGTAATGGGGCTGTTGCAATCCCATTTGAAATAGGCCAGTTCGGGATTCTCTTGCAAAATGCGTTCCACTACCCCGTAGACATGCTCTTGCACTTGCGGATTGCTTAAATCGAGCACCAGCTGATTGCGGTAATAATACACCTCCCGGTTAGGGTAATGGATGGCCCAATCGGGATGCTTCTCGAACAGCTCGCTCTTGGGATTCACCATTTCCGGCTCTATCCAGATGCCAAACTTTACTCCCGACCGGCGGGCGCTGTCCACCAAGGCGGGGATGCCTCCCGGCAATTTGTCGCGCGTTGCTTCCCAGTCGCCCAGGCCGGCCTTATCGTTCTGGCGGGGATACTTGTTGCCAAACCAGCCATCATCGAGCAGAAAGAGGTCTACACCCAGATGTTTGGCCTCCTTCATCAGGGCAGCCAGCTTGTCCTGGTCGAAACGGAAGCCGGTGTTCTCCCAGTTGTTGAGCAACGTCATGCGGGGTTGCAGGCCGTCTTTCAGCTGGTAGTGGAGTGCCCAGTCGTGCAGGTTGCGGCTGGCGCTCCCGGCACCGTCGTAACTCAGGGTAAAGATGAATTCGGGCGTAGAAAAGGTTTCATCGGGCTTGAGCTCGTAGGCAGAGGCATAAGGATTGATGCCGGGGATTACGCGCAGGTTACCCACATTATCGACCTCAAACGTAAAGCGGAAATTTCCTGTCCACCCCAAAGTGCCCATCAAGACGTCTCCCCCATCCTCATTTGCGGCTTCATCCAGCCCCAGCAGGAAGAAGGGATGCATGTGCATGGCGGCCCGGCTGCCCAGCTTGGTGTCCAGTATTTTCTTGCCGGGCGTCAGGCGCGATGTGCTCATCTGGGCTTCTTTGGCCCAATCACTGCTGAACTCCGTGAGGTAATAGGCGGGGCGGTTGAAGTAAAGCATGGTCGAGGCATAGGCCGAAAGCATGACCGGGCGCTTCTCCCGATGGCGGATTTCGCTCCAAGTCTTTATTACATTTTGCTTGTAATAGGCGATGTAGTGCAAGGTTACTTCCAGCGGATAACGGTCATCGCGCAATAAAATATCGGTCTGCGTGCCCCCTTCTACCTGACGGGTGGAAGACGAGACGTAATACAACCAAGTGGAAGGATTTCCGTCATGGTGGGTCACGGCAAGGGCAGGTTCGAAGAAGTCTTCATTGCCCGAGCCGCCATACACCTCCCAGCCACGCTTTACGACACTGCCGTCGGAAGCGGCATGCACCGGCCAGTCGAGCAGCTTCAAGTCGCCCTCATGTTTCAGTTTCTGACCCAGATAGACTTGGTAAAGCCGCTGGTTTTCGCCTACGCGCAACACCAGGTCGGTACTTTCGGTTGAGATTCTCAAGATGTCCTGCCCGGACAGATGCAAAGTACATGCGGCAAGCATGAGGCATGATGCCGCCTTTCTGAATATCTGCTTCATTTCTTTCTGCTTTTATGTATGATTATTAAAACTTTTTCAACGAATATTCCAACGCAAACGGAGCGCCTTCAAAGGTAATCATAAACATTTGTTCTTCTGCATATTAATACTTTATTTTTTCTTCTTCAAAAATAAAGCGTTGCTTTATCAGTACTAAAGCAATACTTTATCCGTATTAAAGTAATGCTTTATCCGTACTAAAGCAACGCCTTGCCAGCACGAAGCGGGGGCATGTAGATTTTTCTTATTCCTGCTTCGCGTTATTCAAGGGTAAAAACAGTCTGCAGGAGGTCTTCCTGCCGGCTGCTTTTGCCTGCCATCAGGATAAAGTCGCCGGGCTCTACCACGTAGTGCATGTTGTTGTCATAAAAGCCCAGGCATTCGTCCGTAAGGGAGAAAGTCACGGTTTGGCTTTCACCGGGTTTCAAATAGAGTTTTCGGAAGCCCTTCAACTCCTTTACCGGGCGGGTGATGGAGGCCACCTTGTCTTGCACATACAGTTGCACCACTTCCTCGCCAGCCACCTTGCCGGCATTGCGCACATCCACCGAAACCACGGCATGTTCACCGGCTTTCCGGCCTTGCTCGACCTTCAGGCCTGAATACTCGAACGTGGTGTACGACAAGCCATAGCCAAAGGGGTAAGCAGGCTCATTGGGCGAGTCGATGTAGGAAGACACATAAGCCTGGCGAAGCGTAGCCGGACGTCCGGTGCTCTTGTATTGGTAATAGATGGGCACCTGCCCCACATGCGCCGGGAAGGTCATGGGCAACTTACCCGATGGGTTGTAGTCGCCCCATAGCACGTTGCAGATGGCATTGCCGGCTTCGCTGCCCAGCCACCAGGTGCAAAGTATGGCATCGGCTTGCCGGCGCACATCGTTGAAGATGAGCGGACGGCCACACATCAGCAGGGCAATGACAGGCTTGCCGGTTTTCTTTAGCTCGGCGATGAGCTGTTGCTGGCCGGCGGGCAGGTTGATGTCCACTTTGGCGGCCTTTTCCCCGCTTTGCGAAGCCCTTTCACCTATGGCAACAATCACTACATCCGACTTCCGCGCGGCTTCCATGGCCGCTTCAAGGCCGTCAAGGGCATTGGTCTTGAGGTTGTAGCCCTCGGCGTAGTTCACCGTGAGGCCACGCCTCGTCAAAGCATCGTAAGGGGTGATGATTTTACTGCGGTCGGTAGTGGGTGCCCATGCCCCGGCCATGTCGTGGGGCGAGCGGTTCAGGCCTCCTATCAAGGCTACAGATTTAATCTTAGAAGAAAGGGGCAATACACCGGCTTTGTTTTCCAACAACACGATGGAGCGCTCGGCCATGCGCAGGGAGGCATCCCGTATATCCGGGGCATTGAGCACCCGGGCAGCGCGCCCGGGATTGCAATAGCGGAAGGGGTCTTCGAACAGGCCTAGCTCGTACTTCTTCTCTAAGATGCGGCGCACGGCTTTATCCAAAACGTCCTCTTTCACCCGGCCTTCTTCTATCAGCTCCTTCAAGTAAGTAAGGTAGCAGGTGCTGACCATTTCCACATCAAGCCCGGCTTGCAAGGCCTTGGCAGCGGCATCTTTCTTATCGGCGGCATAACGGTGGTTCACCAGCTCTTCCACCGAGTTGTAGTCGGACACCACAAAGCCTTGGAAGCCCCATTGTTCGCGCAGCAAGCGGTTGAGCAGGAAGTCATTGGCCGTGCAGGGTATGTTGTTGAAGTCGTTGAAGGCGCTCATTACCGTGGCTACACCGGCCTGGACGGCCGCTTTGTAGGGAGGCATGTAGAAGTTGGCAAACTGCCCCAGGGACATGTCCACACTGTTGTACTCCTTTCCGGCAATGGGGGCACCATATCCGGCAAAGTGTTTCAGGCAAGCCATCACCGTGGCCGTGTCGGCAAGGCTCTCCCCCTGTAACCCACGGATGCGGGCAGCAGCCACCAGCGCACCATAATAGGGGTCTTCGCCGGCACCCTCCATCACCCTGCCCCAGCGGGCATCCCACGAGATATCGGCCATGGGAGCAAACACCCAGTTCAGGCCATCGGCAGCACTTTCCCGGGCATTGCAGACGGCTGCCTCCTCAATCATCCCCAGGTCGAAGCTGGCAGCTTCGGCCAACGGGATGGGGAAGCCCGTGTGATAGCCGTGAATGACATCCAGCCCGAAAATTAGCGGAATGCCTAAACGAGATTGGAGGGCCAGCTCTTGGAAGCGGCGTATTTCTTTTACGCCCACTACATTGAGCATCGAACCTATTTTACCCTCGCGCACATAGTCTTCTTTCGAGTAATTTGCCCCGCCCGGGCCGGTAAAGTTACCCCGGTAAGAACATTGGGCCAGTTGCCCGATTTTTTCTTCCAAAGTCATCCGCTCCATCAGGGCGGACACGAACTCTTCTTTGGGGGCAATCTGTGCAAGGGCTCCCTCTACAAAAAGCCCAAGACAGCATGCCATCAACAAAATGCTTTTCTTCATGATTGTCCAATCTTATTTTTGATAATTATCAACACGGTTCTATTCAAATTGGGTGGTTCAAAGCCGGATGCTTCCCTGCAAAGGCAATGCCTCTGACGAGGAACCAACCCAAATATTGAAATCTCCATGCTCTACTATAAACTGCTTGGAGCATACATCGTAGTAAGCAAAGGCCTCGGCATCCAGCAGCAGGGACACGCGCTTCTGCTCTCCACGCTTCAAGAACACTTTTTCGTAACCTTTCAGCTCTTTCTTGGGACGGGGAACGGAGGCCGACACATCGCCCACATAGACTTGGGCCACCTCGGCGGCATCCATCCCTCCGGTATTCTTCAGGTCGAAAGAGACGCTCACCAGGTTGTCACCCACTTTCCGGATATCCAGGTTGCTGTAACGGAAGCTGCTGTAGGACAGGCCGTAGCCAAAGGGGTAAAGGGGCTGCGTGCCGGTGTGCTCATAGCCTCTGTAGCCCACAAAAACGCCTTCGGCATACTGCACGCGCTTGTGGGGGACGTTACGGGTATCGTAGTAGTGATCATGGACGGGGTTGTCTTCCCACTGCTTCTCGATGCTGATGGGAAGTTTCCCGCTGGGTGAAATGCGTCCGGAAATAATTTCGGCCAAGGCCTGCCCGCCTTCCTGTCCGGGATACCAGGCCATGAGGATGGCTTCCGCCTTCTCGCCCCAGTTCCGGAAGTCGATGCCCCCGCCGGCATTGACGGCCACGGTAACATTGTCGTGCAGGGCGGTGACCTTGTCTATCAGGTATTCTTGCCCGTAGGGAAGGGCGAAAGGCCTATCAAAACCTTCGCCTTCAATGCTGCTGTTGAAGCCCACGCATACGACGACGTTGTCGGCCTTCTTCAAGGCTGATACCAGCAACTCCTCATCAAGCAGGCCGGCATGGAAGCGGACGGTGGCTTCACCGGCGTTGTCAAAGTACTCCACCCTCAAGCGGTAGTCGCGCCCGGCCTCCACTTGCATGAAGGCGTTGCGGGTGCTGTAGGAGTGGTTGCCCCAGTCGCCCGTCAGCAGCTTGTCGTTCACGAAAAGCCGGTATCCGTCATCGCCGGCCAATTGGAACTGCACGGTACCGCTTCTCTGCGGGCGGTATACGGCTGTCCAACAGGCAGAGTATTTGTCATCGGGCAGGCCGGGGAAGGGTGCCCCGTACTTCCAGGCATAGTTGATGGCGGCCTCATCCTGCTGCCTGAACACTTCCCCGCCCAGGTTGACCGAGTTGTAGTAACGGGCCTTGAATCCGCGCTTCACGCAGCGGCTGTCGGTATAGACATCTGTCGATATGTCTTTATAGAGCAGGCTTTCCGAAAGCAGGCGCACATGCTTCCCGCCTACCAGGCTGACCAACCCTTTGTACAAGGATGTGGTGGAATGCGGGGTGACAAAGCCGCTTCCGCCGCCGGTAGGTATCACGTCGGCATTGGGACCAAGCACCAAGGTACGCCCCTTGCGGAAAGGCAAGGTATTATCTTGGTTCTTCAGCAACACGATGCCCTCGCGTGCCACGGCCAGGGCGGTAGCCTTCGAGGCTTCATTCTCCTGATCTACCTTTACAATGGGGGTGGGATGGTCGAAGGCACCGAACAACATTAATGTTTGCAGGATGTGGCACACCTTGGCGTCAATGGTCTGCTCGGTGACAATGCCGTTGGCTATGGCGGGAAGCAGCACTTCCTTCGTCATGAACTTGCCCACGGGCATTTCCAGGTCAAGGCCTCCGTTGGCCGCCCCTACCCCGGAATAGACCGAGGACCAGTCGGACATCAGGATGCCGCGGAAGCCCCATTGCCGGCGAAGGACGTCGATGTTCATCCACGCATTCTCCGTGGCATGCACGCCGTTCACCGGGTTGTAGCTGTCCATCACGGCGGCCACGTTGGCTTCCTGCACGGCCTTACGGAAGGCGGGGAAATAGATTTCCTGCAAGGTGCGCTCGTCCACGTCCGAGCTGGCATGGTGGCGGCTCCACTCCTGGTTGTTGGCCGCAAAGTGCTTGACGGTGGCCATGACGCCTTCCTTCTGCACGCCGATGATGTAGTGCTTGGCCGTCTCGCCGGACAGGTAGGGGTCTTCGCCGAAGTACTCATAGTTCCGCCCGCACAAGGGGGAGCGGTAGATGTTGACGCCGGGGCCCAGCAGGATGTCTATGCCCCGGGCTTTGGCGTCCCGGCCCAAGCCGTGGCCCAGCTGCTCGACCAAGGCCCTGTTCCAGGTGGCGGCCGAAAGGATGCCGGCCGGATAGAGCGTGCTCCGCGTGTTGTTGCGGATGCCCTGGGGGCCGTCGGCCAGATGGATTTCGGAAATACCCAGCCGGGGAATGGCGCGGATGTAGAAGGACTTGGGGCCGGAGATGTAGTCTATCTTCTCCTCCAGCGTCATCTGCGACACCAGCTCCTTGGCACGCTCTTCGGCCTGCTGCCAGAACAGGCCCCAAACGGCATCGGCATACCTCTCGCCCAGGATGAGCTGGCCTGCAGTGCCGAAGTGGGGGTTATGCTCGTCCGCCAGCATGTCGAGTCCTTGGGAGGACACGCAGGCGGTCCACGGCAGGGTGGAGGGGATGCCGGCCAGCATGGCGTTGAAGGCTGCGGGGCCTTCCTCTCGTCCTGTCCAATTCCAACGGGGGAGCTGGCCTACGACAAACGGCAATTCAGGCTGGCCCAGGTCTGCACGGAGGGTCTCGACCAGGAGGGACAGCTTCTTGCGGTATGCCTCCGGGTCTTGGCAATCGGCTTCGCCCTGGTGCCAGATGACGGCTTTCAGCACGCCGCCCTGCTTTTGGGCAAGGCGCACGCGCTCCAGCGCAGCTTCATAATAGCCATCCTTGCTGCCTTTCAGCCAGGAGTCGATGCTGCTGCCGCCACGGGCGTTGACAACCAGCCCGACGGGGCGCGGGGAAAGGGCGGCCATCTTCCGCGCGAACGAGTAGGCGGGGCTCAAGGCCTGCATGGACAGGTCTTTGCGGATGGTGGAATACTTGTTCAGGGGGTTGCCGGCCGGTTCAAACTCTCCCCGGTCGTTCAGCAGGTAAACGCCTTCCAGCGTGCCCGTCAGTTCGGGGAGCAGGGTGCCGCGACCGGCCATGTTCGACTGGCCGATGCACAGGTACACGTCCAGCTCCTCCGGACTTTGGGCGGGGCTTTCTTTGGCAAAGGCACTGCCTCCTCTAGGGATTGCCAGCAGGAAGAGGAATATGAAAAAAGATATATACCATGTTTTCATAATGTCATCTATTAAAGTTCTATTTTATGAATGGGAATTTAGCGCGCGCAAGCGCGCTTTAATGAAGAATTAAGAATGATGAATGAAGAATTAGCGATGTAACTGAATTCTCCTCCTCCTGGGAGGTTGTTCTCCCCCGATAACGGGGGAGCTTGAGGGGGTGAGTACCCGAAGGGGGAGGTGGTAGGGTAACCTTTTATAAAACAAGTGATTATTCGCTACCACCCCGTCACTTCGTGCCACCCCTCCTCCCCGGAGGAGGGGAATCAAGTTACCGCTGCCCATTATATCATCTGTAAATTCTTCATTCTTAGTTCTTCATTCTTCATTTCGGGGCTGTGCCCCGATAAATTATCATTTAATCTTTCACTCTACTGTTAATCATTTGTGGAGCCTCCAGCTTCTTTCCTGTGTTGAAGTGCTGGTTATCGGGAAGGTCTCCCGATTTGGCGGCACCTTGCTTCATCAACATCTTCAGTTCGTCCAAGTGGTCTTGATAGATGCCCCGGGGCATCGTGCCATGCTTTTTGCAAAGCGATGCCGCCAGACCTACCACTTCACCCATCATGCCGGTGGTACGCATCACGCGAACCGTACCCAATGCTACATGAGTAACACTTATATTGCGCCCGGCCATGAACAAGTTGTCCACATTGCGGGAGTACAGGCAACGATAGGGCACAGCATAAGGATAGATGTAAATATGCTTGGTTGCCGCCTTGAATGGCTCTTCCGGGAAATACTCCTGATTTTTAGGGTCGGGAAAATGCAAGTCGATGCTCCAAGTAGTCGTAAAGGAGGCATCTTCGTGAAACACACTTTTCTCAATGTCATCCTGCTTCAGGATATAGTCGCCCAACAAACGGCGCGACTCCCGTTTTCCGGCCACATAAGCCACCCACGCCAACGCACGGTTGCGATAGGCTTCGCGGTCTTTCAGCTTATTTTTCAGGAAGCTCCAGTTGGAGTACACCACCAGCAGACCGTAATCGCGAACCCGCTCGAAGTCGGTTATCTGATCAAAGTTCATGCCGGTTTCCCAGGTCCACTCGCCCATCTTCACCTTCTCGCAATTGGTTTCATTGAAGTCTATCCCATAGCGGAAATCGGGGAACTTCGCCCGATGTCCGATATCCGCAGAATACCATTGCACGGAGGCGCCCATGGTCATTTTGTCTGCTTTCTCCGGTGCCAGCGATTCCCCGAATTCAGCACGGGCTTCACGCCCCATCCGGAAATCGGCGCCGGCCAGATAACCCAACGTGCCATCTCCCGTGCAATCGGCGAACAAAGGCGATCGGAAGGTGATTTCCGTCCCATCTTCTATGTGCTGTGCTGTGATAGAAGAGATTTTTCCTCCAAAGGTTTGAACAGCATTGACATGGTAGTTGGCAAACAGGGTAATGTTCTTTTCGGCCAGGACGAACTGCATTTTCTTCTCGTCCTCATAATTGGAGGCCGGTTGGGCATTCCCGCCTTTCGAATGGCCGAATTCGCGTATCATCCGCCCCAAAGCCGGATAAGGCCCTTCTTCTATAAAACCGCCCAGATGTACCCGCACCTCGGCACTATTATTACCTCCCAGCACCGGGCGGTCGTTTATCAAGGCCACCTTGCACCCTTGGCGAGCGGCACTTACCGCAGCACACATGCCGGCAATGCCTCCGCCGGCCACTACGAAATCAAAATCGAGTACCCGTGCCGGAGGCAGATTTTGCAGCTTCCTGCGGAAATCGGCCAACTCATCGCCCCCGGCAGGAGGCATGGAAGCATCGGTGGAAAAGTAGATGGCATCGCATCTCCCGTCGAAGCCCGTCAGGTCTTTCAACGTTACTTGGAGCGTTTTCCGCTTACTTCTGACGGACACCTTGCCGGCATATTGCCACATCCAGCCCTCGCCCTTGCTACCCAAAGTCACCGGAAGCGTGCGGCGTCCTACTTTCAGTTTAAACTTGCCCGGCCCTTCGCCCTTATGCCAAGGAGAAGTCCAGTTGTAAGTACGTACATATACATGGTAAGTCCCACTTTCCGGAAAGGTCACCTCCGTAGTGGCATCGGCCACAGGGACGCCCATGCCATGAGCCAACAGATAAGGAGAGCCCATGACATCCATAAACTGCTGGTCGGTCACCCATCCGCCTTTGTCGGCAAAGCTCTCGGCTTCGAGCCATACCTGCTCAGCGCGGGCGGACAGGCTTCCAACCAACAATCCCACTAAAACAACTAACAATTTATACATAAGTAATAAGCATATCTAGTTTATAAATAAATGGGAATTTAGTTGACAAGGAGACAAGTTAATAAGGCTACGAGGACAGTGAAACTGTCCAACTATGCTTAACTGCTGTGTGCCGCGCAGCGGTACCTGCGGTAAGAAGC